>NZ_CP097332.1:3494914-4193897 GCF_023516435.1 Jatrophihabitans telluris | reverse complement strand
GGCATCACCGATATCGGCTACCAGGGCAGCGATCCCAAGACCGGCGCCGATGACACCTCCAAGCGGCCCTACGCCTACCTGCCGGTCGTCGGTGGCGGAACCGCCTTTCCGTACCAGGTCCTCGTGGGTGGCAAGCGCGTCACGAACCTGCGTCTGTCGGGGGAAACGCTGGCCAAGATCTTCACCAACCAGATCACCAACTGGTCCGATTCGCAGATCACCGCCGACAACAACGGCCGCAAGCTGCCGTCCAAGCAGATCATCCCGGTGGTGCACTCCGAAGGCGCCGGTTCCACCGCGCAGTTCACCCGCTACCTGGCCAAGCAGTTCCCCTCGTTGTGGGCACCGTTCAACGGCGCCTCCGGCTTGACCGAGTACTTTCCACGCGCCGGGGCCCAGGTCGCGCAGAGCGGCTCGGACGGGGTCATGAACTTCATCTCGTCCAAGTCGGGCGACGGGACGATCGGCTACGACGAGTACTCCTACCCGCTGGCCGCGGGATTCCCGGTGGCCAAGATCAAGAACCAGGCGGGCTTCTACACGCTGCCGACGCAGTACAACGACGCGGTGGCCCTCACCCAGGCCAAGATCAACATGGACCAGAACTCGCCGGACTACCTGTTGCAGAACCTCGACTCTGTCTACGTCTACGGCGATCCCCGCACCTATCCGCTCTCGTCCTATTCCTACGCGCTCATTCCCACCGCGGCCTCCGACGGCCGTATGACGACGGCCAAACGCCAGACGCTCGCGGACTTCCTCTTCTACTCCGTCTGTGGGGGCCAGAGCGAGATGGGCCCGATCGGCTACTCGTCGTTGCCGCTGAACCTGGTCTCGGCAAGTTTCGGGCAGATCCAGAAGCTGAAGTCGGCCGATCCCAAGGTCGACATCGCCAAGCAGTCGGCCAAGAACTGCAAGAACCCCACGTTCGATCCGAGGAACCCGGCGAAGAACCGGCTGGCCGAGATCGACCCGGCCCCGCCCGCCTGCGACAAGGCCGGTGCCGGTCCCTGCACCGATGACACCAGCAACGGCTCGGCCAACAGCAACCCGAACTCGGGTTCGTCCGGATCCGGATCGTCGGGCTCCGGCTCGTCCGGCGGCGGCTCGTCCGGCGGCGGGACGTCCGCCGGCGGAACGTCGCACGGCGGCACGAGTAGCGCTGGCACGGGTGGTGGCTCCGGCACGGGCAGCGCGGGAACCGGCGGCAGCTCAGGTGGGCTCAAGTCGACAGGCAAGCCGTCCTCGGCCGGTGCCAGTTCGGCCGCGACCACCGTCGATCCGGTGACCGGCCAGATCGTCGATGCCAACTCCAACTCGACCGGTGGCGCTGACAGCAACGCCATTGCCTCGCCGACGGATCTGGTCGCCGTCCAGCGGCAGGGCAGCGCCGTTCCGTTCGCGGTCCTCGCCGTGGTGTTCCTGCTGCTGGCCATCGTCGTCCCGCCGCTACTGACCAGTCGGCTGAGGGGACAGAAGTGATCCGGCAGCTCCGTTTCCGTTCGGCCGCTCGTCTCGGTACCCGCCCGCGTCGTGGGGTCGCCTTCCTCGCCGTGCTCGTGCTCGGCGCGGCGACGACCCTGAGCGGGGACGCCCTCGCCGCCGGCGCCGGTCCCGCCTTCACCGGCTCGGTGACGGCCACGCGGACCCACGTGGTCAACGGCGCGGACAAGGTCGTCGACAGCCGGCACGTGACCCTGTCGGTGGATCGCACCACGAACCTGCAGGATCAGCAGGTGTTGCAGGTGACCTGGTCGGGCGCGCATCCCAGTGCGAACGCCAGTGCCGACCCCAACTCGACCACCGCCGACCAGGCCGAATACCCGATGGTGCTGCTTCAGTGCCGGGACACCGGATCGGCCGCCACTCCGGTGATCGACCGGGTCACTCCGACCACGTGCTGGGCACCGCTGGGGGACGAGCGGATGCAGGTCAACGGCGGCGCGGGCGGCGCCGACGACGTCGGCAACTTCCCGGCCTGGCGGCTGGACCGGTACGCCAAGGCCGGTGACCGCCAGCAATACTCCGGAGTTCCCAGCCCGGCGACGGCGACCTGCCCGGCCAGTGGCGCCGTCGCCCAGCGCGCCGTGCCCTTCGTGGCCGCGGATGGAACGAAGTACTACGGCTCGGGGTTGAACCGCAGCTGCGGGGCATCGCCGCCGGAGGCCGCTACCTACTTCGACGCGGGCACCGTGTCCGCGTTGCCGGACAACGCCGCGTTCGTGCCCACCCACGCCGACGGGACCGGCAACTACGCCTTCAATGTCCGCGATGCCAAGACCAACGCCAGTCTCGGCTGTTCGGCGAAGGTGGCGTGTTCCCTGGTCGCCATCCCGGTGATGGGGATCAGCTGCAATGCGTCGCTGGACAACGACGATCCCAACAACCCCGATGATCCCGGCCAACCCGACCGCGCCGCGACCAAGTGTGAACGGGGTGGCGACTACCCCGCCGGCAGCGCGCAGTCACCCGGTGCCGTGCCGCAGTACGCGGTCTCGGGCCGGCTCTGGTGGTCGGAGTCCAACTGGCGCAACCGGATCGTCGTGCCGCTGAGCTTCGCCCCCGGTTCCGAGGCGTGTGACACCCTGACGTCCTCGGCCGAGCCGCCGGCCATCTACGGCTCGGAACTGCTCGTCCAGGCCACCACGCAGTGGTCGACGAAGCTGTGCCTGACTCCGGGCGCGTCCACGTTCAAGCATGTTCAGGCGGCCGAGCCGCTGTCCAGGACGCTGGTGGCCACCGGGGGTGTGCAGGGAGCCTTCACCAGCTTCGCTCCCAGCACGCCGTTCGGAACGCCGACCGTCCAGGCGCCGGTAGCGGCGACCGGTTTCGCCATCAGTTACACGATCGACGACAAGCACGGCAATCCCTACACGACGCTGAAGCTGACTCCCCGCCTGCTGGCCAAACTCATGACCGAGTCCTACCCGGGGCAGGACTTCGTCCAGCGGGATTACGTCTACGGCAGCGGCACGACGGCGGTCAAGGCGCTTGCGAACAACCCGCAGAACGTCACCCTCGACCCGGAGTTCCAGGCCCTCAACCCGAACCTTCCCTCGGCCGGTAACGGCGCGTCCGGGGTCAGCTCGTTGCTGTCGATCAGTTCGCAGTCCGACGTGATGTACGCCCTGACGTCCTACCTCAACGCCGACCCCGAAGCGCGCGCCTGGCTGGACGGCACCCCGGACCCCTGGGGAATGACGGTGAACCCCAACTACAAAGGCGTTTCGCTTCCGGTCAATACCTGGCCGCTGGCCGATACCTGGACGGTCCCGAGCACGGCGTTTCCCGCCGACCTCGGACGGTGTGAGACCGAGGTCCAGCCACAACCGCCGTACCTGCCCCTCATTGCCGGCCCGTCCGCCCGGCTGGTGGACATCGCCCAGTCGGTTCAGTACGCGGTGCCCGGGGATGCCAACGCCTGCAGCAACAAGCGCAACGAGGTCGACAACACCAACTACTACACCTACACCCGCGCACCGAAGCAGTCGCCGGGATTCCGCTTCGTCATCGGCCTGACCTCGCTCGGAGACGCCCAGCGCTACTCCCTGGGCACGGCCGCGTTGCAGACCACGTCCTCGGTGTCCTCGGGCGCGAAGTACACCGACGCCTCCGGGCGCAGCTTCGCCGAGCCGACGTCCGCCAGCCTGCGGGCCGCGTTCGCCACCCTGACGCGCAACACCAAGACGGGCGTGTGGGATCTGGGCTACGACACCTTGCGCACCAGCGCGCCCACCGCCTATCCGGGCGCGATGCTGGTCTACGCCGACATCCCCACCAAGGGCCTGTCCTCCGCCGCGGCAGCCAGCTACGCCTCGGTGCTCGGCTACATGATCGGCCCGGGGCAGGTCTCGGGTACGGGCGTCGGTCAACTGCCCGGCGGCTTTCTCCCGATCACGGCGGCCAATGGCCTCGGTGCCCAGGCGGCGTATTCCACCGCGTCCATCGCGGACGTCCGGGCGCAGCAGGGCTTGTTACCCGGACAGTCCCGTCCGCCGACCGGCGGATCCGGCGGCGGCACGCCCAGTGGCGCGGGCAGTGGCTCGGGCACCGCGATGTCCGGATCGGGCGGCTCCGGTGGCGGGACGTCAGGCGGCGGGAGTTCCGGGCTCGGTGGGCCGGCTCCGGCCGGCAGCAGCGCCCCCACTCGCACCGCGACCACGCCGACCACGGCGAGCACGAGTCCGGCCGCCCCGGCCACCGCCCCGGCACTGCACTCCCTGGGCAAGACGACCGGGACGAGTTCCCACACCTACCAAGGGCTGCTGATCCTGCTCCTGGCCCTGCTCCTTCTCGGCCCGGTGCTCGTTCCCGCGACGGTGCTCACGATGCGCTGGAGAGGCCGACGATGACGACGATTTCGCTGACCAAGCGCGGACCTCGACGCCGGTCCCGACCAGGACGTGGGCCCGACGGTGGCTGGGCGCTGCCGGTCCGCCGTCGTCCGGCTCGATCGCAGGCGCGAGCCGTCCCGCTGCCGACCAGCCTGGTCACGACCTTCTGGGCGCTGGCCACGGTCAGTCTGCTGTCGGCCTGGTTCGTGTTGTACGCGCTGGTGCTGAGCGGGCTGCAACAACACCGGGACAACGCGGTGCTCTATTCCCAACTGCGGCAAGGGCTTTCGGAGGCAACGACCCCCATCGGCGGTGCGATCGCGCCCTCGACGCCGATCGCGTTGTTGCAACTTCCGGCCGCCGGGCTCTCGTCGGCGGTCATCGTGGAGGGGACCGACTCGCGGGATCTCGCCAAGGGAATCGGGCACAAGCGCGACACTCCGCTGCCGGGGCAGGCCGGCGTGAGCGTGCTCTACGGGCGCTCGCTCACCTTCGGCGCGCCCTTCAAGAACATTCATTCCCTCACCGCCGGTACGAGTTTCACCCTCACGACCGGACAGGGCAGCTTCACCTATCACGTCGACGACGTCCGTCGGGTCGGCGATCCGTTGCCGGTCCCGCTGGCCGCCGGTGGCAGCCGGGTGATCCTGCAGACCTCCACGGGATCGTCGATCGCCCCGTCCCAGCCGCTGTACGTCGACGCCACCCTGCAAGGCAAGCCGGTGGCCTCGACGGCACGGGCGCTGTCGGCCGTCCCCAGCAGCGAACGGGCCTTCGGTGTCGACCGATCCGATCTGGCCGTGCTCGTGTTCTGGTTGCAGGGCCTGCTTGTCGCGGGCGTGCTGATCGTGTGGGCCGCCCTGCGCTGGGGGTCACGGCAGGCGTGGGTGATCGGGGTGCCGCTCGTTGTGGCGCTGCTCTGGGGAGCGAGCGGCAACGTCATGCTGCTGCTGCCCAACCTCATCTGAGCTGGCCGGTCGGGTGCTGAATACCCTTTGACGGCAGGCTGAAACTCGACTTGAGCAGTATCGCGAACTCGCTTGTCGGCGTTCATCCCCCGTTCACTGAAGTCGTGGCTGTGCGAGGGATAAGGCCGCGAGGCTCTTGTGGTGTCGGCGATCAGCGCCGCCCCAAGAGTCCGAAAGGTCAGAGGATGCAGAAAGCAACCATCGTCAAGACGGGATTGGCCGGCGCTATCGCGCTCGCCGTGTCCCTGGGCGTGGTCTCGCCCGCGCACGCAGATGTCCAGCCGCAGCCGAACGACGCCGTAGCCGTGGGTTCCGACACGGTCCAGTACGTCGGTGATTTCGCCGCGGACGGCGACTTCAACTCCAACATCGGCTACAACTTCACCAACAACGGCCGGCGACTGTTCAGCTTCGACGCCACCGCCGATGCCAACGGCCGCGCTGCCTACAACAGCGCCGGTGCATCCCTCGGACCGACCATCGTGCTGCGGGCCGGCTCCAAGCCGGTCTCCCGCCCGAACGGCTCCGGGGCGGGCATCACCGCACTGCTCAACGACACCGCCCACTCGATCGACTTCGTTCGTTCCTCGCGGCTGCCCAGCACCACCGAGGAATCGACCGCGACGAACAACGCCGCGATCGGTGGCCTGCACGTCTTCCAGATCGCGACCGACGGCCTTCAGATCGCCGTGGCGCACGCCTCGACCCACGTTCCGGCCGGCCTGTCCGCGGCGGAACTGGTCAAGATCTACAACGGCACCTACAAGAAGTGGAGCGATGTCCCCGGTTACTCGGGCGCCTTCGGCAGCGACGGCATCGTTCCGGTCATCCCGCAGACCGGTTCCGGAACTCGTAACGACTTCCTCAACGACCTGGCGGTGGCCAACGGCAACACCGCGATCACGCTGGGCGCCAACGTCCGGACCGCGGAGGAGCACGACCCCACCGGTGTGACCGGTGTGGCCAGTGGCACCGACGTCAACGGCAACCCCATCTCCTCGGCCGATGCGCTGTCGCCGTTCTCCTCCGGCCGCGACAAGCTCATCGACTTCGGCTACTTCGGGTCCAGCCCCGCGCCGAACACGATCGATCTGCTCACCGGAACCGCGCCCGACACCGGCACGGCCTACCTGCTCAACCGCAAGCTCTACCTCGTCGCGCGTCAGACCGACTACACCTCCACCACCGGCTTCCAGGCCGGCAGCTCGGTGAACAAGGTCAAGGCGCTCTTCGGCACCGCATCCAGCTGGTTCGCGCGTGGCTCGAACGCTGCGCTCTACACCTCGGCCGGCGTCACGCAGGCCTGGGCCGACCTGGGTGTGAACCCGTAGTCGATTCCGCACATAGGACTGGTGCCCGGGCGGCTACCCGGGCACCAGTCAGGAATCCCACACCGACCTGAAGGTCGGAGTGCTTTGCCATTCGGAATTCCCGCACTGAATCTTAGGAGAAATGCAGTCATGAAGGTTAACTTCACGAGCGCGCTGTCGGGAGCAGGTGCTCTGGCCATCGCCGGCGGCCTGCTGCTGGCCGGCGCGAGCGCCGCCTCGGCGGCCGCCCCGACGTATGAGCCCGACCCGAACTCGGTGGGCACGGTGACCCTGTACGACGCCTCGGGTGCCCAGCTCACCTCGGGCAGCCTCAGCACCCACCCGTTCGCGACCTACTACGCGGGCTCGGGCGGTGCGACCCCGCACGCGCCGGCCAACTCCAAGGCGACCCCGCTGGCCTACATCCCGCAGGACGGCGTCAACCCGGCCAGCTGGTCCGGCGACAGCCTCGGTCCGTCGACCACGTACGGCACCGCCGCGAGCGCGGCCTACCCCGCGCCGCTCACCGGCTCGGCCAACGCCATCGCCAAGGCCGGCAGCACGGACTTCAGCATGGATGACATCCTCAACGAGTTCACGCTCAGCAGCTCGCTGAACCCGAATGTCGTCGAGATCCGCGTCGCCACGGGCAACAACGGCGAGTACTACAACATGGACGTCAAGGTCGACACCACGGCCGGTACCTGGACCCAGGTCTACCCGGTCGTCGCGGCCAAGGTGGGCACCGCCATCTCGGCGATCACCGCCTCACCCGCGTCGCCGGCCCCGTCCTCGACGACCTCGGTCAACCTCACGGCCACCCTGTCGGCGACCGACAGCACGCACCCGGCCGGCAGCGTGCACCTGTTCGACGGCACGACGGACCTGGGCGCAGCCACGCTGAACGCCGGCACCGGCGCGATTTCGGCGACCGCGACCGTGGCCACCAGCGGTAGCTACGGGTTCAAGTTCGTCTACACCGCCTCGGGCAACTACAACAACTCGTCCTCGGCGGTTCTCGCCTACTCCGTGACCGGTCCGGCCGCGGCTACCACCACCGTGGTGTCGGGTCCGACCACCGGAACCGTCGGTACCCCGGTCACCTACACCGCCGCGGTGTCGGCCTCCTCGGGTACGCCGACCGGCAGCGTCCAGTTCACCGTTGACGGCTCGAACCTCGGTGCCCCCGTCTCGGTGGCCAACGCGGCCTCGACCGGTGTCCAGTACACCCCGGCCGACACCAGCCCGCACGTGATCAAGGCGAGCTACACCCCGGCCTCCGGAGCGAACTTCAGCGGCTCGTCCGACACCACCGGGATCACGCTGACCGCGACCGCCGCGGCCAACGCACCCGACCCGCAGACCGTCACCGTCACTGTGCCGGCCGGTTCGCTGGTCATCAGCACCCCGTACACCCCGGCCAACCCGCTCGACCTGGGCACCCTGAAGCTGGCCGCCGACGGCACGTCGCTGTCGACGACTCCGGTGAACTTCGGTGACCCCAGCGCGAACGCCGCCGCCGATCCGGGCAACGGGCCGACCGCCAGCACCACCAACGGCGTCACCGTCACCGACACCCGACCGGGCAGCACGGGCTGGAGCGCGTCCGCGTCCACGTCGGACTTCACCAGTGGCACCAACTCCATCGACGGCAACGACCTTGCCTTCACCGGGGTCACGCCCAAGTACCTGTCGGGCAACCACGTCACCTCCGTGACCACGAACGACATCTCGGCCTTCAAGACGCCGAAGTCCTTCGCATCCACCACTCAGGGACCGGGCACGGTGAACATCTACGGCAAGATGGGTCTGTCGAACGTCTCGACCTCCACCCTGCCGGGCACCTACACCGCGACCGTGACGTTCACGATCGTCTAGGACGCAACGGCGCACGCAACCGCACAACCGCGCGGGCGGGGCGGACACCTCAGGGTGTCCGCCCCGCTCGTTCTTCTGCCACCGGCGCGCGCCGAACAGCAGGTGGCCTTGCGGCGATAAACCGTTGTTCACGCATGCGTCACCCGCCGCTCGCGCGCGCACGGTGCACTTCTGGGCATGTCAGTCCAGCCCCGCTTCGGCCGACGCCGGCGTGTCGAGCCCGATCCGCCCCAGCGTTGCCACCCCGCGCCCGCCGGCATCCGGCCCGGCCTCCCGTCCGGGATCCCGTCCGGAATCAGGGCCGGCTCCATCGCCGGTCTCGTCGCGGCGGTCCTGCTGCTGGTGTCGGCGTTCGGCGCGTCGGTGGCGCAGGCCGAAGGCGTGCCGTCCAGCCCGGCGGCGACGGCCCACACCAGCGCGGCGAGTAACGCCCCGAGCGCGGGAACGGGGACCGCGAAGCAGAATCGCGCGACGTTCGGTATCGCGCCGATAACCCTGAATCATCAGGACAATCGGACCTTCTTCGGCTACCGTTTCGCGGCCAATACCCACTACGACGACCATTTCGCGCTGATCAACTACGCCAGTCGTCCCGTCCGGCTGTCGGTGTATTCGGCCGACCTCGGTAACAACGCCGACGGCAGTCTCGCCGTTGGGCTCAGCCACGGAGCGGCCACGGATGCCGGCCAGTGGATCGACGTCGAGCATGCGCCCTCGGTCCTCGTCCCGGCGGCGAGTACCAAGGCCCCGGGGCGGGTGATCATCCCGTTCCGGGTGAACATCCCGAAGAACGCGATTCCCGGCGACCACGGTGGTGCCGTTGTCGCCTCGCTGACCTCGGTCGGTAGGAGCGACGGCAACAACGTCAAGCTGGACCAGCGCATTGCCACGCGCGTGCTGATCCGGGTCGCCGGACCGTTGACGCCCGCCCTGTCGCTGCGCGGTCTCAGCGCGTCCTACCTCGGCACCGGCAATCCGCTCGGTACCGGGCGCGCCGCCGTTCGCTACACGATCGCCAACACCGGCAACACGATTCTGGGCGCACGGCAGAAGGTCTCGGTCAAGGGCATGTTCGGTTCGGCCCTCACCGTCCCGGACAGCGACACCCCAGAGATTCCCCTGTTGCTGCCGGGCAAATCCGTGACGATGAGCTTCACCGTCAGCAACGTCCGACCGGCTTTTCGCGAGAAGCTCACCGTTTCCCTCGCGCCCTTGGTGCAATCCAGCGACGTCACAACGCCGGTCGCCCCGGTCACCGCTCAGACCAGCTTCAGTGCCATTCCCTGGTCCGCGGTCGCGATCGTCGCGGCCATCATCGTGCTCGCGGTGCTGCTCTGGCTGTTCCGGCGGTTCCGTCGGCGTCGCCGACTCAGTCCGAATCCGCCCAAGCACCGCCCCGACTCCACCGGGCCCAGCACGCCGGACCGCGACCTCGCCCCGGTCGCTTGAGGCACGCCGCCGACTACCGAAGGAACCCTGTCATGCCCGTACGATTCACGCTCGCCGTTCTGAGGCGCGCCGTGCTCCTCGGCAGTCTCGCCCTGATCAGCGGTCTCGCCCTGCTCGGCGCCCCCGCGCTGGATCTGGGCTCGCGAGCGGCCGCCGACAGCCTGCCGTACACCGACCCGGTCGCCAAAGGCGTGATCGGCCTGTGTGGCGTCGATGGCAAGCCTCTGACCGCGGGCAACATTCACGACAAGCCCTTTGTCTGGCGCGCGGTCAGCTCGGTGCCCGCCGGCAACTCGCTCGGCGGAAGCGGCCGGGTGGCGACGCTGCTGGCGTTCCAGCCCAGGCCGAACACGGTGTCCGCGCAATGGAACGGAGACACCCTCACGGCCACCAGTAGCTACACCAACCCGGCGGCACCGATGGCTCAAGCGACCAAGATCGACTTCACACTCGCGGACTTCCTCAACGAGTACCCGGCCATGGTCGACGGTCTGATCGAGCTGCGGATGTACTTCGGCGCGCGTGGTGTCGGGACCGATACCTCCAGCTACCCCGCGACGGACATCAGGATCACCGGTGACACCTGGAGCGTGGTGCGCGGTGGCGCCGTCGATTGCGGCAGCGGATCGGCAACGTCGAGCGAACTGGCCGCGCTGGGCAAGGACAAGGTCGGCGGTACGCCCGCGCCGCGTCAGCCGGTTTCCACCAGCCCGCGTTCGAGCACGGGCGGTACGGCGTTCACGGCCCCGGTAACCGCGCCGGCCGGCAGCGCCGGTTCCGGTTCGGCTGCGGTCGGCCGCGCCGGTGCCGGCTCCTCGAGTGCACCGGCCTCGGCCGCGCCGGCCGCGAATACCGCGGCGACATCAGCGCGATCGGCGTCGAGTACGGGCACGGGGACAGCGTGGCTGGTCGCCGGAGGGTTGCTTGTGCTCGCCGTTGCCGGTGGGTTGTGGTGGCTGCGCCGTCGCGGCCCCCGATCGGCCTGAGGCAGGTTCATCCTCAGTTAACTCGCGCGCCCGGACGGTGTCGCCCGCTCCTTGCGCGTCGTACGTGTTGCGCCCGCAGGCTGGGCAGCGTCAACGCGCCTTCCCGCGCGCTCGCCAGATTCGATTTCGTCCCGATCCCATAGGGGGTTCGTCAGTGAAGTTCCGAGGCCGTCAGATACGACCCACTCGCGCCTGGTTGGCCGGAGCGGTTGTGCTCCCAGCGCTTGCGGTGGGGGTGTTCATCGGCACCGACCCTGCGGGCGCGGCCGGCGGGGCTCCGTCCTACGAGCCCGACTCCAACGCCGTCGGGACCGTGACGCTCTACGACGCCGCCGGCGCCGTGGTCACGTCCGGCTCCCTGAGCGCCAAGCCGTTCGCGACCTACTTCGCGGCGTCCGGGGGTACCACACCCGGAGCGCCGCCGAACCCGAAGGCGACGCCGCTGGCCTACATCCCGCAGGACGGGGTGAACTCCGCCAACTGGTCCGGCGACACCCTGGGACCCTCGACGGCGTATGGGACATCGGCGTCGGCCGGCTACCCCGGCCCGCTGAAGAGCTCCGCGCACGCCATCGCCAAGGCCTCGGCGACGGACTTCAGCATGAACGACATCCTGGCCGAGTTCACGCCGGGCAGTACGGCCAATCCCAACGTGATCCAGATCCGGGTTGCGACCGGTAACCCCGGCTCCTTCTACACCGCCGACGTCCACGTCGACACCGCCGCCGGTACCTGGACCCAGGTCTACCCGAGTGTGCTGACCCAGACCAGCACGTCCCTGGTGGCCACCCCGAGCGCGGCCAGCGTCGGAGGCTCGACCACGCTCAAGGCCACGATCAGCCCGGCGGTGGCGGGAAGCGTCCAGTTCTATGACGGCGGCACCGCCCTGGGCGCCCCGGTCACGGTCTCGGGCGGGGTGGCCTCGACGTCCGTCGCCATCACGACCGCGGGGACGCACACGTACCAGGCGCATTTCATCCCGACGGACGCCGCGACCTACGCCACCTCCGACGGGACCACCACCGTCTCGGTGGCCAAGCAGGCGACGAGCACGACGTTCACCGTGTCGGGCAAGCCGCACTACGGCACCGCCTACTCCGTCACGATCACGACCACCGGCACCATCGTCCCGACCGGAACGGTGACCCTCACGTGGGGTAACACCGCGCTGGCCACCGGCACGTTGACCGGCGGAAAGGTGACCGTCAAGGTCTCCGGCACGAAGGTGACGCCCGGCGGCCACACCCTGACCGCCAGCTACGCCGGCTCCGCCTCGGCCCTGGCCAGCACGTTCTCGAAGTCGGTCACCATCGCCAAGGCCACCTCCGCGGCGGCGATCGGCCTGCCCTCCAAGTCGGTCAAGCACACCGCTCGCGGCAAGCTCATCGTGCGCGTCACCGTCGCCGGGGTCACCCCGACGGGCACCGTGCGCATCTACGACGGGAAGAAGATCATCAAGTCCTTCGTGCTCGTCGCGGGTAACCACGGCCGGGTCGTGGCCACCCTTCCGGTGCTCAAGGCCAAGGGCAACCACAAGCTCAAGTTCGTGTACTACGGCTCCAGCAAGGTGGCCGCGTCCAGCTCGAAGACCGTCGTCCTCAAGGTCACCTGAGCCGTCGTTCCGCTTCACCCGGGGAGTGACATGCCGCTTCAGCGCGGCGTGTCACTCCCCGGTTCGTTTCAGGCGAGGATCGCCCAGCCGTGCGGCTCGATCGTGACCGTCGTCCCGCTGCCGTCGCTGCTGCGGTGGAGGGGCACCGCGGCTTCGGGGGCCGAGGCCAGCAGCACCGCCGCCGTTTCCCCGGCGGCCAGCTCGGTGGTGGCGTCGTCGAGGTTGAGGGCCACGACCAGCCGGTTCTCGCCCGCGCTCACGGCCAGACTCAACTGCTTGTTCGCCAAAGACAGCTCGCTGGTGCGCGCCCGATGCAGCCATGAATGCCGCCGACGCAACCCGATCAGATCCTGATGCAGTCGAAAGACGTCCACGCCCAACGGGGACAACGCCTCAGGTGAGTCCGGGAACGCCGGCCTGATCTCGTCGTCGCCCCCGGCGCGTTCCTGCTTGACCGCGCGGAAGGCCTGTTCGTCGCCGTAGTAGACGCTCGGGACGCCGCCGAGCGTGAACAGCAACACCAGTGCGTGGGCCAGGTGCCGGCTGTCACCCAGCCGGCTGGCGATCCGGGTGACGTCGTGATTGCCCAGGAACGTCAACGGCGCGAACCGGTCAAGAAACTCGTTGTGGCGCTTGAGCGCCCACGCCAGCTCGAAGAAGTTGGCGTCGTTGATCGAACTCCACAGCGCCTTCCACAACTCGTACTGGGTCAGCGAATCGAGACCGGATTCGGCGACGGTGGCGAGGTAATCGCCGTGGATGACCTCGCCGACGAACCACGCCTGATGATGCCGGGAGCGCACGGCAGGCAACACCCGTGCCCAGAACGACGGTGGCACGGCGTAGGCGGCGTCCAGGCGCCAGCCGTCGGCGCCGCGGTCGAGCCAGTGGTCGAGCACCGAGGCGACGTAGTCGGCCACGGCGGGATTGTCGTGATTGAGCACGACCAGGTGGGAGTGGCCCTCGAAGGTGCGGTAGCTACCGTCCCGATCCCGGATGAACCAGTCCGCATAGGGGGAATCGTCACCAGTGGACGCCGAGCGAAAGGCGGGATGGCTTCGCCCGACGTGGTTGAAGACGCCGTCGAGCACGACCCGCACCCCGCGCTCGTGGGCGGCGAGGACGAACGAGTCGAAGTCGTGCTCGTCACCGAGCCTCGGATCGATGCGGAAGTGGTCGACCGTGTCATAGCCGTGGGACTCGGCGGCGAAGATCGGACCGAGTTGCACGACGGACGCGC
Organism: Jatrophihabitans telluris; assembly: GCF_023516435.1. Lineage (GTDB taxonomy): Bacteria > Actinomycetota > Actinomycetes > Mycobacteriales > Jatrophihabitantaceae > Jatrophihabitans_A > Jatrophihabitans_A telluris. Next base: position 4,180,120 of record NZ_CP097332.1, on the reverse strand, counting down.
CGAGTTCGACCGCGTAGTCCAGCCAGCCGGCCAGCCGTGGCAGTCGGTGCTGCACCGTGGACGAATCGGATCCCTCGGTGGTGGGCGCGGCCAGGAACCCGAGGGGATAGACCTGCCAGTGCACGGCGTGCTCGACCCAGTCGGTCAATGCGGTCAACTCCTCATTCCGTGGTTGTGGTTGTGGTTGTGGTTGTGGTTGCGGCTGTGGCGCTGGTCGGAATTGATGCGGCGGCCGCCCGCGCATAGCGATCGGCCAGGGCGGCGAATCGCTCGGCCAGCTCGGGAGAATCGCTCACCTCGAAGTCGGCCTCGAGCGCACCGAGCCAGAGGGCGAGCATCTGCACCGAGTCCGAACCCGTGCTCACCACGCACCGGTGCTCGTCCAGGGCTTCCACCGGTCCCACAGCCGCGGGAAGCCGCTCGGCGACGAGGGCGGCCGGAGCGTGGACGATGACGCGCGCGGTGACCGAGTACCACGCGGCGGTGACTCGCTGGCTCACGTAGCGGGCCAGGTCGTCGGCCGGTGGGGGACGGGGGCTGAAACGGGCGCCGTTCGGCGTAGCGAGCGTCATGCGGTCGACTCGGTAGGTGCGCCAGTCCGCGCGAGCGACGTCCCACGCCACCAGGTACCAGCGCCGCCCCCAGCTCACCAGACGGTGCGGCTCGGCCTCGCGGCGCAACGCCTGTCCATCGTGGGTGGTGTAGTCGAAGCGCAGCCGCTCGCGGTCGCGCGCGGCGGCCGTGATGGACGACAGCATCGACGGTTCCACCCGTGGGCCGCCGCGGTCGGGCGGGATCGAAATCGTGTACTGCGCCAGCGTGTTGACCCGGCGGCGCAACCGGGACGGCAGTACCTGCTCCAGCTTGGCCAGCGCCCGCAGTGCGGACTCCTCGATCCCGGCGATGGAGCCGGTAGTGGCGTTGCGCAGGCCGAGCGCCACGGCGACGGCCTCCTCGTCATCGAGTAACAACGGCGGCAGATCGGCGCCGGCGCCGAGCCGGTATCCGCCGGCCGAGCCCCGGGTGGCATGGACCGGATATCCGAGCGAGCGCAGCCGGTCGACGTCGTTGCGCACGGTTCGGGTGGTGACCTCGAGCCGTGCGGCCAGTTCGGTGCCCGTCCATTCCCGTGGGGTCTGCAGCAGCGACAGCAGACTCAGCAGGCGGGCCGAGGTTTCCAGCATGAGCCGATTCTGCCCGAGCATCAGGAACTTGGCGTTCCTATTCGGGGGGCGTGCCGGGTGCGCGAAGGAGACGCTGATTCGGTTATCGTTCTGCGTGGTCTAGCCGCAGGCCTGAGCGTGACGAAGGGTCTGCCAGATGGCTGATTCGGCCGAGCCGTTCCCGGGCGACAGCGCGCAACTGTTCGCGCGGATCGCCCACGAGCTGGCCGCCCAGCCCGACGTGCAGTCGACGACCGACCGTATCGTCGCGCTGGCCAAGGAAGTTCTCGCCTGCGACTCGACGGCGATCTGGTCGCTCACCACCGCCGGTATGACCCGTATGCACTCGGCGACCGATCCGGCGCTCGCGGCCAGCTTCAACGGTGTCGTCAACGAGACCCGTGAGGGGGTGTCGTGGGAGTGCCTGAACACCCACACCACCGTCAGGGTCGATGACATCCGTACCGACCAGCGCTGGCCCGCCTACCGCGCCTTCGTGCTCAGCCAGCCGGAACCCCGGCTGCTGTCGGCGGTCGGATACTCCCTCGACGTGGAGGATCGCAACCTCGGCGCGCTGGTCATCTCCTCCACGCGCGCCAACCACTTCGACGACGAGCGCACCGACATGGGCGCAGTGTTCGCCGCCCACGCCGCGATCAGCATGGAGGCCGCCGGTGCCGCCGACCGGGTCGGCAATCTTGAACGAGCACTCGAGTCCAACCGCCGGATCGGCATCGCGCTGGGCATCCTGATGGCGCGCTACCGGGTCACCGAGAGCCAAGCCTTCGACATGGTTCGATCGGCGAGCCAGCACGCGCACGAGAAGCTGCGCATGATCGCCGAGCACGTGGTGCTGACCGGGGACCTGCCGGAGTGGCCGAACCGGCGTCCGTCCTAGGGCTGTCCGGTCGGCCGGTTGGAGCGTTGCTGATGCTGGGCGGAGTAGGCCTGTTGCAGCGCGACGTGCATGTTCTCCTTGCGCATCCGCTGGTCGACGTAGAGCAGCACGTCGACCCCCGCGTTGAAGGGCAGCGTGAACGTGGCCATGATCGCCGAACCGACACCGGTGATGACCGCGAAGCCGACGGGGATGCTGCCGAACGTGGTGTTGCCGTTGCCGAGATCGGCAAAGGGCGAGTACCCGGTGACCGCCAACCCGAGCAGTACGAAGGCGAACCCGACGATCCCGGCGGCGATCGCGGTGCACAGGTAGGCCAGCGCCCGGATACCCCAGACGCGCCAGAAATCGCCGCTGACCAGTTGACGTGATCGTCCGAGCGCGGCCAGCACTCCGCGATCCTCGACGATGAGAGCCGGAACCGCCAGGGCCCAGATTCCCCAGAGCCAGATACCGGGCGCGATGCACAACAGCAGGCCGGCGGTCGTCCCGACACTGAGCAGCAGCGCCAGAATTATGAGCCGGACGACTTTCGGGCGGAGCCGTCGGCGTAGTTCGGCCAGGCTTACCCGGTTGCCCAGCACGTCCTGGCTGATCACCACAGCCAGGACTCCGGCCAGGACGGTCGTCACGAAGTCGGCGATCAGGGTCGTCGCGAGCGTCGCGCCTTCGGAGGAGACGAAGACGTCCCAGTGGACCGTGTCCACAGTGCCCGCCCCGGACCGCACGATGAACGGCTGCTGGTGGCGGGTCAGCAGCACGGACAACGTGCCGGAGGCCGCGGCGCTGATGGTCGCGAACAGTGCGGACAGCCCGAGCACGAGACGCGGGTTGCGCCGGATCACCGCGATGCTGCCGGCGAAAATACTGCCCAGGTTCAGCGGTCGGAGCGGAACCGGACCGGGTTTCGGAGCGAACTGCCAGTAGTAATCGGGTTGGCCGTAGGGCGGTTGACCGTAGGGCGGTTGACCGTAGGGCGGTTGGCCGTAGGGCGGTTGGCCGTAGGGCGGTTGGCCGTAGGGTGGCGTCACCGGGGCCAGGGGGCGCTGCTACCCATGGCCAACAGGCCGATGCCGACAACGATGGCGATGAAGTTCAGGACGGACAGCAGGACGATCACGTCCATGAAGATGTCCCGCACAGCGGCGGCGTTCGCGGTGCGTGCTCGATGGCGGCGCCACGCAGCCCGCAACCGGTGACTCGGGCGCGGTCCCGCCTGCGCGGGCGCAGCGTTCTGCCCGCGCGCAGGCGCGAGTCCGGGCACCGACGTCAAGGCCACAGGCCTTGTTTACCTTGTGTTCCGGCCGTGCGCATCTCTCCTAGGAAATCGCAACCTGTCAGTTATCTGAACTTCGGTTGAACACTGGCGGCAGGCGTTCGAACGGCTCGCGGACCGCACGTCCGGACCGGCACGGACGCCGCTCGCGGGTGCCGCGGGTGCCACGCCGCGGGTGCTGCGCCGCGGGTGCTACACGGTCGGCTCAGAGCCCAGCGCGGGCGCGGATGGCGCGAACTTCCGCGAGTCCGTGGCGCAGACCGACAAGCTGGTCGGACACCTCGATCGCCGACCGATCGGCGTCCCCCGTGGCGAGGAAGGCCAGTTCGCGGGCGGTCGCCCGCAGTTCCGCCGCGGTCCGGGCGATCTCGTCCACGTGCGGCCTCAGCGCGGCCACGCGGGCCGACACGGCCGGGGAGTTCCGCTCCAGACCCAGCGCCTGCAGTTCCCGATCGAGCGGCATCGCGCCGCGTCGAAGCTCATCCGACAAGGCCTGCAGCCCGGCCGGTGAGCGTAGTTGCTCCAGCGTCCTGGATGTCGCCGCCAGTTCGTCGAACAGCCGTAGCCGGAGCCTCGCCGCCGGCCGGCCCGGCGCGCGGGCCGCCCCTAGGCCAACGGATCCCGCGACCAGCCGTGTCCTCGTGAGATGGCGAGCCCGAGACATCCGGCGGGTCACCGCGCGAACGGTCCAGACGGTCACGCCGAGAAGAGCGCCCGCTCCCACCAGCAGACACACGAACATGATCACGACAAATTCCAGCAGTGTCTGCAGCACAGTGCACCTCCGCGCGGGTCGAGCAGCGTCTGCCACGGTACGTCGCCGATCATGTTCGCGACACGGGCCGGCCGCACTGTTACCGGCGCCACCAGCGACAGTGGTGGGCCGAGCCGACCGCGAGGACCCTGACCGTCCCGACGCGCGAGCGGGCCAGACCCACCCACCGGCGCGGGCGGACCACCTCGCCGGCGCCGATCCGCCAGCTCAGCCGGGCCACGGCTAGCTCCAACGCCGCGCGCTCGTCGGTGTCCGGTCCGGGCGGGTGCGACGCCGGCCGAGCGCGCCCGTGCGGCTCCTCGAACAGGTGCCGAGCGAAGAGGAGGCCGTCGGCGAAGGAGGAGAGCTTGGGCCGGGTGCTTGCCCACTGCCGGTACTCGTGGCGCCGGGCCGGGGAGGCCAGCAGGGCCGGCCAGTGGCGGGCGACGTCCGCGGCTCGCTTGTGCAGCAGCGCCTCGGCGGCGACCTGGACGCGGTACGGGTCGACACCGGACGGGACGGGCCCGCCCGTCACGATCGCCCGGACCAGCTCGGCCTGACGGGCGGCCAACCCGCCGTCGGCGCTGCCGGTGGCCGAGTCGGCGCTGCCCAGGCCGGGGCGCGACGCCGTCACGTGATCGCCGCCCAGCCGACCGCGGACGCGATCGCGTCCAGTTCGGCGCGCAGTTCGGGGCCCGGCGGGTAGTGCCCGTCCCGTTCGAGCATCAGCGCCGGGGGCGCGTGCCGCGTCGCGAGTTCGTGGGCCAGGCTGAGCACCTCGGCCGGGACCGGGTCGGTGTGGGTGTCGTGGTAAAGCCCGTCCACCAGGGAACCGCCGGCGATGTGTGCGTAGGCGATGCGTTCCAGCGGAAGGCGGCTCAACTCCTCCAGGGCGTCGCGGCCGTGGTTGAGCGCGTTGGCGTAGAGGTTGGCCACGTCGAGCAGCAGGTACGCCGAGGTCTGTTCGAGCAGTTCCTGCAGGAACTCCGCTTCGGTGTAGTCCGCCTCCGGCCAGTCGAGCAGCGCGGCGATCGGCTCGAGGGCGAGCGGGACACCCAGCTCGGCCTGGGTGGCGCGGACGTTGCGCACCATGACCGCAAGGGCCGGCCTGGTGCGCGGGATCGGCAGCAGGTGTCCGGCTTCGATCCCGCCGGCGCGGACGAAGGCGATGTGTTCGCTGGCCACCGGAGCGTGCAGGGCATCCGCGCACGCGGCGAGCCGAACGGCCCGCTCCGGTTGGAAACCGTCAGCACTGCCCAGCGACAGCGCTACTCCGTGCGGGACTACGGCAACCCCTCGATCCGTCAGAGTGCGCAGTGCGTCCGGGACCGTGATCGTCGCTCGTCTGTTCGTGGGCAGCGATTCGGCGACGACCTCGCAGAAGCGCAGACCGGGCAGGTCCTCGATCACTCCGGCGATCTCCGGACGCCACCCGATACCCAGCCCCCGACCGGCCAGCGGCCCTGCGGCCGTGGACGCGATCGTCGATGTGCTGGTGCTCGTGGACGTGACCGGGGTGCCTGCGCTCATCCGCCGCACCCGCCTCCGCCGCCGCACCCGCCGCCGCCCCCGCACCCGCCGCCGCTCCCGCTCGCGCCCCCGCAGGACGACCCGCCCGTCCAACTGGAGGAGCCGCCGACCCAGCCGGACGCGCTACCCAGCCAGCCGCCCGTCGGCTGCAGGCTCAGATCGGTCGCTTCGGCGAGAGCGGGATCGGCCTGCCACAACACCCCTGCGCCGTAGAGGCCGAGCGCGAGCGCGACGGCCTGTGGCCCGTAGCTGGCGAACGCCGGGGAGTTGGACGGGGCCAGGTGGCGGTTGTGCTCGCGCAGCCGGCCGAGCTCACGGGCCGCCGGCCGCGGATGTTTCGGGCCCGCGAGCGAGATCAGCCCGCCGGCAACGACCAGGGCCAGGGTGACCAGCACGAGATAGCCGACCGGACGATGGTTGTGGACCCCGGCCGCCAGGCGGGCAACGGCGAGGATGAGCACAAGCCCGACGGGCCAGGCCGCGGTCCGCTGTCGACGTCGCTGTTGCGCGCTGTAGAGCCAGCCCAGCTTCACGAGTTCGTCCCGCAATTGCGCGGTCGTCGCGCGCACGTTCTCCGCGGCGGCCATCGTGCTGATTCCCGGCAAGCGCCCGGCGGCGGCGATCTCGCGGTAGACCGCGCGGGTCAGCCGGTCGGTCTCGCCCCCCGGCCCCGCCGCCTCGGTAGCGCCGTTCTCGTCGATCCAGCCGCCCGAACGCAGCTGGGCCACGGCCACCGTCACAGCGAGATAGTCACCGCCGGAAGTGCCGCCGGTCGTCCCGCGCGTGACAAGGGCCAGCTCGGTGGGTCCGAGGGGAGCGAGCGGGGCGCCCAGGCTTCGGCTGGCGGTGATGGTGATCAACCCGGCGATGATCGTGGCCAGCACGCCGAGGGCGATGAGCAGCCGGAGGAAGTCGGGGCCCGAGATGCCCCAGGTGGCGGGTGCCGCCTGTGCGGCGGTGAGGTGCGCACTGTCGGGTGCACTGACGAGGTTTCTGATCATTGCCCACAATCCCTTCAAAAGGCCGGAGCCAGGCTCCGGGCCGGTGAGGGCGAGCGGGAGATCGACGATGATCTCGGCCGTCACGGCCTTGCACTCTGGGTATTACCCCAACGCCCGAGGAATGCACGGGACTTGAGCTGGATTTGATAGTTGATTTGGCCCGCGCCCGTGTGGGCGTTCGCTATCCGTCGCTGCGCTGGTGTCGGAGATATCGCTCGAAATGCGGCACGGTGAACGCGATCTGGCCCCGCTCGCCGGAGTACACCAGGCCCTTCTTCACCAGGGCATCCCGTGCGGGCGACAACGACTGGGGTTTGCGTCCGAGGAGTTCGGCAACCCTGCCGGTGGAGACGGTGACCGTGGCGCCGGTGCCCTCGTCCGGCATCGCCTCGGCCATCCCTCGCAGGTATTCCCGCTCGGCCGGCGTCGCGCGCTCGTAGCGTGAACCGAAGAACCCGACCGCCAACTCGGCCTCGGCCTCGGGCGCGGCAATCGCGACGTCGGCCTCGGTGATCCGCTCCGTGACCGCGGCGTCCCAGGCCGCCTTGCCGTAGGCCTGCACGAAGTAGGGATAGCCGCCGGTGAGCCGGTAGAGCTCCGACAGCGCGCCATCGGTGAAATCGGCTCCCTCCTCGCGAGCCGGAGCGCGCAGGGCGGCCTCGGCCGAGTCCGGTTCGAGCCGGTCGATCCGGGCGTAGCGGAACAGGCGCTCGCTGTATGACTTGCTGGCCGACAGCACGCTCGGCAGGTGCGGCAAGCCGGCGCCGACGATGACCAGGGGCTGACCGGTCTGACTGAGTTCGTGACAGGCCGCGCACAACGCGGAGACGTCGTCCGCGCCGAGATCCTGCATCTCGTCGATGAACAGCGCGATCCCACGTCCGGTGTCGGCGGCCAGCCCGGCTGCATCGGCGAAGAGCTCGACCAGATCGATCTCGATGTCGCCCGAGTCCGCCCGTCCCGCTACCGCCGGCGCCTCGATGCCCGGTTGCCAGCGGTCCCGGAGTCTGGCCTCGGGCCGGGACTTCAGGGCGAAGGACTTCAGGACGCCGAGCACGTGCTCGGTGCCCTCGTGATCGGCACTGTTGAGCTCGCGCACCGCCAGATGCAGCGCCGCGGCCAGCGGGCGGCGCAGGGAGACATCCGGCCGGGCCTCGAACTTGCCCGTTCCCCACCCGGCGCGGACCGCGGCCGAGCGCAGCGCGTTGAGCAGCACCGTCTTACCGACTCCGCGCAGCCCGGTGAGCACGATCGACCGTTCGGAGCGGCCGCGCGCAACCCGTTGCAGCACGACATCGAAGGCCTGGAGTTCGGCCGACCGACCGGCGAGCTCAGGAGGGCGTCGGCCTGCACCTGGGGCGTAGGGATTGCGGACGGGATCCATGACGGGACTGTATCCGGCTATCTAGCGTTTTCCGCAGATTTGCCGATACGGGGGTAGCGGGTGTCGTCGGCCGCGTGGGGACGTCAAGACCGCCGCGGGGGCAGGTCGCTGGCCGCACTGGTGGCCAGCATGATCTCGCCGATCTCGCCCATCGTTGTGAGCTGGTCGGGCGTGAGCTGGTCGATCAGGTACTTGCGCACGGTGGCCACGTGCGGTGGGGCCGCGGCGGCCACGACGGCGAAGCCCGTATCGGTCAGCTGGGCGAGCTGGCCGCGCTTGTCCGTCTCGCACTCGACCCGCTGAACCCAGCCCCGTTCCTCCAGTCGTGACACGGCATGGGAGAGGCGGCTCCGCGAGGAGCGGGTGATGTCGGCGAGCTCGCTCATGCGCATCGACCGGTCGGGGTGCTCCGACAACGGGATCAGGATTTCGTAGTAGGCGTGCGAGAGCCCGCTGTCGGCCTGAAGTTCACGATCGAGGACGTCGACCAGCGCCCGGAAGCCTTCGATGAAGGTGCGCCATGAGTGCTGCTCGTGGGGGTTCAGCCAGCGGGGCTCGGACATGGTGCCACCGATCGTTCGTTACTGATAGGAACCGCCCTATTACTGTGGGCCCACAATAATGTAGCGAGCGGGGCGACTTTGTGACATCACAAAAGTGCGTCGGCCGGCCCGGTCTCGGGATGACCGTGCGGGCTCGTGCGAGAGCCGGGGGATGGGAGAACATTGCCCGATGAGCAACGTCATCGCGTTCTTCCTGCTCGGACTGGTCGCCGGGGCCATTGCGCGCCTGCTCGTACCGGGTCGGACCCGGCTCGGATTCTGGCTGACGGCCGTCCTCGGCATGATCGGCTCGTTCGTCGGGGGCTTTCTGGGCTACCTCATCGGCCACGACAAAGGTGAGGGCGGCCTGCAGGTCAGCGGCATCTTCGGTTCGGTGATCGGTTCCGTCATCCTGCTCGCGTTGTACCGCCGCTTCGGCAACGACCGGCTCGCGCGACGGCGCTGAGCGTGCGGCCGCCCCATGGCTGCGCAGCGCGTCCCGCCCTCGGGCGGCTGCGGCTGTAGGCCGTTGAAACTGGACGGATATCGCGACCGGAGGCCCCCGTAGACTGGCGCCGTGACCGCACACAAGCCGATTCGCGTCCTGCTGCTCGAACAAATTCACCCCGATGCGGTGGAGGTCCTGCAGTCGGCGGGGTTCGAGGTCGTTTCCGCCGATCGCGCCTACGACGAGGACGAGTTGATCGCGGCGATCGGCGACGTCAATCTGCTGGGCATCCGTTCGAAGACGCATGTGACCGACAAGGTGCTGGCGGCAGCGCCCAACCTCATCGCCATCGGCGCCTTCTGCATCGGCACGAACCAGATCGACCTGCTCTCGGCCACCGCGCACGGGGTCACCGTGTTCAACGCTCCCTTTTCCAACACTCGCAGTGTCGTCGAGCTCGCCATCGCCGAGCTGATCTCGCTGACGCGGCGCCTGAGCGAGAAGAACACGCTCATGCATGCCGGAGTCTGGGACAAATCCGCCGACGGGGCCCACGAGGTGCGCGGCCGCACACTCGGCATCGTCGGCTACGGCAACATCGGCACTCAGCTGTCGGTGCTGGCCGAGAATCTGGGAATGCGGGTCCTCTTCTACGACGCCACCGACAAGTTGGCGCTGGGCAACGCACGCCGGGCCGCCAGTCTCAAGGAGCTTCTGCACGACTCGGATGTCGTCACCCTGCACGTCGACGGACGTCCGGAGAACAAGAACATCTTCGGTGAAGCCGAGTTCGCGGCGATGCGGGAGGGCAGCATCTTCCTGAACCTGTCCCGGGGCTTCGTGGTGGACTATGCGGCGTTGCGTCGCCACGTCGAGACCGGCCACATCGTCGGAGCCGCAGTGGACGTCTTCCCCGTGGAGCCGAAGGGCCGCGGTGACGAGTTCGTCTCCGAGCTACGCGGGCTGCCCAACGTGATCCTGACCCCGCATATCGGCGGATCGACCGAAGAGGCCCAGCAGGACATCGGCCAGTTCGTCGCAAACAAGTTCCGGGACTTCGTGGTCGAGGGGTCCACCGCGCTGTCGGTGAACCTGCCCGGGCTGGACCTGCCGCGGCGCGAAGGCAGCCTGCGTCTGGTTCACCTGCACCGCAACGTTCCCGGCGTACTGGCGCGGATCAACGGACTACTCGCGGACAACCACGTCAACGTCGAGGCTCAGCTGCTCGGGACCCGGGGCGAAGTCGGATACGTGGTGACCGACTCGGCCGGCGGAGTCACCCAGCAGATCGTCGACGAGATCCGCGCGATGCCCGAAACCATCAAACTCCGCGTCGTCTTCTAACCCGCCCTCGCCCCTCCTCCCACCCCACCCCCCCCAAAGACGGCTTTCGCGGCCCGAATACTCAGATTTTCGCGAAAAATCGAGTACCCGGGCCGCGAAAGCCGGAGGGCGGAGGCCGCGAAAGCCGGAGGGCGGAGGCCGCGGAGGGCGGTCGGGGTGCGGGGTCGGGGTGGGGTTAGGTGAGTTGGGGGAGGACGGCGGAGGCCAGCAGCTCCAACTGATCGAGGTCTGACAGGTCCATGATCTGGAGGTAGACCGTCGAGGCACCTATCGCGGCGTAGCGGCCGATCTGGTCCACGATTTCGTCGGGGCTGCCGGCGAGCGCGGTACTGCGCAAATCCTCCACGCCCCGCCCGATGGCATCGGCCCGCTGTCCGACTTCGGCCTCCGTCCTGCCGACGACGGTGGTCTGGGCGATCGAGTAGGTCATGGTGTCCGCCTCCCGGCCGAAGTCGGCGACCGCAGTCCGCACTCGGCCGAAGACCTCCGCGACCCGTTCGACCGGGGCGAAGCCGGAGTTGTACTCGTCGGCATACCGTGCGGCCAGTGCCGCCGAGCGCGACTTTCCCGCCCCGCCCAGGATGATCGGCGGTCGCGGGAACTGCACCGGCTTGGGCAGCGCGGGCGCATCGGCGAGTGTGTAGTGCTCGCCGGCGAAGCTGTAGCGCTGTTCGGCCGGCGTCCGCCACAGGCCGTCGATGATGGCCAATTGCTCGCTGAACACATCGAAACGGGTGGCCAGGTCCGGAAACGGGATGCCGTACGCGCCGTGTTCCTGCTCGAACCAACCGGAGCCCAGGCCGAGCTCGATCCGTCCACCGGACATCTCGTCGACCTGCGCGAGCGCAATCGCGAAGGGGCCGGGTAGCCGGAAGGTCGCCGGAGACACGAGCGTCCCGAGACGGATCCGGGAGGTCTCGCGAGCCAGCCCGGCAAGGCTGATCCAGGCGTCGGACGGTCCGGGCAGCCCGGAGCCCTCGCCCATCCGCAGGTAGTGGTCAGACCGGAAGAAAGCGTCGAAGCCGAGCTGTTCGGTCGCCTGGGCCACTGCCAGCAGGTCGGCGTAACTGGCGCCCTGCTGGGGTTCGGTGAAGATGCGCAGCTTCATATCGCCAGGCTATCCCGCGTTGACGTTGCCCTTGTTGCGGGCGATCCGGCGTTGACGTTGCCCTTGTTGCGGGCGTCCGCTGCTGCCAGGCTCGTCCTCGAAGAATTTTGCACCGCGCTGTCGATTCGGAGCGGTCCGTTCGTCGTCCCAGTGTCAGAAACCCAAACCGAGCCTCACGGCGAAGGAGAACACCATGGCGCAGTACCTGATCCTGATCTACGAAGACGAAGCCGGCTACGCCAACGGCGGCGAGCAGGTCTTCGGAGAGGTGATGGAAGCGCACAATCGCTTCCCCGGCCAGGTGGAAAGCCTGGGCGGCAAGCTCCTCGGGGGCAACGCCCTGCAGCCCAACTCGACGGCGACCACCATCCGGGGTGACGTGGTCACCGATGGGCCGTTCGTCGAATCCAAGGAAGCGCTGGGCGGCTACTACCTCATCGAGGCGGACGACCTCGACCAGGCACTGGCGATCAGCAAGCTGTGTCCGGCGCGCTTCGGCGGCGTCGAGGTACGGCCGATCATGGTCTTCAACTGATCCGCTTGCAGCCCCGTGCAACCCAGCCGCGCCGACCGTCCGGACCCCGATAACGAGGTCCGGACGGCGGTTGCGGCCGCGTATCGCGACGAATGGGGCCGGGTGCTTGCCGCGATCGCGGCCTATACCGGTGATCTCGAGCTGGCCGAGGAATGCACGCAGGACGCCTTTGTCCGCGCGCTGGACACCTGGCCGCGCGATGGGATTCCGGACCGTCCCGGGGCGTGGCTGACCACGACGGCGCGACGGCGAGCGCTGGACGATCTGCGGCGCCGGGCCTCGTTGCGACAGAAGCTGCCGCTGCTGACCGAGAGCGAGGCTCGAGTGGATGACGGCGTCCCCGGGGCAGCGGACTCGGACGCAACGATCCCCGACGACCGGCTGCGGTTGATCTTCACCTGCTGTCACCCGGCCTTGGCGCGAGAGGCGCAGGTCGCCCTGACGCTGCGGATGCTGTGCGGTCTGACCACGGCTGAGATCGCTCGGGCCTTCCTGGTCTCCGAGCCGACGATGGCGGCTCGGGTGACCAGGGCCAAGAAGAAGATCTCCGCGGCCCGGATCCCGTACCGGGTGCCTGCCGCCTCCGAGCTCCCGGATCGCCTCGACGCCGTGCTCACCGTGCTGCATCTGGTCTTCACCACCGGGCACACCGCGAGCGTGGGGGATCGCCTGCACCGCCCGGAACTCACCGATCGCTCCGTCTCGCTTGCGCGCATGGTGGTGCGGCTCATGCCGGACGAGGCCGAGGCGAAGGGGTTGCTCGCGCTCATGCTCGTGGACGAGGCGCGGGCCCCGGCCCGGACCGACGCCGCCGGCGAACTGGTCCTCATCGCTGATCAGGACCGTCGGCGCTGGAATCGCGCCCTGATCGAGGAGGGACGCGCGTTGCTCGTGGTGGCCTTGCGCACCGGTGGTCGGCCTGGACGGTTCGCGCTGCAGGCCGCCATCGCGGCGTTGCACGCCGAGGCCCCGCGCGCCGAGGACACCGACTGGCGCCAGATCGTCGGACTGTACGACCTCCTCCTCGTCGTGTGGCCGAGCCCGGTGGTCGCCCTGAATCGGGCGGTGGCCGTGTCGATGATGGACGGTGCTGCAGCCGGGCTGGCCGCCCTGGCCTCCCTCTCCCCGGCCGAGCAGGGGGTGCTCGCCAGATACCACTACTACCCGGCCGTCAAAGCTGATCTGTTCCGGCAGCTAGGCCGCTCTGCCGAGGCCGCTGAGCAGTATCGCCTGGCGCTCGAGCTGGTCGACAACGCCGCCGAGCGCCGGTTCCTCGCCCGCCGGCTGTCCGAGCTCGCGCCCACCCGTTGAGGTTGCCCTTGTTGCAGGCAATCCCGCGTTGAGGTTGCCCTAGTTGCGGGCAATCCCGCGTTGAGGTTGCCCTAGTTGCGGGCAATCCCGCGTTGAGGTTGCCCTTGTTGCGCACAGACGCCGACCGCATAAAGCGACGGAGCAACCGACCGATCGACCGACCGACCGACCGACCGATCGGCCGGAGGACGGCCGAAGGCGGCAGGTCGAGGAGCGAACCTGCCCACTCCGGCTTGCGCAGGGTTACTGGCCAGTAATACCCTGGTCGTACCCGCTACCGGTGAGTAACTTCCGGCCGTGGGCACGACTACTGACCAGGGAGTGATCGGTCCATGGGCCACTACAAGTCCAACCTTCGAGACATCGAGTTCAACCTCTTCGAGGTGCTGGGCACTGGCGACAAGCTGGGCCATGGCCCGTTCTCCGAAATCGATCCCGACACCGCTCGCGGCATCCTGAGCGAGGTCAAGGCGCTGGCCGAGGGCCCGCTCGCCGCGTCCTACGTCGACTCCGACCGAAATCCTCCGGTTTTCGACCCGAAGACCAACACCGTCGTCGTCCCGGACAGCTTCAAGAAGTCCTACAAGGCGTGGCAGGACGCGGAATGGTGGCGGCTCGAGACGACCCCCGACTACGGAGGCACCCTGGCCCCGCGATCGCTGGTCTGGTCGATCGCCGAACTCGTGCTCGGGGCCAACCCGGCCATCTGGATGTACAACTGCGGCCCGGCCTTCGCCAACATCATTCACGAGGTCGGCACCGCCGAGCAGCAGAAGATCGGTCGCCTCATGATCGACCGGCGCTGGGGCGCCACGATGGTGCTCACCGAGCCCGACGCCGGTTCCGACGTCGGCGCCGGACGCACCAAGGCCACTCAGCAGGCCGACGGAACGTGGCACATCGAGGGTGTCAAGCGCTTCATCACCTCGGGCGAACACGACATGTCCGACAACATCGTTCATTACGTTTTGGCCCGTCCGGAGGGCGCCGGCCCCGGCACCAAGGGACTGTCGCTGTTCATCGTCCCCAAGTTCGACTTCGACTGGGACACCGGCGAGCTCGGCGAGCGCAACGGCGCCTTCGTGACCAACGTCGAACACAAGATGGGCCTCAAGGCCTCGACGACCTGCGAGGTCCGGTTCGGGGAGACGGTCCCGGCCAAGGGATGGCTGCTCGGCGAGATCCATGACGGCATCGCCCAGATGTTCAAGGTCATCGAGCATGCCCGAATGATGGTCGGCACGAAGGCCTACTCGGAGCTGTCGGCGGGTTACCTGGCCGCGCTGGACTACGCCAAGACCCGCGTGCAGTCCGCCGACCTGACGCAATCCACCGACAAGACCGCGCCGCGTGTCACGATCATCCACCACCCGGACGTTCGCCGGCAGCTCATGACCCAGAAGGCCTACGCCGAGGGCCTGCGCGCAGTCGCGCTCTACACCGCAAGCGTGCAGGACCGCATCCAGATCGCCGAGTTCGAGGCCGGCGCCGAGGCCGGCGACGTTCCCGCCGGCGGGCTGGCCGGCGGCGAGGCAAGCCTGCAGGACAAGGCCCGGCGCCACGCGTCCGTCGATGAGCGTCTCAACGATCTGCTGCTGCCGATCGTGAAGGGTGTCGGTTCGGAGCGGTCCTACGAACAACTCGGCCAGGCGCTGCAGGTCTTCGGCGGCTCGGGGTTCTTGCAGGACTACCCGCTGGAGCAGTACATCCGCGACAACAAGATCGATTCCCTCTACGAAGGCACGACCGCCATCCAGGGACAGGATTTCTTCTTCCGCAAGATCGTCCGCGACAAGGGCGTGGCCCTGGGTGCGCTGTCGGGAGAGATCCAGGCGTTTCTCGATTCCATCGCCGAAGAGGGTCGCCTCAAGGACGAGCACGCCGCGGTGAGCAAGGCACTGGCCGAGGTCGGGACGATGGTGGGGGCCATGATCGGCCAGCTCACCTCGGCCCAGGAAGACATCCGCAACATCTACAAGGTCGGGCAGAACACCACCCGCCTGCTGATGTCCTGCGGTGACCTGGCCATCGGCTGGCTGCTGCTGCGCCAGGCGAAGGTTGCCTTGGACCGGCTCGACGGCAACGGTCTGTCGACCTCCGACAAGGCCTTCTACGAAGGCAAGCTGGCGGTTGCCCGCTTCTTCTCGGCCACGGTCCTGCCCGAACTCGTCGCCCGGCGCAAGATCGTCGAAGCGACCGACAACGCACTGATGGACGCCGCCGAAGCAGTCTTCTGATCGACCGGGGCGGCCACGGGCGGGCCGCATTCGACCGAAATGGCCGACATGGTAAGGAGCGCCCGCTGATCGACAAGGCGCATCGGGACGGTCAGAGCCGCGGCTTAGGGTGAAGCTGTGCCCGACTTCGACAAGCAAAGCCCGCCGCAATGGATCGAACTCGCCGGCGGCGCCAACGCCCGCGACCTGGGTGGCCTGCCAGCCGGCCAGGGTCGCCGGACGCGCACGGGCACGCTGATCCGTTCGGCCAACCTCCAGCACCTGACCGAGGACGACTTGGCGTTGCTGGTCGTCGAACTCGGCGTGCGCACGGTCATCGACCTGCGCACCGACGTCGAGGTCGAGGCCGAGGGCCCGGGGCCGCTGTCGACGATTGCCGACGTCACGATCCATCACCTGTCGCTGTTTCCCGACGCCGCCTCCGGTACGGGCGGCGGCGTGGGGGATGCCGCCTCCGGTACGGGCGGCGGCGTGGAGGATGCCGTCAGCGAGATCCGGCGGCCCGTCCCGCGCAGCGCACCCGACTCGTCCGGGCAACCTGACGTCGGCACGGATCCCGAGCCCGACAGTCTGCTGCTGCCCTGGCATGGGCGTGGCGCGTCGCCGGAACGGACCGGCAACCGGACGGCCGACCTGTACCTGACGTATCTGGATCAGCGTCCGGACTCCGTCGTCGGCGCCCTACGCGCGATCGCGGAAGCCGATGGCGCCGCAATCGTGCACTGCGCGGCGGGCAAGGACCGCACGGGAGTCGTGGTGGCGATCGCCCTGAGCCTGGTCGGCGTGCAGCGTGCGGCGATCGCCGCCGATTACGAAGCCACCGAGAGCCAGATCGCCGCCGTGTTCGCCCTGCTCGCGCGAACCGCCACCTACCGCAACGAGGTGGCCGATCCGGCGTCGGTGCCCGCGCCGAAGGCCGAGGTGATCGAAGCGGTGTTGGGGCAGCTGTCCGCCAACACCGGCGGCATCGAAGGATGGCTGCGCGAGCACGGGTGGACGGAGCAGGACACCGCTCGGTTACGCGCCAAACTGGTCGAATGACGGCCCGACACCGGCCCGAACTCGGCCCGATACAGTCCGTCGAATGGTGCGGGAGCCCCTAGACTCCGGTCATGAGTGACCTGTCCGCGGAGAAGTTCATCTCGTTCACCACGTATCGCCGATCGGGTGAGGCGGTGTCCACACCGACCTGGATCGTGCCCCTGGACGACGGCCGGTACGGTTTCTGGACCTCGTCGGGCACCGGCAAGTACAAGCGTCTGCGTGCCACACCCCGGGCCACCGTGCAGCCCTGCGACCAGCGCGGCCACGTCAAAGCCGGCTCGGTGCCGGTGGACGTCGGCGTGGAACTGGTGCAGAGCGGAGCCCGGTTCGACGAGATTCAGCGCAAGGTCCGTGCCAAGTACGGGTTCATGACCAAGCTGTCCCGGGTGTTCAACGCCCTCGGGCACCTGCGTCGCCGCGGCGATTTCCCGTACGCGGACGTCGGCGTCGTGCTGACCCTGCCGCAGGCCTGAACCTGGTGCTCGCTGGGAGCACGGGGTCCCTTTTCGGCTGCGGACCGTCCCCGGCCGCCGGCGATCATCCTCGACCGCGCGGCCCGATCGCGCTGCCGCGGTCTGATCCTCAGCCCAACAGCGGGAGTTCGAGCTCGGTGGCTCCGTCCTCGTCGAGCTGCACGGGAA
Organism: Jatrophihabitans telluris; assembly: GCF_023516435.1. Classification (GTDB taxonomy): domain Bacteria; phylum Actinomycetota; class Actinomycetes; order Mycobacteriales; family Jatrophihabitantaceae; genus Jatrophihabitans_A; species Jatrophihabitans_A telluris. The sequence continues at coordinate 4,162,904 of NZ_CP097332.1, read as the reverse complement.
TCCCCCAGTCCTGGCGCGCGAGGTAGCAGGCGGGGTGTTCCACGGCATGGCCGTCATCGCAGGAGGCCGCCTGTGCGGTCACCTGCAGCACTCCGGTCGCGCCCGCTGTCGCGGACAGCACGATGGTGCGGACGAGTTCGGTCGAATCGCCGCCGCCGCCGGCCAGCAGCTCCGGTGGTGAGGCGCTGACCGTCAGGCGGGTGGACGGCCCGAAGCGATCGTCCAGCTTGCGTCCGGGCGCCGGGCGGAACGGCACCCTGAGCAGCACAGCGCCCGCTCGCAACTCGGTGACCGGCCGTTGCGTCCGCATCGTCGACTGGGTCGCCTCGGTCAGCGCGCCCGACGTAAGGGGCCGGGTGAGCCGGTGCGCCGTGGACTCGACCACGACGAGCTCGCCGTCCACCTCCACGACTCCGGACGGCTCGGCCAGGCCGGTGGCCAGTGTCTGCACGGTGCCGGTGGTCGGGTCGAACCGGCGCACTGCCCCGTTGTAGGTGTCGGCTACGGCGATAGAGCGGTCCGGGAGCACCGCTACGCCGAGCGGATGCTGCAGGCGTGCGGATTCAGCCGGACCATCGACGAGCCCGAAGTCGAACAGTCCCTCGCCGATGACTGTGTGCACCGTCAGAGCGGGGGTGAGACAGCGCAGCGCGGACGTCTCGGAGTCGACGAACCACAGCGGCCCCTCCGGGTCGGTGGCGTCGACGGCCAAACCCGACGGCTGGGCCAGCCAGCTGTCCAGGGCCGGGCCGTCTTTGAGCCCCTCCACCGTGGTGCCGGCCAGGATCGTGACGGCGTCGGTGTCCGGGTTCCAGCTGAGCAACAGATGAACACCGGCAGCCGCAATCGCGAGCTCGTTTCGAGCCGGCCACCAGAGCACGTCCCAGGGCGAGAGAACCGCGGGGACCTTTCCGGTCACGGTGCGGGCTTCGGCGAGCGCGGTCGCCAGATCGATCGTTCGCACGATGCGTTGCCGGACACTGTCGACCCCGCGCAGGGTGTGGCTGCCGGTGTCGGCGACCACCAGGTCGAATCCGACCCTGGCCGCAATCGGCGGGGGCAGAATCGCGATTCCGTTCGGCTCATCGAACTGGTCGGGCCCGCGTCCGCGCGCGCTGGTGCCGATACGCGCCAGTTCGCTCACCCCATCCAGCGCGGTGGCGACCAGCTGGTGATGCCCGGCGTCGGCGACCCAGAGCCGGTCCCCTTGACGAACCACTTTGGCCGGAAAGCGGAAAGTGCCAGGAACTGCCGGCGGCTCGACGTAGGGGTTGTCACCGCGCCGCAACGAGCCATCGGCGTCGTGCGTGGCCACGAGCTGGCCGATCATGGCCTGCAGGGCGCTCACCTGTCCCTCGCCGGCCGCCTGCGCCACGATGTAGCCGTTGGGGTCGATCAGCACCAGCGTGGGCCAGGCCCGGATTGCGTACTGACGCCAGAGGTGGAGTTCGGGATCGTTGAAGACCGGGTGGCGCACCTCGTATCGTTCGGTGGCGGCTTCCACGGCGGCATCGGACTTCTCGTGCTCGAACTTCGGGGAGTGGACCCCGATGATGACCAGTTCCTCCGGGAACGCGGCCTCCAGCTCCCGCAGTTCGTCGATCACGTGCAGGCAGTTGCCGCAGCAGAAGGTCCAGAAGTCGAGCAGCACGATGCGGCCGCGGAGTTGCTTCAGGCTCAGGCTGGGAGGCGTGGCGCTCGGTTCGCGGGCGGGTGCGGTGTTCAGCCACGTGCCCGGCGGAAATTCCGGGGCGCGGACGCGGGCACGGTTCAGCGGCGAGTTCAGCGACGTCACGATGCGGGTAACGCTAATCGGCCCCGCCCTGTTTCCCGCGTGCGTTGAGGTTGCCCTTGTTGCTGGGTGTCGCGCGTTGAGGTTGCCCTCGTTGCTGGGTGTCGTGCGTTGAGGTTGCCCTTGTTGTTGGGTGTCGTGCGTTGAGGTTGCCCGTGTTGTTGGGTGTCGTGCGTTGAGGTTGCCCTTGTTGCTAACAACAAGACCCGCCGCTCCGAACGGAGGGCGGGTCTGTGTGGCGCTCAGCGATCCGTGATCGGCTGAGGTCAGCTCACGCTCAGCGGTGGAAGTTCTGCCGCGCTGCGAGGGCGAGCAGTTCGTGGCGCATAGCCGGCGAGGCCTGGTCCAGGGCGCGCTCGAACTGACGGATGGAGCGACGGTTGCGGATCTTCTGCTTGATGCTCATGGTGCTTTCCTTCTCCTGATGTGGTGGACGCTGACGACTTCATCGGGGCCAGTTTGACGAGCTCAGCCGCTAGACTGCTTCGTTCGACATACTTGGTCTTTGAGCCTCGATCTGTTAACCAGTTTACGACTACTGCCTAATAGATCAAATTCTTTACCCAACTTGTGGTTAACGCCACCGTTGCTCAAGTCATTCCCGTTCTGGCCGAAGCGCCTTGCGTCGGGCGTGACCACGTGACCACGTGACCACGTTCACGCAACCTTCGGCCCCCCCGATCGCGCACCGTGCCTACGCTCGAACGATGAGCAGCTTCGATGTTTCGATCGCCGGCCTGACCGATCCGTCCACCAACCTTGCCCCCCAGCCAGGCGTGGTGACTCTGGTGGTGAACGTCGCCTCAAAGTGCGGCCTCACCCCGCAATACAACGGCCTCGAACGCCTGCAGGCGAAGTATGCCGACCGCGGCTTCACGGTGCTCGGGGTTCCGTGCAACCAGTTCGCGGGTCAGGAGCCGGGATCGGCAACCGAGATCGCCGAATTCTGCTCGGCGACCTACGGCGTGAGCTTTCCGCTGACCGAAAAGGTAGACGTGAACGGGCCGGGTAGGCACGCGTTGTACGCCGAACTGGTAGCGGTACCCGACGCCGACGGTTACACCGGCGATGTCCGATGGAACTTCGAGAAGTTCCTCATCGGCCCGGACGGACAGGTTGTCAGCCGGTTCGATCCGCGTACCGAACCTGACGACGACGCTGTTGTCGCGGCGATCGAGGCTGTCCTACCGCGCTGAGTACGGCTCCGAGCGCAACGAGGGCAACCTCAACGGGGGTGGGCCCGCAACGAGGGCAACGTCAACGGGGGTGGGCCCGCAACGAGGGCAACCTCAACGGGGTTGGGCCCGCAACGAGGGCAACTCAACGGGAGTGGGCCCGCAACGAGGGCAACCTCAACGGGAGTGGGCCCGCAACGAGGGCAACCTCAACGGGGGTGGGCCCGTAACGAGGGCAACCTCAACGGGGGTGGGCCCGCAACGAGGGCAACCTCAACGGCGGCTAGAGGACGGCGAGGGCGGGGTCGTTCAGCAGGGCGGCGACGTCGGCGAGGAACAGCGAGCCCTGCTGCCCGTCCACCGATCGATGGTCGAAGGACACCGCCAACTGGGTCACCCACCGCGGCTCGATCCGTTCGTCCGCGCCGCTGCCGACTACCCACGGCTGGCGCCGAATCGCGCCGACGGCCAGGATTCCGGCTTCCCCTGGATTGAGGATGGGCGTCCCGGTGTCGATGCCGAAGATGCCGACATTGGTGATCGTGAACGTCCCGCCGCTCATGTCGGACGGAGCGGTCTTGCCGGACCGCGCGGTCGAGGTCAACGCTGCCAAGGCCTGCGCGAGTTCCAACAGTGACAGCGACTCGGCACTCTTGACGTTCGGGACGATCAGCCCGCGGTCGGTGGCCGCCGCGATACCGAGGTTCACATAGTGCTTGATGACGATCGAGCCCGACTCGCCGTCCTGGGCGTCCCAGGTGGAGTTCAGGACCGGCGTGCGCCCCAGCGCCCACAGCACCGCGCGCGCTACGAACAGCAGCGGCGAGACCTTGACGTCCCGGAATTCCCGCCGAGCCGCCACCCGATCGCGCAGGGCCATCGTCTCGCTCACATCGACCGTCACGAACTCCGTGACATGCGGGGCGGTGAAGGCTGACGCAACCATGGCTGCGGCGGTGTGTTTGCGCACGCCCCGGATCGGGATCCGGGTCTCGGCCGCTCCGGCCCCCGCCCTAGCGCCCGTGCTCGCGCCCGCCCTCGCGCCAACGCCCGTGCCCGTCCGGCCCACGGCGTGACCCGGATGGATGGCGCCCGCCTGATCCGACGAGGACGCGGCCTGCTCGACGTCGGCCCGCGAGACGGTCCCGTGCGGACCCGTTGCGGCCACCGAGGCCAGGTCGATCCCGAGGCTCTTGGCGAGTTTGCGCACCGGTGGTTTCGCCAGCACGCGGACCGCTCCACTCTCTCCGGCGGCCCGCTCCGCCGATTCCAGCCGACCCTCGGCGTGAGCCCCGGGCGTCACTCCGAACGCGGCGTTGGCGTTGGGCGTAGCGGCGTCCGGTCGGGCGTGGCGACGGCGGCGTGCCCGCTCCCCCGACACCCCGTAACCGACCAGGACCGCCTGCCGTTCCGGTTGGGCGACCGGTTGCGGCACCAGATCCTCCGTCGGGATGCCCGTTGGCGGCACCTCGTCGGCCAGTTCGCCGCTGCCGACCTTGATCGTCACGATCGGCTGGCCGACGTCGACCGTGGCGCCCTCGGCGTAATGGATCTCGTGAATGACGCCGGCGAACGGCGACGGGAGCTCCACTGCTGCCTTGGCCGTCTCGACCTCGACCAGGGTCTGGTTCACCTCGACCAGATCGCCCGGCTTGACGTCCCAACGCAGGATGTCGGCCTCGGTCAGGCCCTCCCCGACGTCCGGAAGCTTGAACACCTTCAGTTCTGCCATGACGTAAGCGTGCCCTCGTTCTAGAAGGAGAATGTGCGGTCGACGGCGTCGAGGATGCGGTCGGTGTCGGGCAACCACTCATCCTCGGCGCGACTCGCGGGGTAGGGGGTGTCGAAGCCGCCGACGCGCAGCACCGGGGCCTGCAGTGAGTAGAAGGCGTGCTCCTGGATGCGGGCCGCGATCTCAGCGCCCATGCCGAGGCTCACCGAAGCCTCGTGGACGACGACCAGCCGGCCGGTCCGCTCCACCGAAGCCACCACCGTGGCGGTGTCGATCGGCGACAGTGAACGCAGGTCGATCACTTCGAGATCCCGCCCGTCCTCCTCCGCGGCCTTGGCGGCCTGCAACGCCGTCGCGACCATCGGCCCGTAGGCGAGCAGGGTCGCGTCGGATCCGGGGCGCACGATCTGGGCCTGATGCAGCGGCAGCGGGGCGACATCGCCGTGCGCCGAGACCGGTCCTTTGGTCCAGTACCGGCGCTTGGGCTCGAAGAAGATCACCGGATCGTCGGAGTCGATGGACTGCCGCAACATCCAGTACGCGTCGGACGGGTTCGCACAGGTGACGACCTTCAGGCCGGCGGTATGCGCGAAGTAGGCCTCGGGGGACTCGCTGTGGTGCTCGACCGCGCCGATGCCGCCGCCGTAGGGGATTCTGATCGTGACCGGCATCCGGACCTGGCCCAGGGACCGGTTGTGGATCTTGGCCAGCTGGCTGACGATCTGGTCGAACGCCGGGTAGACGAAACCGTCGAACTGGATCTCACACACCGGGCGGTAGCCCCGGATCGCCAGCCCGATCGCGGAGCCGATGATGCCGGACTCGCCCAGTGGACAGTCGATGATGCGGTCCTCGCCGAAGTCCTTCTGCAGGCCGTCGGTGATCCGGAAGACGCCGCCCAGCTTGCCGACGTCCATCCCCATCACCACGACCTTGTCATCGTGCTCGAGGCGGTTACGCAGGGCCGAGTTCAGGGCTCCGGCCATCGTCAGTGTCTGGGGGGCGGTCATCGGGTCGCCCCCTGGGCAGGTGCCTCGAAGGACTCCAGGTACTCGGCGAAGTCCGCCTTCTGCGCGGCCAGCTCGTCGGTCATGTCCACGTAGACGTTGTCGAAGATGTCCAGCGGAGCCGGATCGGCCAACTCGCGGCAGGCCGCCCGAATCCGTACGGCCAACGCCTCCGCCTCGGCCTCGATGCCGTCGAAGAATCCCGAGCCCACCCCGGCCTCGCGGACCAGGTAGGCCCGGACCCGCTCTATCGGGTCGCGATGCTTCCAGGTCTCCAGTTCCTCGCTGAGCCGGTAACGCGTCGGGTCGTCGGAGGTGGTGTGGGCGCCCATCCGGTAGGTGTAGGCCTCGATCAGCGTCGGTCCCTGTCCCGAGCGGGCCTCGTTCAGCGCCATCCGGCTCACCGCCAGGCAGGCCAGCACGTCGTTGCCGTCGACGCGCACACCTGGGAACCCGAACCCGGCGGCACGCTGGAACAGCGGGATCCGGCTCTGGCGCTCGACCGGTTCGGAGATCGCCCACTGGTTGTTCTGGCAGTAGAAGACGACGGGAAGGTTGCCCGCGGCCGCCCAGATGAAGGCCTCGTTGACGTCCCCCTGGCTGGACGCGCCGTCACCGAAGAAGGCCAGCACGGCGGTGTCCCGCGCGGGTTCGCCGGTTCCGACGGCGCCGTCCCGGGTGACGCCCATGGCGTATCCGACGGCGTGCAATGCCTGCGCGCCGAGGACGATCGTGTAGAGGTTGAAGTTGTTCTCGTTGGGGTTCCAGCCGCCGAGGCTGACCCCGCGGAACATGCCGAGCAGCGTGACCGGATCGACGTCGCGGCACCAGGCAACCCCGTGCTCGCGGTAGGTCGGAAAGGCCATGTCCTGGGTGCGTAGCGCGCGTCCGGCGCCGACCTGCGCGGCCTCTTGGCCCAGACAGGACGCCCACAGCCCGAGTTCTCCCTGGCGTTGCAGGGCAGTCGCCTCGCTGTCGAATCGGCGAACCAGTACGAGGTCGCGATACAGCGCGCCGATCTCGTCCTCGGTGATGTCAAGCGGAAAGTCCGGATGCTCCACTCGGACGCCTTCGGGCGTGAGCAGCTGGACGAGGTCAGGTTCCGGCGGGACATGACCGTGCAACGTCATCGTTGGCTCCTCGCGTGTCGAGCACTGTTCGCGGGATCGCCGCCGAGTGCTGCCTGCGTGTTCTGTTGTGCGCTACGTCCATGCGGTCGAGCTGCGACGATCGTGGCTCGGGGGTGGTGAGCCGGTCGATCTGCCGCGTCAGGTCATACTCGCACGAGATTGTTCGGACGTGTGATCGGCGCCATTAACCCGCCGGTAACCCGCCGCTCACAGCTTTCGTTGAGGTTGCCCTTGTTGCGGGCGTCGATGCGTTGAGGTTGCCCTTGTTGCGGGCGTCGATGCGTTGAGGTTGCCTTTGTTGCGGGCGTCGACGCGTTGCGGCAAGACGGGCAACCTCAACGGTCGGCGGCGGCGGCGAGTGCGGCAGTGTTGATATCGGTAAGGACTCGGTGCAGGTTGTGAAGATCGGCGAAATCGACTCCGAGTCTGGCCATCACCGCGGCGGGAATGCGCTCGGCCCGACGCCGCAGTCGACGTCCGGATGGGGTGAGCGTGATCTCGAGCTGGCGTTCGTCCCCGGCGCTGCGCGCCCGCGTCAGATAGTCGGCTGCCTCCAGGCGCTTGAGCAGGGGCGAGACGGTGGCCGGGTCTAGCTGCAGGATCCCCGCCAGTTCGCGAACCGAGAGGGCCCCGTCGCGTTCCCAGAGCGCCAACATCACCAGGTATTGCGGATGAGTGAGCCCCATCGGTTCGAGCAGTGGACGGTAGACGGCGAGCACGCTTCGGTTGGCGACCGCAAGCGCGAAACACACCTGGCTTTGCAGGGCCAGAGGATCGTCGGAGCGGAGACCGTCCTGACGATGGTTTGCGAGTCCAGTCATGCCCGGCATACTATCAAGCCCACTAATAATTAGTGCACTAATGATTGAGGTGGAGCCGATGATTTCCGAGGTCCGGCGACCGGGGGTGATCCGCTGGCTCGGCTACGCGGTCGGGCTCGGACTGCCGATTCGCAACGCGAGCTGGGTTCTTCTCGACACCACCTGTCCGACCTGGGTAGCTCGCCAGGTCGTCCGATCTCTGTTGCAGATGGCGCCCATCGTGGTGGTGATCCTCGTGTTCGTCCCGGGACCGTTCTGGATCCGCGGCCTCAGTGCGCTCGGCGGACTCATCATGGGTCTGATCTTCGCGCTCGGCTACCTCGTCGAGACGACCGAGCATCGACTTGTGAAAGCCGGATACCCAGCGGGAACCGGGGAACGCGTGCGATCGGAGAGATCCGTCAGCGGGCGTTCCGAAGCGGTGGCGCGTCGGCGGGAGCGAATGTTCGCCCGGATGGATCGTCGCTCGCACTGAGGCCACCAGAGACGGCGGCCAACAACGAGGGCAACCTCAACGCGGGGACGCGAGCAACGAGGGCAACCTCAACGCGGGGACGCGAGCAACGAGGGCAACCTCAACGCGGGACGCGAGCAACGAGGGCAACCTCAACGCGGGGAGGCGAGCAACGAGGGCAACCTCAACGCTAGGGCGTGACCGCCAGCTCGTCCGGAAGCGGCGCGGTGTGCACGACCGCCAGCCGGGACACCGCCCGGGTCCAGGCGACGTAGAGCCGCCGGAGCCCGTCGAGACGGGACGGTTCCTGGGCGACGATCGCCGCGGGCTCGACCAGCACCACCGAGTCGTACTCCAGCCCCTTGGCCGACGACGCCGCGACGACCGTCACCCTGGCCGGCAACGCGTCGGCCAAATCCTCGGTCGCGATGCCGGCTCCGGCCAACTCCTCAGTCGCGATGCCGGCTCCGGCCAACTCTGCCCGCACCGACGTGGCCGCGGCGTCGGGGACGATCACCGCGACCGAGCCTTCCGCCTCCAGGCAACGGCCCACCGCGGCGAGCAGATCCGCCGTGTAACTCAGAGCTTCCCTCCCCGCACGGACCGACGTGGCCGGCGGGACGTCGGCAGCGATGAAGGGCAGCAGCCGGTTCGCCACGATCAGGACCTCTCCCGGAACCCGGTAGCCCACCGTCAGGGGCCGGACCGTGGCCGCCGGCGAGCCCAGGGCCGCCATCGTGGCCGGCCACGATCCGACCGCCCAGGGGGTTGTAGCCTGCGCCAGGTCTCCCAGCACGGTCACCGAGCCGATCGGCACCCGACGCGCGACGACCCGGCACTGCATCGCGGACAGGTCCTGGGCCTCGTCGACCACGACGTGGACGTACTGGTCATTGGGTTGCATCAATCCGCGCAGCTCATCCAGCAGCACCAGATCCGCCGCGGAGAATCGGGCGGCTCGAACGGAGCGCGGCGGATCCGCCCAGGCCAACTGGTCGAGCTCGTCGGGCCCGAGCACCGTGGCGCCGCAGCGGTGCAGGAACTGCGGCGAGGTGTAGAGCCGGACGAGCACCTCGCGCGGGTCCAGGGCCGGCCAGACGGCATCGACGAATTCCTTCACCGGGACCGACCGGGCCACCTTGCCGGTCTCGGCGTCCGACGGCGCGCCGCCCGCGTCCTCCCGCTGGCGTCTGACGTCCTGGGCCAGCAGCATCCGCAGCCGTTCGCGTCCCAGATCCCAGCGCAGTTCACCGGCTACCAGCGAGCGGCGGGCGTCGTCGACATAGCGCCGGACCCGCTCGACCGGGATCCGGTATCGCTTGGTCCCGACGATCGGCACCACGTCGGATTCCGGTTTACGGATGTGGCTGATCACCGCGCGGCGGCAGACCTCGGCGAGGCGGGCATCGCCCTTGAGCACCGCGACCGCGACCGCATCCTCCCGCCCTGGGATCAGCCGGCCGTCCCCGGACACCAGATCCTCCACCGTGGTCTGGGTGATGCCGTTCTCACCGAGCGCGGGCAGCACCTGGGCGATGTAGCGCAGGAACGCCGCGTTGGGGCCGACCACCAGGACGCCCGAGCGCCGCAACCGTTCTGGATAGCTGTAGAGCAGGTAGGCCGCGCGGTGCAGTCCGACCGCGGTCTTGCCGGTGCCGGGCGCGCCCTGAATGCACAACGACGTGTCCAGGTCGGCCCGCACCAGCTCGTCCTGATCGGGCTGGATGGTGGCCACGATGTCGCGCATCGGCCCGACCCGGGGCCGTTCGATCTCGGCCCGCAACAGGTCCGAGCGCAGCCCGAGGTTCTCACCGGCATCGAGGTGTTCGTCCTCGTAGGAACTGAGCACCGCGTACCCGGTGGCATCGGCGGCGAAGCCGAAGCGGCGCCGCAGCCGGACACCCTGTCGATCGTCGGCGGTGGCGCGGTAGAACGGTCGCGCGATCGGGGCGCGCCAGTCGATGACGATGGGGTCGCCGACGGAGTCGCGGATGTGCCGCCGGCCGATGTGGAAGACCTCGCCGGCGGGGTGTTCGGCCTCGGGATCGCGATCAGTGCGGCCGAAGAAGGGCGGCGCTTCGAGGTCGGCACCGAGATGCTTGAGCCGCTCGGCGCGCATCCGGCCCAGACTCTCGCTCGCCAGGGCATCGACGCCGTAGTCGGCGATACGCGCCGCTCCTTCGCGCATCTCCGCCAGGCAGTCGTTGGCCGCCAGCAGGTGGGCTTGCTCGGATCGCAGGACGGGGTCGGCTCGGGCGTCGCTGGCACTCACGATTGGTCAACGTTAGTCGTCCCCGCAAGTCCTTCGCGGCTGTCAGAATGTGCCCGTGGCCGGCAGCGGGGAGAGCGGGGACAGCACGCGCGGCTCGTCCGGCGCGCCGAAGGTCAGCCTGCGCAAGACGGCCGGCCGGAGCCGGACGGGTGAGGCGGCGAAGGCGCGCGGACCGATCGAGCCCGATCCCGTGCTGCGGCGGTTCTACGCCCACTGGGAGAGCTGGGTGGCGGCCGTGCTGGGCGCGAGCGTGCTGCCCGCAGGCGTGGTGTTCCTGCGGCGCGGGATCGACCGTTCCTCGATCCTGCTGGGAGTGATCGGCGTCGTGCTCTGCCTGGTCTCGCTGCCGCTGCTGATCCAGTCGGGCCTGGAGGTGCTGCGCCCGCCGCAGCTTCGCCAGCACACGCTTGTCGTCCCCCGCTATCTGCACCGATCCCGCCGGATACCGCTCGAGACGGTGGCCGGGGTCGGTCTGATCTACGAGATCGGTGGCGCTCGCGCCGGCTGGACGATGCGGCTGTGGACCACCGACGGCAGCAGCTACTCGGTGGACGCGGTACGCAGTTTCGTCCGTGGCCATCGGCAGAAAACGGCCCCGCGCCCTCCTGAGGGGACCCCGTGGCGACACCGGCCCCGACTGGACTGGCAGGCCCAGGCCAACACCCGCGCGGGACGGGCGACCACGGCCGTGTTCAAGCAGGTCGTCGCCGTTCAGGGGCCATCCGGCCCGCTGGTCCGTCTGATGGAGCAGTGTTCGGCGCCGTCCTTCGGGACCTACCTGGCGTTCTGGTCTCCGGACGGGCGGATCGGGTGGCTCGACGGCGAGGAGTACCACCGCCCATCGACGGTTCGACGATGACCCGGTCGTCGACTGAAGGTGGGCGGCACTCGGCGCACTCGGCGCACTCGGCGCACTCGGCGCGCTCGGCGGCGACCGGGGCGGGCCGCAGTGCCGAACACGCGCGGCTGGCCGAGTCGCCGGGCAGCTCCGATCCGTGGCGGATCTGGGGGCCCTATCTGTCGGGCCGGCAGTGGGGGACGGTGCGCGAGGACTACTCGCCGGACGGCAACGCCTGGGACTACCTGCCCTTCGACCAGTCCCACCAGCGCGCCTACCGGTGGGGCGAGGACGGCCTGGGCGGAATCTGCGATCGCTTCGGTTTCCTGAACTTCTCCGTGGCCTTGTGGAACGGCCAGGACGACCGCTTGAAGGAACGGCTGTTCGGCCTCACCAACCCGCAGGGCAACCACGGTGAGGACGTCAAGGAGTACTGGTGGGCGCTGGCGGCCACTCCGACCCACTCCTACGCCGAATGGCTTTACCGCTACCCGCAGGCGGCGTTCCCGTACTCCCAGCTGGTGGCCGAGAACGCTCGGCGGGGCCGGGACGAACCCGAGTACGAACTCGCCGACACCGGGGTGCTGGACGAGAATCGGTTCTTCGATGTCCAGGTGGACTACGCGAAGGCGTCACCGGAGGACGTCTGCATCCGGATCACGGCGACCAACCACGGGCCCGACGCGGCGGCCCTGCACCTGATCCCCCAGGTGTGGTTCCGCAACACCTGGGCCTGGGGCGGCGATGACCGCAAGCCCACCTTGCACGAACTGCATGCCCCGGAACTGGGTAGCGGGGACGTCCGGGCGGTGGCCTGCGAGCACGGCTTTCTCGGCCGTTACGTCCTGGCCGCCGAGGCGCCCTCGGTGGCCTCCCGGGCGGGCACGACCAGCGGCGGGGAGCTGCCGCAGGTGCTGGTGTGTGACAACGAGAGCGACGACGTCGCCCTGTTCGGCACGGCGAGCAATCCCAGTCCTCATCCCAAGGACGGCTTCAACCGGCGGATCGTCGGCGGCGACGAGCGCGCCGTGAATCCCGCGGGCACCGGGACCAAGGCCGGATTCTGGTATGCCTTCCCTTCCGTCCCGGCCGGTGCCCAGGTCAGTGTGCGGCTGCGTCTGGTCGCCAACGCCTTGCCCGATCGGCCCTTCTCCGACAGCTTCTCGGCCGTCTTCGCCGACCGGCAGGCCGAGGCGCAGGACTTCTACGCCTCGGTGATCCCGGAGTCGGTCGACGATGTCGATGCGGACGTGGCCCGGCGGGCCTTCGCCGGCCTGCTGTGGGGCAAGCAGCTCTACCGGTACTCGGTCGCGACGTGGCTGGACGGCGATCCCGCCCAGCCGGCGGCGCCGCCGTCCCGGCGCCTCACGCAGGCACGCAACACCTCCTGGCGCCATCTGGACCTGGCCGACGTGATGTCGATGCCGGACGAGTGGGAATACCCGTGGTTCGCCTCGTGGGACCTGGCCTTTCACTGTGTCACCCTGGCCCACATCGATCCGGCGTTCGCCAAGGATCAGCTCGTGCTGCTGTGCCGGGAGTGGGCGATGCATCCCGACGGGCAGTTGCCCGCCTACGAATGGGCTTTCGGGGATGTGAATCCGCCGGTGCACGCCTGGGCCGCCTGGCAGGTCTACTGCATCGACGGCTCGCGCGACCAGGACTTCCTGTTGCGCGTGTTCACCAAGCTCCTGCTGAACTTCTCCTGGTGGGTCAATCGCAAGGACGCCGACGGGTCCAACCTGTTCGAGGGCGGTTTTCTCGGCATGGACAACATCGGCTTCTTCGACCGGTCCGCGCCGATGCCGCCGGGCCATCGGCTGGAACAGTCCGACGCCACCAGCTGGATGGCCTTCTACTGCCTGTCGATGCTGCGGATCAGCTGGGAGCTGGCCCGGCACGACACGGCTTGGGACGACATGGCCACGAAGTTCCTGGAGCACTTCCTCTCGATCGCCCAGGCGCTGTCGTCCTTCGGAAGCCAATCGGTGTCGCTGTGGGATCCCGACGACGAGTTCTTCTACGACGTGCTGGTGGAGCCGGACGGAAGCCATCAGCGGCTGCCGGTGCGTTCCCTGGTCGGCCTGCTGCCGATCCTGGCGGTGGCGCAGGTGCCCTCGTGGGTCACGTCCGACCTGCCCGACTTCACCGCGCGCCTGCGCTGGCTGGTCAAACGACGCCCGGACGCGGTCCGCGGCCTGGTCGCCACCCATGCCCTGGACGGGGACCGGTTGACCCTGTCGCTGGTGGACACGACCCGACTGTTGCCGCTCGTGCGTCGGCTGGCCGATGAGTCGGAATTCCTGTCCCCGAACGGGGTCCGATCACTGTCGGCCGCGTACCGGCAGCCCCTGCGGGTCACCATCGAGGGCCGCGAGTTCGCGATCGCCTACGTAGCGGCCGAGTCCGACAGCGCCCTGTTCGGCGGAAACTCCAACTGGCGGGGTCCGGTCTGGTTCCCGGTCAACACGTTGCTGGCCGACGCGCTGCGCACCCACAGCACGGGTTCGGCGGCGATGATGACTGTGAGCGTGGCCGCGACGGACGGCTCTGCCCGGCAGGTCGACCTCGGCCAACTCGCCGACGACATCGACGACCGGCTGATCGCACTGTTCCGGCCGGGACCGCAGGGCCGTCGTCCCGGTGCGCCTCGCGACCATCCGGACGGCCCGCTCTGGTGGCCGCACGTCACCTTCAGCGAGTATTTCGACGGCGATACCGGCAGGGGCTTGGGCGCCAGCCACCAAACCGGCTGGACGGCGCTGGTCGCACACCTGATCATCCTGCGCGCCGGCGGGGCGATTGCCCCACCGGGCCCATGATCGGGCTCAGCGCCTGGTCTCGTACCTGGTCAGGACCACGCCGCCGGTAAAGGTCCGGGTCTCTATCAGGCTCAGGTTCACCCGGTGGTCCAGCGCGGGGAAGAACGGCGTGCCGCCGCCCACCAGGACCGGTGCGGTGGCCAGCACGTACTCGTCGATCAGCCCGGCGCGCATCGCCGCGGCGGCCAGTGCGGCGCCGCCGATGTCGATGGGGCCACCGTCCTCGGCCTTGAGCCGGGTGATCTCGGCGATTGCGTCGCCGGTGACCAGGCGGGTGTTCCAGTCGACCGTGCTCAGCGTCGAGGAGAACACCACCTTCGGCATGTCGTGCCAGCGCCGGGCGAACTCGACCTCCGCCGGTGTGGCGCCGGGTTGCTGGGCGGCGGTCGGCCAGTGGGAGCTCATCGTCTCCCACAGTTTGCGCCCGTACAGGGCCAGACCCGTCGCCCCCACCCGGTCGGACCACCACTGGAACAGCTCCTCGGACGGCACGCCCCAGCCGAGATCGTCACCGGGGGCGGCGATGTAGCCGTCCAGGCTGAGGTTCATGCCGAACGTCAGCTTCCTCATGACGTCACCCTCCCATGAGCGGGCCTGTAGGCGTACCGACATCTGGGTGGGTAGACCGGGACGGCGAGGAGAACTCACCGCCCGAGCGCGTTGAGCCAGTTTGCGCTCAGCCCGACATCGAGACGACGCTGCTGCGTCCTTCCTACTGGGTCCGATTACTGAGCGAGGCGCTCCGGTCGGTGCCATGAGGAGGAGCCTTGGACACGGTGGACCAGCTGGGTAGCAATCTGGCCGATCAGACCACGCAGTCACTGGTGCCCGGGTGCCCGCGGTGCGACATCGGCGCCATGGGCGGGCGGATGGTGCGGGCGGTCTACCGTCAGCTGACGAGGCTGGTCGTGGCCGTACTGGTCGGGGTGCCGGCCCTGGTCGTGCTCTTGCTGCTGGTCTCGCGGCGGACCGTCCTGCTCTGGGCGGCCGTCTACCTTCTGGTGGTCGTCGGTGGCACCGTCGTGTTCCTCTGGCGCGCCCGCCTTCGCCGGAGCCAGGTGCGCGCGATGATCCGAGCCGCGCTGATCGACACGCCGCGCCAGGACGTGTACCGGATCCGGCACAACCACGCCCTGACCGGTCCGGAGCCGGTCTGCCCCGGGTGCATCGCCGACCTGCTGGGTGAGCCGAGTCTGGCCGAGCACGCCCACGCCGTCGCAGGCGGCTGATCCGAGGGTCTGCGATGATGGCGGTCCTTGACCCGAGCGTGCCCGTGACCGGGCACGCTGCACCGAGGTGGGCTGCCTATGAGTGTCTCGACCCATGTTCTGGATGCGACGACGGGACGACCTGCCGTCGGGGTATCGGTCGTGCTGCGCGGGCCGCGGGGGCTTGAGCTGGCCGACCGGCAGACCGACGTCGACGGTCGGGTGAAGGATCTGGCGGGCACGCTGGCGGCCGGTATCTACCGTCTGCACTTCGACACCGGCGCGTACTTCGGCCAGCAGACCTTCTATCCGGAGGTCTCGGTCGCTTTCACGATCACCGAGCCGGACGGGCACTATCACGTGCCGCTGCTGCTCAGCCCGTACGCCTACTCCACCTACCGCGGCAGTTAGCGTCCGCCCGAAACCGTTGTGAACATGGCCGTAACGCGCGCCGGTAACAGTGACGGCGGTTGCCGACGGGATACGGTCGCCGGTGGAGTGGGCCGGTGGAGTGCGCTGGCGGGGAGTGCGCTGGTGGAGTGCGCTGGCGGGGTGGCTCGGTTGAGGCGGCTCGGCGGGCAGAAGGGACGGTCGGAACGGTGATCGTCATCGACAATGCCCACGTGGCCACGGTGGACGCCGCCGGCACGGAATTCCCCGCGGGACACGTGGTCATCGACGGCGCCCGGATCGTGGCCGTCGGCCCGGGTCGGGCCCCGCAGGCTTACGCCGGCGCCACGCGGATCGACGGGACCGGTCGCCTGCTCACCCCTGGTTTCGTCAACACTCACCATCACCTCTACCAATGGGTCACCCGCGGCTACGCCACCGATACCACGCTGTTCGGCTGGTTGACCACGTTGTACCCCATCTGGGCGCGCATCGACGCCGGCACGGTGTACGACTCGGCCGCGGCCAATCTGGGTTGGCTGGCCCTCACCGGGTGCACCACGTCCACCGACCACCACTACGTCTTCCCCCGGCACGGGGGAGATCTGCTGGAGGCCGAGATCCGGGCGGCGAGCGACATCGGGCTGCGCTTTCATCCCAGCCGGGGGTCGATGAACCTCGGCCGTTCGGCCGGTGGTCTGCCCCCGGACTCCGTGGTCGAGGACCACGACGAGATCCTGGCCGCCACCGCCGAGGCGATCGCGCGCTGGCACGATGACTCCTTCGAGTCCATGCTGCGTATCGCGGTCGCGCCCTGCTCGCCCTTCTCCGTCACCGCCGAACTCATGCGCGACTCGGCCGAACTGGCTCGAAGCAGCGGTCTGCAGGGCGTACGGATGCACACTCACCTCGCCGAGACCCTTGATGAGGACTCGTTCTGCCGGGAGACCTTCGGACGCACGCCCGCCCAGTACGCCGAAGACCTCGGCTGGCTCGGCGACGACGTCTGGCTGGCCCACTGCGTTCACCTGTCCGACGAGGCCGTCCGCCGGTTCGGCGAGACCGGCACGGCCGTCGCGCACTGCCCGACCTCCAATGGGCGGCTGGGTTCGGGAGCGGCCCGGCTGCGCGACCTGCTCGCCGCCGGCGTGTCGGTCGGCCTGGGTGTGGACGGCGCTGCGTCCAACGAGTCCGGCGGCATGGTCGACGAATTGCACCAGGCGTTGCTGGTCGCGCGGACCAGAGACGGCTCGGGCGCCCTCACCGCCCGTCAGGCCCTGTCCGCCGCCACGATCGGCGGCGCGCGTTGCCTCGGGCGCCAGGACGAACTCGGCTCACTGGAATCCGGCAAGCTGGCGGACCTGGCCCTGTGGCGGATCGACGGTCTTGCCGGCTCTGGTATCGCCGACCCGGTGACGACGCTCGTGTTCGGGAACCCGACGCTGGACCGGCTCTGGGTGAACGGTCTTCCGGTGGTGGAAGGAGGGTGCCTGGTCACCGCCGAGGAAGCCGCGCTGGCTGCCGGTGCCGCTCGGGCGGCGGCGGCGTTGCGTCCGGACGTCTGAGGACTCGCGATGGATCTACCCAGCATCACCGAGGTGATCTCGATCGAGCAGCGGGCTGACCTGCCCACGTGGTCGCCCGGCGATGCGTTCCTGGCCGGCGGAAGCTGGCTGTTCTCAGAACCCCAACCGGCCCTGCGTCGCCTCATCGATCTGACTCGGTCCTGCTGGCCCGGGCTGACCGTATCCGAAGCTGGGCTCGAGATCTCGGCGACCTGCACCCTGGCCCGCCTGTACGAGGCGAAGCTACCGTCGGACTGGCTCGCCGCGCCGTTGTTCGCCCAGTGCTGCCACGCGTTGCTCGGGTCGTTCAAGGTCTGGAACACCGCGACGGTGGGCGGCAATGTGTGCCTGGCGCTTCCCGCCGGCCCCATGACCTCGCTGACCGCAGCCCTCGACGCCACGGCCCTGATCTGGTGCCCGGGCGGCGGCGAGCGACTGGTCCCGGTGGCGGACTTCGTGACCGGTAACCGCGAGAGCGCGCTGGCGCCGGGCGAACTGCTGCGCTCGATCGCCGTGCCGGTGGACGCCCTGCGCAGCCGGACCGCATTCCGGCAGATATCCCTTACCGCACTGGGCCGATCCGCCGCCCTGGTGATCGGCCGCCGGCAGCCGGGAACGGGCACGACGGTGTTCACCGTGACCGCGTCCACCCCGGCCCCGGTGCAGTTGCGCTATCGGCGGTTGCCCAGCGCGCGGGACCTGCTGAGCGATCTCGAGCGCGCGAACGTCACCTGGTTCGCCGACGTCCACGGACTGCCGGAATGGCGGGCGGATCAGAGCCGGCGGCTGCTCGTCGAGGTGCGCGACGAGCTGGCGGCCGCGGCATGATCGTCAACGGCCGGCCGGTCGCGGCCGAGCCCGCCCCGGGCCAGTGTCTGCGCACCTTCCTCCGGTCCGAGGGATGGTCGGCGGTCAAGAAGGGCTGCGACTCGGGAGATTGCGGCGCCTGCACCGTGCACGTCGACGGTGTACCGGTACACAGCTGTATCTACCCGGCCGGGCGGGCCGGCGGAGCTCAGGTCACGACCCTGGAAGGCCTGGAAGACACCGTGCCGTCGCCGCTTCACCCGGTACAGCAGGACTTTCTGACCGCTCAGGGCTTCCAATGCGGGTTCTGCACGGCCGGCATGATCATGACCTGCGCGGTGCTCACCGACCCTCAGAAGGCCGATCTGCCCCGGTCGCTGAAGGGAAATCTCTGCCGATGCACCGGTTACCATCCGATCCAGGACGCGGTCACCGGCGCCCACACGCCGGTCCCGGCAACGCCCGGCGCAACCGGCGAGGTGGGGCAGAACGTGCCCGCCCCCGCTGGACCGGAGATCGTCACCGGCGCGGCTCGCTACACCCTGGACGTCGACGCCGACGAGCTGCCGGGCCCGCCGCTGCACCTGTCCCTGCTGCGCTCGCCGCACCCGCACGCCTACATCCGCTCGATCGACACCACCGGCGCGCTGGAGGTCCCCGGCGTGCACACGGTGCTGACCTTCGCCGATGCACCGGACCGGCTGTACTCCACCGCCCGGCACGAGAAGCCCACGGACGACCCGAGCGACACCAGGCTGCTGGACCGCACCGTGCGTCACGTCGGCCAGCGAGTCGCGGCCGTCGTGGCCGACACGATCGGCATTGCCGAGCTGGCCCGGGACAAGATCGTCGTCGACTACCAAGTCCTGCCCGCCGTGCTCGATCCGGCGCGGGCCATGGACCCCACCGCACCGAAGTTGCATGCCGACAAGAGCGCGTCCGCGAGCCGGATCGCCGATCCGCGGCGGAACCTGGCCGCCGAGGTCCACTCGCACATCGGCGACGTGCCAGGCGCGCTGAGGCGCGCCGAGGCCGAGGGCCCGGACGAGCAGCACGTGTACACCGGCACCTTCCAGGCCCAGCGCCTGCAGCACGTCCACCTGGAGACCCACGCCTGCATCGGCTGGGTCGACGAGGACGGCCGGCTGACGATCCGCACATCGAGCCAGACGCCCTTCCTGACCCGCGATGCCCTCGCCGTCCTGTTCGACCTGCCCAGGGACCGGGTACGGGTGTTCACCAAGCGACTCGGCGGCGGGTTCGGCGGCAAGCAGGAGATGTTCACCGAGGACATCGTGGCGTTGGCGACGCTGCGCACCGGACGTCCCGTGCAGCTGGAATACACCCGGTCCGAGCAGTTCGTCGGCGCCTCGACGCGCCATCCGATGACGATGACCATCACACTGGCCGCCGACGCCGACGGACGTCTGACCGCGATGAAGGTGGAGAACCTGTCCGACACGGGGGCCTACGGCAACCACTCGGCCGGAGTGCTGTTCCACTCGGTCGGCGAATCGATGTCGATGTACCGGTGCGCGAACAAGCAGGTCGACGGCTGGGCCGTCTACACGAACACGGTGCCGTCGGGTGCCTTCCGCGGGTACGGGCTGAGCCAGATGATGTTCGCGATGGACTCGGCGATGGACGAGTTCGGGCGCCAATTGGGTCTGGACCCGGTCGAGTTCCGGCGGCGCAACCTGGTGCAGCCCGGGGATGAACTGGTGTCCATTCAGGGCGACCTGGCGGACGTGAGCATCGGCAGCTACGGCTTGGACCAGTGTGTCGACGCCGTCTCCTCGGCGCTGCGGGACGCGGCCGAGGGCCGGCGCGGGCAGCGAGCGCCTGGACCGGGCTGGCTCGTCGGCAGCGGCATGGCGGTGACCATGCTCGACACCACGCCGCCGGGCGGCCACATCGCCCAGTGCCGGATCGCCCAACGCCCGGACGGCACCTTCGAACTGACGGTCGGGACCGCCGAGTTCGGCAACGGCACGGCCACCGTCCACACCCAGATCGCGGCCACGGCGCTGGGGGTTCCGTCCGCGGCGATCACCCTCGTCCAGTCCGACACGGACCGGATCGGACACGACACCGGCGCCTACGGGTCGACCGGGACGATGGTCGCCGGGGCGGCGACTTGGCAGGCCGCGACCCGGCTACGCGAGCTGATCGAGGCCACCATCGACGGCGGCCCGCTGCTGAGCGCCGAGGGGTCGGCGTCCGGCACGCCTCGCTCGGTGGGGTTCAACGTGCACGGATTCCGGGTCGCGGTCAACCCGGCCAGCGGGGAGCTGCGGATCCTCTACAGCATCCAGGCCGCCGACGCGGGAACGGTGATCAACCCACGCCAGTGTGCCGGCCAAGTGCGGGGCGGGGTGGCCCAGGCCCTCGGGGCGGCCCGCTACGAGCACGTCGACCTCGATCCGGACACCGGCGAGGTGCTCACCTCGACGCTGCGCAGTTATCACATTCCGGCCATGGCCGACGTCCCGCCGACCGACGTGGTTTTCGCGGCCAGCTATGAGGAACTCGGCCCGCTGGGCGCCAAGCCGATGAGCGAAAGCCCGTTCAACCCGGTGGCTCCCGCTCTGGCCAACGCGGTCCGCGACGCCACAGGCGTCCGGCTCACCGTGCTGCCGATGTCCGCGGACCGGCTCTACCTGGCGCTAAAGCACGCCGACACCGCTCGGTCGAACACCTGAAGGAGACGCTCATGGTGACCCTCGGCTTCAATCGATACGGCAAGGCCGAAGTGCGGGTGGTGCGGGTCAGCCGCGGCACCGGGCCGGACGGCTCGGACGAGATCCGGGACTGGAACGTCTCCTCCAGCCTGTCCGGGGACCTGGCCGGCAGCCATCTGACCGGTGACAACTCGCACGTACTGCCCACGGACACCCAGAAGAACACCGACTACGCCTTCGCCAAGCGGCTCGGTGCCGTCGAACCGGAGGTCTACGCCTTGGCTCTGGGACGTCATTTCGTCCAGACGCAGGAGCCCATCACGCGGGCCCGGATGAGCGTGGAGGAGTTCGGCTGGCGGCGGCTCTCCGGCCCGCACTCGTTCGCCCGCGACGCCGGATCGGTTCGCACGACGACGGTCATCGTGGACCGGGAGTTGGGCACCAGCATCGTGTCCGGCATCAAGGATCTGACCGTGCTGAACACGACGAACTCCGAATTCTGGGGCTTCCCGCGGGATGAGTACACGACGATGGCCGAGACGCGGGACCGCATGCTGGCGACCCAGGTCAGCGCGCAGTGGCGATTCCGCCCGGAGACGGCAGGGGAGGACACCGACTTCGCGGCTGTGTACGCCCAGGCCACGGAAGCGCTGCTGGCGGCGTTCGCGCAGACCTACAGCTATTCCTTGCAGCAGAGCCTGTACGCGATGGGGGAACGGATTCTCGCCGACGTCCCGGCGCTGTGCGAGGTGCGCCTGGCGCTGCCGAACAAGCACCACTTTCTCGTTGACCTGCAGCCCTTCGGCCTCACCAACGACAACGAGGTTTACTACGCCGCCGACCGCCCGTACGGCCTCATCGAGGGACGCGTGCTCGCCGACGACGCTCCCGACGAGGGGATCGCGTTCAGCTAGCGGCCGTGCGGTTGTGGGGTGATCGGGTGTGCAGATGGGCGGTTGCGCGGGTGAGCGGTTGTGCAGAGAGGGGCGTCGCGGATGCCTCGACGGACGCCCCGACGGACCCCTCCACAACGCTGTCTCCCGCGCGAGACTAGCGCCCTACGGTTTCGACAGTGACGGCCTGCTTCGGTGTGGCCGTTCGCTCCTGGATCTCGTTTTCGCGGCCGGAGGGGCGGCTGAGCCACGCCATACCGGCGGCAGCGGCCAGCGCCGCGGGCACCAGTACGTCGCTGGGTGCCTTGAGCAGCGCCAGAGCCGATGCGGTCAGCACGCCGGCCACCACCGATCGCAGGACCGGCGCCGGAGCGGCGGCGGACAGCCGGGCGCCGACGTACACGGCCGGCAGAGCGCCGACGAGCAGTGACACGGTGAGGGCCAGATGGACGTCACCGAAGAGCAGGTGTCCCACAGCCGCGGCGCCGACCAGCGGGATGGCCTGGACGATGTCGGTGCCCACCAGCTGCCCGGGACGCAGGCCCGGGTAGGCCAGCAGGAGCAACGCGATCACCAGGGATCCGGCACCGACGGAGGTGAGCCCGACCGCGAGGCCGCCGACGACGCCGATAGCCACGGTTCGTCCCGGACGCACGACCAGCTCTGCGGCTGGTGTTCCGGAGCGGCGGCTGATGAGCTGGCGGACCACGGTCGAGGCCAGCGAGAGCAACAACGCGATCCCGATGATCAGCTTCAGCTTGGACTGGACCGCGCCAGCGCGCCCGAGCGTTCCGATCAGGACGGCCCCGAGGAAGCCGGCGGGCACGGCGCCGATCGCCAGCCACTTGAGCAGCGGAAGTTGGACGGTGCCGCGACGCAGGTGGACCGCCGCCCCGACCGGTTTCATCACCAGGCTGGTCACCAGATCGGAGGAGATTGCGGCCAACGGGGCGACATTGAAGACCAGGACCAGCAACGGCGTCATCAACGCGCCGCCGCCCATTCCGGTCAAGCCGACCAGGAGGCCGACGAGCGCGCCGGCAAGGCACAGAGCGAGATCGATATGCATGAGGGGGACGAACCTTCGGGACTGAGGCGGGACGGACTCGGGACGGCGAGCGGTCAGCGGTCCCGGCAACAGTCCGAACCGAGGCGCATCAAGTCGATGTGCAGGCGCCGGACGAGGCGGACCCGAGGGGTCGCCAAGGACCGACGGGTCGAACTCGGCGTCTCTAGCACGTCTACCAGAGTCCTAATTCCCACCGAAATTGTCAAGAAGGGGTGACGCGGGTAATCGCGCGGGGACCGGGCCGCTCAGGCACACCGACCGGGCCACTCGCGCACACCCACCATCGCGAATGGGCAGATTGAACGCGAATGGGCGGGTACAACCGCCCATTCGCGGTGGAACCGCCCATTCGCGATGGGGACGTCAGGGGAAGCAGGGGACGTCAGGGACGGCAGGGGGGACGAGGGCCTCAGCCCAGGCGCAGCTTCAGGGACTCCAGCTCGTCGCGCAGAGACGATGGAACCTTGTCCCCGATCTTGGCGAACCACTCCTCGATGCTCGGGATCTCGTTACGCCACTGGTCGAGGTCGACCGCCAGCGCCGTGGTCAGTTCCTCGGCCCCCATCGACAGTCCGGAGGTGTCGAGGGCTTCGGGAGTCGGGACGCGTCCGATCGGCGTGTCCACTGCCGCCGCCTTGCCTTCGATGCGCTCGATGGCCCACTTGAGCACCCGAATGTTCTCCCCGAACCCGGGCCAGACGAAGTTGTCGTCCTCATCGCGCCGGAACCAGTTCACGTAGAAGATCTTCGGCAACTTCACCGCGTCGGCGGACTTGCCGACCTCGATCCAGTGCGCGAAGTAGTCGCCGGCGTGGTAGCCGATGAAGGGCAGCATGGCCATCGGATCGCGACGGACGACACCGACCTTGCCGACCGCCGCCGCGGTGGTCTCCGAAGAGAGCGTGGCGCCCATGAAGACACCGTGCTGCCAGTCGCGGGCCTCGGTCACCAATGGGATCGTGTCCCGGCGACGCCCGCCGAAGAAGATGGCGTCCAACGGAACACCGCGAGGGTCGTCCCACTCGGCGGCCTTCGTGTCGCACTGGGAGATGGGCGTGCAGTACCGCGAATTCGGGTGTGCGGCCAAGGCATCGCCACCCGGCGTCCAGCTCTGGCCTTTCCAGTCCGTCAGATGCGCCGGCGGCTCACCCATGCCCTCCCACCAGATGTCACCGTCGTCGGTCAGGCCGACGTTGGTGAATAGGGAATTGCCCTTCGCGATAGTGCGCATCGCGTTCGGGTTGGTGTGATAGTCGGTTCCCGGAGCAACGCCGAAGAAGCCGTTCTCCGGGTTCACCGCGTACATCCGGCCATCCTCGCCGAAGCGGATCCAGGCGATGTCGTCGCCGATGGTCTCGACCTTCCAGCCTTCCAGCGTCGGGTCGAGCATCGCCAGGTTCGTCTTGCCACACGCCGACGGGAACGCGGCGGCGACATAATAGGACTTCTGCGCGGGCGAGGTCAGCTTCAGGATGAGCATGTGCTCGGCCAGCCAACCCTCGTCCCGCGCCTTCACCGAGGCGATGCGCAACGAGTAACACTTCTTGCCCAGCAGCGCGTTGCCGCCGTAGCCCGATCCGTACGACCAGATCAGCCGTTCCTCGGGGAAGTGCACGATGTACTTCGTGTCGTTGCACGGCCAGGCGACGTCAGGCTCGCCGGGGGCCAGCGGGGCACCGATCGAGTGCAGGCCCGGGACGAATTCCTGATCGTCCTTGCCGTCCTTGGTGAACAGCTCCAACGCCGCCGTCCCCACACGCGTCATGATGTGCATGGACGCGACCACGTACGGGGCGTCGGTCAGTTCAACCCCGAGCATCGGCTCGTCGGCGTTCAACGGCCCCATGCAGTAAGGGATGACGTACATTGTGCGGCCGCGCATCGAGCCCCGGAAGCGCTCGGTCAGCAGCGCCTTCATGTCGTCGGGATCCATCCAGTTGTTGGTCGGGCCGCAGTCGGCGGAATCCCGCGAACAGATGAAGGTGCGGTCCTCGACCCGAGCGACGTCGGTCGGGTCGGACGCGCAATAGAAGGAGTTCGGCTTCTTGTCCGCGTTCAACCGCACGAACGTGCCGGTTTCCACCAGCAGATCAGTGACGCGGGTCCACTCCTCGGGCGAACCGTCGCACCAGACGATCTCCTCGGGCTGGGTGAGTTCGGCGCATTCCTGAACCCATTGCAGCAAGGCAGTGTGGGTCGTGGGGGCAACGGATCGGTCGAGTGTGGCAGTCATCGGCACTCCTTCAGTCGGCACTGACTGTTTTCAGGTGTCGCGGAAACGCCGACTGCCGGACGCTGGACGGTCCATTGGCGACCGTTCGACCGGACACGATGCCCGACCTGCGCCCGGTGGTACGGCGAGGAGTCCCCGCGAGGGATGGATCGAAGTTAACCGCTGCTAGCGCTTACAGGCCGTGCAAATGTGACGAGTCCCTTCTCACAGAGTGGACGGTCACTTCGTGACGTGCCGTTGATCCGGCCGTGTTGCGCCATTCGGCGCGCACGGCGAACTCAGCCGCGGCGCACGGCGAACTCAGCCGCACGGGCGGCGGGACCCTGCCCGCTCAGCTCGCCTGGCTGACCGTGGACATGTTGAAGTCGGGGACGCGCACCGGCGGCATGGCGGTACGGCTGAAGTAGTCGTTCCATTCCCGGGGAAGGGTGGTGACCGTGGCTCCGACTTCACTTATCCGGCCGAGCAGATCGATCGGGGATTCGTTGAAGCGGAAGTTGTTGACGGCTCCGACGACCTTGCCGTGCTCGATCAGGTAGACCCCGTCGCGGGTCAGGCCGGTCAGCAGCAGAGTCTGGGGATCGACCTCGCGGATGTACCACAGACAGGTCAGCAGCAGCCCGCGCTCGGTGCTGGCGATCATCTCCTCGAGCGTGGCCTCACCGCCGCCGTCGAGGATCAGGTTGTCGATCAACACGACCGGTTCGGTACCGGTTCTGGCGGCCCAGCTACGGGTCCGGGCCAGATTGGTGAGGACGCCGTCGCTGATCCAATCGGTCGGCATCACCGCAGCGCCGTTGTCGAACACCGACTGCATGCCACCGCCGGACGAGCGGGCGATCTCGAAGTCCGGGCACTCCAGCCCAGCCCGGTGCGGGTCGGAGTGCAGGCGCAGCGGCAGGCTCGACAGCCGCTCGCCGATCTTCGTCCCGCCGTCGGCCGCCGAGAAGACGTTGCGGCCCTCCTCGGCGTCGCGGGCCGAACCCGTCCAGTAGGCATAGATCATCAGATCGCCGATGGCGCTGGGCGGCAGGATCGTCTCGTACCGGCCCGCGGGAAGGTCGATGCGATTTTCGGCCCAGCCCAGCTGGGTGCGCAGGCCCGCCACCAGCCCGGCCACGTCCAGGCCCACGAAGTCCTTGGTCTGTACCCCGCCCCAGCTGGAGCGGCTGAGGTCCGCCGACTTGGCGTTGAGCTCAAGGCGGCCGGTCGGCTGGTCGAATCGGCGCCGAAGGCCGGTCGAGGACGCCACGAAGTAGGCGGTCACGATGTGCTCGGCGAACCCGAACAAGCGCACCCCGGACGTCTGCGCCTCGGCGAAGGCCTTGCCCAGCGCCGGCGCGAATTCGGCGAACACCTCGATGGAGGTCGCCGCCGCGGCCGCGTTCCAGTCGTCGGTGGAGTCGTAGGCCGGTACCAGTTCGGCCGCGTCGTCGGCCGGACCGGAGGCGCGCGCCGCCGCTTCGCTGGCCGCGACCAGCTCGGACAGTTCGTCCGGACCGGACACCGCCCTGCTCACGACGCCCGCGGCGGTCCCTCCGTCGACGGCGACCGTGGAGATCACGGTGATCGTGCGTGAGGACATCGAGCCGTTCGTGGTGAGGCTGTTGTCGGCCCACCTGAGGTTGGCCTGGGTCTGCTCGGCGCCGACCACGATGCAGCCGTCGGTGGTGGACAGGGACAGGGCCTGCTCGATCAATTCCTGAATGCGCACCATCTCAGTTGTCCTCCCGCTCGTCCCGCTCACCCTCGTCCACCTTCGGCCTTGGTGTTCAGCACGTTGACGCCCCGGAACAGCGCCGACGGGCAGCCGTGGGACACCGCGGCAACCTGGCCCGGCTGGCCCTTGCCGCAGTTGAACGCACCGCCCAGAACGTAGGTCTGCGGGCCGCCGACCGCCTCCATCGACCCCCAGAACTCCGTCGTCGTCGCCTGATACGCCACGTCGCGGACCTGTCCGGTGAGCCGACCGTTCTCGATCGTGAAGAACCGCTGCCCGGTGAACTGAAAGTTGTAGCGCTGCATGTCGATGGACCAGGACTTGTCACCGACGACGTAGAGGCCGTGTTCCACCCCGCCGATCAGCTCCGCGGTCGAGCCGCCGTCCGGAGCCGGTTGCAGGGACACATTCGCCATTCGCTGCAGCGGGATGTGACCGGGGGAGTCGGCCAGCGCGCAGCCGTTCGATCGCTGCAGACCGTTTTCGGGGGTGCCGTTCTCGGCCGCCATCTGCCGGTTGAGCTGGTAGCCGACGAGCACCCCGTCGCGCACGATGTCGAAGGCGGAGGTCGCCACGCCCTCGTCGTCGTAGCCGATGCTGGCCAGCCCGTGTTCGACCGTGCGGTCGCCGGTGACGTTCATGATCCCGCTGCCGTAGCGCAGCGTGCCGAGCTGGTCGAACGTCGCGAACGAGGTGCCGGCGAAGGCGGCTTCATAGCCCAGCGCGCGATCTAGCTCGGTGGCGTGCCCGATCGACTCGTGGATCGTCAGCCACAGGTTGGACGGGTCGATGACCAGATCGTAGGCACCCGCCGCCACCGAGGGCGCCTTCGCGTGCTCGGCCAGCAGGGCCGGCAACTCGGCCAGCTCGGCGGGAAAGTCCCAACCCGCGCCGGTCAGGTATTCCCAGCCGCGTCCGGCCGGGGGAGCCAGCGTGCGCATCGAGGAGAAACCGCCCGCCGCCGGATCGACCTGGACCGCGGTGAATTCCGGATGCAGGCGGATCCGTTGCTGCGTCGTCGTGGTGCCCGAGGTGTCGGCGTAGAACTTGTTCTCCTGCACCTGCATGAGATGTGCATCGACGTGGTCGACGCCGTCGGCGGACAGCAGCCGCTCGGAGTAGTCCACCAGCAGGGCGACCCGCTCGGACTCGGGGACGTCGAACGGGTTCAGGTCGTAGGCCGAGACCCAGGTCGCGTTCGGATAGGCCGGTTCGGCGGCCAGCTCGACCGGCCGTTTGCCCAATACCCGGCTGATCTTCGCCGTCGCCACCGCGCGCTCGGCCAACTGTGCGGCCCCCTCCGGGGTGCGGTCGATTCCGCTGGCGAAGCCCCAGGCCCCGTCGTGCACGACGCGGACGGCTATGCCTAGATCCTGCGTATCGGTACTGGAATCGAGCCTTCCGTCCCGAATGGACAGGTTTGCGGTACGGATACGCTCAAGGCGGAAATCGGCGTGACTGGCGCCCAGATCGCGTGCCCGACTCAACGCTGCGTCGGCCAGCGCCGGGTGGAGTAGATCAATGAAGACAGGGTCGATATCCGGCATGCCTGGCACCCTAATGGCAGGTTCTGACGGTCCGCTCGTGGCGTGTCGGCGGTTCACAGTTGATCTTCGCTCGACAGGGGCCAGACTGTAGCCAGTCTGCCGGGGCCGGCGAAGCTCGCGCAGCCTGCGGCAGCGGGGAGAAGTGCTGGTGAGTTCTATGGAGCGGGTCGTCGTCGCCGGCGACTCGACGGTCCTGGTCGTCAACGACCGCCTGGTCGATCCCGCGCTGCCTCTGGAACCCGAGCTCGCCGAACACCCGCTCACGATGGCAGCGCTCAGCGCCCTCACGGCCGCCAGGCCCGGGACTGCCCCGGACTCCACCGGCGCGGAGCGGGCGGTGCACATTCGCCTGGTCATCGACCCCGATACCGGCGCGACACGCGGGGCCGAGGCGCGCTACGTCCCGGCCGACGGGCAGCCGTCGTCCACAGCGGTGCTCGACCTCGTGCTCTCCCCCTGGTGCTATCCCGAAGAACTGCGCAACGCACGGGAGCCAGACCTCCACACCGCCGAGATCATGGCCGGGCCGTACGCGTCGATCCTGCTGCCCGAGCTACCCGCCTTCCTCGAAGGCCTCACCGAGCTGTTCGCGCTGCGCCGCGCCTGCCGGGACTTCCGCATCGTGCGGCACGGGACGGGCGAGATCCGGCTGGTCCGGTTCTACGGATGGTTCGACGAACCCGGTGAGGATGCGATTCCCCACGGAGTGGCCATCGACATCACCGACCTCCACGTCGAACCGAGCCCGCAGAAGCGGTATTTCGACGCGATCGTCGACGTCATGCCGGACAGCATCCTGCTCATCCAGCTCTCCGACGGGCAGATCCTCTGGGCCAACCGGCGCGTGTTCGAGCGACTCAACGGCGCCGGGCACTCCGGCTCCCGCAGCGCGCGCTACGCCGATCTGCGCCTGATCCTGCATCCCACCGACCGACGCCAGCTGGACGTGCTCGCCGAGGAGCTGCGCGACAACCCGGCCGGCGGTGCCCGCCAGACCCGGATGCGGATGCGGGACGAGTTCGGCAACTGGCGCTGGATCCAGGTGTGGGTCGCGCCCTGGCAGAGCGGCCCGGACGGGCGCACCATGCAGATCCTGTGCACCCTGCGCGACGTCGACGCCCAGGTGCGGGCCGAGCAGCGGATGGCCTGGGAGGCCGGCCACGACCCGCTCACCGGTCTGGCCAACCGGCGCGTGATCGGCGAGACGCTGCAGAGCGCTGCCGACGATCCTGCCGACCCGCGGCGCAACGTGTACTTCATCGACCTGGACGACTTCAAGAAGGTCAACGACGCCTACGGCCACTCGGCCGGGGACGATCTGCTGCGCACCCTCGCGGCCCGGATCTCGGTGCTGGTGACCGCCTCCGACGTGGTCGGTCGCTTCGGCGGTGACGAGCTGGTGATCGTCTCCTCGATGCCGCCAGACCAGCTCGCCGAGCGCCTGCTCGCCGCGATCCGCCGCCCGGTCACGGTCGCCGGCGCGGAGCTGACCGTGACCACCAGCATCGGTACGGCCAAAGTCGGCGCGGAGGAGGACCCCGGCGATGTCGTGCGCCGCTCCAACGAGGCGATGTACTCGGCCAAGCGCGGCGGCGGCAACCGGTACGTCGTGGCCGGCCCGCTCAACACCGGCCCGGCCCAGCGGCGCGTGGAGGTCGAGGCGGAACTGCGCCGGGCCCTGCGGGCGGGAACCGCCGAGCTGCGCATGGCCTTTCAGCCGATCGTGGAATCCGACCGGGTGCCGGTCGCGGCGGAGGCCCTGTTGCGCTGGCACCATCCCAGCCGCGGCACGCTGCTGCCCTCGGAATTTCTCGACATCGCCGAAGGCGCCGGCTTGATGGACGAGCTGTCGGAGTCGATCGTCCGGCAGTCGCTGTCGGCGGTGGCGAGCTGGAACGCGACCGGACGCCGGCTGATGGTGGCCGTCAACGCCGGCCGGCGAGAGCTGGGGACGGGACGGCTGTTCAACCTCATCTCCGAGACCATCGCGGAATTCGCGGTGTCACCTCAGCAGGTCTGTCTTGAGGTCACCGAATCGGTGCTGGTCGACGCCGGATCGCCCGAACTCGCCGAACTCTGGCGCCTTCGAGACCTCGGGTTGGAGGTGGCCCTCGACGACTTCGGTACCGGCTACGCCCCGCTGACCTACCTCAAGCGCCTGCCCGCGACGATCGTCAAGCTCGACAAGTCCTTCGTCGCCGGCCTGGGCCTGCCCGTCCCCAACCCTGTCGATCTCGCCGTCTCCCGAGCGGTGGTGCAGCTGGCCGACGAGTTGGGCATGCGGGTGATCGCCGAGGGAGTCGAGTCCGAGCGGCAGATGATCACGCTGATGTCGATCGGCTACCGGTACTTCCAGGGATTCTGGGCCTACCAGCCGATGCCCACCGAGGAACTGCACGCCATCCTGCTGGCCGACGATCCCGCCGGCCTGCGCTGACTCGACCGCGTCACCTCCGGCGCCGGCGCCGGCGCTCCCGAGGCTCAGGCGGTCAGGAGGCTGCCTTGAGCCGGGTCGACTGGTGGTGCTCCTCGCACGGCCACAGCCTGATTCGCCAGCGGTCACCGGGGGTTTCGGCACTCGGCCGGTCGTGATCGGAGAACCCGAGGCCGGTGATGAGCAGGTGCTGCTCGCCTGGTCGAACCGGGATCTTGAACGACGACATTCCGGGGGAGTCGTAGATCAGCCCGCTGGTCTTCACCGGCAGGTCGAGCTCGAAGGCTTCCTGCCAGTCGTCCAGATCGTCATCGGGGTGGGCGTCGAACACCTCGACGCGCAGGCCCATCGCGTAGTTCTTCTGGTGCGGGCTGGTGACGACGACGGTGCCGAAATGCTGGGCGATTCCGGTCCCGGACACAGCGGCCTGGACGATCCGGGACTTTTCCCGGGGGTCCACGGTGTGCGGTTCGTCGGTGTAGAGCATGAAGTGCCCTTGGTTCATGCCTACCAGCAGATCCCAGGCGGAAACGAGCGTGGCGGTGTCCATTCCTAGATTGTGCGACCGCCCGGGCCGCTATGGCGGGAAAAGTTGCCACAGATTCGTGGGCCGAGCCGTCCGCCGCCGAATTCGGCATCAGCCGGCGCCCACCCGGGCCGGGTCAGCCGATTCCGACGACCTCGGTGACGACGCCGTCCTCGACGACGATGGTGACGCGATTGGCTCGGTAATCCATGGTCATCAGGCCACCGCGAGGGATACGGCGGACGATGCCCTCGGCCCGTTCGACCCTGGCTGCCGCCTCGTCCGCGGGTAGTCCGACCAGGTCCTGCAGGTTGAGTGCACTCAGTGCGGTCGGTGTAGTCATGAGTCCATCGTGCGCGCGCCGTCAATGCTCGCGCTGTGCGCCGGCTGTCCATCCGGTGATGGCTCGGATGGTTCCAGCCGGCGCCGGCGCGGGCGCGGTCAGCGGGTGCGGGGGAAGCCGAGGTCCACGGTCGAGGTCGCCGGATCGGGCCACCGGGAGGTGACGACCTTGCCCCGCGTGTAGAAGTTGATGCCCTCCGGCCCGTACATGTGGTTGTCGCCGAACAGTGAGGCCTTCCAGCCGCCGAAGGAGTAGTACGCGACCGGAACCGGGATCGGCACGTTGATGCCGATCATCCCGACCTCGACGTCGAACTGGAACTGCCGGGCCGCCCCGCCGTCCCGGGTGAAGATCGCGGTGCCGTTGGCGAACTGGTTAGCGTTGATCAGCGCCAGGGCGTCGTCGTAGGTGTCGGCCCGCACGACCGACAGGACCGGTCCGAAGATCTCGTCGGTGTAGACGCTCATGTCGGCAGTCACGTGGTCCAGCAGGGTCGTGCCGAGGAAGAAGCCCTCAGCCGGCAGGTCCGCCTCGCGCCCGTCGACGACCACACTTGCCCCTGAGGACGCGCCGGCGGCGATGTAGCCGGCCACCTTGTCCCGGTGCTCGGCGGTGATCAGCGGTCCCATGTCGGTGTCGGCGTCGGCGCCGTTGCCGACGGTCAGTTTGGGCAGCCGAGCCGCAATGGCGTCGACCAGGGCGTCGCCGACACCGCCGACGGCGACGGCGACCGAGATGGCCATGCAGCGTTCGCCCGCCGCGCCGTAGGCGGCCGAGACCGCGGCGTCGGCGGCCATGTCGATGTCGGCGTCGGGCAGCACGACCATGTGGTTCTTCGCGCCGCCCAGGGCCTGTACGCGCTTGCCGTGCGCGGTTCCGGTCTCGTAGATGTATTTGGCGATCGGCGTCGAGCCGACGAAGCTGACCGCGGCCACGTCCTCGTGGCGGAGCAGGGTGTCGACCGCTTCCTTGTCGCCGTGCACCACGGTGAAGACGCCGTCGGGCAGGCCCGCGTCCTTCCACAGCTGGGCAAGGAACAGTGCTGCGGACGGGTCCTTCTCGCTGGGCTTGAGGATGAAGGCGTTACCGGTGGCGATGGCGTTGGCACACATCCACAGCGGCACCATCACGGGGAAGTTGAACGGTGTGATGCCGGCGACCACGCCCAGCGGTTGCCGGATCGAGTAGACGTCCACCCCGGTGGAGGCCTGCTCGGAGAAGCCGCCCTTGAGCAGGTTCGGCACGCCGGTGGCGTACTCGACGTTCTCCAGCCCGCGGGAGATCTCCCCGACGGCGTCGGAGAGAACCTTGCCGTGCTCGGCGGTGACGATCGCGGCGAGTTCGTCCGTGCGGGCGTGCAGCAACTCGCGGAAGGCGAACAGCACGGCGGCGCGGCGGGACAGCGAGGCCTGGCGCCAGTCGCGCGCGGCCGACTTGGCCGAGGCCACGGCCGTGTTCACCTCCGCGGCGCTGGCCAGCTCGACCTCGCCGGTCTGTACGCCGGTGGCCGGGTTGAAGACGGGCCCGACCCGGCCGGAGGTGCCAGGGGTGGAGGAGCCGTCGATCCAGTGCGAGATGCGCTGCGGGGTTGCGTTGGTCATGTCATGAGATTACGTGACAGGGGTAGCCAGAACAAAGAATCCTTCGCTATGTTACAAACCGTGACGGCAATGTTGAGTGCTTTGGAGGAGCGGCTGGACGAGCCGACCGCCCGCGGGCTCGCGCACGCGGTGAGTCGTGCGATGCGGGACGGTGCCGTGGCGGTCGGGGAGAAACTGCCCCCGATCCGCACGGTCGCCACCGAACTCGGGCTGTCCCCGACCACCGTGAGCGCGGCGTGGGCGCTGCTGGCCCGCTCCGGCACGATCCATACCGACGGGCGACGCGGCACCACCATCGCCGATCCACGTTCCGGATCGCTGGCTCGCTACCGTCGGGCCGTCGACCGGCAGACGCCCTTCTCGCTCGACCTGTCCACGGGGGTCCCGGACTCCGAACTCCTTCCCGACCTGGGCCGGGCGTTGTCCGGGCTGTCCCGCCTGGCACCGCTGGCCACGCCCGCCAGCTACCTGGACGATCCCGTGTTGCCGGAACTGGCCGCGGTCCTGCACGCCCAGTGGCCCTATCCGGTCGAGCAGATCACGGTCGTGGACGGCGCGATGGACGGTCTGGAGTTGTTCGTCCGGTCCGCCCTGCGCTTCGGTGACCGGGTGGTCGTGGAGAGCCCCTGCTTCCCGCCCCTGCTCGACCTGCTCGAATCCATCGGCGTCACCGTGGTGGGGGTGGGACTCGACGACCAGGGACTGCGGCCAGACGAACTGGCCGGCGCCCTGGACGAGCCGACCGGGCACCTGCCGGTTGCGGTCTTCCTGCAGCCGCGTGCGCAGAATCCGACCGGTGCCTCCCTGAACGAGGCTCGGGCCCGGGAGCTGGCGGCCCTACTGGCTCGGGTCGACTGCCTGATCGTGGAGGACGACTCGGCCGGCGGCGTGGCCGGGGCGGTGCCGATCAGCCTCGGCGCCTGGCTGCCCGAGCGCACCGTGCATGTTCGCAGTTTCTCCAAGTCCCACGGGCCCGATCTCAGGCTGGCGGCGATGAGCGCGCCACCGGCGGTCCTGCGGGAGATCCTCAGTCGTCGCCAGCTCGGGCAGGGGTGGAGCAGTCGGATGCTGCAGCAGATCCTGCTGTCCCTGCTCACTGACGCCGAATCGGTGGGCGAGGTCGAACGGGCCCGAGCCACCTACGCCCGCCGGCGGGAATCGATCGTGACCGCGCTGCGGGAGCGTGGGGTCGAGGTCGGCGGCCGGGACGGCATCAACATCTGGGTTCCCGTCGTCGACGAGACGGCGGCGGTGGTCCGACTGGCCAGTCAGGGGATCGGCGTCGCGCCGGGATCACCCTTTGCGGTGCTGGCACATCAGGATCCGCACGTGCGCGTGACCGTCGGCGGTGTCGCGGACCGGCACGACGAGTTGGCCGACGCGCTGGCCGCGGCCGCGCGGACCGGCTCGTGGAGCGGCGTCCGCTGAGACCGCACCGCCGGGCGCAGGGTGAGGGGCGCGGTCACGGGTGCGGGTCACGGGCGCGGGTCACGGGCGCCGGGCGCCGGGCGCGGGTCACGGGCGCCGGGTCAGGTGAGCCGGGCGCCGGGTCAGGTGAGGAGGAACTGTTCCAGCAGTCCGGGTGTGGCTGCGGTGATCACGGTGACTGACTCGTCCAGGCTGATATCGGTGATCAGGTAGGCCTGACGCCCCGCCGCTGTGGTGGCCGCGAGGCTGGCCAGTCCCACCCGGCGCTGGAAGAACGTGCGGTGCAGGTTCCAGCCGATGATCCCGTCACGTTCCAGGGCAACCCGGCGGCGGACTACCGAGCCGGACCGGCTCACCAGGAAAGGCCCGAACACCGCGTGGCCGAGCGCTCGGTAGCGGTCCGTGCCGAGCCACGCGGCCGAGACCAGGATGACCACGGCAGCGGCGATGCCGATCGCGCTCTGGCCGAGTACGACGCCGAGGGCGATCACCCCGGCCGAAACCACCGCCGCCGGCACGGTCGAGCGGACGAGCCGGCGGCGCCGGGCAGCCGCGGGGTGCGGCGACAGGGTGCCGGTCATCGCAGCCGGTGCGCCGGGATCGTCGAGCACCCAGGCGCCGGTGCGTTCGGCGATCCGCCGCGGGGAAGGGGGCGCGAGAACGGCCGCCGTACGGTCGGATCCGCGTCCGGTGCGCAGGCCGGTCGCGATCGCCGACAGCCGGGCGGCGCGCACCAGCCGGAGCAGGAACGGCTCGGTCAGCTCGACGCCGCGCAGCCGCCGGGCCTCGATGCTGGTGGAGCGGGCGGTGATCAATCCGCGACTGGTGTGCAGGGTGCCTTCGGGGTGCCGGGTGAGCCGGAAGTTCCAGAACGCCAGCAGGTAGCCAACGATCGACAGCAGCGAGATGACGACGATCACCGCGATGCCGGCTTGCAGCGAGATCGCCCACCACGGGCTGTCGCGCAGGTGCCGTCCGGTCGATCGGACCGCGCCGAGACTGCCTGGTTTCACCGAGGACTGGTTGAGCACGTTCCAGGCGAAGCCGAGGATCGCCGCCGCGGTCAGCAGTCCGGACAGGGTGAACGGCGCGTAGCGCACCCAGGAGGGGTCCAGGCGCAGCAGCTCCTGTTCGTCCTGTTCGGCGCCGGCCCAGGGCTCGGGCCGGGCTTTGGCGGTGGGGTCGAAGGTGGCGGCTGAGGTGAGGTCGTCGGCGGGTGGTGAGGTGGGTTCGACGGTGCGGGCTGCGGTGAGGTCGTACCGGTGGTAGCCGCTGCGGTGCCCGGCCGGTGAGCTGCCGACCGGGGGTGAGCGGTGCAGCAGTTCCGCCCGCAACGCCCGGGCCTCCCGTGCGCCGAGGCCGTCCAGCACGAGCCCTTCCTTCTTGTGGTCGGCGGTGCCGGTGCCTATGGCGACCTTGGCCAGGCCGAGCACCCGGTGCAGAGCGTGCTCGGTCACGTCGATGGTCCGTACCCGGTCGATCGGCGTGACCAGGGTCCGCTTGCGCACCAGGCCGGTCCGTAGCTGGACCTGGTCGGCGGTGATCTGGAAACGCGTGGTCGCCCAGCGGACGCCGGCGAGGACGATGACCACCGCCAGCACCCCGACACTCCACCAGTGCCCGTTGCCGTTGGAGTTGCCGGCGAAGAAGACGCCGATCAGAACCGGGATGTAGCGGATCGCCTCCCGGACCGGGTGAATCAGCAACATTCGGGGGCTGAGCCGTCGCCAAGGCACCGCAGCCGCAGCCGCAGGCGTTGGCGCAGCGGCAGCCGCAGGCGCAGCCGCAGCGGCGCCTTCGACCTCGTTGGCGTCCCGGCCCTGCGAGCTCACGTCGCGTCGCCCGAACTCGAGGCGGTGACGACCGTCAGCTCGTCCACCAGGCGGCCGGCGACGGCGGCGTCCAAGCCCTTGATGGTGATCGGCCCCGCCGCCGACGCCGTCGTGATCGTCACCGATGCGAGCCTGAACAGCTGCTCGAGCGGCCCGCGCTCGGTGTCGACTGTCTGCACCCGGGACAGCGGAGCGATGCGCCGACGCTGGGTGATCCAGCCGTCCTGGGCGTAACAGGCCGTCGGTGTGACTTCCCAGCGGTGGACGCGAAAACGCCATTGCGGCATCACCGTCGCGTGGACCGCGCCGAGCAGCACACTGGCCACCAGCAGCGCGATCTGCAGGCCTCGGTGGGCGGGCGGCAGGAGCACGATCAGTGCGACCTGGGCCGCGATCAGGAGCAACCACCCGGCGCCGCAGCGCGCCGCCCAGAACACCCGCGCTCGGGGGCTCACAAGGTTGGCAGGCTCGCGCAGGCGCGGAACGGACATAGGCCTAACCTGCCAGACCGGTCGCGGATCGGTGTGGGCAGGGACACGCCGCCACCCTTACCTGTAACTAGCGGTATCGGATACTGTGACGACATGAAGATCGCAGCCGTGGACGGACGGTCAGCGCGCTGGGACGCCCATCGGCAGAGCAGGCGCGCCGAGCTCGTCCAGGCTGCCATCCGGGCCGTGGACAAACACGGCGCGACCGTCGGCATGGACCAGATCGCCGCCGAAGCCGGTACCTCCAAAGCGGTGTTCTACCGCCATTTCGAGGACAAGGCCGACCTGTACCGCGCCGTCGGCCAGGAAATGGCCAGCGTGTGGACGGCCAACCTCGGCGAGCGCATAGCGACCCACCACGATCCGCGGCACATGGTCTCGGCGGGAATCGATGCCTACTTCCAGCTGCTCGACAAGCGGCCCGAGCTGTATCGCTTCGTCGCCCGCAACCCCGTGCTCGACGCCGCCGGCTCGGAGCGGCAGGTCGACTATCCGGCCATCGTCGCGGCCCGGATCAACGACATCATCGCCTCCGCCGCCGCGTCCGGTGGATCGTCCGGCGCTCCAGGGGCCGGGTACGACAATCCGCTGGCCAAACCGTGGGGAGTCGCCATCGTCGGGCTGATTCAATCCGCCGGTGACTGGTGGCTCGACCATCCCGGCGAGCTGACCCGCGCCGAGCTGACGGCCAGCCTCACCGCCCTGTTGTGGGACGGGTTGTCCACCTTCGAAAGGAATCCGGCATGACCGCTGCACACCCCGTTGCCCCGCTGAACGAGGAAACCGTGCACCGTCTGCGTCAGCACCTGGACGGCCGTTGGGGTCACGTCCGCGAGTCCGCCCGCAAGCTGAGCGAACGTGAGCTGTTCCGTCCGGTGCCCGGGCTGAGCATCGCCGAGCATCGCGCCCGGACGTTGGCCCAGCTGTTGAGCCTGTGCGACGAGGGAATGACCGGGTACGGCTTCCCGGAGGCGTACGGAGGTGGCGGGGACATCGGGGCCTCGATCACCGCTTTCGACATGCTGGGCATGGGCGATCTCTCACTGCTGGTCAAGACCGGCGTGCAGTTCGGACTGTTCGGCGGAGCCGTTCTGCATCTGGGCACCGAGATCCACCATCAGCGTTACCTGGCCGATATCGCCGCCGGTCGGCTGCTCGGCTGCTTCGCGATGACCGAGCACGGACACGGGTCCGACGTGGCCTGTCTGGGCACCACAGCCACCTACGACCCGGTGACCGAAGAGTTCGTGGTGCTCACGCCCGACGACGAGGCGCGTAAGGAGTACATCGGCAACGCC
Organism: Jatrophihabitans telluris; assembly: GCF_023516435.1. GTDB lineage: Bacteria > Actinomycetota > Actinomycetes > Mycobacteriales > Jatrophihabitantaceae > Jatrophihabitans_A > Jatrophihabitans_A telluris. The sequence goes on along the minus strand of NZ_CP097332.1, from coordinate 4,124,795 downwards.
GCGCAGGACGGACGGATCGCGGCGGTCTTCGCCCAGCTCGTCTCGGCAGGCCAGTCGCATGGCGTGCACTGTTTCCTCGTGCCGATCCGGGACGAGGGCGGCCAGCCGCTGCCCGGGATCCGGATCGCCGACTGCGGACCCAAGGCGGGGCTCAACGGTGTGGACAACGGGCAGCTGTGGTTCGATGCAGTGCGGATACCCCGGCAGAACCTGCTGAATCGCTATGCGCAGGTGGACGCCGACGGGACGTATCGCACCGAGATCGAGAACTCCACGAAGCGTTTCTTCACGATGCTCGGGACCCTGATCCAAGGGCGGATCAGCGTCGCGGGCGCCGCGATCAGCGCGACGAAGTCCGCGTTGACGATCGCCACCCGCTATGCCGACACGCGTACCCAGTTCTCGGCGCCGGGCCGGGACGGTGAGGTGGTGCTGCTGGACTACCTGGTCCATCAACGTAAGCTTTTGCCGACCATAGCCAAGAGTTATGCCTTGCACTTTGCCCAGTCCGCGCTGGTGGAAACCCTGCACGAGGTCTTCACCGCCGGCGATCCGGACGATCCGCGTCGGCGCGAACTGGAGGCGCGCGCGGCCGGCGTGAAGGCCAGCGCCACCTGGCATGCCACCGCAGCGATCCAGATCTGTCGCGAGGCGTGTGGCGGGGCGGGCTACCTCAGCGAGAATCGCCTGCCCGACCTCAAGGCCGACACCGATGTGTTCACGACCTTCGAGGGCGACAACACCGTCCTGCTGCAACTTGTGGCCAAGGAGCTGCTGACGTCCTACCGGGATCACTTCGGGGAGCTGGACGTCCTGGGAACGGTCAAATTCGTCGCCAACCAGGCCGTCGGGAACGTGCTGGAGCGCACCGCGGCGCGTTCGGTCATCCAGCGCCTGCTCGACGCCGCCGGGCGCGATGACGATGCGGAATGGACCGATCGCGGCTGGCATATCTCGCTGTTCGATTTTAGGGAGAAGCACCTGCTGGACGGTCTGGCCCGCCGGTTACGCAAGGCCGCCGGCGCCCCGGACCCGTTCGCGGTCTTCAACCAGTGTCAGGATCACCTCCTGGCCACAGCTCGCGCTCACGTCGACCGGATCCTGCTCGAAGCCTTCGTGGCCGGTATCGACAGCTGTCCCGATCCCGCCGCCAAGGAGCAGTTGGAGCGTCTGTGTGACCTGTTCGTGCTGTCCACGGTGGAGGCCGAGCGTGCCTGGTTCATCGAGCACGGGCGGCTACCGGCAGCGCGAACCAAGATGTTGCCGGGTGTCGTCAACGACCTCTGCGGTCAGCTTCGTCCCAACGCTGTCGGCCTGGTAAACGCCTTCGGCGTCCCCGACATCGCGGTCGACGTCCCCCTCCTCCGTTGACGTTGCCGTTGTTGCTGCCTGTGTGACGTTGACGTTGCCCTTGTTGCGGGCTGTCTGACGTTGACGTTGCCCTTCTTGCGCCATGCGCACCGAACAACGAGGGCAACCTCAACGCGCGGCACCGAACAACGAGGGCAACCTCAACGCGCGGCACCGGACAACGAGGGCAACCTCAACGCGGCGGGCGTACCAGCGACTGCTGCAGGATCTGGGCCACGTCGAGCACCTGGACGTGATCCTTCGCCGTCCCTTCGGCCTTCTTCGCCGTGACCGCATCGGACAGCATCACCATGCAGAACGGACACGCGGTCGAGATCAGGTCCGGATCGAGACCCAGGGCCTCGTCGGTCCGCTCGACGTTGATCCGCTTGCCGATCTTCTCCTCCATCCAGAACCGGGCGCCGCCGGCTCCACAGCAGAATCCGCGGTCTTTGCAGCGGTGCATCTCCTGCGACTTGAGAGCTGGGATAGCGCCCAGTACGTCGCGTGGTGGCGTGTACACCTTGTTGTGCCGGCCCAGGTAACACGGATCGTGATACGTGACGTTCTTGTCCACCGGCTCCACCGGGGTCAGCCGGCCCTCGGCCACCAGCTTCGCCAACAGCTGGGTGTGGTGCACGACCTCGTAATTGCCGCCGATCTGTGGGTATTCGTTGGCGATGGTGTTGAAGCAGTGCGGGCAGGTCGCCACGATCTTGAGCGGGTGGGAGCGTTCGATCGAGTTCAGTGTCTGGACGTTCTCGGCGGCCAGCATCTGAAACACGAACTCGTTGCCCAACCGTCGTGCCGAGTCCCCGGTACAGGTCTCATTGCGGCCCAGCACCGCGAAGTCGACGCCGGCCACATTCAGCAATTCGGCAAAGGCCTTCGTCACCTTCTTGGAACGGTCCTCCAGCGCTCCGGCGCAGCCCACCCAGAACAGGTATTCCACCTCGGCCGGCAGCGGCTCGCCAGGGTTGACCTTGCGGACGGGGAAGTCGAACTCGTTGATCCATTCCTCGCGCTTGGCGTCCGGCAGACCCCAGGGGTTGCCCTTGTTCTCCAGGTTGCGCAGCATCGTCCCGGCCTCGGACGGGAAGGACGATTCGACGAGCACCTGGTAACGGCGCATGTCCACGATGTGGTCGATGTGCTCGATGTCGACGGGGCATTGTTCGACACAGGCGCCGCAGGTCGTGCAGGACCACAGCACGTCCGGGTCGATGACGCCGAAGGAGGCCGCATCGCCTACCAGTGGACGGTTGTACTGCGCCGCATTCGTACCCGTCACCCGACCGAAGCCGGACTCCGGAACACCGTGGTGGCCGTGCGCACCAGCCGCGGCCCCACCGCCGACCTCCACCGAACCAGAATTGCCCTCACCCGGAAGGGCTTTTCCTCCGATGAGGTAGGGCGCTTTGGCGAACATGTGATCGCGCAGGTCCATGATCATGAGCTTGGGCGACAGGGGCTTGCCGGTGTTCCAGGCCGGGCACTGGGACTGGCAGCGTCCGCACTCGGTGCAGGTCGCGAAATCGAGGTAACCCTTCCAGGTGAAGTCCTCGATCTTGCCCTTGCCGAAGACGGTGTCCTCGGACAGGTTTTCCACGTCCATGAAATCGATCGGCGTGCCGGTCTCGTCGGTGGCGGGCAGTAGCGGCCCGAGAGCCTTGGGCAGCCGCTTGAAGTACACGTTGATCGGGGCGGTGGCGATGTGCAGGTGCTTGGAGTACGTGACGATGATCAGGAACGCCAGCACGACCACGAGCTGGGCCAGCAGGAAGAAGGTCGCCAGCCCTGAGTTGTAGGCGCCTGATCCCAGCGCCTTGGCGACCAGGTAGGAGGCGAAGGTCCACTTGGAGTGGCCGTAGGGGAACTCGCCGGCGTTGAGCTGGGCGCCCCGCAGCAGCAGCAGCGTGACGATGACCAGGCTGATCATGCCGAGAATGACCCAGGCCGGACCGGTGTGGGAGCCGTAGAAGCGGGATTCCCGCTGCTTGCGCTCCGGGGCGTTGCGCAGGCGCAGGACGGCGAACACCGCGAGCGCGATGAGGACGGCGATCGCGAAGAAGTCTTCGACGAAGCCCAGGGCACGCCAGGTGCCGACGAGCGGGATGTGGAAGTCCCGGTTGATCAGCAGCGCGCCGAACGCTTCGAGGATGGTGAGGTTGAGGATCGTGAAGCCCCAGAAGGTGAAGAAGTGCGCCAGGCCGGGGACGGACCACATGAGCAGCTTCTTCTGCCCCAGCACCTCTTCGGCGTCGTTGACCACGCGTGGCCCGGCGCCCTTCCCGCGGCCGGGCGCCGACTTCCCGGACCGGATGAGCTTGACCAGCCAGAGCACCCGACGTCCGGCCAACGCGGCCGTGGCCAGCGTCAGGATCAGGGTCAGGATGATGCGTAGCGCCACAGGGCTCCTCCAGTTGTCGCTCCGGTGCCGTCCAGAAAAACACAGTTACCCGCCGGTAACCACTCCGCACCTTAGCGAATGGATCACACCGCCCCACCGAATGGATCGCCCCGCCGCCCCCGCCGCCCCCTCCGCCGCCCCGCCGCCCCCGCCGCCGCCCCCTCTGGCTTTCGCGGCCCGAATCCTCGCGTGCAATCGCTCTCACCGAGAATTGGGGCCGCGAAAGCCGGGGGAGGCGTAGAACAGAGCCGGGGGAGGCATAGAACAAAGCCGGGGGAGGCATAGAACTTTGCACCAACCCTGGCATTGCCCATAGTCTGAGACTCCGCAGCCACGGATGGCACCTGCAGCAACCGTGACAAGAGGCGGCCACCCGTGCCAGTGGACTACACCCTGCACTTCGACGCCCGTGGCGACGTCAAATCGGCGGCCGAACAGTGCGAGGCCGAGGTGTTCCTCCAGGCCTACGGCAACACCACCGAAGAACTGGCCGAGGAATACGGCCCGTACGAGGCGACCTCGTCCTTCATCGCCGTCACCGACACCGACGGCGACGCGGTGGCCTGCATCCGGCTGATCACGCCCTCCCCCCTCGGCCTGAAGACCGTCAACGACCTCAGCCGGCCGCCGTGGAACGTCAACGGACGTCAGGCGGGGCGCGCGGCCGGCCTGACCCTCGACAACTTCTGGGACGTCGCGACCTTCGGGGTGCGCAAGGGCGCGGCCGGCGGGATGTTGTTGTCCGCTGCGCTGTGTCACGCGCTGGTCCGGGGATGGACCGTCAACGAGGTCGACGGCATCGTCATGATCATGGACGAGCGAGCGCGTCGGGTGTTCGGAGCGATCGGGCTGCAGTGCCACCGCTTCCCGGGTGCGCCTCCGGGACCGTACCTGGGTTCGCCGATCAGCACTCCGCTGTGGGGGTTCAGCGAGCAGTTGGTGCGCACCCAGCGCCGGGTGAATCCGGAGGCCCATCGGCTGATCAGTCTCGGCGTCGGCCTGGACGGCATCAGCCTGCCCGACACCGAGGGATTCCGGATGAAACCGCGCGTCCCGGCCGCGATCGTCGTCGAAGAATCGGAGCGATTGTCGGCCTGAGCCCGCCTTTCCACCCGCGCGGCAGCCGATGCGCTGATCCGTCAATTTCTGCCGTTGTCCGGGTGATCGACCGCAGCTATGGTGCCGCATCAAGACGCGGCGGACGTCCCGCTGCAACCGCCGGGACCCTACGGGGGTAGAGCGATGAGCGTGCTCATCATCGGCAAGATCCACGGAGACACCACCAAGTTCCAGCAGGCGCTGCACGACCGCGGGGACGAGTTCGCCAGAATCGCCGAGCAGGCCAGACCAGAAGGCGCGCTGCACCATCGGTTCGGGGTCGGCGACGGCATGGTGATGATCGTCGACGAGTGGGCGAGCGCGGAGCAGTTCGAGAAGTTCTTCGGCGCTCCCGATCTGCAGTCGTTCATCGCCAGCGTGGGTGGCGACACCAGCATCCCGCCGGACTTCATGATCACCGAAGCGATCTCCTCACCCGACCAGTTCTGAGACCGGGCCGCCTCAGGCGGCGGTGGATCCGGACGAAGGCCCGGCGTCGCGCAGCGAGCCGACCTGATGGGCCATGGACCGCCACCGGCGAATCCAGCCCTCGATGTCGGCGGCCGGCATGGGGCGTGCGACGTGGTACCCCTGCAGGACGTCGACGCCCATCGCGACCAGGTCGGCCGCCGTCGCCGCGTCCTCGACCCCTTCGGCGACCATCCGCACGCCCAGGGCCTGCGCCATCGAGAAGGTGGACGCGACGATCATCCGGCTGCGCTCGTCGGTACGGATCGCGGAGATGAACGAGCGGTCCATCTTCAATTCCTGCACCGGCAGATCCCGCAGGTAGGACAGCGAGGAGAAGCCGGTGCCGTAGTCGTCGATCGCGACCTGGACGTCGTGCCGGCGGATGTCGGCGATGATGGTGCGGGCGCGCTCCGGGTCGGACAGGAACACGTCCTCGGTCATCTCGATCACCAGGCTGTCGCCGGGAAGCTGGGCCCGATCGATGCGCTCGAACAGCCGCGGCAGGAACACCCCGGACAGCAGTTCGGGCGGTGCGCAGTTGATCGCGACGCGCATCTGCAGGCCGTCGGAGCGCCAGTTCAGCAGATCGTTGACCGCGAGCCGCCCGACCTCCTCCGAGATCTGGGCCATCAGGCCGGCACGGCGAGCGGCGGGCAGGAACACCGCGGGCGCGAGCATGCCGTACTGCGGGTGGTTCCAGCGGATCAAAGCCTCGACGCCGCACAGCTGACCGGTGGACGCCTCGATCTGGGGCTGGTACCAGAGGACCATCTGACCTTCGGTGAGTCCCTGGCGCAGATCTCGGGCCAGCTCGAGCTTCTCGCGGGAGAAGTCGTCGGCGTGGGCGTCATAGACCAGCGCGCCGACCTCGGCCCGTTTGGCCTGATACATGGCCACGTCCGCGCGCCGGAGCAGGTCGACCGAGGTGTCGCCCTCGCCGCGGACCGTGATCCCGACCGAGGCCTTGATGAGCAGTTCGATGCCGTCGACGACGAGGGGGGCGCTGATCACCTCGATCACCTGCTGGGCGGCTTCCATCAGGCTGATCTCGTCACCCTCGGCCAGGACCGCGAACTCGTCGCCGCCCAGCCGGGCCGTGAGCATCTCCGGCGGCAGCAGCTGCCGGATCCGGTGCGCGGAGATCTGCAGCACCGTGTCCCCGGCGGAGTGGCCCAGGGTGTCGTTCACTTCCTTGAAGCCGTCGAGGTCGAGGATGAGCAGGCCGAACTGCTTGCGACGGGCCACCGCCTCGTCGAGCTTGGCTCGTAGCTCACGTCGGTTGGGCAACAGGGTCAGGTCGTCGGTCCGGGACAGGGCGAAGGCCTCGGCCGCGCCGTTGGCCTCGCGCAGGGCAACCGCCAGCCGGAGTCCGCCGGCGATCAGGGTGACCATCGCGGTCACGGCCAGCAGCGGCCCGAAACCGCCCGAGGGCCGGAAGGCGAGGACGAGGACGGCGGCGGCGGAGGACAGCACGAGGACGGTGGGCCCCTGGCGTCGCGGCAGCGCCCGCGCGGTCCGGGTCGGCCGCGCCGCGGCGGTGATCAGCTGGGCGAAGCCGAAGCCCCAGGCCACGTCCTGGATCCAGGAGTAGGAGTACGTCCCGGTGTGCAGGTTCAGCACGAACTGGCCGTCGGCGAAAGCGAACAGGACGAAACCGCTGACCAACTGGAGTGAACCGAGCAGGTCGTTGCGCAGTCGCAGCGCGATCTGACCGACGACGAGCACGCCGAGCATCAGGTCGATGATCGGGTAGAGCAGGGCCACCAGCAGCGGGAGGCCCGAGGCGCCGAAACGTGAGGAGATCGGGGTGATGAGCACGCTGGCGGTGACGCAGGTCGTGCCGCCGCAGACGACGACCGCGTCCAGCCAGGTCGTCGCCGCTGAGGTCATCCGGCTGGTGCGGTCGAGGATGAGGTAGGCCGCCAGGCACAGGTAGGCGGCGAGGAAGAGCCATTCACCGGGGGCCGGGAACTTGGTGACGTCCGGGATCTGGTTGGTGTTGAGGGTCATCGACCCGGTGGACCAGAGGGCCAGCCCCGAGACTAGGGTCAGCAGGGCGCGCCGGCGACCGGGGCTGGTGAGGGTGATCAGGACGGCCCGGATGAGCAGCAGCGGGAAGAAGACCATGCTGAAGCTGACGAGGACGTTCTGGTAAGCCGACGGGTGCGCGCCCAACGTCGGGCCCACGGCGGCGGCGATACAGAGCAGCGCCCAGCAGAGCACGCCTGTGACCGAGGACAGCTTGTTCAACAAGCCATGCCCCTGGCCGTCCCGTCGATGCATCACCATCACTGAGTCGTCGCGCTGGTGCGCGCCCTTCACCCCCGCTCGGCTCGATGCCGTACGGGATTCAGATCGGCGCGGCAGTACTTAACATGAGTCGAACGCGCTAGGTCTGCGACACGCCGGGTGGCAGGGCTCCGCCCAAGGACGCGAGCAGGGCCCGGACGTCGGAGACGGCGGTCTGCGGGTTGACGAAGCAGAACCGCAGCGCCGGCCGGCCACGGTAGGTCGTCGGCGTCACCAGCCCGAGTCCCGAGTGCAGGGCGGACACGCTCCAGTGCGCATAGTCCAGCCGGGACCAGCCGACGCGCTCGAAGACGACGACCGAGAGCTCGCAGGACAGCAGGGTCAGTTGCTCGTCCGCCCGGATCAGCGCGGCCGACTCCAGGGCGAGGTCCACGCAGCGTTCCACGGCGGTCCGATAGGCGTCGGTGCCGTTGGCGACCAGCGACAGCCACAGCGGGAGCCCGCGAGCTCGGCGGCTGAGCTGGAAGGCGTAGTCGGCGGGGTTGTCCCCGTCGGAGACCGCGTCCAGATAGTGGCTGCGCTGTGCGTGGGTGCGCCGGGCCTGGTCGGGGTTGCGGTACAGCAGGGCTGAGGACTCATACGGCGTGAACAGCCACTTGTGTGGGTTGATGACCAGCGAGTCGGCGCGCTCCAGCCCGAGGAAGTCGTCGGTGACCCGCTTGTCGAGCAGGGCCGCGCCCCCGTAGGCGGCGTCGACGTGCAGCCAGAGCCCGTGCCGCGCGCACAGCGTCGCAATCCGGTCCAGGTCGTCGATCTGGCCGGTGTTGGTCGCACCCGCGATGGCCGCCACCGCGATGACGTCGGCGGGGTCGACCTCGCGCAGGGCGTGGGCGAGATCGGCGGCCAGCATCGGACGGTCCACCTCGCCGACGATCCGCAGCTCGCACCCCATGATCTCGACCGCCGCCGCGACCGAGGAGTGCGAATTCGCCGAGGCGAGGACGATGCCCGGGTGCGGCCAGGCTGTCGAATGGGGAGCGGCCGGGGCACCGGAGTCGCGGGCGGCGCGAGCCGCGCGCTCGGCCCGGGCAGCGCGGGCTGCGACCAGGGCCGAGAGATTGGCGGCCGAACCACCGCTGACGAAGGCCCCGCGCGCACCAGGGGGCAGTCCGGCCAGGGCGGCGAGCCATTGGATCGCCTCGGCCTCGGCCCGCACAACCAGGCCGGCCTCGAGTTCGCTGCCGGCATAGACGCTGCCGATGGACAGGGCCATGTCGGCGATGGCCGCGGCCACACTCGGCGCGCCGGCGACGAAGGCCAGATAGCGCGGGTGGTCGGTCGGCACGGTGCTGGGCAGCAGGACGTCGCGCAGGGTGTGCCACGCCTGGGTCAGACCCACGCCGGCCGGCGAGATCGCGGGCAGTGAGTGGACGGCAGGCTCGGTCCCGGATTGGGGCAACCCGGCTGACGTGGTCGGGTGCGATACCCAAGGACCGTCGCGATCGGTGAGCCGATGCCGAGCCCAGTCTCTGAGCTCGTCGAGGGCAGCGAGCTCCTCGGGATTCGGCTGATGCATGGGGTCGCACTCCGGTGAGGGCAAGAGCGGACAGACGCCGCTTCACGTCATCTAATCATGCCCTGGGGTTACCAAACGGTCGCCGAGAGTGAAATTCTCGGTTTTCTCGGTGCTCAAACCGGTGAATGCGGGTCAAACGGTAAGCCGTTTCATGCGCGTTCAGCGTTTCAACGACGCGGGGAAGCGTCTGATCCGTGTCAGCTGCCGGCGAGCTCGTTGGCCGACAACGCGTACCAGCCGGCCAGCCAGCCTTCCAGCTGTTCGGCGGGCATCGGCCGTCCGATCCCATAGCCCTGCAGCAGGTCGATGCCCAGCTCGGTCAGCTCGTGCATCGTCTCGTCGTCCTCGACGCCTTCGGCCACCGTGCGCATGCCCAGGGCGCCGGCCATCTGCACGGTCGAGGACACGATCGTTCGGCTGCGCGGGTCCTGCCGCAGGGCCTTGATGAACGAGCGGTCGATCTTGAGTTCGTTGACCGGAAGATCCCGCAGATAACTCAGCGAGGAGAACCCGGTGCCGTAGTCGTCGATCGAGATCTCCACCCCATGGCGACGGATCTCGGCGAGGATGTCGCGGGCACGTCCGGGCTCGGACAGGAACGAGTCCTCCGTGACCTCCACGACGAGCCGATCCGGGGGAACCGCCGCCTGTTCGCAGGCCTTGAACAGCACCGGCAGGAACGTCCGGCTCAGAAGCTCGGCCGGCGCGCAGTTGATCGACACACGCAGGTCGTCGGCCAGCGCGCCGCGGCTCGTCCACCGATTGATGTCGGCGACCGCGACCGCCAGGACCAGCTCGGACACCGCCATCATCAGCCCGGCGCGCCGGGCGACCGGCAGGAACTGGGGCGGCGTCAACAAGCCCAGGTGCGGATGCTGCCACCGGATTAGGGCCTCGACCCCGTGCAGCCGGCGGGTAGCCGCGTCCACCTGCGGTTGGTAGTAGACCCGCAGCTGGCCCTGCGCAAGGCCGCGTCGCAGGTCCTCGGCCAGTTGGAGCTTGTGCCGGGAGAAGTCGTCCCGGTCCGGGTCGTAGATCAGCACGCCGGACCGGTCGTGCTTGGCCTGGTACATCGCCACGTCGGCGCGGCGCAGCAGGTCGGTACTGGAGACGTCCTTCCTGCTGGCCACGCTGACCCCGATCGAAGCGCTCACGCTCAGCGTCATGCCCTCCACGGTCATCGGTTCGGACACGCTGGCCAGCACCGTGCGGGCGTGTGCCAGCAGGGTGGCTTCGTCGTCGCCGTCGTGGACGACCGCGAACTCGTCGCCTCCGAGACGGGCGACCAGCGATTCCGCCGGCAGGCTCTCGCGCACCCGGTTGGCGGCAATCTGCAGGACGGTGTCACCGGCCCCATGGCCGAGCGTGTCGTTGATCTCCTTGAACCCGTCCAAGTCGAACAGGATCAGTGCCAACGGCTGGCTCAGGCCCAGCGCGTGGTCGATCCGGGCCAGCACGGCGCGCCGGTTCGGCAGCAACGTCAGGTCATCGGTCCGCGACAGCGCCAGTGCCTCGGCGGCGCCGTTGGCCTCGCGCAGGGCCAGCGTCATCCGGCCGGCCGCCGCGATCAGCGTTGCGACGGCTATGGGCACCAGGTAGGGGCTGGAATGGTCCAGGGGCCGGACGATCAGCACCGCGATCGCCGAGGCCGCTGCGAGCAGCATCGGTACCGCGCCGTGCTTGCGCCGGCCGGCGGGCAGCACGTCGACCGGTCGGGCCGCGTTGGCGGTCATCAGGAGAAGGCCACCGAACCACAGGGACGCCCCGACCGCGGGCTGCTGCAAGAACGTGACGTTGGAGACATTGACCAGGAAGCCGGAGTCGGCGGCGACGAACAGCAGCCAGCCGGCCAGCAGCGCGACCGTCGACCGGTTGAGGGCCCGGGCTCGCACGATGACCTGGATGAGGATGACGACCAGCATCGAGATGTCCAGGCACGGGTAGAGCAGTGCGGTGAACAGGGCCAGGCCGGTTGCGCCGGAGGCCCGCGCCAGCGGCTCCAGGAACAGGGCGCCGGCCAGGCACGCCGCCCCGCCGCACAGTACGACCGATTCGAGCCAGGACGCCCAGCTGCCCAGGTGGCGTGACCGCGCGTCGAGCAGTAGGTGCGCCGCGAAGCCGACGTAGCTGAACAGGAACAGCAGCTCGGGAGGGTGTGGAAAAGCGGCCAGGCTCACGTCGTCGGCGAGGTAGAGCCACAGGCCGGCCGAACCCCAGGCTCCCACCGCGGCGATCAGGACCAGGTTCGCGCGCCGCCGGATCCGCAACCGCACCGTGATCCGGGAAATCCGTACCAGCAGCAACGGAAAGAACAGCAGCAAGGCCCAGATCATCTGCACCCGGTCGTCGCCGCGTGCGAACAGGTACAGCGACAACGCGGAGTTGGCGGCCAGCCAGAGCGTGACGGTCAGCGCAAGGTCCAGTGGCCGCCGACGAGGCAGAGTCGGTAGCGATGCACTGCTCACGCGGCTACCCCTCATCGTGCGGACACCAGTACTCGCCGGACTTCGAATCGCGGCGGTCGGTCGTTGCCCGGCCCGGCCACGGGCGATATTCCTTCACATCGGCGCCGCGGTGATCGGAATGAGGTGCTTGTCGATATTCGAGGCAGCCACCCCACGGGGACGGCTGTTCGGCGCCGGAGTCCGCTCGGCCGAGGCAGACTGGTTTCATGACCCCGTTGAGCGCGCTGCCCGTGAACCTGGTCTCGGACGCACGGCGGGCGCTGGCGACCGAACTGTTCACTCGGGTCGCCGGAGCCGAGGGGGTCGAACGCGCGCGCCGGGTGCATCTGAGCGAGGGCGAGCGATGGTTCTCCGAGGACCGGCCGATCCGGCGCGTGCACGCCGACGCCGCGATGTTCGTCGGAGGCTTGCGGGCGCTGCTGCTGCAGTCGTTACACCCGCTCGCCATGGCGGGCGTGGCCGGACACAGCGGCTTCCGGGGCGATCCGTGGGGCCGGCTCGCCCGTACCAGTCACTTTCTCGCCGTCACCACTTTCGGGACCGCCGAGGACGCCGAGGCTATGGTGGCGCGGATCCGGGGCATCCACCGGCGGGTCAACGGCGTCACGCCGGACGGCCGGTCCTACTCCGCGACTGACCCGCACCTGCTCAGTTGGGTCCATCTGGCCGAGGTCGACAGTTTTCTGCGGGCCCACGACCGCTACGGCGCCGAGCCGCTGACGGCGGCCGAGCGGGACGGCTACGTTGCCGATACCGCTCGGGTGGCGGCCGCCCTGGGGGTCGTGGACGCCCCGACGACCGTGTCCGAACTCGATCGGCAGTTGGCGGCCTTCCGCCCGGAACTGGCCGGCACCCCGCAAGCGCGGGACGCGGCCCGGTTCCTGCTGCTGTCGCCTCCGCTGCCGGCGGCCGCTCGTACGGGCTACGCCCTGCTCAGTGCCTCGGCAGTCGCAATGATGCCGCTGTGGACCCGCTGGCCCCTGCGGCTGCCCTACCTGCCGGTGACCGAGGCGACCGGCGTGCGGCTGGCCGGACAGGCCGCGGTCCGGACGATCCGCTGGGCGATGGGTTCCGGGCCGGTCCAGTCGCGTTGAGGTTGCCCTTGTTGCCGGTCCAGTCGCGTTGAGGTTGCCCTTGTTGCCGGCCCGGTCGCGTTGAGGTTGCCCTTGTTGCCGGCCCCGTCACGAACCGTTTTGCTTGGCCACCTTCGCGCACGCGGCCTTGACGGCGTCGTTGCTGGCCTTGACGTGCACGCCGAAGAACGTGGCGTCGCAGTTCTTGGCGTGCTTGTCCAGGGAGTCGACCACGTGCTGGCGCTGCCCCCAGAGGACGAAGGCGAGCACCACCATCACGACGATGGTGACGATCTTGGTGACGATCTTGGTGACGACGAAGGACACGAGGAGCCCGATCAGGACCACCACCAGGATGGCCCCGAGACCGTAGGTCTTGACCTGGCTCGTATCGAGGGCGAGTGCCTGGATGGTCGCGGAGGACTTCATTGCCAAGAGGCTAGAGGACGTAACCGCTAATCTGGCAGAAGACGGGCCCTGAGAACTGGTGCTGAGCATGACCCGCCGAGCTCCCGCGCTGCCGAGGCTGGCATGCGGCGCAAGCGGCGGTCGTGTCCGGTCCACGGGTGATCCGGTCCGCACGGCCGTTCGCGGCCCACCGACATCGAGGAGATCCGCACGATCATGGACGCAGCATGAGCACCCCCGACAGAAAATTGTCCACACCCCGCCGCCTTTCCGACGGCACTCTGCGGGTGGTCGCCCTGGGCGGCATCAGCGAGGTCGGTCGCAACATGACCATGTTCGAGTCGCGGTTCCCCCGGCTGGGATCTCGGCTGCTGGTCATCGACTGCGGAATGTTGCTCGGCAAGACGAACGCTCCGGGCGTCGACCTCGGCCTGCCGGACTGGTCGGCCTACGCCGAGCGCCTCAACGACATCGACGCCATCGTCCTGACGCACGGCCACGAGGACCACATCGGCGCTCTGCCCTACCTGCTCCGGTCCCGGCCCGACATCCCGTTGATCGGATCCCGCCTGACGATGGCGCTGATCACCGCCAAGTTGGAGCAGCACCGGATCCGCCCGGTGACCCAGATCGTGCGCGAGGGTGAGCGGATCAAGGCCGGACCGTGGGACCTGCAGTTCTACGCCGTCAACCACTCGATCCCCGACGCCCTAGCGGTTGCGGTCCGATCGCCGGGCGGGACGATTCTGCACACCGGCGACTTCAAGATGGACCAGACCCCACTCGACGGCCGGATAACCGATCTGCCCGGCTTCTCCCGCCTCGGCGATGAGGGTGTGGACCTGCTGCTGTCGGACTCGACCAACGCCGAGGTACCCGGCTTCATCCCGAGCGAGCGCGACGTGGGCAAGGTCGTCGCGGATGTCATCACCAAGGCTCAGGGGCGCGTCATCGTGGCCTGCTTCGCCTCGCATGTGCACCGAGTGCAGCAGGTCCTCGACGCGGCGGAGGAGTCCGGTCGGCTCGTCGCCATGGTCGGACGGTCGATGGTCCGCAACATGCAGATCGCGCGGGATCTCGGCCTGCTCAAGGTTCCCGAGGGCATCCTGGTCGACCTGGCCGACGCCGACTCCATCCCGTCCTCGCGGCTGCTGTTGGTCTGTACCGGGTCGCAGGGTGAGCCGCTGTCGGCCCTGTCGCGCATGGCCAACCGGGAGCATCCGTCGATCCGGATCGTGTCCGACGACCTGATCCTGCTCGCGTCCTCCCTGATCCCTGGTAACGAGAACTCCGTCTTCACGGTGATCAACGGCCTGTCCAGGCTCGGCGCGACCGTGGTGCACAAGTCCACGGCCCTCGTGCACGTCTCGGGACACGCCCCGGCGGGCGAGTTGCGCTACCTGCTCAATGCCGTGCGGCCTCGCAACCTCATGCCGGTGCACGGCGAGTGGCGACACCTGCGGGCGCACGCCGCGATCGCGCGCTCGACCGGCATGACCGACGACCAGATCATGCTGGCTGAGAACGGCGTGGTGGTCGATCTGGCCGACGGCGTCGCCTCGGTCGTCGGCGAGATCGAGATCGACAATGTCTATGTGGACGGGCTGGCCGTCGGCGACATCGGGGACCAGGTCATCAAGCAGCGCCAGATCCTCGGCGACGAAGGCTTCGTCTCGATCCTCGTCGCGGTGGATCTGCATGCGGGCAAGGTCGTCTTCGGTCCGGAACTGACGGCGCGTGGGTTCACCGATGATCCGAATGCCCTCGATCCGATTCGCGCCGAGCTGATCCGGATCGTGGAGAAGGCGGTCGTCGACGGGGTTCGTGACGCCGACGCCCTGGCCCACATCGTCCGTCGTACCGTTGGTCGCTGGGTGGACAAGACCTACCGCCGCCGTCCGATGCTGATGCCGCAAGTGATCGAGGTGTGAGCGAGCATCGCAGCGAGGAACGAGCGAGGAGCGCAGCGATTGAGGACGAGGTATGAGCGAGCATCGCAGCGAGGAGGGCAGGAGCGTGCGAGTGAGAGTGGCTGAGCTTCGGTGAGCGCATCCGACCAGATTCAGCAGCGATGGCCGGTCGATCGGGCTCGGATGCAACCGGGCCGGATCTCGCCGCGCCTGGACGTGCCGCCCGCGATCGTCCGTCCTCACTACGTGCCGAAGAAGCCGACCGAGCCTTGGGATTTCGACGACGTGCCGGTGAAGTCGGCCGAGACGGTGGCCCGGATGAAGGTTGCCGGGGCGATCGCCGCGGCGGCGCGCGACGAGGTCGGCAAACACGTCGCTCCCGGCGTGACCACCGACGAGCTCGACCGGATCGGGCACGAGTACCTGCTCGATCACGGTGCCTATCCCTCGACCCTGGGCTACAAGGGCTTTCCGAAGTCGCTGTGCTCCTCGGTCAACGAGGTCATCTGTCACGGCATCCCGGACGACCTCCCCCTGCAGGACGGTGACGTCGTCAAGATCGACGTCACCGCGTTCATCGACGGCGTCCACGGGGACACCTGCGCGACGTTCTTCGCCGGCGAGCCGTCGCCGGAGCTGCGCCTGCTGTCCGAGCGCACGCACGAGGCCATGATGCGCGGCATCAAGGCGGCTCGCCCGGGCCGTCCCGTCAACGTCATCGGCCGGGTCATCGAGTCCTACGCCAAGCGTTTCGGCTACGGCGTGATCCGGGACTTCACCGGCCACGGCGTCGGACCGTCCTTCCATACCCGTCCGACGATCTTTCCCTACGACGAGCCGCGGGGCACGACCCTGATCGAGGCGGGGATGACCTTCACGGTCGAGCCGATGCTCAGCCTCGGCGGCTACGCGTGGGACATGTGGTCCGACGACTGGACGGTCGTCACGCAGGACGGGTCCTGGGTGGCGCAGTGGGAACACAGCATCCACATCACCGAGGACGGCGCCGAAATCCTGACCGTCACTGCATGACGGGCCCACGGCTGGCGAACGCGCCGGCCCACCTCGGTCGTGCGGGAACCGCGCTGGCCGCGCTGGGTCTGGTCGCCCACTGGTTGAGCGTGGACCAACAGCTGTTCATCGTGGCGGCCTCGGCGGTCCCCTACCTCCTGTTCGCCGGCTTGGCCGGGTGGTGCCTGCTCGTTGCCGGTCGCCGGTGGCGTTCGGTCGCCGCGGCCACCGCCGTCCTGCTCGTCGGCGTGCTCACCCAGCTGCCGCTCTACGTGGCCGACCGCGTCACGCTGTCCGGGCGGTCGATCACCGTGATGTCGGCCAACCTGGCGTTGGGCGTGGGATCGCCCGATGCGGTGGTGGCGCTGGTCCGCGAGCACGATGTGAGCGTGCTGACCCTGTTGGAGCAGCCCGCGGCCGAGATCCAGCGCCTGCTCAGCGCCGGGCTGGGCCAGTTGCTGCCCTATCGGTACGTCGACACCGGCCAGAGCAGAGCGGACCCGGCGTTCGGCACCGGCGTGTGGAGCCGCTATCCACTCGCGGGCGGCCGGACGTTGCCGGAGTTCAGCTTCGCCGCGGTGACGGCGACGGTTACCTACCCGGCCGAAGGCGGGCGTCCGAGCCTGCCCGTCCGGATCTTCGCCGTGCATCCAGCGCCGCCGTATCCAGTTCCGGCGATCCGGTGGACGCGGGAGTTACCAGCGCTGGCGCGGGAATTGCGCTCCGTCGGCAGCGCGGATCCGGTGCTGGTCGGCGGCGATTTCAACGCCACCTGGGACAACGCGCAGTTCCGCCGCCTGTTGCGAGGCGGTTATCGGGACGCGGCGGAGGAAGCCGGCGCTGGGAGCCTGCGCAGCTACCCGGTCGGTTCGAGCGTGCCGCCGACGATCGCCATCGACCATGTGCTGTTGCGCGGCATTCAAGCTCCCACGGTGCTGCGGGTCGACGTGCCCGGCTCCGATCATCGCGCCCTGATCGCCCGGCTGGTACTGCCCGGCTGAGCTGGTACTCCCCGGCTGAGCGGCTCGGTGGGCGGCTCCGTGAGGGGCTCGGTGAGCGGCTCGTTCAGCGGCCTGCTCGGATGCGCTTGTCGGCGTACATCGCGAAGTCGGCGTGCGCGATCAGGGACGCGGCGTCGTCGCCGTCCCGGCCCGCGTAGGCGAGCCCGAGCGAAGCGCCGACCCGGACGTTACCGACCGACAGCGGGAACGGGCGGGTGAAGGCGGCGCGCAGCCGATCCAGCAGCCCGTCGATACGCCAGTGCAGGCCGCCGGTCGACGAGCCGGAGCAGAGCACGATGAATTCGTCGCCGGCCAGCCGGGCCACGAGGTCCGAGGCACGCACACACTGCAGCAACCGATCGGCGACCGCCCGCAGGAGTTCGTCCCCGACGCTGTGTCCGTAGGTGTCGTTGACGACCTTGAACTCGTCGAGATCGAGGAAGACCAGCGACGGTTGCGCCTCACCTCGGCTGGCTCGGGCCAGCGCCTGGTCGAGGGATTCCAGCAGCAGCGACCGGTTGGGCAAGCCGGTCAGTTGGTCCCGAGTGGCCGCGTGCCCGAGGCGGGAGGTCTCATCGCGCAGCTGCAGCATCTTCACCGTGAGCTCGGCAACGTCGCGAAGGCGTTCGAGTTGCACCCGGGACAGGTAGCTGACTTCCTTGGAGAACGCACACATCGTTCCGATGACCTCGCCGCCGGGCAGGATCAGCGGGGCGGCCGCGTAGGTCCGTACTTCGTCGATCACTCCGGTGACGAAAGGATTTCTCGCCCACCGGGGGTCGATGCTGGCGTCCGGCGTGTAGCTGATCTCCTTGCTGTCGACCGCCACCGCGCACATCGAGTCCTCGCGGCGTTGATCCACGGGGGCGAACCCGTACGCGGCGGCCGAATGCTGGCGGTCGGCGTCGATCAGGTTCACC
Source organism: Jatrophihabitans telluris (assembly GCF_023516435.1). Lineage (GTDB taxonomy): Bacteria > Actinomycetota > Actinomycetes > Mycobacteriales > Jatrophihabitantaceae > Jatrophihabitans_A > Jatrophihabitans_A telluris. Next base: position 4,106,852 of record NZ_CP097332.1, on the reverse strand, counting down.
ACCGCCGTCGGCGTGCCGCAGATGTAGGCCGCGAGCCGGGCCAGACCTTCCAGGCCGGGATCGCTGGGACGGTCCATCACGTTCAGCATGCGCAGCGCCGCGACGCGAAGCTCTTCGCTGCTGGAGGGACTGCTGGGGGTCGGCGTCGCTGTCTGCGCCGAGGTTGCGCTCATGGACGGTATATCGGCAGTGTGGACCACGTTCATTAGTGTCCGGCACGCAGGCGCAGTCTGGCACCACGTCACCGTCCATGCACACGGCCCTCTGGCCGCACCGCCGTCCCGCCGCACAGCCGTCCGGCCGCACCGCCGTCTGGCGGTCACGGTCACGGCCCGCGGCAGCGGGCCAGCAGTCAACGTCCGGCGGCGTAGCCCTGTGAGCCGCGGGGGTTCGCGGCCGCCCGCAGCTCGATCCCGTCCGGGCCTCGCTCATAGGCCGCCGCGGACAGTCGGCCCAGCCGCCAGTCGCCCACGCGAACCACGTCGTGGCCTCGTCGTGCCAGCTCGTTCAGGACGTCGTCCCCCAGCCGATCCTCGGCGATCAGCTCCGCCGGGTGAGCGTCTCTCGGGTAGAACGAGGACGGGGCATGGTTGTGGTGGAACATCGGTTCGTCGATGATCTGCTGCAGATCGACGCGCGCGCCGCCGGTGCCGGGGGCTTCGGCGGCGGCTTCGGCGGCGGCCACCCGTGCGAAGAACACCAGCTGCCACTGATCTTGCTGGTCGCCACCAGGGGTCCCGAAGGCCAGCCACGGACTTCCGTCGCGGTAGGCCAATGACGGGGTCAGCGTGGTGCGGGGGCGGACTCCGGGACGCAGGGAGTTGGGCAGTCCCGGCTGTAGGAAGAACATCTGAGCCCGGGTGCCCAGGCAGAAGCCGAGTTCGGCGATGACCGGCGCGCTCTGCAGCCATCCGCCGCTGGGCGTGGCCGAGACCAGGTTGCCCCAGCGGTCCACGACGTCGACATGGCAGGTGTCTCCGGAGGACGGGCCGGCGCCAGGCAGCTGGCCGAGTGTCGGCTCACCGACGCCCGGAGCCCCACCGGAAGCCTCGGGAAGCTCGGCCAGAACGGGGTTGCGACCCTCGACTCGCCCTGGCCGTAGCTGGTGGCTGGCCACGTCGCCGATGAGTGCCGCCCGCTCGGCGGCGTACTGCCCCGACAGCAGCGCCTGCACCGGCACGTCCGGACTGTCCCCGTACCACGCCTCCCGATCGGCGAAGGCGAGCTTGGAGGCCTCGGTGACCAGGTGCACCCAGTCGGCGGAGCCGGCCTGGAGGTCGTGGATCCCCGCGGCCTCCACCAGCCGCAGTTGCTGCAGGAGCACCGGGCCCTGGCCCCACGCGGCGGTCTTGAACACTTCGAACCGCCCGGCGTAATCGACCGACACCGGGTCCTCGACACCGGCGTGCCAGGCGGCCAGGTCGTCGGCGGTGAGCAGGCCCGCGTGGTTGCGACCGGAGGTGTCGCGGAAGGCCTTCCGGCCGAAGGCATCGATGGCCTCGGCGACGAAGCCGTCGTACCAGGCCCGCCGCGCCGCGCCGATCCGGGCTTCGCGGGTGGACCCGACGGCCTCGCGCAGCACCCGGCGATAGGTCGCGGCCGTGCCCGGAGACCGCCACGTCCGTCCCTTCGGGGTTGTCCCGGCATCGAGCCAGGTCGCGGCCGAGGTCGGCCAATGGTCCAGGAACAGCGTTCGGACGGACTCGATCGTGTGCCTGGTCGTGGCCAGCAGCGGGAAACCGGCCTCGGCGTAGTGCAGTGCGGGCGCCAGGACGTCGGACAGTTCCCAGCTACCCCAACGTTCGAGCATCGTCGTCCACGCGCCGAAGGCCCCCGGGACGGTCGCGGCCAGCGGCCCGCTGCCCGGCACCAGGGACAGTCCCAGGTCCGTGAAACGGTCGATCGTGGCGGCCCGCGGAGCGACCCCCTGCCCGCAGATCACCCACGGACGGGCGTCCGCCACGCTGTGCACCACGGCCGGCATGTCGCCGCCGGGACCGTTGAGATGCGGCTCGACGATCTGCAGGGTGAACCCGGCGGCTACCGCGGCGTCGAAGGCATTGCCGCCGCGCTCGAGGACGCTCATTCCGGCCGCCGACGCGAGCCAGTGCGTGCTGGCCACCATGCCGAACGAACCGATCAGCTCTGGGCGCGTTGTCATCACCCAGCCATTCCTACCCGTCACCACCCGGCGCGCGCTGCCCGCCCCCGCTAGCCTGGCCGAATGGTCCAGACTGCCTTCACCGCGGATGTCATCGTCGTCGGCGCCGGCCTGGCGGGGCTGGTGGCGACGGCTGAGCTCGCCGACGCCGGCAAGAAGGTGATCCTGCTCGACCAGGAACCGGAGCAGTCGCTGGGCGGTCAGGCCTTCTGGTCCTTCGGTGGCCTCTTCCTGGTCAACTCGCCCGAACAGCGCCGGTTGCGGATCAAGGACTCAGCCGAACTGGCCATGCAGGACTGGCTCGGTACCGCAGGCTTCGATCGGGACACCGACTACTGGCCGCGGCTGTGGGCCGAGGCCTACGTCGACTTCGCCGCGGGCGAGAAGCGATCGTGGTTGCACGACCAGGGCGTCCGGTTCTTCCCCGTGGTCGGTTGGGCCGAGCGCGGGGGTTACCTGGCGACCGGGCATGGCAATTCCGTGCCGCGTTTCCACGTGACCTGGGGGACGGGTCCGGCGGTGATCGCCCCGTTCGTGCGCCGGGTGCGAGCGGCTGAGGAAGCCGGCCTCGTCCAGTTGCGCTTCCGCCACCAGGTGAACGAACTGGCCACAACCGGGGCAACGGTGACCGGTGTCCGGGGAAGCATCCTGCAACCTTCGGCCGTGGCACGTGGGCAGAGCTCGTCGCGTGAGGCCGTCGGCTCTTTCGACCTCGCCGCCCAGGCCGTGATCGTGACCAGCGGCGGGATCGGCGGCAACCACGAGCTGGTTCGGGCGAACTGGCCGGCCCGGTTGGGGGAGCCGCCGACGACGATGGTCGCTGGGGTGCCGGATCACGTCGACGGTCGGATGCTGGGGATCACCGGCGAGGCCGGCGGCCGGATCGTGAACGAGGACCGGATGTGGCATTACACCGAGGGCCTGCGGAACTGGGACCCGATCTGGCCGGGCCACGGGATCCGGATCCTGCCGGGGCCGTCCTCGCTGTGGTTCGATGCGCGCGGGCAGCGGTTGCCGGTCCCGCTCTTTCCGGGCTTCGACACCCTGGGGACGCTGGAACACATCATGAAGACCGGCTTCGACTACAGCTGGTTCGTGCTGACGCGCACGATCATCGAGAAGGAATTCACGCTGTCGGGATCGGAACAGAATCCCGATCTGACCGGCAAGTCGGTGCGGGACGTGCTCGGCCGGGTGCGTGGCGGCGCTCCCGGTCCGGTGCAGGCCTTTCTCGATCACGGAGCTGATTTCGTCACCGATCCGACGGTGGAGGGTCTGGTGGCGAAGATGAACGCCTTGGTCGGGACGCAGCGGGTGGACGTGCTGGACCTGCGCCGCCAAATCGAGGCCCGCGACCGGGAGATCGACAATCGATTCACCAAGGATCTGCAGGTGACCGCGATCCGGGGGGCCCGTCAGTACCTCGGCGACAGGCTCACCCGGGTCGCTGCTCCGCACCGGATCCTGGATCCGAAAGCCGGCCCGCTCATCGCTGTGAAGCTGAATATCCTCACCCGGAAATCCCTCGGTGGCTTGGAGACCGACCTGTCGGCCCGAGTGCTCACAGCCGCCGGATCACCCTTGGCCGGCCTGTACGCGGCGGGCGAGGCGGCTGGTTTCGGGGGTGGCGGCATGCACGGTTACCGGTCGCTGGAGGGCACGTTCCTCGGCGGCTGCCTCTTCTCCGGACGGACCGCCGGCCGCTCCGCCGCCGCGGCCCTCTGACGCCGCCCTGGCGTTGACGTTGCCCTTGTTGTTGCCGCCCCGGCGTTGACGTTGCCCTTGTTGTTGCCGCCCCGGGGTTGACGTTGCCCTTGTTGTTGCCGCCCCGGGGTTGACGTTGCCCTTGTTGTTGCCGCCCCGGGGTTGACGTTGCCCTTGTTGTTTCCCGCGGTACGCGCAACAAGGGCAACGTCAACGGGGCGGTACGCGCAACAAGGGCAACGTCAACGGGGCGGTACGCGCAACAAGGGCAACGTCAACGGGAGTCGGCGTGCTGGCGGATCCAGGCGTGCATAGCGATGCCGGCCGCGACCCCGGCGTTGATCGACCGGGTGGAGCCGTACTGCGCGATCGAGTACGTCCGTCCGGCCAGTTCATGGGCTTCGGCGGTCAAGCCCGGGCCCTCCTGGCCGAAGAGGAACAGCGCCCGCAGCGGCAAGTCGGCGCGTTCGATCGGCTCGGATCCGGGGGTGTTGTCGATGCCGATCACGGTGTATCCCTCGGCTGCGGCGTAGTCAGCCAGCTCGATCGCCGTGGGCAGGTGGCGCAGGTGCTGGTAGCGATCGGTCACCATTGCCCCGCGACGGTTCCAGCGCTTGCGACCGACGATGATGACTTCGCGCGCGGCGAAGGCGTTGGCGGTCCGGACGATCGTGCCGATGTTGGCATCGTGTTGCCAGTTCTCGATGGCGACTGCGAAGTGGTGCCGCCGGGTGTCGAGATCGGCGACGATTGCCTCCAGCCGCCAGTACCGGTACTGGTCGATGACGTTGCGACGGTCGCCGTCGGCGAGCAGTTCCGGATCCAGGCGCGCATCTTCGGGCCATGGCAAGGGATGCGGGCCGACACCCACGCTCAGATCGGGGGTCGCATCGTCGGGATCGCGGTCGGGGGCCGGCGGATCGGACGGAACAAGCCTGCTCATCCGTCGACGTTGGGCAACGAGGGCAACCTCAACGGCGGGGGCCCAGCAACAAGGGCAACGTCAACGCCGAACGAGGGCAACGGGGGCAACCTCGACGATGGCGTCACAGTCCGAGGTCGGCCAGGGAGAACGCGTAGCGGCACGGCAACCCGGCGGCCTCGATCGCGGCGGAGGCTCCACGGTCGACGATGAAGGCCACCCCGACCACGTCGGCACCGGCCTCGCGTAGCGCTTCGACGGCTGTGAGCGGACTGCCGCCGGTGGTCGACACGTCCTCGACTACGAGCACGCGCCGCCCCGCCACACTCGGTCCCTCGACCCGCTGCTGCATGCCGTGCTTCTTCTCGGCCTTGCGGACGACGAAGGAGTCGATCTCACCGCCGGACGCGTGCAGCATCGCGGTCCCGACCGGATCTGCCCCCAGCGTCAAACCGCCGGCCGCTTCGTAGTCCCAGTCCTGGGTCAGCTCGCGCAGGACCCGTCCGACCAACGGCGCGGCTTTGGCGTGCAAAGTGATCCGGCGCAGGTCGACGTAGTAGTCGGCCTCCTGCCCGGACGACAGAATCACCTTGCCGTGTACCACGGCCAGTTCCTTGATCAGGTTCAGCAGATCGTCTCGGTCGCTCACGTCGGGCAGCCTATCGGGGTGACAGGACCCGTCCACGCATGCCTGATCGGCTAGTGACGAGCCATCACCCGGCGTAGGGCACCCCGGGGCGCGAACCGCGCCAGCTGAACCGCGATCTTGTAGCGCTTGCTCGGGACACTGACCGGTTTGCCGGCCCGTGCGTCGGCCAGCCCTTCCGCCACGACCTGGTCAGCCTCCAACCAGGCCCACGAGGGCAGCGAACTCATGTTTGCGCTGGCGCGCTGGTGGAACTCGGTGTGCGTGAATCCCGGGCACACGGCGCAGATCCGCACGCCCGACCCAACCAGCGTGAGCGACAGCCCCTCGCTGAACGAGGTCACCCACGCCTTCCCGGCGGCGTAACTCGCGGCAGCACCCCGTGGTAGGAAACCGGCTACGGACGAGACGTTGATGATCTCGCCGCGTCCTCGCTCGCGCATCCCCTCCAGGGCCGCGTAGGTCAGTCGCAGCACGGCCCTCACGTTGAGGTCGACGAGCCGTTCTTCATCAGCGAGCGCTGCCTGGCCGAACGGGGCGTAAAGGCCGAAGCCCGCGTTGTTGACGAGCGTATCGACCGGATTCGCCCGGTCGGCCAGGCGCTTGGCCACGACGGCGCACCCGTCGTCCGTCGATAGGTCCGCGGGGAGCACCTCGACCTGGATCAGGTAGCGGCGCCGGAGCTCCGTCGCGGCTGACTCGAGGCGGTCCACGTCCCGCGCGACCAGCACCAGATCCCGGGTCTCGGCGGCGAGTCGGCGAGCGAACGCGGCGCCGATGCCCGCGGTCGCACCGGTGACCAGCGCGCAACCGGTCAGTTCGCCGCTCAGTTCCGCCGTTGTCTCGGATGCCACCCCGGCTACTGCTCGGCCGACTTGCGGGACTTGGCTCGCGGCCGGCGCGGATCCACCGGCGGCGTGGTCCCGGCCGGAGCCGTCCGATCCGTGCCCTTCTGCAGGTTCACCGTCGGTTCCGAACCGCCCGAACCGCCCGAACCGCCCGGACCGCCCCCAGCCCCGCCCCCGTCGGCAGCACCAGTCCCAGTTCGGCGGACGCCGCCGGCGGCCCGCTCGCGGGCGGCGGCCGTGGCGGAGGTCCGAGGTCGCAACATCGCGCCGAGACTCATCCGCTGGACGCCCGGCTTGCGGAAATAGGGGTTGGACGTCCGCAGGAACAGCAACGCCAGGCTCGCGATCGAGGCAAGCGCGCTCAGGCTCACCGCGAGCCCCATGGCGAACGGGTAGAGCTTGGAGAAGACGGACGTGATCCGGAAGACGTCCTGGAACAGCACGACTGCCATCGCGGCGTAGATCCAGCGGGCCCAGTTCTTGCCGTCCCGGATGAACTTCGCCAGCACGATGTAGATGACGGCCAGCACGAGAGCGAAGAAGATCGCCGGTCCTGACGCAGCCGCCCGGTGGATGTCTGCGGTGCTGTTCTTCGGGTACTGCTCGTGCAAGCGCCTGACGAACTCGTCGTGGTACGGCAGCGTCAGCAGCGCCCCGGCCACGGAAAAGGCGCAGTGGACGAAGATCGCGTAGATCCCCAGGTCGACACTGCGGGGACGGATGGGGGCAGCCGTCGGTTCGTCGGCGATATCCGGGCTCATTGGAGGGAGGATACCGGCGCCGGGCAGGTGGGCTGGACCTCGAACTCAGGCCGGGGGCGACAGGAACGCGCCGATGGGCAGGTTTCGGACCACGCCGAACACGACGAGCAGGACGAGCAGGGCGATGAACACCGCACGGGGCATGAGGCGGTGACGGGATGCCCCGGGCCGATCGGGCCCGGCGGTCGCCCGGTACCAACGCCATCCCAACCAGAACAGCAGCGGCAGGCCGAGGACGTACACAGCGTTGTCGTGCAGGGCTGTGACCACGTCGCCGTGCAGCAGGGCGTAGGTGGCGCGGGTCGCTCCACACAGCGGGCAGTTCAGCCCGGTCACCGCATGGAACGGGCAGAGCGGGACGTGGGTCGTGTTGGGATTGACGAAGTACAGGCCGACGGACGCGAGCACGGCGGTGCCCGCGGTCACCAAGGGGACCGCGGGCAACGCTGTCGTGCGCGAACGGGCCATGGTTACTTCAGCGCGATGACGAAGTCGCCGGCGATCTTGTCGTGCCAGCCCTGCAGACGCTTGCTGCCGTCGAAGAAGGGCGACACCCAGATGAGAATCGCGAGCAGCCCGCAGATGAACAGGCCGAGCGTGGGAAGTAGAGCGCGCAGGAACGCCTTGCCCATCCCGATCGCGCCACCGTCCTGGTCGCGGACGACCTTGAGACTGAGCGCCTTCATTCCCAGTGTCTGACCGGACATGCCTACTGTGACCGACTCGTACAGGTAGTACACGAGCACCGCGAAGAACACGACGCCGTAGAGGTGCCCCAGTCCGCTGCCGGACCCGGCGATCCCGATCGCCAGGAAGATCACGTACAGCAGGAGGTACACCACGCTGTCGATGAGCCGGGCCAGAAACCGCTGCATGCCCGTCGCGAGCTTCGCCTGGGCACCGTTGGCGAAGGCCACCAGTCCTGGCTGGCCGTACGCGGCGGGGTTGTAGCCCGGCGCGGCCGGATAGGCCCCGGGCTGCCCGTACTGGGGTTGCCCGTACTGGGGTTGCCCGTAAGCCGGCTGCCCGTATTGCGGCTGCCCGTACTGGGGTTGCCCGTATTGCGGCTGCTGGGGCTGGCCGTACTGCGGCTGGCCGTACTGCGGCTGGCCGTACTGCGGCTGGCCGTAGCCGGGCTGCGGCGGCGGCGCATAGCCGGGCTGGGGCTGCTGCCCGTAGTCCGGTTGCTGGGGCGGCGCGCCCCACGGGTCGGACTGGGGCGGCTGGTTCTGAGGCGGCTGGTTCTGAGGTGGTTCGCTCTGGGACGGCTGGTTCTGCGGTGGTTCGCTCTGGGACGGCGGGCCCCACGGGTCGGACGCAGGAGGCTGGGCGGACTGGCTCGGCGGCGCTCCCCACGGGTCTGACGGGGGCTGCTGGTTTCCCTCATGCCCCTTGTCCGGCTGATCGGGGTCGTTTCCCCACTGCGTCATCTTGACTCGTCTCCCTGATGGATTCGTCTACGGTGCGTCGGTCGGACTCGGTGCAACTTCGGACTCGGTGCAACTTCGGACTCGGTGCAACTTCGGACTCGGTGCAACTTCGGACTCGGTGCAACTTCGGACTCGGTGCAACTTCGGACTCGGTGCAACTTCGATGTACCCGGAGGCTGCGCAGCCAAACATCCACTGTGCGATGCCAACTGCCCGCACGGACCCCGTAGCGCCGAACCTAGCGGATCGGAGCCGATAGGTGCAGCAGCTACCGTGAAGCGCATGACCGCGTCCGGAGCTCCCCGCTACCGCGCGCCCTCGCCGAAGGAGGACGCACGGCAGTTGGCCCGCACACCAGTGGCCAACCCGTATCGCGGCGAGCTCAAGGACCCGTATTCGACGCGGCCGGTCGCAGCTCGGGCTCACACGTCAACGGCTGCCCCGGCTGCTTCGTCAGCGGCCGCCGCAGTGGGGACCGGCCGACGTTCGGGATCACCCCAGCCGGCCCTGGCGGACTCGCCCATCCCGTCCCGCTCGCTGCAGGTTCGGGCGGCCGGACTGTCCGCCGCTGCAGCCGCCGCGATTCCGGACTACGCCGTGCGTCGTCCACTGCCTCGCGCCGCGTTGTGGGCGGGAATCGTCGGGCTGGTGCTGGGGGTGCTGGTCGGCATCTTCGGCCTCCTGGTGATCGCCTTGATCGGCTTGTTGCATTCGTCCGGCGATTTCGGCGATCGGTCCGCCTATGCGGGCGCGGACGCCGCCTACGTGATGCTGGGTGTGCTCGATTTCGGCGTCTCGGCGTTGCTGCTGATCGGTTCGATCGCCCTGATCTCCGGCAAGCTGGCCGGACGGCTACTTCTGACGGTCGGCCTGTGGTCGAGCATCCTCTTCGCCGTTTACTGGGCGAAGCAAAGCCAGATTCCCGTCCCGATCCCGGTGTCTCTGGGGCTCGCCGCGGCGGTCTCGCTGGTCCTCAGCTATCAGGCTTCGGTCACGCGCTGGCTGGGCGTATTGCCGGCCGTCCAACCCGAATAATCACCGAAGCCGGCGGCCCGCGTCTGCTTCCGACTGGCCCTCCTGTCGGCCACTCGTGCGCGAATGGGCAGTTCCGACGCCAATGGGCGGTTCCGACTGGCCCTCCTGTCGGCCACTCGTGCGCGAATGGGCAGTTCCGATGCCAATGGGCAGTTACACGCGCCCATTCGCGCCCGAACTGCCCATTCGCCGCAACCCGGGGCCGCAACACGACGCGCCCGGAGGGATCAGCTCGCGCTGATGACCAGGCCGCTCCGGTCGTCGTTCACGTCGATCGACACGGTGTCCCCGTCGGTGATCTCGCCCGCGATGAGCTGCTTCGCGAGTTGGTCCCCGATCGCGGTCTGGATCAGCCGACGCAGCGGACGTGCCCCGTACAGCGGGTCGAACCCGTTGAGCGCGAGCCATTCACGCCCGGTCTCGGTCACGGACAGGGTCAGCCGGCGACCAGCGAGCCGGGCGCCCAACGAGGCCAGCTGCACGTCGACGATGCCGGCCAGCTCCTCGGTGGTGAGCTGATCGAAGACGACGATGTCATCGAGCCGGTTCAGGAACTCGGGCTTGAAGTGTGCTCGGACGACCTCGAGCACCAGATCGCTGCGCTTGGCACGAGCGACGAGCGGGTCGCTGTCCAGCTCCGCCAGCTCGGCCACCAGCAGCTGCGAGCCGAGGTTGGACGTCAGCACCAGGATCACGTTGCGGAAGTCGACCGTCCGGCCCGGTCCGTCGGTGAGGCGTCCGTCGTCGAGCACCTGCAGCAGGACGTCGAACACGTCCGGGTGTGCCTTTTCGACCTCGTCGAACAGCACGACACTGTAGGGCCGGCGCCGGACGGCCTCGGTGAGCTGCCCACCTTCGTCGTAACCGACGTAACCGGGCGGTGCGCCGACCAGGCGGGCAACCGAGTGCTTCTCGGAGTACTCGCTCATGTCGATGCGCACCATGGCACGTTCGTCGTCGAACAGGAACTCGGCCAGCGCCTTGGCCAGCTCCGTCTTGCCGACGCCCGTGGGGCCGAGGAACAGGAACGATCCGGTGGGACGGTTGGGGTCAGAGATCCCGGCCCGGGCGCGTCGAACCGCGTCCGAGACCGCCTGGACGGCTTGCCGCTGGCCCTTGACGCGACGTCCGAGGGCGTCCTCCATCCGCAACAGCTTGGCGGTTTCGCCTTCCATGAGCCGACCGGCGGGAATTCCGGTCCAGGCCGCGACCACTTCGGCGATGTCGTCGGCGGTTACCTCTTCCTTGACGAGCACGTCGCCATCGGTGACCGCCTCTTCCAGCGCAGAGGCGCCCTCCAGCTCCTTCTCGGTGGCCGGGATGTCGCCGTAGAGCAGCCGTGAGGCGGTTTCGAAGTCACCGTCGCGCTGTGCCCGCTCGACCTGGGTGCGCAACTCGTCGAGCTTCTCCTTCAGATCGCCCACCCGGTTCAGTCCGGTCTTCTCCCGCTCCCAGCGGGCGTTGAGCGCGTTCAGTTCCTCGCTGCGATCGGCCAGTTCGGCCCGCAGCACCTCGAGGCGCTGGATCGAGGCGGGGTCACTCTCGCGCGCCAGGGCCATCTCCTCCATCTTGAGCCGGTCGACCGAGCGTTGCAGCTCATCGATCTCCACCGGCCGGGAATCGATCTCCATCCGCAGCCGCGAGGCCGCCTCGTCGATGAGGTCGATGGCCTTGTCGGGCAGGAACCGGCTCGTGATGTAGCGGTCGGACAGCGTAGCCGCGGCAACGAGTGCGCCGTCGGCGATCTGCACCTTGTGGTGGGCTTCGTAACGGCCCGCCAGCCCGCGCAGGATGCCGATCGTGTCTTCGACGGATGGTTCGCCGACGAGTACCTGCTGGAACCGCCGCTCCAGGGCGGGGTCCTTCTCGATGTGCTCGCGGAACTCGTCCAGGGTGGTCGCGCCGATCATGCGCAGTTCGCCGCGGGCCAGCATCGGCTTGAGCATGTTGCCCGCGTCCATGGCGCCCTCACCGGTTGCCCCGGCGCCGACCACGGTGTGCAGTTCGTCAATGAAGGTGACGATCTGGCCGTCGGAGTCCTTGATCTCGTTGAGCACCGCCTTGAGTCGCTCTTCGAATTCGCCGCGGTACTTGGCCCCGGCGACCATCGAACCGAGGTCGAGCGAGATCAGGGTCTTGCCGCGCAGGCTCTCCGGGACGTCGCCGGCGACGATGCGCTGGGCCAGGCCCTCGACGACGGCGGTCTTGCCGACGCCCGGTTCACCGATCAGGACAGGGTTGTTCTTCGTCCGGCGGGACAGCACCTGGACGACTCGGCGGATTTCCGAGTCACGTCCGATGACGGGGTCCAGCTTGCCTTCGCGCGCGCGGGCGGTGAGGTCCTGGCCGTACTTCTCCAGCGCCTGGTAGGTGGCCTCGGGGTCGGCGGTGGTCACGCGTGAGGAACCGCGCACCTGAGTGAACGCGGCGCGCAGGGCTTCGGGCGTGGCGCCGGCGGCCCTGAGTGCGACCGCGGCGTCGGAGTCGACCTCGGCCAGCGCGAGCAGCAGGTGTTCGCCCGAGACGTACTCGTCGGTCGCGTCCTTGGCGATGCGCTCGGCGGTGCTGAGGACGGTGTGCAAATTGCGGCTGGCCTGCGGGGCGGACACCGTGGAACCGGCGGCCGAGGGCAGCTTGGACATCAGGGCGTCCACGGACCGCGCTAGGTTCGCCGGGTCTATGCCCACGGCCTGCAGGATCGGACGGGTCAGGCCCTGCTCGTCATCGAGAAGCGCGGCGGCCAGGTGAGACGGCTCGACGGCCGGGTTGCCTCGCTCCGCGGCGCTGCGCACAGCGGTCGAGATCGCTTGCTGGCTGCGAGTGGTCAGGTCCATGGTCAGGTTGTATACCTTCCTGTGTTCGGGGTCTGTGGGCTATCCAGTGCAACGCACCAAAAGTTGAGTCTGTTCCACTCAACTATCACCCCCGCCCCCACCCCGCCGGGACACCCCCCGGACACCCGGCTTTCGCGGCCGGAATTCTCGATTTCTGGGCGAAATTCGGGAATCCGGGCCGCGAAAGCCGAATGGTCCATGCCGCGAAAACCGAATGGTGCGGGCCGAATGGTCCGGGGGCGGACGGACCGGGGCCGGGTTAACCAAGAGGAAACTGCTTCGACTTAGGGTGGCCCGATGCGCCTGACCGAACACGAGCAGGAACGGTTACTCCTCAGCTACGCCGCCGACCTCGCCGAACGACGCCGGGCTCGGGGCGTGAAGCTGAACTATCCCGAGGCCACCGCCATCATCACCGCGTACGTGCTCGAGGGCGCGCGGGATGGTCGGACGGTGGCCGAGCTGATGTCGAGTGCCCGATCCGTGCTCACCCGCGCCGACGTGATACCGGGCATCGCCGAGATGCTGGAGTCCGTTCAGGTCGAAGCGACGTTTCCGGACGGGACGAAGCTGGTCACCGTCCACGGGCCGATCGTATGAACGCCGGGCAACCGGGTCCTGGCCGCGGCATTCCGGGCGAGGTCCTGCCCGCCGACCGCGAGATCGCGCTGAACATCGGCCGCCACCACCTGGACTTGACGGTGGAGAACACCGGTGATCGTCCCGTCCAAGTAGGTAGTCATTACCATTTCGGCGCGGTGAACCCCGCGCTGTCCTTCGACCGGGACGCCGCCCGCGGCTATCGCCTGGACATCCCGGCCGGCACCTCGGTGCGCTTCGAGCCGGGCATGGCGCGGACGGTGACGCTGGTCGAGCTCGCCGGGCGACGGCTGGTGCCGGGACTGCGTCCGGAGTTCGCGATCACCGACGAGAGCGGTGATCGCGCGTGAGCAGCCTGCCGCGGTGGCGCTACGCCGCGCTGTACGGTCCGACGGTCGGTGATCGGGTCCGGCTGGCCGACACGGATCTGTTGATCGAGGTCACCGAGGATCTCGCCGGGGGGCCGGGCGCGTTGGCCGGTGACGAAGCGGTCTTCGGCGGCGGCAAGGTCATCCGCGAATCGATGGGGCAGGCGGTCAACACCCGCGCCGAGGGAACGCCGGATCTGGTCATCACCGGCGTCGTGATTCTCGATCACTGGGGCGTGGTCAAGGCCGATGTGGGCGTTCGCGACGGACGAATCGTGGCCATCGGCAAGGCCGGCAACCCCGACACGATGAACGGCGTGACGCCGGAGCTGGTCATCGGGCCGTCGACCGAGATCATCGCCGGCAACGGCAAGATCCTCACTGCGGGCGGGGTCGACAGCCACGTTCACCTGATTGCGCCGCAACAGATTCCCGTTGCGCTGGCGGCCGGAATCACCACGATCATCGGCGGCGGGACCGGCCCGGCGGACGGGACGAAGGCCACCACGGTCACGCCGGGGGCGTTCTGGATTCAGGCCATGATGCAGGCGATGACGGCCTGGCCGGTGAACGTCGTCCTGCTGGGCAAGGGAAACACGGTGTCGTCGGAAGGACTGTGGGAGCAGCTTCGCGCCGGCGCGGCCGGGTTCAAGCTGCACGAGGATTGGGGGACGACCCCGGCGGCGATCGATGCGTGCCTGACCGTCGGGCTTGCCGCCGGCGTGCAGACGGCCATTCACACCGACACGTTGAACGAAGCCGGGTACCTGGAATCGACCCTGGCCGCGATTGCCGATCGGCCCATCCACACCTACCACACCGAAGGCGCCGGCGGCGGCCACGCTCCGGACATCATCAAGGCGGCCTCGTTTGCCAACGTCCTGCCGTCCTCGACGAACCCCACCCGCCCGTTCACGCGCAACACCCTTGACGAGCACCTGGACATGCTGATGGTCTGCCATCACCTCAATCCGTCCCTCGCCGAGGATTTGGCCTTTGCTGAAAGCAGAATCCGGCCCTCCACCATGGCGGCTGAGGACGTCCTGCACGACCTGGGCGCGATCTCGATGATCGGCAGCGACTCCCAGGCGATGGGACGGATCGGTGAGACGATCACCCGCACCTGGCAGACCGCGCACGTGATGAAGGCCGGGCGCGGTGCGTTGGCCGGCGACGGCGTGGGGCCCAACGGGGGTAACGACAATCATCGCGCGATGCGTTACGTGGCCAAGTACACCATCGCTCCGGCCATCACGCATGGACTGGATGGCGAGATCGGCTCGGTGGAGACGGGCAAACTCGCCGACCTGGTTTTGTGGGATCCGGCATTTTTCGGCGTGAAGCCCGAACTCGTGCTCAAGTCCGGGGTGATCGCCTGGGCGAACATGGGCGACGCGAACGCCTCGATCCCTACTCCGCAGCCGCAACTACCGCGCCCGATGTTCGGCTCCTTCGGTGCATTGCCGGCGCCGCTCGGGCGCCAGTTCGTGTCGCCGGCGGCGCTGGAGGCCGGTCTCGGTGACCGGTGGGAGTCCGATCGCCCGTTGGTGGCCACCCGGGATACCTCAAGGCTCAGTAAGGCTGATCTGCCGCACAACGACGCCCTGCCGAGCATCGAGGTCGATTCCGAGACCTTCGCCGTGACCGTGAACGGCGAACTGATCACCGAGGCGCCACCGGCCGAATTGCCGATGGCGCAGCGGTATTTCCTCTTCTGAGCAGGGGGCTGAGCATGTCGACGACCGACTTCGAGCTGCCGCTGCGGCTGCTGCTGCTCCTCGATTCCCGTTCTCCGGCGGGCGCACACAGCCACTCCGCCGGCATGGAAGCCGCCGTCGCGGCCGGGTGGATCTCCGCCGCTTCCGACGTCTGCGAGTTCCTCCGTGGGAGGCTCGCGACCGCGACCGGCGTCGCCGCGTCCTGCGCCGCCTATGCCTGCCGGTTATGGCTCGATGACGGCGAGCCAGGGCACTGGCGCTTGTTGGACGCGGAATTCTCGGCCCGGACGCCCAGCGAGGCCGCGCGCGCGTCGTCACGCACTCTGGGCAGCGGTTTGCGGCGACTGCTGCGGGCGACGGTGCCCGACGCCCAGGTCCGCACGACCGATGCATGGTCTGGCTGTCCGCGCCCAGCACCGCACCACCCCCTCGTGCTCGGCGCCGCAACCGCTCTGACCGGAGGCGATTCGCGTGCCGCCGCCCGTGCCGCCGCCCTGCTCGGGTGCACCGGGCCGGCGTCGGCGGCCGTTCGCCTGCTCGGGCTCGACCCGTACGCGGTGCACGCCGTCACCGCGGAATTGTCCGACGAGATAGGGGCGATCGCCGACCATGCTGCCGACCTCGCGATGCTGGCGTACGGTCGTCCCGAGGAGCTTCCTGCCGATTCCGCTCCGGCCATCGAGCTGTTGGCCGACGTCCACGCTCGTATGGAGGTGCGTCTCTTTGCGTCCTGATCGTCTCGATCGCGCCGGTCTGATGGCCGCGCCACGGCACTACGACCCGAACGGCCCGCACGATCATCAGTTCGCCGCGCCGGCCGGACGGGCTGAGGTCGGCTTGCCCGCTGGACGCACGGCGGTTCGGATCGGCATCGGCGGTCCCGTCGGCAGCGGGAAGACCGCGTTGGTCGCCGCCCTGTGCCGGGCGCTGGCCTCCGAGCTGTCCCTCGCGGTGGTCACCAACGACATCTACACCGAGGAGGACGCAGAGTTTCTGCGTCGAGCCGGAGTGCTGGCCTCCGACCGGATCCGCGCCGTGCAGACCGGCGCCTGCCCCCACACCGCGATCCGCGACGACATCTCCGCCAACCTCGATTGCGTTGAGAGCCTGGAGGAGGATTTCGCCGACCTCGACCTGATCATCGTCGAGAGCGGAGGGGACAACCTCACGGCGACCTTCTCCTACGGCCTCATCGACCGCCAGATCTTCGTCATCGATGTGGCCGGAGGCGACAAGGTGCCGCGCAAAGGCGGTCCGGGTGTGACGCGCTCGGATCTGCTGGTGATCAACAAGATCGACCTGGCCCCGCTGGTCGGAGCGAGCCTGGCGGTCATGGATCGGGACGCGAACGCGGTTCGCGAGTCGCGCCCGGTGCTGTTCACATCGCTCGTCGAAGACCCTGCGGCTTCCGGCGTCGCCCAGTGGGTCCGTCAGGTGCGCAACGAGCTGCTCGTCCGGTGAGGACCGTGGTCGTGGCGACGGTCGAGAAGGGTGGCGTCCTGCGCGAACTGGTGAGCGGGCCGCCCCTGACGGTCCGGCGGATCCAGGATGCCGAACCGGACGTCTGCTCGCTGTGCCTGGTCGGCAGTGCCGCCGGACCGCTCGCCGGTGACGAGGTCGAATTCCGGCTGAGCCTAGGGGACGGCGCGCGTGTGCGGCTGTCGGCTTCCGGCGCGAGCATCGCCCAGGGGGACGGAACCGGCACGGCCCGGCAGCGCTCGGTGATCCGGTTGGGAGACGGGGCTGAACTGATCGCCGAACCGCCACCGCTGATCGTCGCCGCGGGCGGTGCGGCCGACGTGGAGGTGTGCATCGAACTTGCCGACTCGGCCAGCATGCTGTGGTCAGAGACCCTGGTGCTGGGCCGCAGTGGTGAGGCCGCCGGGTTGGCGCGGCTGCGCTGGTCCGTGCGACGTGACGGCGCTCCCCTGCTCGTCCAGAGCATCGACCTACGCGATCCGTCGCCCTGGGTAGGAGTGCTCGACGGTCAGCGTGTGCTGTCGAGCGCCGTGATGACGGGCCCCGGGGTGCTGGCGCGGACGGTAGTGGACTCGCCGCGCGCCGTGGCGCAGCGGGTGGACGATTGCACCGTCCTGTTCACCGTGCTGTCGACGGATGCGGCCACGGCGGCGGCGAGCATGGCCGAACTTCGCGCCGCCGTTCCGCTTCCCGTGAGCGGCTGACGCCGCCCGCTGTCGACGTCCGTCCGGCTCGCGCCGCCCCGCGGTCGGTTCGCGCCGCCCCTCCCGGGCGCGTCAGGCGCATTGGCCTGGGATGGCTTTGATGGACCCCTGGGCGACTGTACGAGGATGGACGATGCCGAGGGTGCTCGCGCAATCACCTGAGATCACAGAGCAGAGCACTTCAGTATGTGGTCAGTAGGAACACAAGCTATCTCGACCCGACAGCTCATTCTCAGGCTCGGACGGCAGACTCCTCAGCGATGCCTGCGACCGCCCACCCCCGCCGCCCGTGGTCGCTGCTGTCGGCGAGCGGTCTCAGCTGCCTCATTGCTACAGCTGTGCTCACGGCCTGCGCTCCCGCCCCCGCAGGCACGATCCCCGCCCAGACCGGCGCCTCCGCTTCACCGGCCTCCGGCACCAGCGCTTCACCGGCCTCCGGCACCGCCGGCACGCAAACCAGTCAAGCAACGGGGGCAAACACCACCGACACTTCCAGCGGCGCGACAGGCAGTGTCGCGGCGAGCGCGACGGCAGGCGCATCGCCCACGCCCGCGCAGGCGAGCCAGCCGGTGGGAGCCGGCCCCGGGGCGCTGCGCTCGATCGTGGCTCGGGTCGCCGGTGAATCCAGCACGACCCGCCGCCGTATCGAGGTCTTCACTCCTGATGTGGCCGACCCGGCCGCGCTGCCGGTTTTCTACTTCCTGCACGGGCTGCCGGGCAACGCCAACAACCTGTGTACCGCAGCCTCGGCCGCCGAACTCACCACGGAGTTCCGGCACGGGACCGCCCCGTTCATCCTCGCCTGTCCCGACGGCAACCCGACCGCCAACGGCGACGCGGAATGGGCCGACTCGGCCGACGGCAGAGACAAGCTCGAAACGTTCGTGACGGTCACCGCGGTGCGGGCGGTAGAAGGCGCCCACCCGCGGTCGCGAGGGATGCGGGCGATCGGCGGCTTCTCGATGGGCGCGTTCGCCGCGGCCTCGATCGCCCTACGCCACCAGGGCCTCTACGCCCAGGTCGCCAGCCTGGCCGGGTACTTCCGTCTCGACGATCCCGACAGCGTCTTCGGGACGTCGCAGGCCGATCAGGACGCACATGATCCCAGCGCGCTGGTCGACCGAGCCGCATCCTTGCGCTGGTACCTGGCCGAAGCCGCCGAGGACACCGACCCGCTGACCGCTCGCGCGGCCGACCAGTACGGGGTGTTGCTGGCCAAGGTCGGTGCGCCGTACAAGCTGGTCCGCACGCCCGGCGCCCACAACGGTCAGTGGGCGATCGCGACCTTGTCCGATGTCGCTACCTACCTCGGGCGGGGCTGGCGCGTTTGACCGGACGGAAGCCCTTGGCCACAACGGTTTTCGAGGTGTGCTTCCTGGGCTTGTGAGTGCCGGTGGGTAGCCTGCCCGGCGGTGGCGGGATGCGCTTCTGCACCGTCGACGTCGGCGGCCCGCTGATCGGGAACTGCACGCGCAACCCGGGCGGAGCCAGCTGGCCCCAGATCCATTCCATCGCCTGCGGCATTGTCTGGCGGAAGTTGTAACCCGTGTGCCCGCCCCCGATCAGTGTGGTCACGTGCACTTGCTCGAGGTGGTTCATGGCCGCTACGAACAGCTTCTCTTCGGTGATGTCGTCGCTGTTGGCCGTCCCCACCGAAAGCCACATGGACGGCAGTGGAGCCGCGCCGACCGGCAGGTGGTCCGCGGTGACGATCGGGTTGGCGGCCGCAGCCACGCTCGGGAACCGCTTGACGACGCTGCCCGCCGGCCCGTCCGAGGGAAGGTAATAGCCGTCGATCGACACCATCGCACCCCAGTTGGCCCGGTGCCGTAAGGCGATGTTCGCGGCACAGTAACCGCCGCCGGATATCCCGAACAGCCCCCACTCGGCTCCGTCGGTCGCGGTTCGGTAGTGATGACGGACGAACGCCGGGACGTCCTTGGTGGTGAAGCTTTCGTCCAGGAAGGCGGGAGTGTCGAGGCATTCCTGTGGCGTGTTGCTGTCGCGCAGCATCGGGGCCACCAGGATCACCGGTCCCATCTGGCGCGTGGCGATCAGCCGGTCGACCAGGGTGTTGGCGTGCAGCGAGACGATCCAGTCGGCCGCCCGGCCCGGCGTGCCGTGCAGAAGTTCGACAACCGGGAAGCGGGTGCGGCGGTACGCCGGCTGGTCGTACTGCGGCGGCAGGTAGACATAGGCGATTCGAGTCATCTTGCTGGCGGCGCCGGTGATGGTCACGCGCTCGATCCGACCGCGCGGAATGCCGGGAGTGCTCTGGCTGGCGCTCTGGGCCAGCGTGCGTGCCCCACCAGTGCTCAGGCTGCGCCCGGACAGATCGGTGATGGCGTCATGCCAGCTCTGGTAATAGCCGAAGTAGTCGTTGACCCCAACGATGCCGCCGAAGGTGGCGAGCCCGAGTGCCAGCGCCCCGGCCACGACCTTGACCGCGATCCACCGCAGGAGAACGAGCGCAACCAGACACCCGATCGCCGCGCCGAAGATGAGCACGAGAACGAAGGGCGATGTCGGATTGAACGTCGAACTCACCGGGCTGGGCTCCTTGAACGTCCCCACCAGCTGATCTGCCGGGGCGCACCCAGTTAACCGCCATGGCCGTCCGCGCAGGGGCTTGAACAGCCGATACACAGCCCATTGCGGGCCGCGCTCAGCCAGGGTTCAGCTCAGCCGCAGGTAATCGAGGTAGGGCCTCGGCCTGAGCTGGGGACGGACTAAGCGCCCACTGGTGAACATGCCGTACAGATCGCTCAGGGCCGCGGACGCCAGACCACCAGTGAGGTCGACGGGTCGGCGAATCCACGGCGCCCGAGCGGGACGGAGACGATCTCGCCCTCCCGGCCGGCGGAGAACAACCGTCGCGCGGGCATGCTGGGCGCACGTACGAGCCGGGCTCGTTCGACCAGCTCGGCCTCCAGCTCGCTCAGCCGGGACCGCAGCGCGTCGACCTGGTTCTCCAGCTTCAGGATCCGTTTGATGCCGGCGAGGTTGACGCCTTCTTGTTGCGACAACCGCTGCACCTCGCGCAGCTGGGCGATGTCGCGAGCGGAGTACCGGCGACCTCGGCCGGCGGTCCGACCCGGTGACACGAGCCCGAGCCGGTCGTACTGGCGCAGCGTCTGCGGATGCATACCGGCCAGCTCCGCCGCGACCGAGATGACGAACACGGCGGCGTGTTCGTCGAAACGCGGCTCGCCCATCAGGAAGCCCTTGCCTGATCGGCCAACCCCGCTCGGGGGTCGTCGCCCTTGGTGGCCTCGGCGTAGGCCTCTACCGCGTCGCGGGCCGCTCCGTCCAGCTTCTGCGGCACCGTGACCGAGACGGTGACCAGCAGGTCCCCGGAGGTCCCCTCCTTGCGCTGCACACCGCGGCCCTTGACCCGCAGGGTCCGTCCGGACGGCGTACCGCTCGGGAGCTTGACCGTGACGCTCGAACCCTCGAACGTCGGTACGGTGATCTGCGCGCCGAGGGCTGCCTCATCGAAGGTCACGGGAACGGTGATCGTCAGATTGTCGCCGTCGCGCCCGAACACCGGGTGCGGTTCGACGGCGATGGTGAGGATGAGATCGCCATTGCCCGCCGCACCGGGATTGCCCTTGCCGCGCAGCCGGATCTTCTGTCCGTCCCGCACCCCCGGCGGTACGCGAGTCGTGACGGTGGTGCCGTCGGCCCGGCGAAGGGTGACGGTGTCTCCCGAGACCGCCTGGCGAAAAGTTAACGACGCCGAGGCCTCGACGTCGGTGCCCCGGGCCGGCTGGTTGAAACCACCGCCGGTCGAGAATCCCCCGCCGCCGCCGGTGAAAAGTCCGGCGAGTAGGTCGTCCATGCTGGTGGCCGAGCCCCCGGGCTGGCGGCCGGACTGCCGGGAGAAGAAACCGGAGAAGACATCGTCGGAGAATCCGGACGGGCCGCCGCCCCCTGCGGTGAACCTGGCGCCACCGTGGCTCATCGTGCGGATGGCGTCGTATTCCTTGCGTTGCTCGGCGTCGGCGAGAACGGAGTAGGCCTCGCTGACCTCCTTGAAGCGCTGCTCGGCCTCGGCGTTGTCGGGGTTCTTGTCCGGGTGCAGGTCCTTGGCCAGTTTGCGGTAGGCCTTCTTGATGTCGCCGTCTGACGCGTCCGGGTTGACGCCCAGAGCCTTGTAGAAGTCCTTGTCGAACCAATCCTGGTTAGCCATGGGCGTCCTCCCTTCCTGCTGGGTGCTCGTTGATGAATCTCACTGCCGACGGGCTCAGCTCGGGTCGGCCACCGCGACGCGTGCCGGGCGCACGACGCGATCACCGATCTTGTATCCGGGCTGGAGCACGCTGACCACCGTGGTCACCTCGGTGCCTTCGGCCAGTTCCTCCTCGACGTGCATCAGCGCGTCGTGCACGGCCGGATCGAAGGGCGCGCCCGGTTCGCCGAATCGTTCGACGCCGTACTTGGCCAAGGCATTCTCCAGCTTCTCGGCGATGCTGACGAACGGCCCGGAGTCGAGGTCACCGTGCTGGCGAGCCAGATGGATGTCGTCGAGCACCGGCAGCAACGATTCGACCACCGCGGCGACGGTGGTCTCACGGGCGACGTCGCGATCCCGCTCGACCCGCTTGCGGTAGTTGGCGTACTCGGCCTGCAGTCGCTGCAGGTCGGCCAACCGCTCGGTGGCCAGATCGTCCTTTTCCTGCAGGGCTTTCTCGAATTCCTCGAAGGAACCCGAGCCTGAGTCCGTCAGTTCGACCACGGGCTCGGCCGCGGCTGGGCCCTGCTCGTCGGTGGTCGCCGCTTCGGGCTTGGGCGTACCGTCCGGGTTGACTTTCCGCTTGTCGGCGAAGGTGAAACCGGGCTGGGAGCCGACGTTCGGACGGCCCCCAGCTCCAGTTCCATCGCCCTTTCCGGGCGTGGTCATCAGGCTCCCTTGCCATCCTCATCGATGACCTCGGCGTCGACCACGTCGTCGGCCGATTCGCCAGCAGCCGGTCCGGTCCCGTCGGAGCTACCGGCGGCCCCGTCAGCGCTGGGTGCGGTGGCTGCGTACATCGCCGCGCCGATCTTCGAGGAGATCTCGTTCAACGACTGGGTCTTCTCCGTGATCGCCTCGTTGGTGGCGCCGGCATCGGCCAAGGTCGTCTTCAACTCGGCCAGCGACGTCTCGAGCTCGGTCTTGGACTCGGCCGGGATCTTGTCGCCGGAGTCGGTGATGAACTTCTCCGTCTGGTAGACCAGCTGCTCACCCGAGTTGCGAACCTCGGCGGCCTCCCGGCGCGCCTTGTCCTCGTCGGCGTGGGCTTCGGCTTCCTTCATCATGCGGTCGATCTCGTCCTTGGACAGCCCGGATCCACCCGTGATGGTCATTCCCTGGGTGTTGCCCGAGGCCTGGTCCTTGGCCGAGACGTGCACGATGCCGTTGGCGTCGATGTCGAAGGTGACCTCGATCTGCGGCACGCCGCGGGGCGCCGGCGGGATACCGGTCAGCTCGAACATGCCGAGCTTCTTGTTGTAGGAGGCAATCTCCCGCTCACCCTGATAGACCTGGATCTGAACCGAGTTCTGGTTGTCGTCCGCGGTGGTGAAGATCTCCGAACGCTTGGTGGGGATCGTGGTGTTGCGCTCGATCAGCTTCGTCATGATGCCGCCCTTGGTTTCGATACCCAGCGACAGCGGGGTCACATCGAGCAGCAGGACGTCCTTGACCTCGCCCTTGAGCACGCCGGCTTGCAGCGCGGCACCGACAGCCACGACCTCGTCCGGGTTGACGCCCTTGTTCGGCTCCTTGCCTGCGGTCAGGCTCTTGACCAGCTCGACAACGGCCGGCATGCGGGTGGAACCACCCACGAGGACGACGTGATCGATCTTGTCGACGGGGATGCCGGCGTCACGGATGACGTTCTGGAACGGGACCTTGGTGCGCTCCAGCAGATCGGAGGTGATCCGCTGGAACTCCGCCCGCGACAGGGTCTCGTCCAGGAACAGCGGGTTCTTCTCCGTGTCGACGGTGATGTAAGGAAGGTTGATCGAGGTCTGCTGCGAGCTGGACAGCTCGATCTTGGCCTTCTCAGCGGCTTCGCGAAGTCGCTGCAGGGCCATCTTGTCCTTGGTCAGGTCGACGCCGTGCGCGGCCTTGAACTTCTCCACCAGCCAGTCGATGACCTTCTGGTCCCAGTCGTCCCCGCCCAGGTGGTTGTCACCGTTGGTCGCCTTGACCTCGATGACCCCGTCGCCGATCTCCAGCAGGGAGACGTCGAAGGTGCCACCACCGAGGTCGAAAACCAGGATGGTCTGGTCGGTCTCGCCCTTGTCCAGGCCGTAAGCCAGCGCGGCCGCGGTGGGCTCGTTGACGATGCGCAGGACGTTGAGGCCGGCGATGGTGCCGGCTTCCTTCGTTGCCTGACGCTCGGCGTCGTTGAAGTACGCAGGCACCGTGATGACAGCGTCGGTGACGGTCTCGCCCAGGTAGGCCTCGGCATCCCGCTTCAGCTTCTGCAGGACACGGGCGCTGATCTCCTGCGCGGTGTAGGTCTTGCCGTCGATGTCGGCGGTCTTCCAGTCGCTGCCCATGTGGCGCTTGACGGAACGAATCGTCCGATCGATGTTGGTGACGGCCTGGCGCTTGGCGACTTCGCCGACCAGGACCTCACCGTTCTTGGCGAACGCGACGACGGACGGCGTCGTGCGTGAACCCTCAGCGTTGGCGATGACCTCCGGCTCGCCGCCGGTGAGAACGGCGACGACGGAGTTGGTGGTGCCCAGGTCGATACCGACCGCGCGTGCCATAGGAACTCCTCTATTGGTTCGGGTGTTGCTGTTGGTGTCTGTCGGTGGTGCAGGATCGTGCGGGTTTGTGCGGGATCGTGCGCGGCGCCAGACGGGTGGGACTGCTCCATAGTGCTCACCCGCGCGGGCCTCTGTCAAAAGAACTGAGTCGAGTACGCTCAACTTCCCGGGCTCGCTGTGAGCCGCGTCACGGGCAGCAGGCGCGGTGCTCGGCCTACGGTCAGAGCCATGCACACGACCCCGACCGACGTCGGTGCCGGCACGCCGGCCACACCCGCCGACCACGGCACCCTGGGCCGGGCCGCGAGCGTCGCCCGCAGCCAGGCCGGCCGAGCCGCAAGAGCCGCCGAACCCCTGCACGCGATGGGCTACTTCGCCGCCGAGATGGAGGCCGCGCTCACCGCCACCGGTCTTCGCCCTGGTCGGATGGCCTACTTCGCCAGCCGCTCCGCCGCCCTGGGCCGGGTGGCGCCGGCGACCACCGCGGCCACCTTCTACAACTTCAACCCCGAACTCGTGGCCCGACACATCCCGCGGGCCTGGACCCTGGCCGAACCCTCCGCGGTCATCGCGGCCCGGTTCGAGGGCGCCGCGGCCGCCCTGCGCCGTCTGCTGGGGCAGGCGCACGCGAGTGCGGAGTTCGCCGAGTTCGGAGCGTTGGCCCGCGCGTCGCTCATCGATCTCGATCCCGCCGGACGCCCCCTCTACGCCGCCCACGCCGCCTTGAGCTGGCCGGATGATCCGGTCGCCGTCACCTGGCACGCGCTGACGTTGATCCGGGAGTACCGCGGCGACGGACACCTCGCGGCGCTGCTGGGCGCCGAACTGTCCGGGATCGAGGCGATTCTGACGCACACGGCCACCGGCCGGGGATTCCTCGAGCCGACGGCCAAGCGGCTGCGCGGCTGGTCGGACGAGCAGTGGCAGGCAGCGGCCGACGGGCTGGTGGAGCGGGGCATCCTCGCCGCCGACGGCGCCCTCACCTCATCCGGGGTGCAGCTGCGCGCGGACGTCGAACATGCGACCGACCGGATGGCGGCCAAGCTCTGGCGCACCCTCGGCGAAGGACGAACGGACCGATTCATCGAGCTCGGTAAGGCGTTCTCCCGCACCGCGGTCGGCAATGGGGCCTTTCCGCCCGGCATCTTCGCCTGAGGCTGGCCGCGCCGTACCGCTGGGGGGAGGATCTCGGCCGGGCAGGGCACGCGAACGGCAGGGCAGGGCCACGGCAGGGCATGGTTCCGGCCGGACCGCTCCATGAGGAGGAGGGAGTGGTGCGGCCCGGCCGGAACCTCACTACACCAGCTGCGGCCGGGACCGCGCTGTCCCTGCCCTGAGCAGACTCTGTGAAGTTGTGGGCGATCGGTGACGGCAAATCCGGCCTGGTCCTGTCCCCGTCGCCGTCGCTGTAATAGGTTCGGCGCCATGCAGGTACAGCTTCGACACAACCCCTCGTTCACCGTGGCCCGATGCGTACTGGCTCCGGGTGAGCCGCTGCGGGTCGAGGGTGGCGCGATGATCGCCCACAGCGGCGGCATGCAGCTACAGGCCAAGGCGGAGGGCGGCATCCTCAAGGGTCTCAAGCGAGCCGCGCTGGGGGGTGGATCGTTCTTCATCACGACCTACACCGCACCTGATCAGGGTGGCTGGGTCGACGTGGCGGGGGTGCTGCCCGGTGACGTCACCTACATTCCGATCTCGCCCGACCGGCCGTTCTACATCACCCGAGGTAGCTGGATCGCCAACTCGTACGGTGTCGAGATCGACACGCAGTGGGGCGGGATGGCCAACATGTTCGGCGGCGAGGGCGGGTTCGGCTTCCGCGCCACCGGTGACGGCCTGGCCGTGGTGAACGTCTACGGCGCCATCGACTACCTCGACCTGCAGCCTGGCGAAGTGGTGACGGTCGACACCGGTCACGTGGTCGCCTACGACCTGCACATCCAGTTCCGGATGCGCCGCGCGGTGGAGGGCAAGACGTTCCAGTCCATGAAGTCCGGTGAGGGCTACGTCTTCGACTTCGTCGGTCCGGGTCGGGTGCTGCTCCAGACGCGCAACCCCAACGCCTTCGCCGAGTGGGCCGCCTCCGTCGCGCCGGGCAACAACCCGCGCGAGGGCCTGGGCGGCGCGGCCGGGCTCGGTGGGCTGCTCGGTCGCTGAGCCGGTCCGAGCGCCGGGTAGGTTTTGCAAGCGAAGAACGACCGCGTTGGAAACCAGTCGCGCTGGAATCAGTCGAGTACGCCCGGAGTGTGAGCCATGAGCCAGCCCTTGCCGCAGCGCCCGTCCTACCAGGCCTTGAGCGCGCACTACCTGAGCGCGAAGGATCTGCACCTGCGCGACTTGTTTGCCGCCGACGCCGAGCGCGGCACGCGCCTCGCGGTCGAGTTCGAGGGGCTGTACTTCGATTACTCCAAGCAGCGGGTGACGGAGGAGACGATCGACCTGCTGATCAAGCTCGCCGAGGAATCGGATCTGGACGGACGCCGCGCTGCCATGTTCTCCGGTGAGCACATCAACATCACCGAGGACCGCGCGGTCCTGCACACCGCGTTGCGCGCCCCCCGGGACGCCCACATCTCCGTGGACGGGCACGACGTCGTGCCGGACGTCCACGAGGTTCTGGACCGGATGGGCGCGTTCGCCGAGCGGATCCGCTCAGGCGAGTGGACCGGTCACACCGGAAGGCGAATTCGCAACCTCGTCAACATCGGTATCGGCGGCTCGGACCTGGGGCCGGTGATGGCCTACGAGGCCTTGAAGCATTACAGCCAGCGGGATCTGACCTTCCGATTCGTCAGCAACGTCGACGGCACCGACTTCGTCGAGAAGACCCTGGACCTGGACCCGGCCGAGACGCTGTTCATCGTCTCGTCCAAGACCTTCACCACCCTGGAAACCATGACCAACGCCACGACCGCCCGGTCCTGGTTGCTGGCGGGGCTGGGCAGCGAGTCGGACAACAGCCCGGTGGCCAAGCACTTCGTGGCCGTGTCCACCAACGCGGAGAAGGTCGCCGAGTTCGGCATCGACACCGCCAACATGTTCGGCTTCTGGGACTGGGTCGGCGGCCGGTACTCGATGGACTCCGCGATCGGGCTCTCGACCATGATCGCGGTCGGCCCGGACGGATTCGGCCAGTTGCTGGGTGGTTTCCACTCCATCGACGAGCATTTCCGCACGGCGCCCTTGCGCGAGAACATTCCCGCGCTGATGGGATTGCTGACGGTCTGGTACTCCGATTTCTTCGGCGCGCAGACCCAGGCCGTCCTGCCCTACGACCAGTACCTGAACCGGTTCCCGGCCTACCTGCAACAGCTGACGATGGAGTCCAACGGCAAGTCGGTGTCCCTCGACGGGGCACGCGTGGACTACGCGACGGGCCCGGTCTACTGGGGCGAGCCGGGCACCAACGGACAGCACTCTTTCTATCAGCTGATCCACCAGGGGACGCTGACGATCCCGGCCGACTTCATCGGCTTCTGGCACACGCTCAACCCGGTCGGTGAGCACCACGACTACCTCACGGCGAACGTGTTTGCGCAGACAGAGGCGTTGGCCTTCGGCAAGACCGCAGCGGAGGTGCTCAAGGAGGGGGTGGACGAATCCCTCGTTCCGTTCAAGGTCTTCGAGGGCAACCACCCGTCCTCGACCCTGATGGTGGACAGCCTGACGCCGTACACCCTCGGTCAGTTGATCGCCCTGTACGAGCACAGCGTCTTCACCCAGGGCGTCGTGTGGTCGCTGGATTCCTTCGACCAGTGGGGCGTTGAGCTGGGCAAGGTGCTGGCCCAGCGGGTGATCCCCGAGTTGCAGGACACCGCCGAGCCGCAGTTGCACCACGATTCGTCCACCAACGAACTCATCCACCGGTACCGCGCCGCCCGCCCCGCCTGAGCCTTTGACGGCTTTCGCGGCCGGAATTCTCGTTCTGAGGCCAGATTCTGAGTATTCGGGCCGCGAAAGCCCGGGAGGCCGGGGAGGCGGGGGAGCGGTGCGTTAGGCGGGACGGCGGCGGCTGCGCACCAGGTGGATCAGCGTCGGCAGGACGGACAGGACGACGACGGCCAGCAGGATGATGTCGATGCGCGGTTCGATGTTCTTGCGCACGAACTCGATGTGACCCAGCCAGTAGCCGAGCAGCAGGACGCCACAGGTCCAGACGATGCCTCCGATCACGGAGAACAGCACGTAGATCGAGTAGCGCATTCGGGAAACACCGGCCATGACGGTGGCCACGGTCCGCACGATCGGGACGAAGCGAGCGAGCAGGATCGTCCCGGCGCCGTAGCGGTCGAAGAAGGCCTGCGACCGCGTGACGTATTCAGGCTTGAACAGCCGTGAACGAGGACGATCGAAGACGGCGGGGCCGGCCTTGGCGCCGATCCAATACCCGACGATATTGCCCAGGATCGCCGCGATCGGCAGGGTCACGAGCAGCACCCCGAGTGATGGCGTGTTGATCTTCGGGTCGTTGACCGCGATCAGGACACCAGCCGAGAACAGCAGGGTGTCCCCGGGCAGGAAGAAGCCGATGAGCAGCCCGCACTCGGCGAAGATGATGATGAGCAGGCCCGCCAGGCCGTACGTCCCGATCAAATGATCTGGCGACAGTGGACTGGCCAGGATCTGGTGAGACTGCGCGTGCAACAGTTCGGCGGCGTACTGGGGCGTCGTCATGTGGTCTGAGTCTACGGAGCCGATTCTTCGAGTCTGATGTGAACCGCAGAATCTGCTGAGAACGCCGCATCCACAGAATTCGTACAGCAAGCTCGAAGACTCGTCAGAAGACATCGTCGGACAGTTGAGCCATGAACAACTCCGGACACTCCCCAGTCTCGCTCAACCGGCGCATCAAGCTGGCCATCGGTGGCGTCATTGCCGCCAGTGCGGCCGCGTTCGGCTTGTTCGTGGAACAGGCCGCCGCGACCCAGAATGCCAGCGGATCGGGAGCATCGACGACGGGCACGACCTCCGGTACGACCTCGAGCGCGGCTCCCACGAGCAGCAGCCCCAGCGACACGGCCACCGGGTCCGCCAGCGCATCGAGCTCGACCAGCACCGGCTCGACCAGCACCGGCTCGACCAGCACGGGGTCGACCAGCACGGGCTCGACCAGTACGGGCTCGACCAGCACCGGGGCGGCGTCCACGGGCGGTTCATCGGTGTCCAGCGGCAACAGCAATCAGCAGACCAACGGCGGGAGCAACGGATCATGACTGCATCGGTGATTTCCAGGGTCCCGCAGGCGAGCCTGCCGACCGCCACCTGGAGCGACTGGAGTTGCCTCGTCCGCGTCGTCGTCACCGACGCGAAGGCTCTCGAGCCGGCGGTCAACGACGTGCGCGCCCTGATGAATCGGGTCGAACGGGCGGCAAGCCGGTTCCTGACCGAGTCCGAGATCAACTGGGCCAACATCAACGCCGGACGTCCGGTGGCGATTTCCCGCACGATGGTGCATCTGATGGAGACCGCGCTCACCGAGGCGCGGCGCTCCGATGGGGCTCTTGATCCCACCGTGGGACGTGACCTCGTCCGGCTGGGCTACGACCGGGACATCCACTTCGTGATGGACTCCTCCGACGAGGTCGCCGCACGGCCCTCGCTGGCTATGCGCGCCGGCCGGATCAGTGCCACGGCGACCACCGTGGACCGGCGTCGAACGGATTGGGGCGACGTCCGGCTCGACCCGTTCAGCGGCCTGCTGACCGTGCCTCCGGGTGTGTCGCTGGATCTCGGCGCGAGCGCGAAGGCGCAGGCCGCCGACTGGGCCGCGGCCGATCTGCGGGACCGGTACGGGTGCAGCGTGCTCGTCGAGATCGGCGGAGACCTGGCCGTCGCCGGGACCAAACGTGACTGGCAGGTACGGGTCGGCGAGCGGGTCGATGCGCCCGGTCAGCAGGTCACTCTCGGGGCCGGTGGCCTGGCGACCTCGACCACCACGATTCGGCGCTGGACACGGGCGGGGCGCGAGGTCAGCCATATCGTCCATCCTGCGACGGGTAACCCGGTCTCCGGACGCTGGCGAACGGCGACGGTCGCTGCCGAATCGGCCGTGCACGCCAACACCTGTTCAACCTCGGCCCTCGTCCTCGGCGACGAAGCGCTGGCCTGGCTGGCCGGTCAGGGCGTCGCTGCGCGCCTGATCGACCGCGAGGGGTCGGTCGTCACGATCGGTGGCTGGCCGTGCTGACCTGGTACCTGGCTCGAGGCGCGGGTCTGGCGGCATTCGCTGCGTTGAGTGTGGCCACCGGTCTCGGCGCATTCGCGGCCAGGCGTACCTCGATGCCGGGACGGGGTGCCCTGTCCAGAAGAATCGTGCTGCAGTACGTGCACCGTGCGGCGGCACTGTCCGGCGTAACGCTGCTGATCGCCCACATCGCCTTCATTCTCGCCGATTCCTACGCCCGGGTCGGCTGGATCGGCGCCTTGGTCCCGATGACGTCCGGCTACCGGCCGTGGCCGGTGAGCCTGGGCGTTCTCGGTCTGTATCTACTGGTCGCCGTATCGGTCACCGGAGCGTTGCGATCGAGATTTGCTCAGTCGGCTAAAGGGGTCCGGGCCTGGCGTGGTGTCCACCTGCTGTCCTACGTGGCGTGGGTCCTGACGGCCGGACACTTCCTGTTCACCGGCAGCGACTCGGGAACCTGGTGGGCTCGCGCCGTCCTGGTCGCCGGCAGCTCGGTCGTCGCGGCCGGTGTGCTGGCGCGGTTGTCCGACCGTCCGCAGCTCGGGCGCCGGAGCACGATCGCACCAGCCGCCTTGACGTCCCGACCCGCTCGGGCCCACCACCACGTTTCCGTATGACCCTGCGAGAAGAGGAGCTGTTCATGACCGCCGTGCTTGATCCTGCCCCGGTGGCGTCGTCGGGCGCCGCGGCTCAGTTCGACAGTGGGGCCATTCCGGTGGGCTGGCTCGGACAGCCCCAGCTGCTGCGCGGAATC
Source organism: Jatrophihabitans telluris (assembly GCF_023516435.1). GTDB lineage: Bacteria > Actinomycetota > Actinomycetes > Mycobacteriales > Jatrophihabitantaceae > Jatrophihabitans_A > Jatrophihabitans_A telluris. The sequence goes on along the minus strand of NZ_CP097332.1, from coordinate 4,075,933 downwards.
GACCGCCGCGACCTCACTGACTACCGGCAACACCTCGCCGAGCACGAGGCATTCGGTTCGCCGAGCACCGCGCAGCTGCTGGACCTGCTCGACCAGGTATCTCTGGTCGGCCGCGGAGGTGCCGCGTTTCCGTTGGCGCGCAAGCTGCGTTCCCTCAGCAACCCGCAGGGCGGCCGGCGTCCGGTGGTGGTGGTCAACGGGTGTGAGGGTGAGCCGTCCAGTGCGAAGGACTTGTTGTTGCTCGGCTCCGTGCCGCACCTGGTTCTCGACGGCGCCGCGATCGTCGCCGAGGCCATCGGCGCGGACCGAATCGTCGTCGCCGTCACCGACGTCAGTCTCCGCGTACGACTGAGCCAGGCGCTGCGCGGACGTCCGGACGCAGGCCGGTTCGAGCTGCACACGCTGCCGGATCACTTCGTCAGCGGTGAGGCCCGTGCCCTCGTCGCCGGATTGAATGGCGAGCCTGCGTTGCCGCCGGGGCGGCGCGTGATCCCCACCGTTCGCGGCGTCGATGGGCGGCCGACGCTGCTGTCCAACGCTGAGACCTACGCCCAGCTTGCACGCCTGGTTCGGGTCGGGGCACCCGCGTTCGCCGCGCAGGGAACGGCAAACGAGCCTGGTACGACCTTGCTGACCGTGACCGGCGCGGTGGCCCGTCCGGCGGTGCTCGAAGTGCCGCACGGGATCAGCGTGGGGGCGGTGGCCGAGGTGGTCGGCGCCGCTCGCAGCCAGGCGGTCGTCGTCGGTGGGTTCCACGGCGCGTGGCTGGACGCGGACCCCGCCCTGGTGCTGGGGCGTGTGGAGCTCGCCGCGGCTGGCGGCACCCTCGGCGCCGGCGCGCTGACCTTCCTCGGTGAGCACACCTGCGGCCTCGCCGAGCTGACCCGGGTCGCTCAATGGCTGGCCGGCCAGTCGGCTCGGCAGTGCGGACCGTGTGCGTTCGGGCTCCCCGCGTTGGTGGACGATCTCACCGCGCTGACGGCTGGGCGAACGGACGCGACTCTCGCTACCAGGCACGCCTCCCTGGTACGCGGGCGTGGTGCTTGCGCTCATCCGGACGGGGCCTCCAGGTTCGTGCTGAGCGGCCTGCGGGTATTGGCTGACGAGGTTGCCCGGCACCGCCAGCTCGGCGGGTGCGGACGCGTCGACGCCGGCGACCTGCCCCTGTCGCGGGCTGCCGCGTTCCGCATCGCCGCTGGAAGGAAAGGCCGATGAGGTCCCCTTCCTCGACGCCGACCGGGCTGACCATCGACTGGAGCCGTTGCGATGGGCACGGCTTGTGTGCGGCCTTGCTGCCGGATGCGATTTCCCTCGACGATTGGGGCTATCCGGTTATCGATGAGCGGCGGTTGACCGAGCAGTCGGGTGGCGACGTCCGCCGTGCGGTCAGCGTCTGTCCCGCCTTGGCGCTGCGGCTTTCGGTCGAAGGCTAGCCACGCGGTTTTTGGCTCCTAGAAATTCGGTGTGAGGTTCTGCGACACAGCCCCGCGAGTGGTCCGTCCAGGTAGCAGAGGGAGCGCCCCCCGCGCTCCCGTTTGCCCTGGGCTCCGGCCCCCCACTCAGCCAGGGGAGCAACAATTATGGAAAACCGTCGTGCGTTCGCGATCGCGGTCGAGGCGTTCAGGCGCCGCTACCTCGTGTTGATCGCGGTGTTTTTGATGGCGCTCACGGTGCTTTCCGTATTTCGGCCTGCGAAGGCGCACGCCGATACACCGGCCTTTCTCTGTGGCGGAAATACCGTGTACGCGCTGAGCGTCGACGGTGCGTTCTATCAAATCGACTCCAGCACCGGTGCCTACACGACGGTGGGTCAGATCGCGAACGCAGTGCGTTCGGCTAACAATGCGCTGGCGTTGCCCTCCGGCGGTGGCCAGTACGCATGGTATTTCGGCGCCGGCAGCGTGCACCGGTACGACATTCAGGCGGGCACCAGCACGGACTTCCCGATTGCTATCGATCCCGCCGCCGGTGGAGGCATTGTTGGCGGAGCCTTGAACCCGGCGAACGGGATCTACTACCTCGCGCAGGCCGGGAACCATGCGGATGACCGAAACACGACAGATCCCGTGCCGTGGCCGCTCTACGGATTCGACACCAACACCGACACCTTCATCGGGCAGGTCGGCAGTTTGGCTGGGCTCTACAGCAACGGTGACATCGCCTTCGACCCCCGGGGAAACCTCTACGCTGTAAGCAATGGGTACGTGGCCAGCCCCACCGACCTCACCTACCCGCCCGGCCCCTTGGTCCGCTACCGCGCGCCAATGCCCACTACGGCCGGTACGACAGTGCTGGCGCCGAGGCAAATCGCCATGATGCCCGACGAAGGTGGCGCGTACAACGGCATTGCCTTCGACGGCAACGGCCGCCTCGCCATCACCGTCACGGGAACGGTGAAAGGACAGGCCGTTCAAGGGGACGGGGTTGTGCTCAGCGTCAGTCCTGCCGACGGATCGGTTTCAAACACGGACGGGTTCCCGTTGAGCCCTGGTGCGGTCGATCTTGGTACGTGTTCCTATCCGAAGTTGATTTCGGCCGAGAAGGATCTTCCGAGCGGGCGTGCCGCAACGGCCGATCAGTTCACCATGACCATCACCGGCGGCGGTATCCAGAGCGAGAACATCGGAACGACCGAAGGTACCGACAGCGGCCTGCAGGCCGACAGCGATGCCGAGATCGCTGGCCCGTCACTCGGGCTTGGTGGGACGACGTACACCGTCAGCGAGACCGGTGCGAGTGGAGCAAATCTTGCTGCTTACACGGCGTCGTGGGTCTGCGTTGACAGCGCGAACAATAACGCGCCGCTTGGTTCCGGTGCCGGGACGTCCGGAACGTTCACCATGCCTACGGACAATGCCGAGTCGGACGTGATGTGTACGTTCACGAATACACCGATCGTGCCGACGGCGAGTCCGGCGACCTCGACCGGTCCGCAGGGTCAGCCGCAGTCGGGTACGCCGACGTTCACCCCAGGTGACCCGTCGGCGCCGATGGATCCCTCGACGACCTCGATCGGTGTTCCCTCCAGCCCGGATGCTGGTGTTTCCTACACGCCGAACCCGGATGGCTCGATCAGTGTCAGCAAGGACGGCACACCGATCGGTAGTTACGTCAAGGACCCGGTGAACCCGGGCACGATCATCTTCACGCCCGACCCGGCGTTCATCGGGACGGCACCGCCGATCACGGTGACGCAGCAGGACAAGAACGGCACTCCGGCGACGACGACGTACACGCCGACGGTGACACCGTTGACCGATTCGGGATTGACGGTGGTGAAGTCCTCGTCCACGACGAGCATCACGTCGGTCGGCCAGCAAGTTCCCTACGAGTTCTTGGTGACCAACACCGGTCCTCTGACGATGTCGAACATCACGGTGACCGATTCGCAGGTGTCGCCGGCCCTGGATGGGTCGTTGTCGGTGATCGCCTGCCCGCAGACGTCGCTCGCTTCGGGTGAGTCGGAGACCTGCACCGCGACCTACACCGTCCAGCAGGCCGACCTCGACCACGGCTCGGTCAAGGACACCGCGGTTGCGCAAGGCACGCCACCCGGGACGGCCCAGCCGGTCACCTCGAAGCCGTCGACGCTGAAGATCCTCGTCGCAGACGCGAGCGTCACTGGCACTGGCACTGGCACTGGCACTGGCACCGGCACCGGTAGCGGCACAGGCACCGACTCCGGGCACCACGGCCACCCCGCGACCGGATCCGGGTCGCTGGCCTGGACGGGATCGGCAGCACGAACCCTCGCCGCTTCGGCAGCTGTGCTACTGGCCGCTGGCGGATTCCTGCTGGTCCTTGCTCGCCGTCGTAGGACACGGACCGGCGACTGATGCCCATCTGAATCAGCATTGCGCGGTCCGAAACGCCAGCTTCCCCCGTTAGCCTGGACGTTTCGGGCCGCGCAGTGCGCTTAGGGCCGGCGCCACACCCGCCGGTGCCACATCCGCCGCCCTCGCGAGCTCCGCGAGAAGTTCCCGTTCCTTGACCGCGTCCAGTCCAGGGGTGCGCGCTGACGGTCGCCAGCCGCCTTCGACGCTTTGCATCCACGCCCAGACATCCCGCAACGTCTGCGTGATCGGACGGGTGGACAGGCCGGCCGCCTCAGCCTGCGCAGTGTCGTGCGCCCACAAGCTCGGGGCTTCGGCCGGTGGCACCCACAGCGGGATCTCCGTCCACGCCTCGACCTTGCCGGCCAGTGCCACATCGTCGATCCAGGTGAACGTGGCGTCGGAGCCGGTGACTTCCTTGGCTCCGGCCAGCAGCTCGTCCCAGCTGATCTGATCCGCCGGACCGGTTACTTCGAAAACGCCGGCCGCCCGCAGGAGCGCGAACTCGGCGATGTCGCGGGCGTCGATCAGCCGAAGGGTCGCGGTCGGACGGCCGGGAACGAGGACCTCGCCACCCCGCGCAACCCGGTGCAGCCACCAGGGCAATCGCCCGACGCCGTCGTGGGGTCCGACGATGCATCCCGCCCGAAGCGCGGTGACCCGTGCCTGGCCGAAGATGCGGCGGACCGTGTTCTCGGCTTTGACCTTGCGCCACCCGTACACCTCATTCGGCTCGAGCCCGGCGGGTTCGTCCGCGTCGGCGGGCGCGTCCCACTCAGCGCGAGAGTGGTAGTCGACGTCTTCAGGCCAGCCGGGGTAGGCGTTGATCGAGGACACGTAGGCGTAGTGGCCCGCCGTGGGTTCGAGGACCGTAGCGCTGGCGCGGGCGTGGTCGGGATCGTAGGCAGTGTCGAACACCAGATCGAAGTGGCGTCCGGCCAGCTGGCGCAGGTCTGTGTCGATGCCGCGGTCACCGGTGACGGTCTCGACGCCGTCCACCGGGGTGCCCGTCCGGCCTCGATTGAAGACAGTGACCGTGTGACCCCGCGCAACGGCCGTCTCGGCCATCGCCCGGGACAGGAAAACCGTGCCGCCCAGTACCAGAACGTCCATCGAGCAACCAGATCACCGGCTCGACATCACGGCAAGCCGTGTTCGCTGCGGGCGCACCGAGGGGCAGTGCAATACTCGCCACCAGATCGTCATCCCTCGCGACACCTATTTGAACCGACGGAGACCTCCATGCCCATCGCAACCCCTGAGATCTACGCCGACATGCTCGACCGGGCCAAGGCCGAAGGCTTTGCCTATCCGGCGATCAACTGCACGTCGTCGGAGACCGTCAACGCCGCGCTGAAGGGCTTCGCCGATGCCGGCAGTGACGGCATCATCCAGGTCTCCACCGGCGGCGCCGAGTTCGCCTCCGGCCTCGCGGTCAAGGACATGGTGACCGGAGCCGTCGCCCTGGCCGAGTTCGCCCACGTGGTCGCGGAGAAGTATTCGATCAACGTCGCTCTGCACACCGACCATTGCCCCAAGGACAAGCTCGACGGCTACGTCCGGCCGCTGCTGGAGATCTCCCGCAAGCGCGTCGAGGCCGGCCAGAACCCGCTGTTCCAGTCCCACATGTGGGACGGCTCGGCGATCGGTCTGGACGAGAACCTGCAGATCGCCCAGGAGCTGCTGGCCAAAGCGGCCGCGGCCAAGATCATCCTGGAACTGGAGATCGGTGTGGTCGGCGGCGAGGAGGACGGCGTCGTCGGCGAGATCAACGACAAGCTCTATACGACCGACGCCGACTTCCTGCAGACTCTCGATGCCTTGGGGGACGGGGAGAAGGGCCGTTACATCCTCGCCGCGACCTTCGGCAATGTTCACGGTGTCTACAAGCCCGGCAACGTGAAGCTGCGTCCGGAGGTGCTGAAGAAGGGGCAGGAGGCCGCGGCCGCCAAGCTAGGCCTGGCGCCCGGAGCCAAGCCGTTCGACCTGGTCTTCCATGGCGGATCCGGCTCCCTGGCGTCCGAGATCGCCGAGGCGGTGTCCTACGGAGTCGTGAAGATGAACGTGGACACCGACACCCAGTACGCCTTCACCCGTCCGATCGCCGGGCACATGTTCGCCAACTTCGACGGCGTCCTCAAGATCGACGGGGAGGTCGGCAACAAGAAGGCCTACGACCCGCGGTCCTACCTCAAGGCGGCCGAGACCGGCATGTCCGCCCGCGTCGTCGAGGCCTGCGAAAACCTCGGCAGCTCCGGAACCCACGCCTGACCCCCGCCCGCCGCCCCCCGCGTTCCCGCTTTCGCGGCCCGAATACTCAGATTTGACGCTGAAATTGAGTATTCGGGCCGCGAAAACGGGGGGGTGGGGGGGTGGGGACGGGTGTGGGGCGATCAGGCGGGGATGAGCACGGGCTCCGGCGTGTCCGCCTGGGTCGCCTGGGCCTGTCCACCGTCCGGCGATGAGGCTGAGGAGCCCGGCCGCAGACCGACGAAGGCGGCGAGGCCTCCCAGAGCGACCAGCCCGGCGGCCACGAGCAGCCCGAGCCGGTAGCCGGACAGGAACGCGTCCACCGGAGCCGTCCCAAGCCGCAATTCATGGGACTGGCGAGCGGTCAGGATCGCGCCGATCACGGTGATCCCCAGCAATCCCGCCACCTCGCGGGACGCATTGAAGATGCCCGAGGCGACGCCGGCTTCCGAGCGTGGCATGGCCTCCAGGACGCTCGCGGTCAGCGGGACGGTGAGCCCACCGCCGATGCCGATCACGGCGAAGCTGGGCATCAGGTCCGCGAAGCCCGCCCCGGCGCCCAGCAGGCTGACCGACGCGATCCCGGCGGCCATGAGCAGCATCGCGACACCGACGACGCGGTGTGCCCCGAGGCGGTGGGTGATGCGTTCGGAGACCGTTGCCCCGACCGCCATCAGCAACGCCATCGGCACGAACGCGGTGCCGGCCTTCGTCGCTGAGAAGCCGAGGACGCTCTGCAGGTACAGGCTCGTGAAGAAGTAGATCCCGAACAGCCCGAAGCCCCACATCACCAGCGCGACCAGACCGCCGGAGAAGACCCGCTCGCGGAACAGGCTCAGCGCGACCATCGGCGCTGAACTGCTCAGTTCGAGCCGGACGAACACCGCCCCCAGAACCGCGGACACCGTGAACGCGCCGAGAATGAGCCCGGACGTCCACCCGTGCGAGCCGCCCTCGATGAGCGCCCAGGTCAGGGCGAGCAGAGCGCCGGCAGAGGTGAGAACACCGGGCAGATCTATGCGTGTCGGGGCGTCGGCGGCGGAGGACTCAGTGATGGCCCAAGCGCCGAGCGCGAGGGTGGCGATGCCCACGGGAACGTTGATGTAGAAGATCCATCCCCAGTTGGCGTGCTGGCTGAGCAGGCCACCGAGCAGCGGGCCGACTGCCAACGCGAGGGCGCCGACACCGCTCCAGATCCCGACTGCCGCGGCTCGTTGGCGGGTCTCAGTGAAGGTGGCGGAGATGATCGCGAGGGTGGTCGGCGTGACCAGCGCGGCGCCCAGGCCCTGCACGGCGCGGCTCGCGATCAGGGTCTCGACGTTGCCGGACAGCCCCGCGATGAGTGAGGCGCCGGTGAAGATGGTCAGGCCGATGAGGAACAACCGGCGCCGGCCGAAGACGTCTGCCAGCCGGCCGCCGGCAAGCAGGAGGCTGGCGAACACCAGGATGTAGGCGCTCACGACCCATTCAAGGCCGGAGATGCTCAGGTGCAGGTCGCGCTCGATGGCCGGCATCGCCACGTTCACGATGTTGTTGTCGAGGTAGGTCATGAAGGTGGCCAGCGCCACCGCGGTCAAGGTCCAGCGTGCTCGTGCTCGCTCCATCGGTTCACTCCTATACGGGATACATGTACGTCGTATAGGAAACCCTCTACCTTGTATAGTTGTCAACATGGCGACGCGAACCTCACCGAAGAAGGCCGCTCCGAACCTCGACCGGGGCCAGCTCGTCGAGCGAGCCCTGGCCATTGCCGATCTCGAATCCCTGGACGCCATCACGATCCGGCGCCTGGCCAGCGAGTTCGGGGTCACCCCCATGGCGCTCTACTGGCACTTCGAGAACAAGGAAGCGCTACTGGCCGCCATGGGCGACGCCTTCTACGACCGCATCGAACTCGGTCCCCTGTCCGACCCGGGGGAGCAGTGGGACAAGCGGCTCAGGCGCGTCCTCGACGCCTTGGTGGACACGCTTCGTCGCCATCCGGCCTCGTCGTCACTGGCCATGCCGCGCATCCTGCAATGCGCCTCCGGCCTCGCGCTGACCGAACTCACCCTGCAACTGCTGGTCGACGCGGGCTTCTCGACGCAGGAAAGTGCGGACATCGCCCGGACCGCTCTGCAGACGGTGATGATGCTCGTTGCGGGCCAGCCCGGTGGGGAGTTCACCGTCGCCACTCAGCAACGGGACCAGGTGCTGGCCGACAAGCGCCGCACCATCTCCCAGCTCCCCGCTGAGCGCTACCCGCGGGTCATCGAGAGCGTCGGCGCGCTCACTGCCTGCGAGGACGACGACAGCTATTTCGGATACGGAATCGACCTCTTCCTGGCCGGCGTCTGCTCCCGGCACGCCCAGCTGTCCCTGGTCTAGGGCGCCCGGCGGATAATGGCACCCATGGATCTGCTCGCACCCCCGACCAAACTGCCCGAGGACCCCGCCGCCGCTCAGCTGGCCGAGGGTGGCGATCCGGTGCAGGTGGCCTCCCAACACCCGTCCTCGTCGCTGGCGTGGGCCACGCTGGCCGAGGAGGCCCTGGGACGGGGATTCACCGTCGAGGGGTACGCCTACGCTCGCACCGGCTACCACCGAGGACTGGACTCGCTGCGCCGTGCCGGTTGGCGAGGCACAGGTCCCGTCCCGTGGTCGCACGAACCGAACCGTGGCTTTCTGCGGGCGCTTTTCGCCCTGTCGCTGGCCGCGGCGGCCATCGGTGAGACGGACGAGGCCCAGCGATGTGCGAAATTCGTCGACGACTGCGACCCGACGGCCGCCGACCACCTGAAGTAGGCCCGCGCAACGAGGGCAACCTCAACGGGTCTGGGCGCGCAACGAGGGCAACCTCAACGGGTCTGGGCGCGCAACGAGGGCAACCTCAACGGGTCGGGGCGCGCAACGAGGGCAACCTCAACGGGAAGCGTTCCTCGGTTCGGTAGCGGTTGCCGCGACCGGCGCGCAGCACCGACTCGATCAGCTCGAACTCGGTGACGCGCCAGGGCCGGCCCGCGAACAGTTCGAAGATGCGCAACCATCGGGTGGCCTCCTGCGCACGATTCATCCGGGCCAGGGTCAGGTGCGGACGAAACCGTCCGCCGTCCACCTCGATGCCCGCCACGGACGCGGCCCGGCGGACGGCGGCGCTGAGCCGAATCACCTGGTCGGTCTGTCCAGCCACCCCTGTCCACAGCACTTTTGCCCTGGCAGGACTGGGAAAACTGCCCGCTCCCGCAAGCTGGAGGTCAAACGGCGCGTGCTTGTCCGCCACGGCCCGCAGGCGGTCGACGAACTCCTCCTCGGCGTCAGCCGGAACGGCCTCGGCGAAGGCCAGCGTGAGGTGCCAGCTGTCCGGCGTCGTCCAGCGCACGGTGGAGTCGGCCGCCCGCCGAGGCTCGGCGAAGCGGTCCAGATCGTCGAGGATGTCCTCAGGTGGCCGTATCGCCACGAACATTCGGGCGGTCACGGTCGGCTCCGGCCGGCGCTCATCGCGGTGACGAATACGGCGGGGGTGCGGCGGCCAACGGTGGGGTTCCCGCGGCCTGCTGGCGTAGCGGCGTCTGGGCCACGGCCCGGTTGCGAGTCAGCGAGTTCACCAGGTCGGCGTGCAGGTAGTAGGCATCGGCCGGACCGATACCCCGCTCCACCCGGTCGCGCAGGAAGGCCAGTTCCGTCGCCGCGTTCTGGAAGGCCTTCAGAGCCCGCGCGCCCTCGGGCCCGGTTCGCTTGCGCACAGCCCGCACCCACGCCCGGCGTGCGGCGATCGAGGCCAGCCAGCCCGCTTCCATCGGAGAGATCCACCGGTAATAGACCATCGCCGGAAGCTGGGCATTGACGACGTCACGTTCGCGGCGACGATGGTGGCGAGCCCACAGGATCGCGCCGGCCAACGCCGGCAGCATCACGACGGCATACACCAGCAGGTACGCGCCGAAGCCGAAGGTGGTCGATGAATTCCACAGGGCGTGCAGGCCGATCGCCGCGAGGAAACCGACCAACGGCGCCGCCCACGTCACTACGCCCCGCGGTCGGCTGACCGCCAGCCCGATCCCGATGCCGGTGAAGGACGTGAACAGCGGGTGCGCAAAGGGGGCCAGTACCAAGCGAAGGACGATCGTGGCGACGCCGGCGTCCGTCCCGCTGCCGAAACTCTGGGCGATGTACCCGATGTCCTCGATGAAGGCGAAACCGACCGCGGTGAATCCGGCGTAGACCAGTCCGTCGACGACCCCGTCGAACTCCCGCCGCCGGGCGCCGGTCAACATCACCAGCAGGAAGGCGCCCTTGCTGGCCTCCTCGATGGCCGGACCGACCAACGTCAGCGTGATGCCCTTACCCAGCACCTCGCTGGTGGCCAGTTCGAGCGCGATGCTCACCATGACGGCCACGGTGGCGCCCCAGAGGAAGGCCAGCAGCAACAGGCGGGTCGGTTCCGGCTCCCAGCGATCCAGCCAGAAGTAGCCGGCCAGGACGGCGAGCATGGCGACGGTGGTGGACGGGACCGCGATCAGCAGGCCGGCGGGATCGCGCACCCCCGCCAGCAGCGCGAAGGCCGCCGCCAGGATGCCCAGCCCGATCAGGACCGCAATCGGCGCGCCGGTCGCGCGAGTCTTGCGGCGCAGCCACGGCATCCTCACAGCCTATTGTGCGGCCCGAAATTTGTTCCGGACACGGCGTGTCGCCAAATTTCGGGCCGCACAATGCCGCATTGGTTGATACGGCCGCAGGGGTTGTCACAGTGCGCAGCGCCAGAGCTCGGGCTCGGACCAGAGCGTGCGCTTGGAGCGGGGACGCTCACGGGCCACGCCGTCCTGCCGAACGAGCGCCGGGTCGCAGGCCAGCTGCAGGGACCGGCCGCGCAGGACCCGCTTACGGATCCGTCCCAGGACGACGGTGGCCTCCAACTCCGCCGGGCCGAGTCGGCGCACCGTGACCGAACGCGCCGGACCGTCACACAGCCGCTGGTCGTCCACCACGGCACGCACCCACCAGGGAGCGGACGAGCCGGGCCAGGGTCCCAACTCGGCGTGGTCCACGCACACGCCGCCGGAATCGTCCTTGATCACGCCGATCAGCCGCGGCGGACTGCCCAACGCCGAGAGCTGACCGTCGAGGTCATCCGCCAGGCCCAGCGCGCTCAAGTACGGAACGGGTTCGCGGGCGAGCACCGCGGTGGCGGTGGTGGCCAGCACCCCGGCTCGTTGCAGCCGACCGAGCACCAGCTGCAATCCCGCCAGATCCGCATCGATGATCAGCCGCCCCGCGAAGCTCGGCCCCAGGCCGCGCACCACCTCGTCCACCCCGGCCGGCGTCGCGGCGACCCGCCGGGGGCGAACCGGAGCGTCCAGCCGCAGCGTGGCGGCGGCGGCGAGTTCCACCGGACCCGGCCACCCGCGGGAGGTCGGTCTCCCGGCACGATCATCGGTATCGGCGCCAATATCACCGATACTGACGAGCAGGTGATCCACGTTCGTTACCCTTTCTTGGCACGGCCGTGCGCCACCGTTTCCGGCTGGGCCCGGATCCGTTCAGCCGACGTCAGGAGTCTGCTACATGCCAGCGATCGTTCTGGTCGGCGCTCAATGGGGCGACGAAGGCAAGGGCAAGGCCACCGATCTCCTCGGATCCTCGGTGGACTACGTGGTGAAGTTCAACGGCGGCAACAACGCCGGGCACACGATCGTCATCAACGGCGAGAAGTTCGCGTTGCACCTGCTTCCGTCCGGGATTCTCTCCGAGAACTGCGTGCCGGTCATCGGCAACGGCGTGGTCATCGACCTGGAAGTGTTGTTCAGCGAGATCGAGGCCCTCGAGGCGCGCGGACGATCCGCGGCGAAGCTGGTCATCTCCGCCGACGCCCACGTCATCCCGCCGTACAACACGACGCTGGACAAGGTGACCGAACGCTTCGCCGGCAGCCGCCGGATCGGCACCACCGGCCGGGGGATCGGCCCCACCTACGCCGACAAGATGAATCGCGTCGGCATCCGGGTGCAGGATCTCTTCGACGAGGAGATCCTGCGGGGCAAGGTCACCGCCGCGCTGAACCTGAAGAACCAGATCCTGGCCAAGATCTACAACCGCCGGGCCATGGACGTCGACTCGGTCGTGGCCGAACTGTTGTCCTACGCCGACCGGCTGCGGCCGATGGTCGTCGACTCTGCGCTCCTGCTCCACCACGCGCTGGACGAGGGCAAGACCGTGCTGCTGGAGGCCGGCCAGGCCACCATGCTCGACGTCGACCACGGCAACTACCCGTTCGTCACGTCGTCCTCGGCGACGGCCGGCGGCGCCTGCACCGGCAGCGGCATCCCGCCCACCCGCGTCTCGTCGGTCATCGCGGTCGTGAAGGCGTACTCGACCCGCGTCGGGGAGGGACCGTTTCCGACCGAACTGCATGACGAGTGGGGCGAACGCCTGCGGTCGGTGGGTGGCGAGTTCGGTACGACGACGGGACGGCCACGGCGCACCGGTTGGTACGACGCGCCGATCGCCCGCTACGCCGCACGGATCAACGGGGTCACCGACTTCGTGCTCACCAAGCTGGACGTGCTGACCGGGATCGAATCCATTCCGGTCTGTGTGGCCTACGACGTGGACGGCCGCCGAGTGGAGGACATCCCGATGACCCAGCGGGATTTCGCGGTCGCCACGCCGATCTATGAGAGCTTCCCCGGCTGGACCGAGGACATTTCCAAGGCGCGGTCGATGCAGGACCTGCCCGACACCTGCCAGGCCTACGTGCGTGCGCTGGAGAAGATCTCGGGTGCGCGGATCTCGGTCATCGGGGTCGGCCCGGGGCGCGACGAGTCGATCGTCCTGCACGATCTGCTGGCCTGAGCCGATGCGCGTTCTCGTCGTCGGGTCCGGGGCCCGTGAGCATGCCCTGTGCCTGTCGTTGTCGGCCGACCCCGCGGTCACGGCCCTCATCTGCGCGCCCGGTAATGCCGGCACCGCCTCGGTCGCCGAGCAGCGTCCGGTGCAGCCGACGGACCCGGCTGCCGTGGCCGCGCTGGCCGGTGAGGTGTCCGCCGATCTGGTGATCATCGGCCCGGAGGCTCCGCTCGTGGCGGGCGTGGCCGATGCGGTGCGCGGGGCCGGCATCGCCTGCTTCGGCCCGTCCGGGGCGGCGGCTCAGCTCGAGGGCAGCAAGGCTTTCGCCAAGGACGTCATGACCGCGGCCGGGGTGCCGACCGCGGGCGCCTACGTGTGCGAGACGCCGGAGGAGGCCTCGCACGCCCTGGACGAGTTCGGGCCGCCCTACGTGGTGAAGGACGACGGGCTGGCCGCCGGGAAGGGTGTCGTGGTCACCTCCGATCGAGCCGTTGCTCTGGCGCACGCGGCGGCCTGTGGGCGGGCGGTCATCGAGGAGTTTCTGGACGGCCCCGAGGTCTCGCTGTTCTGCGTGACCGACGGGTCCGCGGTGGTGCCGCTGCAGCCGGCTCAGGACTTCAAGCGGATCTTCGACCACGACGAGGGGCCGAACACCGGCGGTATGGGGGCCTACTCACCGTTGGACTGGCTGCCGGTGGGCACCGTCGCCGATGTGGTGGCCCGGGTGGCCCAGCCGACCGTGGACGAGCTGGCCCGACGAGGCATCCCGTTCTCAGGGCTGTTGTACGTGGGACTGGCGATGACCGGCAACGGTCCGAAGGTCATCGAGTTCAACGCGCGCTTCGGCGATCCGGAGACCCAGGTCGTCCTCGCACTGCTGGAGACCCCGCTGGCCGGCGTCCTCTACGCGGCGGCGACCGGTCGGCTGGCGGAGGTCCCGCCGCTGCGGTGGTCCGACGGCGCCGCGGTCACGGTGGTCATCGCGGCGGCGCGGTATCCGGATCCGCCGCGGCTGGACGATCCGATCACCGGCGGGGACCAGCCGGGCGTCATCCACGCCGGAACGCGCCGTGACGCCGACGGGGTCCTACGCGCGTCCGGAGGCCGGGTGCTGTCGGCGACCGCGACCGGTCAGACGTTGGCCGAGGCGCGGGACGCCGCTTACCGGCTGGTGGACTCGATCGACCTTCCCGGCGGGCAGCACCGGACCGACATCGGTCTGAAGGCGGTCCAGGGAGGCATCACCGTCAGCCGGTGATCGTGATCGGCTGGCCGTTGGCGAGCAGTCTCCAGTCCACCGAGGCGAAGACGGACGGGTCGATGGTCCCGACCGCGCTGACCCAGTCGATGATCAGCTGCCGGATCTCCACCTGGGCGTTGTAGACCACCGGAGCGGTCGTGACCCCGGGGAAGTTGCCGCCGCCGGAGGCGCGGTAGTTGTTGATCGCGATCAGGAACTGCTGCTCGTCGGCCACTGCCGCGCCGCCGTAGGCCAGGTTCACGATGCGGGACCCCGGCGCCTTGGCGATGTCGATGTCGTAGGTCAGCCGGGTCCCCGCCGAGGTGCCCAGACCACCCATGATGTCGTAGTTGTAGTCCGGTGTCCCGCCCGGCGCGGTGGGCGTGACGGCGTTCGTGACGTCGGCTGCGGCGAACGGTCCGCTGCCACTGACCTGCTTGAAGTAGGTCGCGGAGAACTCCAGGTAGGCCCGCACCTGCGCTCCGGTGAACTGGATCGCCTCGAGGGTGTTGTCGTAGATGTAGAGCCCGGCGACGTCGCGCACGGTCACGTCACCGGCCGGAATGGCGGCCTCGGCGTTGAACGGAGCCGCGATCGACAGCACCGGCAGGGATGTGCCAGTCGCCTTCGTCACCGCGTCGGCCTGGATGTAGTTGATGAAGTCGATGGCTGCGGTGTCCTGGTAGCGGGAGGTGGCCGCCGACATCGCCGCGGCGGACTTGCCGATCACGCCGTTGACGTAGGTGCGGGTCTTCTCGTGCGCGGCTGTGAGGATCTTGACGATGTGGGCGTCCTCGGCGGCGGTGTTCGCGTTGAGCAGGGTCGCGGTCGCGGTGGACACCGACCACCGCCCGTGGCGGTCGCGCTGCAGGTCCAGGTCCATGACAGTCAGTCGCTCGCCCCACTTCAACGGCTCGGACAGCAGGACCTGCCTGCCGGTCTGGGTGTTCTGGACGTAGCGCTGCTCGATCTCGACGTGGGCGTGCCCGACCAGGATGGCGTCGATGTCGGGCACGTTCGCCGCGAGCAGGGTGGAGGCGTTCTCCGGCCACGGCAGCGCGTCGCCGTATGAGGAGGACGTGCTCGCTCCCGAGTGGCAGGACACGATGACGATGTCGGCTCCGGCTCGCTTCACCCGTGGGATCAGTTCGGCCGCCTGCTCGACGATGCCGTTGAAGGTGATCCTTCCGTCGAGATTCGCCTTGTCCCAGATGGCGCAGCCGGGGGTGACGAGGCCGACGATGCCGACTGAGACGTGCTCAGCTTCGCGACCGTGGTCGTGGCCGTGACCGTGGCCGTGGTGCGAAGCCTTGGGACCCACCGGCACCTTCTTGATCACGTACTCGGGAAACGCAGGCTCGCCGGTGTTCCAGTCGAGCGCGTTGGCGCCGAGCAGCGGGTGGTGCAACTGGGCCTGGAACTTGCGCAGCAGCGCCACGCCGTAGTTGAACTCGTGGTTGCCCAGCGCCGCCGCGTCGTAGCCGATGGCGTTCATCGCGGCGGCCATCGGGTGGACGGGACCGGCCGTGATCGGATCGATCTTGGCGTAGTAGTACGACAGCGGAGTGCCCTGGATCGTGTCGCCGGCGTCCAGGGTCAGGGTGGTGCAGCGCCCACGCTCGTCGCGCACCGCCGCTATCAGGGTCGCGATCTTGGCCAGGCCGATGTCGTTGTGCGCGGCGTCGTCGTACTCGGCGTCCTTGAAGTAGTCCCAGTTGAAGACGTTGCCGTGGGTGTCCGTGGTCCCGAGCACGGTCAGGGTGAAGCGATCCGGGTGCTCGGCCGGCGCGCTCGCCGAGGCGGTGGCAGCCCCGGCTGCCCAGAGCGCAGCGCCGGCGCCGGTGACGGCGGCGGAGGCGAGAATCTGACGGCGGCTCATGGTGAGATGGTCCACGGTACGTCCTGTCCGGTCGTCGAGCTGCGGTGCGGCATTGTGTGCCGAATAAGAACCCTAAAGTGGTTAATGTGCAGTTTCGGTGACCTGCCGATGAACGTTCAGGTGGACATCGGTCCTCTGGGACAATTGGCCGGTGACTTCTGCGAAACCCGTCATTCCGAACGTGCTGGCCGGGCGTTACGCCTCGACATCGATGGCCGTCCTCTTCAGTCCGGAAAACAAGATCGTGCTCGAGCGGCAGCTGTGGCTGGCCGTCCTCACCGCTCAGCGAGACCTCGGCATCAGCACGCCCGACGGGGCCATCGAGGCGTACGCCAAGGTGGTCGACCAGGGCATCGCCGCCGTTGACCTGTCCTCGATCGCAGCTCGCGAGCGGGTCACCCGGCACGATGTGAAGGCCCGCATCGAGGAGTTCAACGAGCTCGCCAGCACGGACCAGATCCGCGAACTCATCCACCGGGGCATGACGAGCCGGGACCTGACCGAGAACGTCGAACAGCTGCAGGTTCGCCAGGCGCTGGCTCTGGTCCGCACGAAGGTGCTGGCCGTGCTCGTCCGGCTGGCCCGCCGTGCGGCCGAGTACGAGACCCTGGTGCTGGCCGGTCGTTCGCACAACGTCGCAGCCCAGGCCACCACCTTGGGCAAACGCTTTGCGACGGTGGCCGACGAACTGCTTGTGGCCCTGGGCCGGCTGGACGACCTGCTCGCGCGGTATCCGCTGCGGGGGATCAAGGGCCCGGTCGGGACCGCCCAGGACATGCTCGACCTGCTCGATTCCGACGCCGCGAAGCTGGCCGAGCTCGAGCAACGGGTGGCGGCGCACCTGGGCTTCGAGCGGGTGTTGACCTCGGTCGGGCAGGTTTATCCCCGCTCACTCGACTTCGACGTCCTCAGCGCCTTGGTCCAGGTCGCGGCGGCCCCGTCGTCGTTCGCCAAGACGGTGCGCCTGATGGCCGGCAACGAGCTGGTGACCGAAGGCTTCAAACCCGGGCAGGTCGGTTCGAGCGCGATGCCGCACAAGATGAACACCCGTTCGGCCGAGCGGATCAACGGCTTTGCCGTCATCCTGCGCGGCTATGCGGCCATGGTGGGCGAGCTGGCCGGCGATCAATGGAACGAGGGGGACGTCTCCTGCTCGGTGGTTCGCCGGGTCGCCCTGCCGGACGCGTTCTTCGCCCTCGACGGCCTGTTGGAGACGACGCTCACCGTGCTCGACGAGTTCGGTGCCTTCCCGGCCGTGATCGCCCGCGAGCTCGACCGGTACCTGCCCTTCCTCGCCACGACCAAGGTCCTGATGGCGGCGGTCCGCGCCGGGCGCGGTCGCGAGCAGGCTCATGAGGCGATCAAGGAGCACGCCGTCCGTGTCGCGCTGGACATGCGCGAGCAGGGCGCGGCCGACAACGACCTGATCGCCCGGCTGGCGGCCGACGAGCGACTCGGCCTGGACGAGACGTCCCTGCGTGCGGAGCTGGCCGACCCACTCGCCTTCACCGGCGCCGCCCAGGCGCAGGTCCAGGCCGTGATCGCCGCGGTGGAGCTGGCCCTGTCCAGCGAACCCGCCGCGGCTGACTACGTGCCCGAACCCATCCTCTGACCCGTGTGACAGGATCGGCGCCGTGAGCATCCCGGACAGCGGTTCTGCCGCGCCCTCCGACGATTTTCTGGATCGGCACGACGGGCTGACCCACGTGCACTCGGGCAAGGTACGCGACCTCTACGCCACCGAGACCGGCCATCTGGTGATGGTCGCCGGTGACCGGATCTCGGCCTACGACCACGTGCTGCCGACGCCGATCCCGGACAAGGGCCGGATCCTCACCGCGATGACGGTGTGGTGGTTCGATCAGCTGTCCGGCCTGGTCGACAACCATCTCGTGTCCTACGACGACGAGCTGATCCCCGAGTCCTGGCGTGGTCGTGCCCTGCTCTGCACGCGACTGGACATGATCCCGGTCGAAGCGGTGGCCCGGGGTTATCTGGCCGGTAGTGGCCTTAGCGAGTACCGGGCCGGTGGCGCCGTGTGCGGAGTGCCCCTGCCGCCTGGCCTGGTCGACGGGTCGCGGCTTCCCGCGCCGATCTTCACCCCGGCCACCAAGGCCGCCGTCGGAGAGCATGACGAGAACGTCAGCTTCGAGGTGGTCGCCCGCCAGATCGGTCGCGAGCGTGCGGACGAACTGCGAGAGCTCACCCTCAGCATCTACACGCGGGCCGCTGAGATCGCCGCCGAGCGTGACATCCTGCTCGCCGACACCAAGTTCGAGTTCGGCCTGAACCCCTCGTCCGGCTCGATGGTGCTCGCCGACGAGGTGCTCACCCCCGACTCCTCGCGCTTCTGGCCGGCCGAGACCTACCAGCCGGGACGGACCCAGCCGAGCTTCGACAAGCAGTACGTCAGGGACTGGCTGACCTCGCCCGCCTCCGGATGGGACCGCGGCTCGGACCTGCCGCCGCCGCCGTTGCCCGACGAGGTGGCCGCCGCGACCCGGCAGCGATATGTGGAGGCGTACGAGCGCCTTACCGGGCTACGGTTCTCGGACTGGCTGGCGCCGCGCGGCTGAGCGGGGACGAAGGGACGGTTACGGTGCTGTACGGAGACCGGGTGACCTTGCGGGCGATGAGCTCGGCTGACTACCCGCGCATGACCGAGTTCAAGAACGACGTCGAGGTCGAGTTGCTGTCCGGGGGTGCAGCTCCGCGCCCACGGTCGCTGGCGATGCTGAGCGAATTCTTCGACGAGTTGGTCAAGGAGAAGGACAGTTTCGGCTTCGTCATCGAGGCCGACGGCACGTGCATCGGCGACATCGGACTGTTTCATCTCGACCGGCTCAGTGCCACCGCCGAAGTCGGCATCGGCATCGGTGACAAGGATTACTGGGGCAAGGGCTACGGCCGCGAGGCCATGCGGCTGATCGTCGAATACGGCTTCCGAATGCAGAACCTGCGCAAGATCTGGCTGGAGACCCACGCGACCAACGAGCGCGCCCTCCGGTGCTATCAGGCGGTCGGCTTCGTCGAAGAGGGGCTGCAGCGCTCCCACGTCTACTCCGGCGGCGAGTATGTGGACCTGGTGCTGATGGGACTTCTCAGGACGGACTGGGACCGCCGCGGCGCGGCATAACCCAGCTCACATAACTAGTTTCTCCGTTCGCCTGCCAACTGAGCGTCGACGTGCAAGAGTCGAGATTCCTCGGCCACCCGCCGCCGACCCCGCTGCGGGTGGCCGAGGCTCTCCGTCGGGGTTGGCGGTGAGCCACTCCACGGCTCGCTAAGCTGATGCGGCATTCCACCGCCGTGAGGAGACCCGAAGTGACGCGAGTCGTCGTCGACGTCGTGATGAAGCCCGAGATTCTCGACCCGCAGGGCCAGGCGATCCTGGGCGCGCTGGGTCGGCTCGGGATCGAGGGCGTCAACTCCGTCCGGCAGGGCAAGCATTTCGAGCTGGACGTCGATGACAACCTCGACGACGAGACCCTCACACGGCTGGCCGACACGCTTCTGGCGAATCCGGTCATCGAGGACTTCACGATCCGCCGCTGAATCCGGCGCCGACGCAGCCCGGTAATCTTGCCGGGTGGCTATTCGCGTTGGCGTCGTGACCTTCCCCGGCAGTTTGGACGATCGTGATGCACTTCGCGCGATCCGGATCGCGGGAGCCGAACCAGTTCCGCTCTGGCACGGCGAGAAGTGGTTGTCCGACGTCGCCGCCGTGGTTCTGCCCGGCGGCTTCTCCTACGGTGACTACCTGCGCGCGGGCGCCATCGCCCGCTTCTCCCCCGCCATGGAGTCGATCATCGACGGCGCCCGGCAGGGCATGCCGGTACTGGGAATCTGCAACGGATTCCAGGTGCTGTGCGAGGCGCATCTGCTGCCCGGCGCGCTGATCCGCAACGACCATCGCAAGTTCGTCTGCCGCGACCAGCGCCTACGGATCGAGAACGCCGACACGCTCTGGACGTCGGGCTACCAGCAGGGTCAGGAGATCGTCATCCCGCTCAAGAACGGCGAGGGCGGCTACGTCGCGGACGAGAACACCCTCAACGAACTCGAATCCGAGGGCCGGGTGGTGGCCCGCTACCTGCAGGACAATCCGAACGGGTCGTACCGCGACATCGCCGGCATCAGCAACGCCGAGGGCAACGTCGTCGGCCTGATGCCCCATCCCGAGCACGCGGTCGAGGATCTGACCGGCCCCGCGGGCCACGGGACGGACGGCCTGCCCTTCTTCACCTCCATCCTGCAGAAACTGGTAGGCATCTAACCCATGGCGAACTACAACGTGGACACCGTCAAGGACGCCAAGAAGAACCCGAAGCTCGAGCAGCCCTACGCCGAGCTGGGCCTGGCCGACAACGAGTACGCCCGCATCAGGGAGATCCTGGGCCGCCGGCCCACCAGCAGCGAGCTGGCGATGTATTCGGTGATGTGGTCCGAACACTGTTCGTACAAGTCGTCGAAGGTCCACCTGCGTCAATTCGGGGACAAGGTGCCGGCTCAGGCCAAGGACGTCCTGCTCGTCGGCATGGGCGAGAACGCCGGCGTGGTCGATGTCGGCGAGGGCTACGCGGTCACCTTCAAGATCGAATCGCACAACCATCCTTCCTTCGTCGAACCGCACCAGGGCGCGGCCACGGGCGTGGGCGGCATCGTCCGGGACATCCTGACCATGGGTGCGCGGCCGGTCGCGGTGATGGACTCGCTCCGGTTCGGGCCTGCGAACGCCGCGGACACCGCACGGGTGCTGCCCGGTGTCGTCGCCGGAGTCGGCGGCTACGGCAACTGCCTGGGCCTGCCGAACATCGGGGGCGAGGTCGTCTTCGATCCGACCTACCTCGGCAATCCGCTGGTCAACGCCCTGTGTGTCGGCGTCCTGAAGAAGGACGAGATCAAGCTGGCCAAGGCCGAGGGGCCTGGCAGCAAGGTCGTGCTGTTCGGCGCCCGCACCGGCGGTGACGGCATCGGCGGGGCGAGCGTGCTGGCCAGTGCGACCTTCGAGGCAGAGGGTGAGCGCAAGCGACCGGCGGTCCAGGTCGGTGACCCGTTCGCGGAGAAGGTGCTCATCGAGTGCTGTCTGGAGATCTTCGCCGCCGATTTGGTGACCGGCATCCAGGATCTCGGTGCGGCCGGCCTTTCCTGCGCGACGACCGAACTGGCAGCCGCCGGAACGGGTGGCATGTCGGTGGACCTCGACCGCGCGCCGTTGCGGGACGAGACGCTGGTGCCCGAAGAGATCCTGATGAGTGAGTCCCAGGAACGCATGATGGCCGTGGTCACGCCCGAAAACCTCGGCGCGTTCATGGACGTCTGCAAGAAGTGGGACGTCACCGCCACCGTCATCGGCGAGGTCAACAACTCCGGCCGCCTGACCATGCGCTGGCACGGCGACAAGATCGTCGACGTCCCGCCGCGCACGCTGGCCCATGAGGGCCCGGTCTACCAGCGGCCGATCAGCCGGCCCTACGACCAGGACGCTCTCAACGGAGAGCACGGTAACGGCCTGCCCCGCCCCAACACCGGCGAGAAGCTCCGGGCCACCGCACTGCGGCTGATGGCGAGCCCGAATCTGGCCGACAAGTCGTGGATCACCGATCAGTACGACCGGTACGTGCTCGGCAACACGGTGCTGGCGCAGCCGGAGGACTCGGGCATGATCCGGGTGAGCGAGAACTCGAACCTCGGGCTGGCCCTGGCCACCGACGGAAACGGCCGGTACACCAGGCTCGATCCGTACACCGGGGCTCAGCTCGCGCTGGCGGAGGCCTACCGCAACGTCGCCACCACCGGCGCCAAACCGCTGGCGGTCACGAACTGCCTCAACTTCGGCTCGCCGGAGGATCCGGCCGTGATGTGGCAGTTCTCCGAGGCTGTTCGCGGCCTGGCCGACGGCTGCCAGCAGCTGGGCATTCCGGTGACCGGCGGCAATGTCAGCTTCTACAACCAGACCGGGACGTCACCGATCCTGCCGACCCCGGTCATCGGCGTACTCGGCCTGATCGCCGACGTTCACCAACGCACTCCGATCGCGTTCAACCACGACGGCGATCACCTGTTCCTGCTCGGCGACACCGCGGACGAGTTCGGC
This sequence comes from Jatrophihabitans telluris, assembly GCF_023516435.1. Lineage (GTDB taxonomy): Bacteria > Actinomycetota > Actinomycetes > Mycobacteriales > Jatrophihabitantaceae > Jatrophihabitans_A > Jatrophihabitans_A telluris. The sequence goes on along the minus strand of NZ_CP097332.1, from coordinate 4,053,812 downwards.
GGGTCCGAGTGGGCCCACGTCGTCCACGGCTTCCTAGGGGGCAAGCCGCCCGCGGTGGACCTCGAACGCGAGCGGGTGCTGGCCGAAGTCCTCGTCGAGGCGTCCGGTCGGCAACTGGTATCGGCCGCGCACGATCTGTCCGACGGAGGCTTGTTCGTCGCCCTGGCCGAATCGGCGCTGAGGGGTAAGACGGGCGTGCGGGTCAGCGTGCCCGAGGGGCTGGACCCGTTCGTGTTCCTGTTCTCCGAGTCGGCCGGACGCGCTGTGGTCGCGGTACCCCGCGGCCAGGTCGAGGCGTTCACCGCGCTGTGTGGGGACAAGAATGTGCCGGCCGTCAACATCGGCCGGACCGACATCCTGGAGACGGCGATCGACGTCGCCGGGCAGTTCCGGTTGCCGGTCTCGGAGATCCGCCGGGCCTGGAGCGAGACGCTGCCGGCCCTGTTCGGCTGAGTCGGCGGTGGCCGCCGCCAACGCCCGGGGCGCCGCCAAACGCGGGCAGGCGCTGATCGCCCAAGCCGAGATCCTCGACGACTGGTTGGCGCAGCTGCCGGAGTCCGACTTCGCCCGGCCGTCGGTGTTGCCCGGCTGGGATGTGCGCGCCCTGGCCGGTCACCTGCTGGGATCGCTGCGTAGCTACGCCCGGGTCAACGGCACCCCGTCGGACGGGAAGGCCTTGCCGGTGGGCGAGTACCTGAGCCGTTACGCCCCGGCGGCGAAGGAGATCGCTGCCGCGACGCAGGAGACGATCGGTGCCGCCGGTCCGCAGGAGCTGCGGGTGGCCTTCCACGAGGCGGTCGCCGCTGCGCGAGCGTCGGCAGGTGAACCGCACCCCGCGGTGGTGGCCGGGATGCGCGGCTCGCTCACCGCCGAGGATTGGGCCCGTACCCGGATCGTGGAGCTGGTCGTGCACGCCGATGATCTGACCCGGTCATTGCCGGACCGGCCGGCGGTACCGCTGGCGAAGGCAGCGCTCACCGATGCGGTGCGGACGCTGGCGACGGTGTTGGCCGACCGGTACCCAGGACATTCCGTCGAGGTCCGGGTTCCGCCCTTCGTGGCGGTCCAGGCCATTGAGGGCCCCCGGCACACCCGGGGCACGCCGCCGAACGTGATCGAGACCGACGGCCTCACCTGGCTTCGGCTGGCGAGCGGGCGCTTGGCCTGGTCCGAGGCCCGGGCCGGATCGTCGGTGCGCGCCAGCGGCAACCGCGCCGACCTGGCGCCCTACCTCCCCCTCCTCTGACCGTTGACGTTGCCCTTGTTGCGCGCCGCTGACCGTTGACGTTGCCCTTGTTGCGCGCCGCTGACCGTTGACGTTGCCCTTGTTGCGCGCCGCTGACCGTTGACGTTGCCCTTGTTGCGCGCGCCGACCTCTTCGAACGAGCCCCACGCCGCACGCACAGTCAGGCAGACTCGTGTCGTGCCTGAGCCCGATCCCGCCCCGCGCCGCCCTGCGAGCCATGGCCGACCAGATCGGTCGAGCATCGAGCGCTGGCTTACCGGACACGGAGTGCCGACCTTCGTGATCGGCTATGCCCGGCCGCGACGCGCGGTGCCCTGGACCGTGGCCGGCATCCTGTTCGCCGAGCTGGTGATCACGGTCCCGGTCGTGGTCGGAGTCGGACCGGCGGGCGTGTTCCCGAATCTGGGCGTGGCGGTGCTCGCCGCGCTGGTGGGCTCCGCGGCGGGGTACCTGGCGCTGGCCACCGGCATCGTCCCCTTGGCGTTGTTCGCGCTGCGCCTGCTGTGGCAGATCGTCGTGCGCGGCGGGACCTCGATGATGTCGGTGATTCCGCTGCTGCTCGTTGCCGTCGCTTTCTTCTTCCTCGGAGCGGAGACCTGGCAGACGGTCGGCCGCCTGCATGGACTGCCCCTGGCCCTGACCGCGTTGCTGTTCGCTGGCATCGGCATCGTGTTCGTCGGCAAGCAGGTACGTCCGGACCTGGACGAAATTGCCTTCGTCGGGGTGGACGGGCTGCGCGCGGCATTACCTGACGAGCTGGCGGTGCCCGACCACCTCGCCGAACGGGCCACCGCGGCGCCGCAGCCCGCGCTCGGCCGGGCGGAGGCGTGGAACCTACGAGCCGTCACGGCGCTGGCCCAACTGACCGTCGCGGCAGTCGTCGGACTGTTGATCTTCGCGTTCTTCATCGTCTTCGGAGTGCTGACGGTCGATACGGCCACGGTCACCGCCTGGTCCATCGAACGGGCTCAGGTCTGGTGGCAGGCACGTCTGGCCGGACACGACTACGCACTGTCCAGCGAGCACGTGCGGGTCGCAGCGTTCCTCGGCGTGTTCAGCGCGTTCTACTTCGTGGTCACCGCCAGCACGGATACCGCGATGCGGACCAGCCTGACCGCCGGTGCCCGCTCACACGCGCGGACGTGCCTGGCCGTACGGTCGGTGTACCGAACCGCGTTGGCCGATCCCGGCCGACCACCATCGCCCGCTGCCCCACCGGGAGCCTGATGTCCCAGCCGTCCCCTGAACCCGTCAGCTACCTGAGCACGCCCTGGGGCGAGGCGATCGTGGAAGACGCCGCCGATCAGAACCTCGGCGACGGTAGCGGCGCTCACGGGCAAGACGAGTCAGATGGCACGGGCGGTGGGGACGGCACGGGCGGCAGGGACGGTGGGGCCGGCCCATCATGGACCCGATTCGCCGCTCCTTGGACAGACCCCGGCATGCACAGCCCGCTGGATCGAGTCCTCGCCGTCGCGCTGCTCGGGTTGTGGACGCTGTCGGTACTGGCGGCGGCGATTTCCCCCTTCCTCACCTACTTCACCATCAGCTTCCCCAATCCTGAGCCGTCTTCGCTCGCGATCGAAACGCAGTCGGTCAGCGGCTGGGGGGTCATCTCGCTGTCGACGGGCGACTCGGGTTCGGGCAACATCCACACCCAGCGTTTCGGGATCGTCCTCGCGGTCGCGGCGGTCATCCTCGTCGTGGCTCTGGTCGCGGTGCTGGCCTTCCGCCGGGCCGTGTGGCCGCTGCTCATCGGCCTGGCGGCTTCGTTCCTGATGCTGGGCGCAGTCGCGGGGGTCGTGCTGGAGTGGGACGCGGAAAGGTCGCAGCTCAACCAGATCGGCGCGTCGAACTTCGTGCTCCATCTCGAGACCGGGTTCTGGCTGGCCATTGCGGCCGCCGCGCTGTCCGTGCTTGGCGCGGGCGCGGCCGTCGATGTCGTCTATCGCCGGCTTCGCCTGCTGGCCGCATCCTCGCAGAGCGCACCACGAACCGAGCCATACCCGCCGCCATACCCGCCGCCCTACCCGCCACAGCCCGAGCCGTACCCGCCGCAGTACCAATCGCCATACCCGCCGCCGTACCCGCCACAGCCCGAGCAGTACCCGCCGCCGTACCCACAGGAACGTGCGCCGTACCTGCCGCAATCCGAGAGCTACCCGCCCGAGGCCGGGGCGATGCCGCCGGCCCCGTACACCGGACCACCGTCCTACCCGGATCCGTTCTCCGACGGCGCGGGCGGCTCGGGTAGTGGCGGTCAGCAGCACGGCTGACCAACCCGTAGACTTCGTGCTGTGGCGCGCGGAGACGGACGGCTCACCCACGACCTCAACCCCCAAGACCAGGGTCCCCAGGACGCCTGTGGCGTTTTCGGGGTCTGGGCACCGGGCGAAGAGGTCGCCAAGTTGGCGTATTTCGGTATGTACGCCCTGCAGCATCGGGGGCAAGAGGCAGCCGGCATCGCGGTCAGCGACGGCTCCTCGATCCTGGTGTTCAAGGATCTCGGGCTGGTGAGCCAGGTTTTCGACGAGTCGACCCTGGCGACACTCAAGGGTCACATCGCCCTCGGCCACACGCGCTACTCGACCACCGGGTCGACGACGTGGGAGAACGCCCAGCCGATCTTCCGCACCACGGTCACCGGTACCGGCATCGCTCTCGGTCACAACGGCAACCTCGTCAACACCGCCGAGCTGGCCGCCGCCAACGAGACCACGCCCCATCGCGGGGACAAGAACGGATCGACGTCGGACTCCGATCTGATGACGGCGCTGCTCGCGGCCCGTCCGGACGTCAGTCTCGAGCAGGCCGCGATGGAGGTGCTGCCCACGCTGAAGGGTGCCTTCTCGCTGGTTTTCATGGACGAGCACACGCTCTACGCCGCGCGTGATCCCCAGGGCGTCCGGCCGTTGTCGCTGGGACGGCTGGAACGAGGCTGGGTGGTCACGTCCGAGTCGGCGGCCCTGGACATCGTCGGCGCCGCCTTCGTCCGTGAGATCGAACCGGGCGAACTCATCGCGATCGACGAGGACGGCTTGCGCTCGCAGCGTTTCGCCAACCCCGATCCCAAGGGTTGCCTGTTCGAGTACGTCTACCTCGCCCGCCCCGACACCACGATCGGTGGCCGATCGGTTCATTCGACCCGCGTTGACATCGGCCGGCGGCTCGCGCGTGAACACCCCGTCGAGGCCGATCTGGTCATGCCCACGCCGGAGTCCGGCACCCCCGCCGCGATCGGTTATGCCGAGGAATCCGGCATCCCCTACGGCATGGGTCTGGTCAAGAACGCCTACGTCGGCCGGACCTTCATCCAACCCTCGCAGACGATCCGCCAGCTCGGAATCCGGCTCAAGCTCAACCCGCTGCGAGACGTGATCCGCGGCAAGCGCCTGATCGTGGTCGACGACTCGATCGTGCGCGGCAACACCCAGCGCGCCGTGATCCGGATGCTGCGTGAGGCGGGCGCCGTCGAGGTCCACGTGCGGATCGCTTCGCCGCCGGTCAAGTGGCCCTGCTTCTACGGCATCGACTTCGCATCGAAGGCCGAGCTGCTCGCCAGCGGCCTGGACACCGAGGGCATCCGCGCGTCCATCGGCGCGGACAGCCTCGGCTACATCTCTCTCGACGGCGTGGTGGCCGCCAGCGAACAGCCCAAGACACGGTTGTGCCGGGCCTGCTTCGACGGCGAGTACCCGATCGCGTTGCCGGATGTGGTCGGCAAGCACGTACTCGAAGGCATCGGTCGGGCAGTCGGCGCCGGTGCCCCTTCCGGTGCTCGCGAGCCCGAGCTGGCCGAGGGCTACCCGGGTGCGGACGCCCTGCAGCGCCCGTAGTGCGGGCAGTCGATCGGAGACGTGGTTCAGCCATGAGTGACATGTCCTATGCCGCCGCCGGGGTCGACATCCAGGCCGGTGACCATGCGGTCGAGCTGATGAAGAGCTCGGTCGGACGGACGCGGCGACCGGAGGTGCTGGGGGGCCTGGGCGGTTTCGCGGGGCTGTTCTCCCTCGATCTCGCCCGTTACCCCCGCCCGGTGCTGGCCACTTCCACCGACGGCGTCGGCACGAAACTCGTCATCGCCCAGCAGCTCGACGTCCACGACACCATCGGAATCGATCTGGTGGCCATGGTCATCGACGACCTCGTCGTGGTCGGGGCGGAGCCGCTGTTCATGACCGACTACATCGCCACGGGCAAGGTCGTCCCGGACAAGATCGCCGCGATCGTGTCGGGCATCGCCGAAGGCTGTGTGCGAGCGGGCTGCGCGCTCGTCGGCGGCGAGACGGCTGAGCACCCCGGAGTGATGGGCGTCGACGACTACGACATCTCCGGCGCAGGCACCGGGGTGGTGAACGCCGACGAAATGCTCTCCGCCGACCTCGTCCGTCCGGGCGACGTCCTGATCGCGATGGGCTCCTCGGGCGTTCATTCCAACGGGTACTCGCTGGTGCGCCATGTCCTGTCCGCGGCGCGGCTGGAGTTGTCCTCGCGCCCGGCGGAATTGGGTGGCAGCACCCTAGGGGAGCAGTTGCTGACGCCGACCACCATTTACGCACAGGATTGCCTGGCGCTCATTCGTGAGGTGGGCGTGCACGCCCTCTCGCACATCACCGGCGGGGGCCTGGCGGGCAACCTGGTGCGCATTCTTCCGGTTGGGGTCGAGGCCGTGGTCGACCGGGCGAGCTGGTCGCCGTTGCCGATCTTTCAGTACCTGGCCGCTCAGGGCGGCGTCGGGCGCACCGACCTCGAACCCGCGTTCAACCTCGGCGTGGGGATGGTCGCGGTCGTGTCGGCCGATCGCGCCGACGCCGCCATGGACCTGCTGAGCGCGCGCGGGGTGCCGGCATGGCGGCTGGGCGACATACGACAGGCGGGGCACGCGGCCACGGCGGCCGTGGTGCTCACGGGGGACTACTCCAACTGCGGCTTCTAGCCATGCCCGCGTCGTCTCCGGGTTCAGCCGGAGCGGCGGGCCCAGGTGTCGTCGTCGAAGCCGGTGTCGGCGTCTGACTCCCGATAGGGGTCGCTGTACGGGTCGTGGTCCGACTCTTCGCGGCGGTAGCCCGTGGGCGGTGGTTGCCCGAGCTCACGCTGAAGTGCGGAGAAGTCGGTGTCCTGGGTGTGGTACTTCAGTTCCCGGGCCACTTTGGTCTGCTTTGCCTTCGCACGGCCGCGCCCCATGGCTCGACCCCCTCGCTCACACGGTCATCCGGGGCGGAGGCGAACACCGGCAGTGGGTCGACTGACGGTCATCCGCGGTCCACGCCGGGAATCTGGTTATCAATTCGTGCCCCGAGAGTACATCGGGCCGGGCCTGGAGCGCACACCGATAGGACGTTGAGTCACGTAAGCGACAGAGTCCACTCTTGGCTCCGGCTCATCTAGCGCCGCGTGGTTACCGAAATCCGAGTGATACCGCCATGAGCACGCTCTCCGTGAGCGCGGCTAACCAATTGAGCACACAACGAACACGGGCCGTCACCAGCGGTGTCGAGTTATACCTAAAACCGCCCATCGTTACCAAAGCGATACCATTTGCGCCCCACTTCACAGTGCCTAGACAAGATTCTGGCCGGGAATTTGGTGCATACTTCCTAGGACGACGCAACGGGATGCGCGTTTTGTGAATACCAGGAAGGGGGCGAGGATCATGACCAACCCTCGTCAACGCACCGAGTCGGAGCCTCTGTTGACTCCGTCCGAGGTGGCCACGCTGTTCCGAGTTGACCCCAAGACGGTCACCCGGTGGGCCAAGGCCGGCAAGCTGACTTCGATTCGCACGCTCGGCGGTCACCGCCGGTACCGCGAGTCTGAGGTTCGCTCGCTCCTCGAAGGAAACACGAACACCCCTGTAGAGGTCTGAGTCCGTCCCCCCGGTACAGGGATCCGGGGCGTCGAACCAGCTGACAGGGCTGCGCAAGCAGGCTTGCGAAGGCCGCATCCTCAATGGCGAGGGTGCGGCCTTCGTCATGCCCCGGTCTGGCCGCGCGCCCGGATTGGCGGTTGACTGCCCTTCATGACCGCCGCGAACCTCCCCTCCTACGCCAGTGGAACCTCGACGACACCGCTACTCGGCGACACCATCGGTGAGAACCTCGCCCGCACGGCCGCCCGGTTCGCCGATCGCACGGCCGTCGTCGAGTGTGCCTCGGGCAGGCGGCTTCGCTATGCCGAGTTCGACGCCGCGGTGGACGGGCTCTCACGCGGGCTGGTCGCGCTGGGCCTGCAGGCCGGCGACCGAGCCGGGATCTGGGCACCCAACGGCATCGACTGGATGCTGGTCCAGTACGCCACGGCGCGCGTCGGCGTCATCCTCGTCACCATCAATCCCGCGTACCGCAGCCACGAGCTCGGCTACGTCCTCGCCCAGTCAGGCGTGGCTGTGCTCTTCAGCGCGGTCACGCACAAGGGCTCGGACTACCGTGCCATGGTCGATGAGGTCGCCGGCGACTGTCCTGACCTCAAGCACGTCGTCTATCTGGGTGAGTCCAGTTGGGACGAGGTGGTCGCGGCCGGGCAGGCAGTACCGATCGAGATCGTTCGCGGAATCGCTGCCGGTCTCGACCCCGACGACCCCATCAACATCCAGTACACCTCGGGCACCACCGGGTTCCCCAAGGGCGCGACGCTGACCCATCACAACATCCTGAACAACGGCTACTTCGTGGGCGAGCTGTGTCACTACACCGAACGGGACGTCGTCTGCGTGCCGGTGCCGTTCTATCACTGCTTCGGCATGGTCATGGGCAACCTGGCCTCGACCACACACGGGGCCTGCCTGGTCATCCCGGCCCCCGGCTTCGACCCGGCCGACACGCTGCGGGCGGTGCAGCAGGAGCGGTGCACGTCCCTCTACGGCGTGCCGACCATGTTCATCGCCGAACTGTCGTTGCCGGACTTCGCCGACTACGACCTGAGCTCGCTGCGGACCGGGATCATGGCGGGCTCGCCGTGCCCGACGGAGGTCATGAAACGAGTCGTGGCCGACATGGGCATGACCGAGGTGACGATCTGTTACGGCATGACCGAGACGAGCCCGGTGTCCACCCAGACCCGGATCGGCGACACCCTGGAGCAGCAGACCGGCACCGTGGGCCGGGTCCACCCGCACGTTCAGGTCAAGGTGATCGATCCGGCGACCGGCCGGATCGTCCCACGCGGGACCACCGGAGAGCTGTGCACCCGGGCGTACTCGGTGATGCGGGGCTACTGGCAACAGCCCGACAAGACCGCGGAGGTACTGGTGAACGGCTGGATGCACACCGGAGATCTGGCCGTGATGGACGCCGAGGGTTACCTGTCGATCGTCGGCCGGTCCAAGGACATGGTCATTCGAGGCGGGGAGAACGTCTATCCGCGGGAGGTCGAGGAGTTCCTCTACCAGCACGCCGACATCGAGGACGTCCAGGTCGTCGGCGTCCCGGACGAGCGCTACGGCGAAGAACTGCTGGCCGCGATTCGGGTGCGCGCCGGATCGCAACTGTCCGAGCAGGACGTCCGGGACTTCTGCCGCGGCCGGCTCGCCCACTTCAAGGTGCCGAGGTACGTGCAGTTCGTGGACGAATACCCGATGACGGTGACCGGCAAGGTGCAGAAGTACCGGATTCGCGACGCGGCGGTCCAGCGGCTCGGCCTCTAGTCTTTCGATTTCGAAACGTTAGGTAATAATGACGCCATGGGTTGGGTGTTCTTGGCGCTGGCCATCGGCCTGGAGATCGTCGGTACCGTCTCGCTGAAGTACACCAACGGCTTTCGGGTGCTCGGCCCCTCGGTGATCGTGGCCGTCGGCTACGGCCTGTCCTTCTACTTCCTGTCGCTGGCCCTCAAACGGCACGTCCCACTGTCATCGGCCTACGCCATCTGGTCCGCCGTCGGAACCGCGGCGATCGCGGTGATCGGAGTCCTGGTCTTCGACGAGAAGGTCACCGCGCTCAAGGTCGCCGGCATCGCAGCCGTGATCCTGGGCGTCGTCGCGATCAACGCCAGCGGCGCCGGTCACTGAACCGGTCAGTTGAGCTGCGCTCGCCAGTCGGCGGGCACTCGCTCGGCCGGTCCGGGCACGGTCTGATCAACTGGATGGCAGTCCGGCGGGGCGAGCTCGGGCCCGTCGTAGTAACCGTCGGTCTCGAAGCTCCAGAACCAGGACTCGCCGGGTTCGAAGGACCGGATGATCGGATGGCCGGTCTCGGCGGCGTGCTTGGACGCGTGCTGCATGGGCGAGGTGTCGCAGCAGCCGATGTGGCCGCACTGGGCACATCGGCGCAGGTGCAGCCACCACCCGCCGGTGGCGGTGCACTCGACGCAGCCCGCCCCGGACGGGGCAACCGACGGATCTACTCCGGGCACGGTCATGAAGCGGTCCTCGCTGTTGCGGACTGTTGCGAGCGGGCCGGCTCGGCGGCGTCCTCGTCGGGGACGGGATCGGGCAGTTCGGCGGAGGAGAAGGGCAACCGGACCTCGAAGCGGGTGTCGCCGGGTTCGGAGCTGACCCGCAGGTCGCCGTGGTGCTTCTTGACCACGATCCGCCACGAGATGTCGAGCCCGAGGCCGGTGCCCTGGCCGATCGGCTTGGTGGTGAAGAAAGGTTCGAAGATGCGGTTCTTGATGTCGGTCGGGATGCCGGTGCCGGTGTCGCCGATGGTCACCACCAGCGAGTCGCCGTCGCGGTGGGTGGAGACCGTCAGCGTTCCGCCGTCCGGCATGGCGGCGACGGCGTTGTCGATCAGGTTGGTCCAGACCTGGTTCAGCTCCGCGGCGTAGGCCGGGATCGGCGGCAGGCTCCGGTCGAAGTCCTTGACCACCGTGATCTTGTCGCCGATCTTGCTGTTCAGCATGACCAGGGTGCTCTTGAGCAGTTCGTGGACATCGACCACCCGGAACGGCGCGCGGTCCATCTGGGAGTACTGCTTGGCCGCGCCGACCAGGCTGGAGATGCGGGTGGTCGAATCCTCGATCTCGTTCATCAGCAGCTCGGTCTCGAGGGTGTAGTTCAGCCAGCGCATCGCACCCTCGAAGATGGCCGGGTTGACGTGTTCGGCCACACCCTCGAGCCACTCGACGTCCAAACCGGAGGAGACGAAGGTCGGCGCGATGTCCCAGCCGCCGCTGATACCGCGGCCCTCCAGCCAGTCGGCGATCTCGTCCTCGCGGTCGGCGGCCTCCATCGGCGACAGTTCCGCGGCCTTGGCCACGTGCTCGACCGCGTCCTCCTGCAGGGCGATCAACGCCTCCAGCTCGACCCGGTCGTAGGGGCCAGAGGCGATCATCTTCAGCTTGCTGCGCATACCGGCGACCCGCTGGCGCAGCGAGGACGTCGCTCGGACGGCGGCGGCGGCCGGGTTGTTGAGCTCGTGGGTCAGCCCGGCCGACAACGAGCCCAGGGCCAGCAGCCGCTCCCGTTGCCCGATGACCTGCTGGGTGTTCTGGATGCCGAAGAAGAGCCCTTCCAGCAGGTGCAGCGCCATCGGGAACCAGTCGCGGATGAGCTGGGTGAACAGTGCGGCGTCCAGGACGTAGAACCGGGAATCGGTCACCGCCCGCAGCGAGCTGTCGTAGTTCTGGTCGACCTGGTCGCCCAGGAAAGCCCGCCAGGCGCCGGCGTACACGCCGCGCTGGGACGTGCGGGTGACCTCGACGTCGTCATTGCCGACCTTGCGCGACAGCGCGATCTCGCCGTCGAGCAGCACGTAGAAGCAGGTGGCCGGCTCGCCCTGCCGGTAGACCGGACCGGCCTCGATGTCGACGACCGAGCCCTCTTCGCACAGCCAGTTGAGCTGTTGCGGGGTGAGCTTCTCGAACAGGAAGGTGCTGCCGAGCTCCGCCGGGTCGCACGGAAGTTTCGGTTGATCCATCGGTGCCAACCCGTCTGTCCTCATCGGTCTCGCCTGATCTCTGCTCCGAAACGTCGCCCGTCGGCGGCGCTACAACTTTTCCAGGTACCGGTGTACCAGCATCACGGCCATCGCTCCCTCGCCGACGGCGCTGGCGACCCGCTTGGCCGACTCGGCCCGCGCGTCACCGGCCACGAAGACTCCGGGAACGCTCGTCTCGAGGTGGTACGGCGCTCTGTCCAACGTCCATTCGTCCCCCAGTTCTTCCACCGGCGGCAGATCAGGCCCCGCGAGCACGAATCCCCTCGCGTCCTTGGCCGGCCCGTCGAGCCAGTCGGTGCGTGGCGCGGCACCGATGAAGGCGAAAACCCATTGGGTATCGACCCGGCGGGTGCTGCCGTCCTGGTGCTTGAGGGTGATGGCTTCCAGGTGTTCCTCGCCGTGGGCCTGCGCGATCTCCGTGCAGGTGTGCACGTGGATGTTGTCGATGCCGGCGATCTGCTGGACGAGGTAGTACGACATCGAGGCTTCGAGGGAGTCCCCGCGAACCAGGATGTTGACCGATTTGCAGGCTCGCGACAGGTACACCGCGGCCTGGCCCGCGCTGTTGGCGCCGCCGACGATGTAGACGTCCTGCGAGCTGCAGTTGGCCGCCTCGGTCAGGGCGCTGCCGTAGTAGACGCCGCGGCCGGTGAGCTCGTCCAGGCCCGGGGCGGACAGCTGACGGTAGGACACCCCGGTGGCGAGGATGACGGTGTGGGCGGCGAGGGAGTCACCGTCGGCGAAGCGCACCTTGCGGGCGGCGCCTTTGACCTCCAGGCCGACGACGTCGCGGGTGGTGATGACTTCAGCTCCGAACTTGTGGGCCTGCCGGCGCGCTCGCTCGGTCAGCTGAGCGCCGGAGACACCGTCGGGGAAGCCCAGGTAGTTCTCGATCCGGCTGCTCTGACCGGCCTGCCCACCCGTGGCGGTCCGCTCGATCAGCACCGTCCGCAGCCCCTCGGACGCTCCGTACACCGCCGCCCCGAGGCCCGCCGGGCCACCGCCGATGACGATGAGGTCGTAGAAGTGCTCGGACGCCGTGGTGACGATGCCGACCCGGTTGGCCACCTCGGTGTCGGACGGCTCGATCAGCACGTCGCCGTCCACGGTGATCACCACCGGCAAGCGGTGTTCCTCGCCGCCGGCCGCGGCGAGCAGCCGCTGGCCCTCGGGTTCGTCGATCGGGAACCAGCGATAGGGCACCTGGTTGCGGGCCAGGAACTCGCGGACCTGCGACGAGCGGGCCGACCAGCGGTGTCCGATCACCTTGGTCTCCGGGATGGTCTTGTGTTCGACGGCCGCCCATGCTTCGAGCAGGGCGTCGAGGACCGGGTAGAGCTTCTCCTCGGGCGGGTCCCAGGGCTTGAGCAGGTAGTGGTCCAGGTCGACGACGTTGATCGCCTCGATCGCGGCGTCGGTGTCGGCGTAGGCGGTCAGCAGCACGCGCCGGGCGGCGGGGAAGATATCCATCGCCTGTTCCAGGAATTCGATGCCGCTCATGCCGGGCATCCGGTAGTCGGCCAGCAGCACCGCGGCCTGGTCACCGCGCAGCTTCATCTCTTTCAGCGCGTCCAGCGCCTGGGGACCCGACTCGGCCCGGACGATGCGATGAGTCTCGCCGTAGTGGCGGCGCAGATCGCGAGCGACCGCCCGAGAGACGCTCGGGTCGTCGTCGACCGTGAGGATGGCCGGACGCGAGGTCTCGCTCGGTTGCATGCGAGCCATCCTATGGCCGTGGGGTTACGTGCACCGCGACCGTTTCGCTGCCAGCGAGATCGTCGGAGCGACGAACTAGCGCTAGTTGGTTTGATGTGCAAACCTTGACTGATGAGTGCCGCTCCCATCGATGTCGCCGCTCCGGCCCCCTCGGCCGGCCCGCAGACCTCCTCGCCCGGCCCGCAGGCCGCCGCACCGCACCACGGCCACGTCGATCTGGACGAGATCAAGGGCAGGCCGTGCTCGGTGGCAGCGGCGTTGCTGGTCGTGGGGGACCGCTGGTCGCTGCTCGCGGTCCGCGAGGTGCTGTTCGGCAACCACCGGTTCTCCGAGATCGTCCGCAACACCGGCGCACCCCGGGACCGGCTGGCGGCCCGTTTGAAGGTTCTCGTCGAGGCCGGAGTCCTGGAGAAGCGCCAGTACCAGGACAGCCCACCCCGTTCGTCGTATCACCTGACGGGCGCCGGCCGGGCTCTCGGCGCGGTCCTGCAGGCGCTGCGCCAGTGGGGCGATGAGTACGTGGTCGACGCCCCGACGCTGACGTTGCACCATCACGGTCACGAGATCACCACCGCCTGGTACTGCGCGACCTGCGGCGAGCCGGTCGGCCGCGACGTCGAGCGCGAGGTCACCACGCCCGGGTGGGATCTGGCCGGCCCGACCGGCGAAGGCGCCCGTGACTGACATGGCCGAGACCGCTGCCGACCTGTCCCCGTTCAGCCTGGAACGCGCGTCGCAATTCGTCGCTGCGGCCGGGCTCGTGCTGGACTCGGCCTCGCCCACGCGCCTGACCGGTCACCTCGACCTCGGGCCACAACACCACACCCCCTGGGGCGTCGTGCACGGCGGCGTGTACACGAGCGCGGTCGAGAGCGCCGCGAGCCTCGGGGCCAGTCTGGCCGTCGCCGACCGGGGCCAGTTCGCGGTCGGAGTCCACAACGCGACCGACTTCATCAAGGCAGCGACCCACGGCCGCGCCCGGGTCGTCGCCGAGCCGCTACAGCAGGGACGCGTCCAGCAGCTGTGGTTGGTGGTGATCAGCTCGGACGACGGCGCGGTGCTCGCCCGCGGCCAGGTGCGGCTGCAGAACGTCGCCCTCCCCGCGCCCGCCGAAGCGCCACCGACCAGCGTCGCGACCTGACGACCCCACCGTCGCAGCGAGCAACCCCGACCCTCTAGCCCTCCGGCCCTCCGGCCCTCCGGCCCTCTGGCCCTCTAGCCCTCTGGCCTCTGGCTCAGGTGCTCACCCTAGGGGGCTGCGCGCCTGCGCGGTCGCGGTTTGCAGCACGCCGTCCCCGAAACCGAACACCGACCCGAACGGCACCTTGCTGCGCCGGCGGCAGGTGATGGTGACCCGGGTTCCATCGGTGGACAGTTCGGCGGCCGCCTGGACGCCGGACCGAACCGGGTCCTCGTCCAGGTACGTCGCCGCGGCCTGCTCGACGGGGCCGAGGGTCAGGGCATCGCGGGGGACGCCGGTTTCGTGCAGTGTGGGTCGGGCGACGCTGTTGGCGGCGGCCAGGGCCGTCCCGTCGCAGATCGCCTGCAACTCGCGTTGGTTGCCGACCACGTGGCTGGCGAGCACACCGGCGCTGACGAGCAGCAGGGCGATGACGTAGAACCCGAGAATCAGCGGGATCGTCGACCCTTCGTCGCGATCGGGGCCGTCGCCTGCGCGAACCCAGAGCCCCCGAACCGACCGCCGCTGAACCGACCGCCCCCGAACCGACCGCCCCCGAACCGACCGCCCCCGAACCCATCGCACGAGCGCGACGGTATTCGGCCGGACCGAAGCGAGGCAGTCGTTTCGCGCATCTGTGGACAACGTCGTGGCTGCCTGGGTATCAACCCGGCGCGGGTGGCCTCCTGCTCACCGACGAGGCCGCACCGCGTGGGGGAGCGAACAGGTATGACTCAGCTCGAGCAAGCGCACACGCCCACGGTGGGGCCGGACCGGCCCGGCTGCGACACCGGTGACCTCGAACTTGCCCATCGCGCCCTGCAGCGGGAGTTCGCGCTGCTGCCCGAGCTCGTCGCGACGGCGGCCCCCTTCGACGTGGCCCGGGCCCGGGTTGTCGCCGAGCACGCGCTGGCCCTGATCGAGATGCTCGACCGCCACCGAGCCGCCACGGCGCTCGAGGTCTGGCCGGCGATCGATCGTTGTGCACCGGTGGAACTGGCCGTCGAGGCGCTGCACGCCGAACTGGACCGCCGGCAGGAATTCCTCGGCCGCGCCTCGGGCGAGCTCACGACGTTGCTGCTCGAGTGGCGCAGCGCCGCCACGCTGGAGTTCCGCACGGTCCTGCTCACGGTGCTGGGACCGGTCAGCCGGGCGGTGGACGAACTGTTCCGCGACGAGCGGGAGCACCTGCTGCCGCTCGTACAACAGCACCTGGACCAACGGGCGTGGGACGCGTTCGGCCGGGCACGGTTGCGCTCGGTCCCGCGAAGTCGGCGGTTCCTGTTGCTCGGGCACCTGCTGGCCGAGACGGACCCGGCCGAGCGGCGGCGGGTCTTGGTCCACGCCTCCCTCATCGGACGGGCGGCCTTCCGGTTGCGGGGTGCCAGGCGCTATCGGCGGGTGCTGGACTCGGTGTGCGGCCCCCTGCTGGACGACCCCGACTGGTTCGACGCGCTCTTTCCCGCCGCGTCCTGACCCGACCGTCCCACTTCGACGGCGTCGCCGTCGCTAATGGCCCTGGGACTTCAACCAGTCCAGGCCGGCTTGTGCGATCTCGCGCCAACCGTGGTCGACGGTCAGGGAGTGTCCGCGATCGAACTGCTTGAACTCGGTGACCGCGCTGGAGTGCCGGTACAGCTTGTACGCGGCCTTGCTCACCGCGTCGGGCACGGTGTGATCCTGGGTGCCGGAGATGATCAACAGCGGTCCGCGCGCGGAGTTCTTCACGTTCACCTTCGCCGGTGACTTCGGGTTGAAGTTCGCCAGCGCGGCCTCGAACAGCGGGCGGCAGGGTGAGGGAATGGTCCACTGCTCGTGCAGGTCGTCGGACTCCGCTCGCGGCAGCGCGTTGCCGAAACCGTAGGCGAACTGGTCGAGGTTGGGGCGGAAGGTCTTACCGAAGTTGAGGGGGTTGCCCAGAACCGGCAGCGCCGAGCGAAGCTGCGGGATCGGCAGCGGCAGGACGCCGCGGATCTGGGCCGGATCCACCGCGATGGCCGCGGCCGCCAGGCCCTGGCCGAGCAGGCTCTGCACGATCAGGCCGCCGAAGGAGTGGCCGATCAGAATCGGCTTGGAGTCGAAGGTCTTCAGATAGTCGGCGTGATGCTTGATGATTTCCGCCAAGCCCTTGCCGGCCTGGCGTTCGGGGTGGGCACGCGTCTCCTCCAGCGTGTCCGCGACGCCAGGCCACTCCGGCGTGGCGGTCTGGTAGCCGGCCTCGCTGTACAGATCAGCCCACGCCTGCCAACTGCTGGAGTGCAGCCACAAGCCATGGACGAAGATGACCGGAGTCGTCATGGGAACGCTCTCTTTCTGGCGTCGGGGTACGGCGGTTTCGGTTTCGCGGGGTCGTTCACCTGTCGCGTCGAGGAAGACGGAACGTTCTACCTACCCGGCAGACGCTAGTCCCGCGCCCCTCACCGGGTCGAGCAACTCCGCGTGAGCGGCGGTCGTGAGGTGTGCGCCGCCGCGATGATCGCGCCTACCGCGCGTAGGCAACCGCAGATTTTTCGACTACGCCCTGTAGTTGGATCATTGACGGCCGATCAAGGGGACGTGGCCCTACTCGACGTGCTGCAGCCTCGGGACCGTTCGGAAGCTGCCCGAACCATCCTGACGCTGTCGGCTGTCGCTGCCGTGGTCACCTCCGTGCTGGCCCTGGTCAACCCGCAGAGTGCCGGCGGCCGGCTGATCGCCCTGGCCGTGATCGTCCCGGTAGTCGCCGTCGTCGTCGGTGCCGCGTGGCTACTGACCCGAAGCGAACGCGACCACCCCATCGGCTGGGCGGTGATCCCGCTGCTCACGGTCGTCGCGATCGTCTCGTTGGACCTGCTCACCAAGGACGTGTCCACCTCCGCCCAGGTCTTCCTCTTCTTTCCCGCTCTCTACGGTTCCTCGCAACTACCGCGTTGGGGTGCGGTGATCCTGACGGCGGCTTCGATCGCGGGTGACATCGTCATCGCCTTCACCCTGCTCCCGGCTCGCCAGGCCACCATCGACGCCACCTATGTCGTTGCGGCCATCGTGACTTCGGCGGGCCTGCTCGTCTACGCCGAGGATCGGCGGGCCGCGCTGGTAGAACGTCTTCAGCGCCAGGCCGCGATCGACCCGCTGACCGGGCTGGTCACTCGGCGCGTGCTCGATCAGGCCGCCCGTTCCGCTCTTTCCGGGGCCGCCAGCGTGTACGGCACCGCACTGATCCTGCTCGATGTGGACAAGTTCAAGAGCGTCAACGACCAGTACGGACACCTCGCGGGCGATGAGGTCCTCATTCAGCTCGCCCACATCCTGTTGCGCAGCGCGCGCAGTGCCGACATCGTCAGTCGGATGGGCGGTGACGAGATCGCCCTGCTGCTGCCAGGCTGCTCGGAGTCCGCCGCGATCCGGCGCGCCGAGCAACTCTGCTCGGACGTTCGCGCGCACGCGTTCATGCTCTCCGACGGCACGCAGCTGACGCTGTCGGTCAGTGCCGGGGTCGCCCACGCACCAACCCACGCCACCGACCTCCGGCCGCTGTACGCCGCGGCCGACACCGCGCTCTACCAGGCCAAGCGCTCCGGACGCGACCGCGTCGGGATGCTGCACGCCCTGACCGGCCCCGAGGTCACCGAGCGGCTACGCGGCGCCGTGGCGTCCTGAGCTGACTCGCAGCGCTCAGCGCTAAGCGCTCGGCGCTCGGCGCTCGGGGCTTCGTGCCCAGGGTTTGAGCTCAGCGGGCGTCCGGGTTCGTCGGGTTGTTGGTGGGGTTCGTCCAGTCACCGGTGTCCGGCGGGTCCTGGCGGGCCAGGAAGCGCTCGAACTCCGCCCCGATCTCGTCAGCGGTCGGCAGGGTCGCTCCGTCGGCGATCAACCCACCGGTGCGCCCGGCCACGATCGAGTCGTACTGCTGCTCCAGGGCCCGCACGACCTGAGCGACCTCTTCCGAGCCGGCCACCTGCTCGTCGATCCCGGTTCGGACGCTCTGCGCCGCCTCCGCCAGGGCTTCCAGCGGAAGGTCGAGATCCCCGGCACGGGCGATGCATTCGATCAAGGTGACCGCCGCGTCCGGGTACTCCAGCTGAGCGACGTAGTGGGGGACGTTGACGGCGAATCCCATCGACTCGATGCCCGACTGGGCGACCCGGAACTCCAGCAGGTGACCGGCGCTGGCCGGAACCTGCACGGTGCCCAGCCACGCGTTGTAATCGGCGACGAGCTCCCGCGGGCTGCCGTGGGCGATCACGCTGCTCGGACGGGTGTGCGGCACCCCCATCGGGATCGCGTTGAGACCGATCACGCGGCGGACGCCGAGTTCGGCCACGATCAACTGCACCGCCCGGGTGAACCGCTCCCACTGGACGTCGGGTTCGGGTCCGGTCAGCACCAGGAACCGGGTACCCCGGCCGTCGGTCACCAGGTGGATGGCCAGGACCGGCTGCTCGTAGGACTCCCAGTGGTCGGTCGCGAAGATCATCGCGGGCCGGCGAGCGCGATAGTCGAAGAGCTGGTCGACGTCGAAGGTCACGGCGACCTCGGACTCCAGGCTGTCCAGCAGGTGTTCGCGGGCCAGCCGCGCCGCGTGTCCGGCGTCGCTGAAACCCTCCAGCGCCTGCACCAGTACCGGGTTGTCCAGAGGGGGCAGGTTCGGGGTGATCTGGAACAGGTCCTGCGGGTCGAGCACGGAGAACTCCTCGAATCTTCGAGCCGGTCGGGGCTGACCGGCGCGCTTGCTCCAGTGTGCCTGCTGCCCTCAGGCATCTGCATAGGGCGCCCGGGTCCTGCGCACCCGCGGCCGGTATCGGCCTACGTCGTAGGGTGTCCGATCGTGACGGCAACGATTGAACAGCAGATCGCGACCGAACTCGGGGTCCGGCCGGCCCAGGTGGTCGCGGCCGTGGGTTTGCTGGACTCAGGTGCCACGGTGCCCTTCATCGCCCGCTATCGCAAGGAGGTCACCGGCACCCTCGACGACACTCAGCTGCGGGCCCTGGAGGAGCGGCTTTCCTACCTGCGTGAGCTGGCCGGCCGCCGGACCGCGATCCTGGAGTCGATCCAGGCGCAGGGCAAGCTCACCGACGAGTTGCGCGCTGCCGTCGTGGGCGCCGAGACGAAGGCCCGGCTGGAAGACATCTACCTTCCCTACAAGCCGAA
This sequence comes from Jatrophihabitans telluris, assembly GCF_023516435.1. Lineage (GTDB taxonomy): Bacteria > Actinomycetota > Actinomycetes > Mycobacteriales > Jatrophihabitantaceae > Jatrophihabitans_A > Jatrophihabitans_A telluris. Next base: position 4,034,665 of record NZ_CP097332.1, on the reverse strand, counting down.
ACGTCGCACCAAGGCGCAGATCGCGCGTGAGGCCGGGCTGCAACCGCTGGCCGAATCGCTGCTCGGCGACCCCACGGGTGTCCCCGAGCACGCCGCGGCTGGTTTCGTCTCGCCGGAGCGCGGGGTGCCCGACGCGGCCGCGGCGCTCGGCGGCGCCCGGGCGATTCTGATCGAACGATTCGATGAGGACGCCGACCTGCTCGGGGAGCTACGCGAGACTCTCTGGTCACGGGGGCGGCTGTCCTCCGCCGTGCGCGAGGGCCGGCAGAGCGACGGGTCGAAGTTCTCCGACTACTTCGCCTTTTCCGAACCCCTGCCGAAGCTGCCGTCCCATCGCACTCTGGCGTTGTTGCGCGGAGAGAAGGAGGACATCCTCACCCTGTCGCTGGACATCGAGGACGTTCCGGACGGTTCAGGGGCCTATGCCAGCGCACTGAACTCGGCCCCGGGCACCCCGGTCGGTCAGGCGCCTACCTATTACGAGGGCCGGATCGCGGCGCGGTTCGGCATCCTCGACGCCGGTCGGCCGGGTGACCGCTGGTTGCTCGACACGGTCCGGTGGGCGTGGCGTACCCGGATCTACCACCACCTCGCTCTGGACCTGCGGATGCGGCTGCGCCAGAACGCGGAGCACGAGGCGATCCGGGTGTTCGCCGCGAACCTGCGGGATCTGCTGCTCGCCGCGCCGGCCGGGACCCGCGCGACGCTCGGGCTCGATCCCGGCTTGCGGACCGGGGTCAAGGTCGCCGTGGTCGACGGGACGGGCAAGGTGCTGGCCACCGACACCATCTACCCCCACGTTCCGGCCCAGCGCTGGGAACAGTCGCTGGCGACGCTCGCCACGCTGTGCGCCGCCCACGCGGTGGATCTGATCGCCATTGGCAACGGCACCGCGTCGCGTGAGACGGACAAACTCGCCGCCGAACTGATCAGCCGGCACCCGGAACTGTCCCTGACCAAGGCGGTCGTCTCCGAAGCAGGCGCCTCGGTCTACTCGGCCTCGGCCTATGCGGCCGCGGAGCTGCCGGGGATGGACGTGTCGCTGCGTGGCGCGGTTTCGATCGCCCGTCGCCTGCAGGACCCGTTGGCCGAGCTCGTCAAGATCGATCCGAAGTCCATCGGAGTCGGTCAGTACCAGCACGACTTGTCCGAGGTGGCGCTGTCCCGGTCCCTGGAGACCGTGGTCGAGGACTGCGTGAACGCCGTCGGCGTGGATGTGAACACCGCCTCCGTGCCGCTGCTGGCCCGGGTGTCGGGAATCGGCGACGGTCTTGCGGCGAACATCGTGGCCCACCGCGACCGGGTGGGCCCGTTCCGTTCGCGGGCCGGCCTGCTCGACGTGCCCCGACTGGGTGCCAAGGCCTACGAACAGTGCGCCGGATTCCTGCGGGTCCTGGGCGGCGACGATCCCCTCGACGCGTCGGCCGTGCACCCCGAGTCCTACCCGGTGGTGCGCCGCATCGTTACCGCTACGTCGGTGGCACTGCCGCAGCTGTTGGGCAACTCGTCGTTGTTGCGCTCGCTGCGGCCCGCCGACTTCGTGACCGACACCGTAGGCCTTCCGACCGTCACCGACATCCTGTCCGAGCTCGACAAACCCGGCCGCGACCCCCGTCCGGCGTTTGCGACGGCGGCGTTCGCCGAGGGCGTGGACACCATCGGCGATCTGTCGGTGGGCATGGTGCTGGAGGGGGCGGTCACCAACGTGGCCGCCTTCGGAGCCTTCGTCGACGTCGGCGTCCACCAGGACGGGCTGGTGCACATCTCGGCGATGTCGCACCGGTACGTCGCCGATCCCCGCGACGTCGTGAAGCCGGGCGACATCGTCAGGGTCAAGGTCACGGCGGTGGACGTCAACCGCAAACGGATCGGGCTGAGCCTGCGATTGGACGAGGAACCGGCATCCTCGGGAGCATCGGCATCGGCATCGGGGTCGGGGTCGGCAGGGTCGGCATCGGCAGCAGGGTCGGCAGGGTCGGCGGCATCGACCGATCGTTCACAGCCCGGCCGAGGCGATCGGCGGGGGCAGCGCCCGAGCCGTCCTCAGGGAGGTGCCGCGGGCTCCAAACCCGCGGACGGGGCGTTGGCCGACGCGCTGCGCAGGGCCGGCTTCGGTCGGTGAAGGGCCGGCGGCCGCCCGGCCGCCCGGCCGCCGTCCCGGGCCGGTTCCGGCCGCCGTTCCGGTTCCGGCTCCGTGCCGGCTTCAGCCCAGGCGAGTCGCGCTGGAGTAGTCCTGCATGCCGGCGAGCAGGCTGATCTTGACCACGTCGCCGGAAGTCGGGGCCTGGATGATCATGCCGCTGCCCATGTACAGCGCGACGTGGTACGCCGGCGAGCCGAAGAAGACCAGGTCGCCCGGCCGCAGCGACGCTCTGTCCACAGGCGTGCCCATGCCCTGCTGGGACGAGGCCAGGTGCGGAAGCGCAACCCCGGCGGCGTTCCAGGCCCACATCGTCAATCCCGAGCAGTCGAAGGTGCTCGGTCCGGCTGCAGCCCAGACGTAGGGCTTGCCGAGTTGGGCCAGCGCCGCGCGAATGGCCAGCACGTCCTGGGCCGACGCGCCGTGGGAGTAGTTGGCCACCGCAGCCGCGATCTCGGCGGAGCTGGGCGTGGACGAGCCGTAGTAGGCGCTGCGGGCCGACGCCGTCAGCGTGGCGAGCGTGGTCTGGTACTTGCTGATCTGAGCCTTGAGGTCTGTCTGCCGTTGCTGGACCGCCCGCTCCTGGGCGGTGGCCTCGGCGACCGCCTGGGCTGACCGGCTCTGAGCCGACTTCGCCTGCTCGTTGGCCGCGACTGCCTGGGCGGCGATGGCGCTCTGGTGGGCGCTGAGTTGGCTGAGCGACTGCAACTCGTCGAGGTAGTTCTGGCCCGACCCGCTCGTGAACAGTGCCGCGGTCTGGCCGAACGAGCCGGCCTTGTACTGCTGCGCCAGCGACGAGGCGAGCGCGCGCTGGGCGCCGGCTGCCTGTGCCGCGGCGGTCGTCGCGGCGTCGTCGGCGAGCCTGGCCGCCTTCGAGGCATTGGCGAGGGTGAGCTTGGCGGCGTTGAGTTGTTCACTCAGCTTCTCGCTGGCCGTGGCGAGGGTGGCCAGCTTGTCCGTCACCGATCCGGTGGTGTCAGCGCTGCCGGGCGTCTGCAGGTGCGGATTCGCCAGGGCGGACACGCTGCCGAGGCCGAGAGCGGCAACGGTCAGGCCAGTGGCGACGGCAAGTCGGATGGTGCGCTTTGGTGCGATTCGAGCTGGCGCCACGGCTGGCGAGACTCCTCTTCCACTCGACCGCCTACCAAGTTAGCTGCCGGGTTCGGGCTGGGAAGGTGCCCTACGGCGCGGTGTCCGGGCGGGGTGGCCTGGACGTTCGCGCCGATTCACCCCAGAACTTGAGTGGGTCCTCGGCTCAACGAGTTCCGCCGGCCAGCCACGAGGGGCGGTCGGCGGAACGAGTGTCGATTCGGCGGTGACCGGCCGGCGCCACCCTGGTGGGGAGCGGTGAACCGGAAGGTCTCGATCAGATTACGCGACGCCGTCTGTGAACTGGCACGGAGTGGGCGGTCAGCGGCGAAGCCGACGGGAGAGCTCGGTCACCACCATGGGCAGCAGCTCGTGTTCGGCGACGAGGACGCGGGCGGCGAGCGTCTCTGGGGTGTCGCCGTCGAGCACCGGGACCTCCTGGTGGCCGATGATCTCGCCCTCGTCGTACTCGTCGGTGACCAGGTGCACCGACGGCCCGCTCAGCCGATCTCCCGCAGCGAGTACGGCCCGGTGCACCGCTGCGCCGTACATGCCCGGACCGCCGTGGGCCGGCAGCAGCGACGGGTGGATGTTGAGGATGCGTCCGGCGTATTCGGCCAGGACCCGCGGGCCGACCTTCTTCATGTAGCCGGCGGTGACGATGAGCTCGATCTGGTGTGCCTGCAGCTGACGCACCAGCTCGGCGTCGAGGGCACCGGGATCGGGATGGGTTCGGCCGGACACGTGGAGGGTGGGGATGGCGTGGTCGGCCGCGTAGGCCAGACCGCCCGAGCCGCTGTTGTTGCTGATCACGAGCACGATTCGGAACGGCGAGTCGGCTGTCAGCGACGCCGCATGCAGGGCGCGCAGGTTCGAGCCGGCACCCGATACGAGTACCGCCACCGAGACTCGGTCCGGCCGATCGTTCATGCGGGCTTGCCCTTCGCTGGTTCGGCGGGACCGCTCCGCCCCCGACCGCAGCACAACCTACCAATCCGCCTCCGGCCGATCGGCCCGCTACCCACCGCTCGCTCCGGACCGGTCCCGTCCGGGTTTCAGAGCGCGAAGAGTCTGCCCAGGCGTTCCAGGGAGAAGATCTCGTCCGAGAGCAGCGCCGACAGGCCGACGAGCCCGGCGCGCGGATCGAGCCGGCTGCGCACGATCTGCAGATTTCGCGTGGCCAGCGGCAGAGAACGCTGGTAGACGATCTCGCGAATGCCGGCCAGCAGCTGTTCGTCGGTATGGGCGAGCTGGCCACCGACCGCGATGACTCGCGGGTTGAAGAGGTTCACAGCGTCGGCGACCGCCCGCCCGAGGATTCGACCGGCGCGGCGGAGCAGTTGTTGGGCGGTGACGTCCCCGGTCTGCAGGAAGCGGAGCACGTCATCGACGGTGTGGACGTCCTTGCCCGCCTCTCGCAGATCCCGCGCCATCGCCCACCCGCCGGCGTAGGCCTCGACGCACCCGTAGTTCCCGCAGCGGCACAGGGGCTCCGACCCGCGCTCGTCGGGAAGGTTCAGCTGGATGTGGCCGATATCCCCGGCCGCGCCGTCGGCGCCGCGGTGCACTTTGCCGGCCGCGATGAGTCCGCTGCCCACGCCGGTGCCGACCTTGAGCATCATCATGTGGGATACGTCGGGAAAGCTGAATCGGTGTTCGCCGACGGCCATGGCGTTGACGTCCTTGTCGACGACGACCGGGCAGTCGTAGGTCCCGGTGAACCAACCGGGGATGTCGAAGCGGTCCCAGCCGGTCATGATCGGCGGACTGACCACCCGACCGGTCGCGAAGTCGACGGGCCCGGGCACGTCCACGCCGATGCCCATGACGTCCCCGCTCGCGTGGCCGGTTCGGTGGAGCAGGGTGGTGAGGTGTTCGCCGACCACCTTGAGCACGGCCACCGGTCCGTCGGAGATGGCGATGGATTCCTCGACCTCGGTGAGCACGCTGCCGCTGAGATCACACAGCGCCAGGCGCATCGCCGTCGCCCCGATGTCGGCAACGAGTAGGACGCCGCGGGTGCGGTTGAAGGCGAACAGGCCCGCCGGCCGTCCGCCCGTTGAGCTGGCCGGCTCCTCGGTCGTCACCAGTCCGCCCGCGATGAGGGCGTCCAGACGTTGATTGGCCGTGGCCCGGGACAGTCCGCTGACGCGGACGACGTCGGCTCGGGTCAGCGACTGTCCGGTGCGAAACATCGACAGGATCCGATGCAGATCGACAACCGCGCCTGCTCGGCCTGACGGCACAGCGGCCCCTGAGGCCATGGCAAACCCCAATTCGGTTGGTCGTCTTCGACGGTGTGGTTGCAGTTATGTTACAACAGGTATTGCTTTTGCTCAATCCTAGTCTAAAGTAATGCCAGCAGTAGTCAAAAACCCACCGAGGAGCTCCCATGTACGTCCCGTCGAAAACCCTGACCGTTCCGCTGGCCGCCGCCGTGGCCGCGACCCTCGCGCTCGGCGCCTGCTCGTCCGGCAAGTCCAGCTCGAGCGGCGGTACATCCGGCTCGAGCAAGGTTGCCGTCGTCATCAAGGGCCTGGACAACCCGTTCTTCCAGTCCATGGAAAGCGGCGTGAAGGACAAGGCCGCGTCCGACTCGGTGTCGGTCGAGGTGCAGGCTGCCAACTCGATCACTGACACGACCGGGCAGGCCGACAAGCTCGCCGCGCTGGCCAACCAGGACTACTCCTGCTTCGTCGTCAATCCCATCAGCGGAACCAACCTGATCCAGGGCATCGCTCAGCTGGCGGCCAAACACAAGACGATCGTCAACATCGACTCCCCGGTGGACGCCTCGGCGGCCAAGAGCGCGAACGCGACGGTGGCGACCTACATCGGGACGGACAACACCGCGGCGGGCAAGCTCGCCGGTGCCGAGATGGTCAAGCTGCTCCCCAGCGGCGGCTCGGTGGCGGCAATCGGCGGCACCGCCGGTGACGTGACCAGCGGCGCCCGGGTGACCGGCTTCCAGCAGGGCATCGCCGGCACGAGTTCCATCAAGTTCACCCAGACCATCGCGGCCAACTGGGACCGTCAGGAAGCCCTGACCCAAGCCCAGACCATCCTGCGTTCGAACCCGACCCTGGCCGGCTTCTTCGTGGCCAACGACGACATGGCGCTAGGTGTCGCCCGGGCGATCGCCTCCGCCGGCAAGACGGGCACGGTCAAGGTGATTTCCGTCGACGGCATCAAGGACGCGCTGACCGCCGTCCAGAACGGTGAGCTGTCCGCAGTCGTCGCGCAGTACCCGTACGTCATCGGCTCGATGGGCGTCGAGGCGTGCAAGGCGGCCACCGCCGGCAAGACCCTGCCCCCCAACGTCGCGGCTCCGGTCGAGCTGGTGACCAAGGCCGATGCCGCCAAGGCGCTGGCCGCCACGCCGAAGCCCTTCGGCACCTACACCGACCCGTTCGCCGATCTGACCAAGTGATGGCGGACGTGTTCAGAAGGAAGTCGTCATGACGAACATCCACACCCCCTCCGGCACCTCGGCGCAGAGTGGTGCCAAGACGGCCAGCTTTCGAAGCGCTGCCCGAGGGCCCGCCCCGCTGGCGCGGCTGAAGGACATCGGCTTCTGGGCCGAGTGGGCCGCGCTTGTCGGCCTCGTCCTGCTGGTCATCGTGTTCCAGTCCGCCAACTCGACTTTCCTGTCCAGCGGCAACATTCAGGCGATGCTCACCGCGTCGGCAATCCTGATCGTGCTGGCGGTCGGGCAGACGTTCGTGATCACCACCGGCGGCATCGACCTCTCGGTCGCCTCGGTGATGACTTTCGCGGCGGTCGCGTTCGGACTGACCTATGAGCACCAGCGCAACCTGGCACTGTCGTGCGTGGTCGCCGTCGTCGCCGGACTGGCGTGGGGGATCGTGAACGGCCTGCTGGTGTCGCTGGGAAAGATCACCGACTTCATCGCCACGCTGGGCACGCTGTCGGCGGCGTCCGGTGCGGCCCTGATCCTGTCCAACGGCAAGCCCACCACGGTCATCAACTCGACGCTGCTCAAGCTGTCCAGCGGAGGAATCGGCTTGCTGGGCTGGTCGTTCATCATCGCCGCGATCGTTGCGGTGCTGGCGCACGTGGTGTACTTCCGCACCCGCTTCGGCACGCACGTCCTGGCCACCGGAGGTTCGGTCGAGGCGGCCGCCGCCACTGGCGTCCGGACCCAACGCATCAAGCTGGCCGTCTACGCGATCGCCGGAGTCCTCGCCGGGTTGGCCGCGATCCTGCTGGTCTCCCGGGTCGGCGCCGCCGAGCCCGCAGCCAATACCGCGTACCTGCTGAACTCGGTCGCGGCGGTCGTCCTCGGCGGCGTGAGCCTGGTCGGGGGCCGCGGCAGCATCTTCGGCCCGGTGGTCGGCGCCCTGTTACTCACAGCTCTGACGAACGGGCTGACCCTGCTCGGAGTCTCACAGTTCTACCAGCCCCTGTCCGTCGGCGTGGTCGTCGTCCTGGCCGCCCTTCTCTCAAGGTTCCAGAAATGACAATCGACGAAATGACCCCCCGCACCGCGACCGATCTCCTTGTCGTCGAGGACGTGTCGCTGGCCTTCGGACCCGTCCGGGCGTTGCAGAACGTCACGCTGAACCTCAAGCGTGGCGAGATCACGGCCCTGGTCGGTGACAACGGGGCAGGCAAGTCCACCCTGGTTCGTTGCATCTCCGGCATTCACCGTCCCAACTCCGGCGCGATCACCTTCGACGGCGGTGTGATCCACTTCCACACCCCCGACGACGCCCGCACGGCCGGGATCGAGACCGTGCACCAGAACCTCGCCCTCGTCGAGGACCTCACCGTCTGGCAGAACCTGTTCCTCAACCGGGAAAAGGTCTACGGCAAGGGGCCGTTCGCGCTGCTCAACCGCCGCGCGATGAAACGCGAGGCGGAGAACATGGTCTCGACCCTGGCCGTGAACGTTCCCGCGGTGACCTCCCGCGTGCGGCGGCTGTCGGGCGGCCAGCGCCAAGCGGTCGCGATCTGCCGCGCGGCGAGCTTCAGTTCCAAACTCGTGATCATGGACGAGCCCACCGCGGCGCTCGGCGTTCAGGAGACGGCCAAGGTCGAGGAACTGATCCACAAACTGCGCGAGGACGGGCACGCCGTGCTGCTCATCAGCCACAACTTCGAACAAGTCCTGCGGCTGTCCGACCAGGTGTGGGTCATGCGAGCCGGCCGCTGCGTCGGCGGCCGTCGGACCGCGGAGACCACTGGCGAGGAGATCGTCGGTCTCATCACAGGCGCCCTCGCGGCCTGAGCGATTCCCCCTTCACCGGCCCGCCGGCTGTCTCGGCGGCCGTACGAGCCTCGGCCCGTTTCCCCCTTCCCTGCCAGCAGAAAGTCACACCATGAGCTTCACCAACCCGATCGGCGTCCACGCCCTGGTCTGGGCGGGCGACACCTCGCCCGAGTCCGTCACCCGCGCCATCAGCCAGACCAAGAAGACCGGTTACGACCTGCTCGAGATCTCCCTGCACGATTCGCTCAACCTCGATGTCGAACAGACCAGGCGCCAGCTCGAGGAGGCCGGGTTGTCGGTGGCCTGTTCCCGTGGCCTGGCCTTCGACGCCGACGTATCCAGTGAGGACGTCGACACCGTCGAACGCGGAGCGCAGCTACTGAGCGATTCGCTGCAGATCACCCATGCCCTCGGCGGGACCCACTTCACCGGCGCGCTCTACAGCGCGCTCGGCAAGTACGGCCACCCGCTTTCCGACGCCGGGCGAAAGAACGTGGTCTCGGTTCTGCAGGACCTCGCCGCGCAGGCCACCCAACTGGACATGACGCTCGGACTGGAGATCTGCAATCGCTACGAGACCAACGTCATCAACACCGCGCGTGACGCCCTGCGCCTGGCTGATGACATCGGCTCGGATAACGTTCTGATCCACCTGGACACCTACCACATGAACATCGAGGAGGACGATTTCGTGCGACCCGTCCTCGAAGTCGGTCAGCGATTGGGTTACGTCCACATCGGCGAGAACCACCGCGGCTACCTCGGTTCCGGCCACCTGGACTTCGCGCCGTTCTTCCGCGCACTCGACACGGTCGGCTATCAGGGTCCGATCACGTTCGAGAGCTTCTCCTCCGCGGTGGTGGCCAGTGGGCTGTCCAACGATCTCGCGATCTGGCGCAACCTCTGGACCGACGGCGAGGACCTCGCTCGCCACGCGCACCAGTTCATCACCGACCAGCTGTTCCTCGTACGCGCGGCGGCATGACCGCGTCGGCCGGCCCCGCAGATCTGACCGCCCTGGTCAGGCGTGTCGATCGGCTGGTCGCCGAACACCCCGGACAGCGAATCATCGTGGGCATCGTCGGGGCCCCGGGCTCGGGCAAGACCACGCTCGCGCTCGCCCTCGTCCAGGCCCTCCTGCATCACGAGGCCGAGTGGACGGTCCGGGCCCGGCCCGGCGACGTGGCCACCGATCCGGCACGCAGCTGGATCGGTTCGCATGTGGCGCACGTTCCGATGGACGGGTACCACCTGGCCGATGTCGAACTCCGCCGGCTGCAGCGCGCGAACCGCAAGGGCGCACCCGACACTTTCGACGCCGGCGGCTACATCGCGCTCCTACAGCGGCTGCGGCAGGCTGAGGAGGACGTCTGGGCACCCGCCTTCGACCGGGACATCGAGCAGCCGATAGCGGGCAGCATCCCCGTCGGGCAGGCGACGCGAGTGATCGTCACCGAGGGGAACTACCTGTTGCTCGATGAGGGACCCTGGCCCCGAGCGCGGGCGGTCCTGGACGAGGTGTGGTTCTGCGACATCGAGACGGACCTGAGGATGCAGCGCCTCGTGGCGCGGCATGAACGGTTCGGCAAGTCGCCCGAGCAAGCTCGGGCCTGGGCGGCTGGGCCCGATCAGCGCAACGCCGAGCGCATCGAGGCGACACGCGAGCGGGCGGACCTGATCCTCACCGGTGATGTCGTCAGCCCCGCTCCAGGCGACCTCGTCGCGACACCCACGCCGACGAGCTGAACAGCGCTGCGGTCATCGACGCGCTTATTCCGGAAGGGACGGATGCGCGAACGGCAGCCCGCAAGAGCGCCAGCGGCTTCCCGACGGTCGCGACGCCCGGCCGCACGCAGGCTCTGGACCGGACCGAGGTGGTCCCGGTTGTCGTTGGCGATCGCTCCGGCCACGTGCCGCGCCCTGTCCAAACCTGGCTTACCGGTGGCTACCAGAGAATGGTTCCAACACTGTGGCCCCGCTTCTGGAGCCCAGGGATTCTGCGCGATCTGTTGGTGGCCAGGGGCAGGATCGAACTGCCGACCTACCGCTTTTCAGGCGGTCGCTCGTACCAACTGAGCTACCTGGCCGAACCACCCGCCGTCGAGGACCGCGGGCCTGCCGAAGTTTACAGGTCCCGACGCTCAGCACCCAACTGGGTTCGACCGGTCGGCCCGGCACCGATCGCCAGCTGATCACACCCCTTGCGGTAGAGCTCGACGATCCGTTCGGCGACAAGCGGGTGGGCTCCGATCGGTGCTGAGACCGGGCGTGGAGCGGCGATCCGCCGCAGCTTCGAGTCGAAGAACCCCGGCGCGAGCAGGTAGTTCGCCACGACCGTGCCGGGACCGACGCCGGCCAGCGGGTCGGCGTCGGTCAGCTGTCCGATGAGCACACGATGCCGGTACCCAGCCTGTAGGTGCCCGGCAACCTCGGCGAGCTGGTCGCGTGCGGCGGGATCGGACGAGCCCGCCGCCACCACGACGATCCCCTCGGGTGCGGGCGTGCCGAGTTCGTCCAGGCGGGCTTGGACGACGCGGCTGATCCGTTCGTCCGGCCCGATCGGCTCGGTGACCGTGATCTGGTCTGGATAGCCGTCCACGACAGCAGGAATGTCGATCGCGACGTGGTACCCGGTGGCCAGCAACAACGGGACCGCCACGACCGGACCGTGCAGGCCGGCCAGGGAATCGGCCAGGCTCGGTGCGGCCACGTCGACGTAGCAGAGCTGGACGCTGACTCCGGACTGGCCCTGGCGGCCGACTCCGGACTGGCCTTGGCGGGCGAGTTCGGCACGGACCGCTTCGGCCAGCCGCTCCAGCACGGCGATCCCGGCGCGGTCGCGGGTGCCGTGCGCGATTGCGAGCAGCACGGGCGCTGCGGAGGAGCTCATCGGACCAGCATGGCAGGACGGACGAAGACGACGAAGGCCCGGCCTCTACCGAGACCGGGCCTTCATTCGCTGTGGAGCGACCCCGACGGGACTCGAACCCGCGACCTCCGCCGTGACAGGGCGGCGCGCTAACCAACTGCGCTACGGGGCCTTGGTAGGCCTCTTGTGTACAACTCGCGTGCAACCCGGGCCAGCGAAACCCGGTCACCTGCGAAACCTCAGCAACCCTACACGCGTCCGCGTCCGCTACCGAATCGCGGCCATGTGACCGGCTGCCGTACCCCCAACGGGATTCGAACCCGTGCTACCGCCGTGAAAGGGCGGCGTCCTAGGCCACTAGACGATGAGGGCGTGCCACCCGAAGGGACCCTTCAGGCAACCGCACTATCTTAGCCCCGCTGGAAGGCGTGCTCAGCATAGGGGAGGGCGCCCGCCAGCTCCAAAACGCCGGGTCCGGGTGGGCCGTCCGGCACCCACTGCGCGGGCCTGAGGCGCACGTCCACTCTCAGGTTTTGGTCCCCGACTCAGCAGGCAAGAGCTCGTAGCGAGGATTGGCCAGCGCCAGGTGGCCCTTGTACTCACCGACCGTGCCGCTGACGCGCACCACCGAACCAGGTTCGATGCCGGGGATCCGGGTGCGTCCGAAGAAAAGCAACCGCATGCCGCCCGTCTCGTCGAAAACCTGTGCCTCCAGCGACTTGCCGGCCGTGGTGCCGACCTGGACGATCTTGATCCGGCCCTGGATCGTGACCCGTTGCTTCCACTTCACCCCGGCGATCGGGATCACGCCGTTCTCGTCCGGCTCGGCCTCGATCTCAGGTTCGGTGCTCGCCTCGTCCTCGCCGCGACCGGACGGTTCCGGTGCGCGGGTCGGGGACACCGCGCCGGTGCCCTCGCCGGGAGCCGTCGGTTCGATCTCGGGAGCCCCGACGTGGTCGGGGGCCTCGGCGTCCAGGGTGGGCATCGCCAGCTTCTTCTCGGCCTTGGCCCGCTGGCGTTCGAGTTCCTGTTCCTGGACTTCGTCCAGTGTCGTGTCGAACGGGACGATGGTGGCCGAGACGTGCGGGATCTTGGCCATCGCGTTGGCGATGCGATCGGCGGTCCGGTCGTGCAGCAGGCGCTGGGACAGCCGTCGGAACGTCCGGCGCGGCAGCAAGACCGTGACCTCGGCCCGCTCGCCGACGACGGCTCCGAGCGCGGTCTCGCTCGCTGCCCTGATCAGGCGCCGGTCCGGGCACTCGACGATCTCCAACGGGACCCGGTCGCCGAGGCCGCGCTCGATCCACTCGCGTTCCAGCTCCTTGGCCCGCTCGTCATCGAGGGAGATGTGGACCGCGCGCAGCTCGGTGGGCCGGAGCGAACCCGCGTAGCGCAGCGCGCGCACGACGGCCAGGTCCAGACGGTCGACGAAGACCAGCACGACATGGCGGGCGTAGTGGGCCGAACCGCCCTTGCCGAACCGGGGCGAGGACGTGACCAGGTCCAGCGAGCGTGCTTCGGCCCGGTACTGCTGGTTGAGCCGCATCAGCAACAGCCACAGCAGCGGAGCCACCACCAGCACCACCCAGGCGCCCTCGGTGAACTTGACCACCGCGGTGATCAGCACGATCGCCAGCGACAGTGCCCCGCCGGAGGCGTTGATCCACCACTTCTTCTTCCACCCGGCCTCCTTGTGAATGGTGTGGTACTTCGCCATCCCGAAGCCGGCGAGGGTGAAGCCGGTGAACACGCCGAGGGAGTAGAAGGGCACCAGCTTGTCGACGTTGGCCCGTCCCGCGATCAGCAGCACGATCGAGAAGAAGGTCAGGATGAAGATGCCGTTGCTGAAGGCGAGCCGGTGTCCGCGGCGAGTCAACTGGCGGGGCAGGAACGAGTCCTCGGCGACGAAGTTGGCCAGGAACGGGAAGCCGGTGAACGGGGTGTTCGCGCCGGTGATCAGGATCAGGGCCGTCGCGAACTGCACGATCACGAAGCCGATGTGGCCGATGGTGCCCTCACCGAAGGACGCCCGCACCACCTGGGAGATGACCGTGGGCGTGCCGTCGTGGAACGGCGCGGCGTGGGTCTGCATCGACAGGTAACCGATGCCGATGACCAGGAAGGCCAGCATCGCCGACATGATGCCGAGGGTGCGGCGGGCGTTCGGTCCGTTCGGGGCCTGGAACGCGCTCACTCCGTCGGAGATGGCTTCCAGCCCGGTCAGTGAGGCGCCACCGTTGGCGAACGCTTTGAGCAGGTAGAAGATCGCCAGCCCGGACAGGATGGGATGACCCCCGTCGACGATCGGCAGCTGATGCTCGCCGCCCACGACACGATCGAGACCGTACTTGGGCAGGTCGCCGAAGATCTCCCGTCCCACGCCGATCACGATGACGACGGTGACCGAGATGAAGAAGAAGTAGGTCGGGAAGGCGAAAGCCTGTCCTGCCTCCTTGATACCGCGCAGGTTTCCGTACGCCAGCAGGATGATGAGGACGATGCAGATCTCGGTCTTGTACGGGATCAGCCCGTGGATGCCCGAGGTGATGGCGGCCACCGCGGCCGCGGTCTGCACGGCGACCGTGACGATGTAGTCGATCAGCAGGGCGACGGCCGCGACCTGGGCCATCTTGTAGCCGAAGTTCTCCCGGCAGACGACGTAGGAACCTCCGGCCCGGGTGTAGACCATGACGACCTCCCGGTAGGAGAGCGTCATGAGCACCAGGATGACCAGGATGACCGCGGTCATCGGCGCGAGGATGTGGAAGCCGGCGAGGCCGAACACCCCGAGCAGGATGATCAGCATCTCCTCGGTGCCGTAGGCGGAGGAGGAGATGCAGTCGCTGGACAGCACACCGAGGGCCAGCCGCTTGGACAGCTTCTCCTCGTGCATCTGGCTCGAGACCAGCGGTGGTCCGAGCAGCACGCGCTTGACGCGATAGCTCAACCGCTCCGGGAGCGAGATGCTGGCGGTCAGGGCGGGCGCCGCTGCCTGTCCTGATAGCTGCTCCTTGCGAGCGGCCTGTACGTCGGTCATAGCGGAGAGGCTACGACGTTCTGGCGGGCAGGTCGGACCGCGCCGGCCCCGGACGGTCTATGTCACAGCTGCGAGTGTCCCGCGTCCGTGCCGCGGGCCGGCGCGGAACGGTCACTGCCGGAGGGTCAGTGCCGGAGCGTCACTGCCGGAGAGGCAGTGCCGGAGAGTCAGTGCCGGAGAGGCAGTGCCGGGCGAATCCGTCCGACCGGTGATCCGCCGCCGAGGACTTCGAGGACGCCGAGCTCGTCCAGCGCGGCGCCGGAGACTCCCAGCTGTCGGAGTGCGGCGACGACCGCAACCTGAGCCGCCCGTTCGGCGCCGTCGTCGATCTTGAGTGCGACCGCGCCACCGTCGGGCAGCGCCGCGGCGAAGACGCCCTCCGCCCCATCCTTGGCGATCAGCCCGGGCACGCCCTGCATCAGCCGGGTCACAGCTCGTCCGCTGCCACCCACCAGATCCGGGTACTGGCGCATCGCCTCGGCCACCGTGTGCAGCTCGCCACCGGTCGCCGAGGCCATCCGGCTGAATGCCCGGGCGATGCCGGACAGGCTCAGTCCGAACAACGGGGCGCCACAGCCGTCGACGCCGGTCGCCGCCACCGGCTCGCCGCACAGTTGGGCCACGGTCGCCGCCAGGTGCGCCTGCAGCGGGTGGTCAGGCGCGAGGTACCCCGAGATCGGCCACCGGTTGCGGAGGCTGGTTCGCAGCATCGCGGTGTGCTTGCCGGAGCAGTTCATGGCCAGCCTTCGTTCGCTGCGTCCCTCGGTGAGGTACTTGCGACGCTCGGCCAGGCCGATGGGCAGGTCCGGTGGGCATTCCAGATCCTGCTCGGTGAGGCCGTCGGAATTGAGCGCCGCCTCGATCCGGCGAAGGTGCTCATCCGAGCCGGAATGGCTGGCCGCGGCCAGGGCGACCTCGCTCAGATCGTCGGATGGATGACCTGCGCGCAGAAGTCCGACCGCTTGCAGCGGTTTGAGGCTGGATCGGCCGAAGATCGGCTGGTCGGGATCGCCGGTGCTGGACCGCACGGTGCCGTCGGCGTCGAGGACGATCACGTGGCCGGTGTGGACCGATTCGACCACGCCGCTGCGTTCGACTTCGACAAGGACGGGGCCGGGCTGGATGCGGATCATGCCCCGATTGTCGCTGGTCAGCTGTGGCCGCTGGTCGCCCGGTCGGAGCGGGCGTGCTGGTGCGCCTCACGGACGATCGTCGACACCGGGCGCATGCCCAGCAGTCGGATGCCCGCGTCCGTCTGGGGCAGGGCGTTGTCGTGGCTGTACGGGCTGTCGTCCGCGTTGTTAGCGGCTTTGTTAGCGGCTTTATCGGCGGCCGCGCCGGTGGCCGCGTCGACGCCGGTGCCGGAGAGGTCGATCACCGCGGTGATCCAGCCGCCGCTGCGGCCGTGCTCGCGCAGCGCGGACACGTCGGCAGGCAGATCCACCGGCAGGAACGCGCGGTTCTCCCAGTCCATCCGGGCGTGATGGCCGGCGCGCGCCAACGGCAGGATCGAACCGCCGGCGGCGAGGGAGTCCCGGCTGGAGGACAGCCAGGAGATGGCGTCGTCGAGCGCACTGACCAAGGCCTCGTTGCCGTCGCACCAGGTGGCGACCAGCTCCGGACGGGTCCTGGCTACGCGGCTGCCGGACATGTACGAACCGGCCGCCAGCGACAATCCGAGCTCGCCGCCGTGCAGACCGGTCAGGGCCAGCGCCTCGGCCAGCACATGCGGCAGCCCGATGACTCGGGCGATCGCGGTGTCCTGCTCAGCGGCGGTCGTGGGCACCGGCTTGGCGCCGAGGTCGCACAGCAGCGTGGCCAGGGTCAGCCAGGCGTCGAGGTCGGTGTCGTCCTCCAGGGTCAGGGACCAGGGGGCGTCCCGGAAGAGCATCGGGTCCGAGGCCAGGAAGCCGGACTGCTCGGTGCCGGCCAGCGGGTGGCCGCCGACGAACTTCACGCCGGGTAGCTGGCTGCGAACCTGGCCGAGTACGGGCGCTTTGAGGGTGCCGACGTCGGTGACGATGGCGTCGGCCGCCAGCGCGGGGCGGATCTCGGCCAGCGCCGCTGGAAGCTGGGGGAGCGGCATCGCCAGGATCACGAGGTCCGCACCGGTGACCGCGGCCGCGGCCGAAGGGGCCAGGTCGAAGCCCGCGCCGCGGGCGGCACCGGACTCCCCCGGGTCCGGGTCGTAGCCGACCACCGGGTAGCCGCCGGAATCAAGGGCGCGCAGCACCGATCCACCGATCAGGCCGAGGCCGAGGACGGCGATCCGAGTCAGGGTTGCAGGCACCCCTCGACGGTAGTCGTGAAGTCACCGACATTGCCTGGCTCGTAGCTGAGCGTGACCGTTCTGATGCCTGCCCGACACGAGATAGGAACGTAGCGACCCACCCGCGTGATCTGCGCCTCCCCGGATGGCCGCCGTACCCGGACGGCCGCGGCGGTGGCGGTGTGAGCGGCCCCGCCGGTCGCCGTGACGTGCCCGGGGATACGGACTGTTGTTCGCGAACAGGACGTGCCACGATCGACACTGACATCCGGGATGAACGGTTCCGGATGGCGTTGTCCGCAGCCGCCCACAACTGTCCATACGATTCCATCCGACAACTCGATCAGGATCCGACATCGATGGCACCCACCAGTGGGGTGCAGGAGGCCTTTCGGTCATGGCACAGCGTGGTTTTGCTCTCGCGTCCTTCCGGGACGGCGGGCTATGGCGTTGCGAGCCGCTGCCGCCGTCCGTCCTCGACGACCTCGGTGTGCTGCTCTCCGCCTTACGCGGCCAACCACCCGAGGGTGGCCCGTTCGTGCTCGCGAGCGTGGACGACGAGTTCTTCCTGATGGCCCGTTCCCACGGCGGCCGGATCGACCTGGTGCTATCTGACCTCACCGCCGCCGTCGAGTTCCCGCTGGCGGCCCAGGTGCTGGATCGTCTCGGCGAGGACCCGCCCGAGGAAGACGAGCTGGACGAGGTCTGGCCGATCGGCGAGTTGGACCTGTTCGCCGATCTGGGTCTCGCCGAGGACGAGATGGAGGGCATCCTCGACGACCTGGACGCCTACCCGGACGAGATGCTGGAGACGATCTTCGATCGGATCGGGCTCACCGAGCAGTACGGGCGCGCGCTCTCGCTCAGCAGGGCCGGTCAGCGGTAGGTCGCCGGTGAGCCATTTCGCGTGCGCGGTACTCGGTGATCGGGGCGGGTGGCGAATCACCGAACTGACGCTGGACGACTGCGAATCGGTTGACGACGCCGTGGATTTGCTGCGGGACTTCGACGAACCCATTCGGTTCTTGTTCGTGGAGCAGGACGACGAGTACGCCGTGCTGCTGCGCTGTGACTCGGCCGCATCGCCCGGCGGGTACGGCGCCCTGGACGAGGAGGCGGTGCGGGTCTTCCTGTCCAACGGCCACGCCGCTGATGACTACCCGATGGCCGCTCTGTTCGCCGATGGTCTGGACGAGATCGGGGGCGATCCCCTCGACGACGACGAGCTGGCCGAGGGCATGTCGACGGTCAGTCATGACGCCGCGCCGTTCGGCGACCCGGACCTGGTGGAGGATCTGGGCATGAAGGGTCCCGAACTGATCGAGCTCGCGCTGCACGAGTCCACGTTGCCGATGGATCTGATCGAGTCGGTGTGCGAGCGGATCGGCTGCCTCGACGAGTTCGAGGCTGTGCGCGGGTGAGTTCGGACGTCGGCCGTCGTCCTTCGCGCGACGCCCACCTGGCGCTGGAGCTGGCCATGGAGCTGGCCTTGGCCGAGGCCCAGGGGGCGCTGAGCACCGGCGACGTCCCGATCGGGGCCGTGGTCCTCTCGCCCCGAGGCGAGGTGATCGCGACCGGTCGCAATGAGCGCGAGGCTCGTTTCGATCCGACGGCACACGCCGAGGTGGTGGCCCTGCGCCGCGCGGGCGAGGCTCTCGGGGACTGGCAGCTCAACGGGTGCACCCTCGTGGTGACCCTCGAACCGTGCACGATGTGCGCCGGTGCCGTCGTGCTGTCGCGGGTGTCGCGGTTGGTGTTCGGCGCCTGGGACCCGAAGGCGGGCGCGGCCGGATCCCTGTGGGATGTCGTCCGCGATCGTCGGCTCAATCACCGCCCAGAAGTCGTTACCGGCCTGCGGGAGGCCGAGTGCGCTGCGCTGCTGACGGAGTTCTTCGCCGGCCGTCGCTGAGTCGGCTCGCGATGCCCGCTTTCACGATGCCCGCTCACCGTGCCCTGTCTGGGTGCCCGGCGCGCATGCCCGGTGTACGTGCCCGGTCTGCGTGCCGGCTGATTTCTCCGCTCGGGCGCCGGGCGGTAGTCTGTCCGGCGGTGGCGTGTCCGAGCGGCCAAAGGAGCACGACTCGAAATCGTGTGAGGTGTAAAAGCCTCCGTGGGTTCAAATCCCACCGCCACCGCCAACTGATCGACGTTTGAACCCTCGGAGGGCGTAAGCCCTGTGGGGGTTTTTGCGTTCTTGCCCCCGGTGCTGCCGGGTTCCGGCCCTGCCGCTGGAGCCGTGTCCTGTTTGCCCGGTTCAGCTAGGACTGCGGCTATGACCGGGGTCAGGGGGGCGTCCAGGGAGATTCGGACGCCAGTGTCGGGATCGGTGCTGTCAACGTGGAAGCTGTGAAAGACAGCCGTGTTGAGCAGTTCTCGGGCTTCGGGTGCACAGGTTTCGTAGAGCAGATGAGCATGGGTCAGGAGGTCTAGGACTTGTTCCAGTCGGTTCTTGACCTGGTCGGTGGCAGCCTGAGCATTTTGGATGAGCCGTTTGGCGTCAGCTATCTCAGCTCCGACTTGGGTCTGGCGTTGTTTCAAGGTGGTCACTGGAAGAGCGTCGGCCAGGTAGGCCTCGACCAGTTTTTGTTCCTGTCGGTCCAGCTGGGCCAGGCGGCGTTTCTGGTCGATGATCAACCGTGCGCCGGATTCAGCCGAGCGTTCTAAATCTGTCCGTGCCCGGCTGCTGAAGGTCTCTATCTCTTGGTCGGTGAAGCGAACAGCGAGCCAGTGCTTTTGGACAGCAGCTTCGGTTTCGGGCACCGGGATGTAGGGCAGGTCGCAGCTTGTTCGTTTGGTGAAGCGGCCGAGGCAGAAGAAGTAGTCGTAGTTCCCGCCCCTCCCTTTGGCGGTGCCGTAGCCCAGTCGACTGTCACAGCGACTGCAGCGCAGGGCGGCTTTGAGGTAGTGCCCGTGTCGCCAGGAGCGGTCACCAGCGATGCGCCGGTCGGCCAGGAGGTCTTGGACTTGTTGCCAGAGCACTTCGTCTACCAAGGGTTCATGGTTGCCTGGGTGAGCTAGGCCGTGGAAGACGACCATGCCTTTGTAGTACGGGTGGGCCAGGATGCGGTGGACTTGAGCTGAGGTGATCGGTTTACCGACCAGCTTCCGGGTGGTGCGGCTTAGGAAGCCGCGTTCTTTCAGGGCATCCCTTAGGTCAGAGATTGACCAGTCACCGGTGGCGTATTGCTGGAACAGCCAGTGGATGTGCGGTGCCCGTTCCGGGTCCAGCGTGATGGTCTTGACCTCCCCCCCGTTGACCCGCTCGGTGCTGTTGAGATAACCCAAGGGAGCAACGCCGGTGGTGCCACCCCGCCTGATCTTCTCAGCCAGGCCTTTCTTGGCTTCGAACGACAGGTTCTTGGAGTAGTGCTCGGCGATGGTGGCCATGATGCCGTGCAGCAGTGACCCGGAGGGACTGTCGTCGATCTGTTCACTGGTGGACACCAGAGTGGTTCCGGCGTGGTGGAAGATGATCTGGATTTCGACGTCGTCAATCCGGGAGCGAGCGAGGCGGTCGAGTTTGTGAACGATGACGTAGGAGATGTCACCCTCCCGCACCCGATCGAGCATGGCTTGCAGGCCGTCACGGCCAGCCGACCGGGCGGAGGCTCCGGCGTCGACGTATTCCTCGACCACCACGGCGCCGAGTTCATGGGCTCGTCGCAGGCAGGCCTGGCGTTGTGCGGGGATGGAATAGCCTTCGGCTTCACCGTTCTTGGTGGCCTGTCGGGCGGTAGAAACCCGCAGGTAGATCAGGGCTTTCACGGCGGCGGTAGCGGCCGGATCTGTGTCAGTGTTGGTGATGGTGGGTTCAGACATGGCGCAATCCGTATTCCAGGAAGAGCAACTGGATCCCATCGGTGAGGTCATACAGGTGCAGTTCAGCGTCTTGCTCGGCGAGGCGTTCCACGATGGCGTAGTACTGCTGGCTGGATCGGGCGAGTCGGGCCGCGTCAACGGCTAGTCCGATCCTGCTGGCCACACAAGGGCATCCTCGTTCTACGCCACGCCCCAGCCAGCCCCAACCGGTGGAGCGGGGCCTAAGAGCGACCCCAGATTTCGGTGCGCAAACGCCCCTCAGTCGGTCTAGCACTCAGCTATCGTTGGCCACGCACATCGATTCGAATGGCGGGTACGTGACCAGACAACCGATACAAGTACTTGTCATCCCCTTTCGGCGAACCTCACGAGGTTACCGTTTTGGAGTTCTCCATCGTGCAGACTTCGATGCGTGGCAGGGCGTGGCAGGTGGTGGCGAAGGAACTGAAGGTCCGAGCGAGGCGGCCGCTCGAGAACTCGGCGAGGAGTTGTCCATTGACGGACGAGTCTCGATCATCGAGCTCGATACGCGATCGTCTATTCCGGCGTACTTCTTTGAACAGCGTTCGTCCTGGGCGAGAAACACCTTCGTCGTTCCCGAGTATGCGTTCGGGGCGGACGTTACTGGCCACCGAGTGCGGCTATCCGAGGAGCATACCGAAATACGCTGGTTGTCCTACGAAACTGCCTCCCAGATGCTGACTTGGGATAGCAACAAGACAGCCCTGTGGGAATTGTGGCAGCGGCTTACGACATGGGAGGACTAGACCTTCTTATGCTTGAGCCCGCTCTTGGCAGCCGACCGTAGGGCAAGCAAGGTTGTGCTGCGTGAACGAGCGCTCCCGCTAGCGTTTCACCAACGGGCATTGCATCCTCGGATTCGATCGGCACCGTGGCTGCGCCCCGGTATCGTCAACACCCACTAGATCAGGAACACAAAAGAAGCATATGTCCAGAACAATGGCGCCACCTCTGCCTACTATGCGGATATTTTGGCTTGGGCGCTTAGTATCCGCGCTTGGACTGACCGCAACCACCCTCGTCGTGCCCTTCTATCTGGCCGTCTCGCTCAAGCTAGATTCGACCTCCGTATCGCTGGTAATGACTGGCCCACTTGTCGCCACCCTCCTGTCACCGATGTATGCCGGTGTCTTGGCCGATCTTGTGGATCGAAAACAAGCAGCTATTCTTGCGGAGAGCGTAAGCTTTGCGATTCTCGGTGCCATCGCCGCACTCGCCTTCGTGGATGTTCGCAACATCCCGCTGCTGCTGGTCCTGAATGCATTGCTCGCAGCGTCCGGAGCTGTGTTCGTGGCGGCCTTCTACGCAGGCTTCCCCGATATCGTGGGTGACGAACGCCTCGATAGCAGCAATGCGCGCCTTCAGACCGTCAGAACTGTGGCTGATTCTGCGGGTGGACTTGCCGGCGGCTCGTTGATCACTGTTCTGGGGGCGGGCGAGGCTCCGCTCGGTGCCCTGCTATTTGTCGACCTGGGCCCGCGGCCCCTCACCTTCACAAACGTATCGTCGCGGGCGGAGCGGCTGAGCCTAACTCGCGAGAACGTGCAACTGATTCCCGACGATCTAAACGCATTTTTGCTATACGAGCAGCCGACACCAATGCTCGGTGACCTTACGGCGCGTACTGAGGAGCTGTCGGCCTACCCGGCTGCGATTATTTCGGGATCCGTTGTTGGCGTAGGCGATCTCTTGGGGAGGATCGAGAGGCTGTTGTTCTAGTGACTGCGTTTGAGGTTTGTGGACGGTGGCTTTCTTGAGGGGTCTGGTCGTCCGTGATGGTCTCACTGGCGGTTGTTAGTTACAGTCCGAAACGGATCTCAAGTTATTAAATATCTATTAACATGTTTCTTGACTAATGCCTAGGGGCTGCCATAATGGGATGCGTATATGGCACAGTCATTTTTACCTGATCACCTTACTGGGCTGCTGGCTCCACTCTTTGATGCTGGTTGGCAGGCGTTGCCACGTACGCAGCAGCCCCTGCTTGGTGCGGGTTCGGTCGCGATGCTGGTGGTGCTGCAGCGTTCCTGCATGGTGCTCGGTGTCGAATACGGGGCTGGGGACGGTTTCGATGAGACATTGCGGTTCGTGCCGGCGCTGTCGCTGCTGGATCAGCCAGAAGACGGTATCGGTCTGTTCGACATGGTGACCAAAGCCAGTGAACCTATCGCGTCGTCGCATGGCCTGATCCCAGTCGTGGTGCGTGATGTTGCAGCACCGCTTGGGCTCTTAGATCCGACGCGTATCCGGCTAGCCGCTGACACTGATCCTGCCGCCGCTAAAGGTTTCATGAACCGGCTGTACCACGGCTACGTCGGCCGGGTAGCTGCTCGCTTCCGGGGTGGCCCAACGATCACGGCTTTGAAGGCCTTGGATGCCGATGAGGCTTACGGCAGCGTGGTGCAGCGTGTGGCCCACGACGCGCCTGGCGTGATGCCTGATCCCGTCCTGATGGCTGCCACCCACGGGATCGTGCTGCACTGCTGGCGGAATACCGCCTTGGAAGACGTCCACGCCGGTGGTCAGATCATTTCCCAGGTGGCTATGGCCAAGCTGAACATCGTGACTACCAAAGCTGTCCGTCCCTACCTCACTACCAAGGGCGTGGACTGGAACGGTGTCTGCGCGGTGCTGCTGGATCCGGAACGCTCAATCGGCCGTGATGACGGAGCCAGTGTCGGCGAACTGTTGGGCGAGGACTGGCCGTTGGTACAGAACAGTGTCGCCAGTTCTCTTGCTGACTGGCAGCACATAGAACGGGTTGCCGGGCCAGAAGCCACTCTGCGGTTGCTATCGGTAGCCGGCTCCTCGGCCTTCACCGAACGCTGGTGGGGTACCGGCTGGTGGCCTCGCTTCGCCGATCAGGTCTATGACCATGTGCGCCACGCTTTCCCCGACAGCCTGCCCCCAGCACCAGACAGTGATACGGATGGCATCTACCGACTGGAGCTGCAGCAGCTTCTGCGCGATGAACCCGAAACCCTGCCCGACGATGCCCTGGAAGCGTTGTTGTACCCGCCCGACCAGCAAGGACTGGCTCACGCCGAACTCCCAGAGATCCCAGTGCAAGTGATGCAGCCACAGTTGGTCGACTGGCAGCAGGCCGCGAGCCGAGCAGCATGACCGCCACCGCTGACCGGCCACCTGCTGAGGCCGTCGAGTTGATCCAGCGCTGGTGCATCCAGATGGTGCCAGAGACCAACGAACTGCTGTACCGAGTGGAAGCCAAAGCCCGGGGTAACCGGGTGACGATCGTGGAACGTCACTATCTCGGCTCGATGCCCAAAAACCCATTCACCGGCGAGCTACTACCCGACGATTGGTCCGCCGGACCGATCGCTCAACTGCGGTACCTGCCGATCGCCGGCCGGGAGCTGGCCTGGTCGCTGTACTGGATGAGACAGACCGGCCGTTGGGAGTACTACGCCGGTCATGGCACGGCTGGTTCACCGGAACCATTGCTGGCTGAGATCGAGCGCGATCCGGATGGGGTGTTCTTTGGGTAATCCGTACTCGGTCAGTGCCTCGTTTGGCCCGGGCTAGCGTGGTCGCCACGCTCCCTTGGCCTGTGGCGTGAGAGACAGCCTGTACCAGAAACGGGCTTCTGGCGTGCTGCTCGCTGCTAACTGGCAAGCTGCAAGTGCCCGTACGACATTTGCAGCCGGTGTCTCGGCCAGTGATGCGTTGCTCTCGTCTAGGTCCTGCAGCGTAAGCGATACCAGATCGGCTTCTGGCGGGATAACGTCCTTGTCCGCAAAGTGACTACGGCCTTGTAGATAAGCGACAGTGGGAGGATCAGCGGTAGGGCTGGAAAGCCGAGCGGTCCGTCGATAGTCTTGATCAGGACGTATGCGCTGCTGAAGTGCAGATCGGAGTCGTTGTGCTTCGTCCAGATCGCAACCAGTGCGACCAGGCAGATGAGTGCCGCGACGAGTAGCAGGTACCAGCGCATAGTTCGGGCGAGCCCGAACCACTGCGCTCCTAGCACAAGTGCCAGCACTCCTACCAATCGATAGCCCGGTGCCTGGATGCTGCTGGCTGCCACCGACATGGCGAGGGCTGCGACGACCAGGACGAGTAGGACCGCCGAGCCCCGATTTGGCGCTTGCCAGTCGGTGACGGACTGCAACCAGCGTGGGTAGCGGATGCCGAGCTGGGCTAGCTGGTCTTGCCACCAGATCAGCGGTCGCACCATGGGCTGCGTGCCGTTGTGGTGTACGTAGGTGTAGCCGGCACCCCATAGCCAAACGCTGACCATGAAGAGGATGGTCCCGGCCACGGCCTTCGCCCAAGTTGTGTTGAACAGATCTTGAACTCGATCACCAAACTTGTCGTCCAGTTCGCTGGCGCCCATCTCACCCTCCGCTTTACACGAGTCGTACGAGGTTGAGGAGACGGTATTACGGCGGTCCGACAAATACGTTCAGGCTGACGTCGCTACTTGGGAGCAGGACCCAACTGGGGATCGTTTTCACTGCTTGCTCGCCGAATCGCCTCCCGCACCGCCGTATGGCTACAGCCATACCGTTCTCCGATCGCCTTGTAGGTCCAGCCCTGTTCACGCAGCGCCACAGCGTTGGCCACTTCAGCCTCAGGCAGCCCGGTCTTCTGCAGCCGGATCTTCACCCCAGCAAGATGCAGATGGTTGGTAGCGGTCCTGTGGCTGATGCCGTACTGCCGGGCTACCTTTGCCACAGACACAGCGCTATCGGCTTGGTAGTCCTGCACAAGGGCATGGACTTGGGCTGGCTTGAGCCGGATCTGCCGCTGCCGGGGCCGAAATGGTTCCGCCGGTTCAACGGGCATTTCCGGGATGCCCTGGGCCAGTAGCCGACCGATCCGGTCCCACAGTGATTGGGTCCAATGTTGGCTCAGTGCGCCCGCAACGTCGAAGGCCCCCGCAACGCTTTATCGCGGGGGCCTTCGACGTTTTGTAGCGCTGCGGGATTTGGGAGGAGCGCCGCGCGTTCAGTTCACCGGGGCCGCGAGGATCGGTCGCTGGATCATTGCGCCAGGGCCGTCGAAATGCCACCACTCGCCGACGTAGACGTTGAGGCCGCCGGCGTTCATGGCGGTGCGTAGGGTGGCTCGGTGATCCCGCGCCACGCGGCTGACGTCGGCAGTGGCGAACGCATAGGCGCGGGCGGTGAAATCGTCGAAGCCGGTGCCCATGTCCAGCAGGCAATGGTCATCGACCCGACGAGCCGACGGACACGACGTGCCGCTCTCGGCAAGGGCGAGGGTGACGTCAACGGATCTGGCCGCTTCGTGGCTGCGCGCGTAGCGGCCGGGCCGGGCGACCCAGTTCGGGTTGGGCACGACTGCGAACATCCGAACCTGAACGGAATGCGGTCGATAGCAATCCCAGAACGCCAGCAGGTATCCCAGCCCGCGAAGTCGGTGCGCCGCGGTGACCAGACCCGCAAC
Source organism: Jatrophihabitans telluris (assembly GCF_023516435.1). Classification (GTDB taxonomy): domain Bacteria; phylum Actinomycetota; class Actinomycetes; order Mycobacteriales; family Jatrophihabitantaceae; genus Jatrophihabitans_A; species Jatrophihabitans_A telluris. The sequence continues at coordinate 4,008,761 of NZ_CP097332.1, read as the reverse complement.
CATGGACTGGTGCACCAGACAGCGCGCGTTCGCCGGGTACAACCGGGTCCGGGTGAAGTTGTCCGTGGTCGCGTAGCGCAGGTCGATGACCGCGTCCGGGACGACGCTGCGAACGTCGATCAAGCCCTCGGCCCGTGCGGCGGCCGAGAGCGGCGGGATCGACGCTGGCGCCACCTTTACAGGGGGTCGCGCGGTAGGCGTGCGGGTCGGCGAATGGGTGGGCGTCAGACCTCGGGTCCGGTTCGCCGACGAGGTGCCGATCGTCGGGGTCGCAGTCTGCGGGGCACCGGTTCGCGCGGGCGCCCTTTGTGAGTTGGCCGGCCGTGACGACACCAAGGCCGCGTGAGCCGCCGGTGCCCGCCCGCATCCGGCCAGGAGCGTCGCCGCCAGCAGCAGGACGACGCACGCCGACCACCCGGATCGTCCCCTTAGCGGCATCTGGCCATCGTCCCCGCCCTCGCCCCAACGGGCAATTCGCGCCGCCGGCGATACCATCCAACGATGGCGGTTCCCGACCGATCGCAGCCTCCGCAACAGGTGCGGTTCTGCCGGTCCGCCGACGGGGTCAGGATCGCCTACGCGGTGCACGGCACTGGTCCGCCGCTGCTGATTTCGACCTGCTGGCTCAGCCATCTGCAGTTCGACTGGGAGAGCCCCGTCTGGCGCCACGTCCTCGTCGATCTCGGACGCTTCGCCACCGTCATCCGTTTCGATGAGCGCGGGCATGGCCTTTCCGACTGGGACGTCACCGATCACAGCCTGCCCGCGCGAATCGGCGATCTGGAGGCCGTAGCCGATGCGGCGGGATACGACCGGTTCGCCTTGATGGCCATGGCCCAGGGCGGCCCGGTGGCCATCAGCTACGCGGCACGGCATGCCGAACGGGTGACCCGACTCCTGTTCTGGGGCAGTTACTCCTGCGCCTCGAGGGGTCTCTCGGCTGACGACCTTGCCCTCGAAGAAGCCTTCTCCCAGCTCATCAAAGTCGGCTGGGCCCGTCCGGACTCGACGTTTCGACGGGTCTTCACCAGCCTGATGATCCCGAACGCCACCGAGGAACAAATGTCCTGGCTCGATGACCTGCAACGGGTCGCTGCCTCGGCCAGCACGGCCCATCTGTCCCGCCGGCAACGGTTCCACGCCGACGCCGACGCTCTGCTGCCCCAACTGGACATTCCGACGCTGGTGCTGCATTCCCTCGGAGACCGCATGCGGGAGTTCCACCACGGACGGCACCTGGCCGCCACGATCCCCAATGCCCGGTTGGTGCCCCTCGAAAGCGACAACCACATCCTGCTGGAGGGGGAACCGGCGTGGTCCGTTTTCGTCGATGAGGTGCAGCGGTTCCTGCAGCCTGATGTGCCGGCGAACCGGCCGCCCGAGGTCGCGAGTCGCCTCGAGGATGTCCTGTCGGCGCGCGAGCTCGAGGTGCTGCGGCTGGCGGCGGACGGACGCGACAATGCCGCCATCGCCGAGGATTTGCAGCTGAGCCTGCGTACGGTCGAACGGCACCTGCAGAACATCTACACCAAACTCGGCGTGGGTGGCCGATCCGCCCGGGTCGCGGCGACGACAAGGCTGTTCACGCCCGCCTAGCCTGCATCGGCGGTTGAGCGACTGGCGACTACGCGTACGGCGGTGAGAGCCGGTGAGACCGCCTCCCGATTGGGTGTCAGCACCGATGCCGGGACCGCTGGTCTTTCCTACGGTAAGTGCAGTTGCGGTCAGTGGGTGGCCGCGCCGAGCAGGCGGGAAACATCATGGAGCAGTCGATCGTGCTGGATCCGATCAAGGCCAAGCACCGCGCGTTATGGGCGTTGGGCGACTATGACCGGGTGGCCGTCGAGGTCATCGCGGAACTCGGCCAGGTCCTGGTGACCGAGGCCGGCATCGGGTCCGGCCAGAAGGTGCTGGACGTAGCGGCCGGATCGGGTAATGCCAGCGTTCCGGCGGCGCTTGCCGGGGCGCAGGTGACCGCGACCGATCTCACGCCGGAGCTGGTGGAGATCGGCCGGCACCGTTGCCAGGAGCAAGGGCTGTCCATCACCTGGCAGGAGGCCGACGCCGAGCATCTGCCCTTCTCCGACGGGGAATTCGACGTCACGATGTCTTGCGTCGGCGTCATGTTCGCCCCCTTCCATCAGCCGGTCGCCGACGAACTGGTCAGGGTCACGGCGGCCCGGGGCCGGATCGCGCTGATCGACTGGACCCCCCAGGGATTCATCGGCCAGATGTTCGCCGCGATGAAGCCGTTCGTCGCCCCGCCCCCGCCCGGAGCGTCGCCGGGTCCCCTGTGGGGCGAGGAGTCACACGTGCGAGAACTTCTGGGCGACTCGGTCACGAACGTGCGGGCCGAACGTCGCACTCTGACGGTGGATCGCTTCGGCTCGGCTCGGGAATTCCTCGACTTCTTCAGCCGCTACTACGGCCCGACCATAGCCGCGTTCCGCAACCTCGCCGACGACCAGCAGGCGACGACGAGGCTGGAGGAGGCCTTGCTGGCGTTGGCCGATGCGCACGGCGCCTCCACCGGCGTGATGCACTGGGAGTACCTGCTCGTAGTGGCAGACCGGGTCGGCTGACGAACTCGTCCCGCTCAACCGGCGGGTCGCCACCCGAGCGCCGGGCCCAGGCGAGTCGCGATGTCGGTCAGCAGCTGCACGTAGTCCTCGTGTTCGAAGCTGAAGGGCAGTGCGAACGCGACCTCGTCGACCTCGCGGTAGGCCGGATGCCGGTACAACGCCTCGGCAATCTGCTCCGACGTGCCGATCAGATCCGGGGCGAAGAGCAGGCGAGCCGGTCCTTGCGGCGCAGCGGTCCGCGGCAGGCGGGAATCCACATAGCTCTCGTACCTGCGGCGCTGCTCCGCCGATGCGCTGTCGGTCGGAATGACGACGAGACCCTGGGATACCCGGGCGCCCTCCCCATCCGGATGGCGACCGCGGAACGCGCGGATGTGTCCGAGCTGGATCTGGCCGAAGTCGTCGGACTCCTCGGCCTTCACCACACTGCTGGTCAGGAAGTTCATCCCGTTCTCACCTGCCCATTCAGCCGATCGCCGGCTCGCTCCGCCGTACCACATCCGTGCGGCGAGGCCCGGCGAGTGTGGTTCCACGCGATCGGAGAACACCTCGATGCCCTCCTTTCCCGCGAAGTCGGTGGCCGGCTCCCCTCGCACGAAACGCAGCAGGCGTGAGACCCGTTCGTAGCCGAAATCCTCGGCGTCGGCGGTGTCGGGATACAGCGCGGGAGCGACGGCGTCGTAGTGCATCGGCTGGCCGACGCTCACTCCTGGATTGAGCCGGCCGCCGGACAGGATGTCGACGGTGGCCAGGTCCTCCGCCAATCGCAGCGGGTTCTCCCAACCGAGGGGGATGACGGCGGTGCCGAGCTCGATCCGGCTCGTCCGTTGGGACGCGGCCGCCAGCACGGCAACGGGTGAGGAGATGCCGTATTGCAGATGACGATGCCGCACCCAAGCGCTGTCGAACCCAAGCTGCTCGCCGAGCTGGATGACCTCCAGCGTGGACTCGTGGCCGGCTTGGGGGTTGGTCCCGTCGAACAGGCCGATCGTAAGAAAGCCCAACCGCCGTAACGGTTTCGGCGCCTGGTCACCCACGGCTCAACCCGCGTGGCTGGTGGCGAGCAGGCCACGAACCGCTGATGCGTCCGGCAGGGTCCACCCTCCGGTCAACCGACCGAGGGCGTCCGCCTCGGCGTCGACGTCCGACCCTGGTCGCGGTCTGCGCTCCAGCCGCATAGACACAGCCGTACCGTCGAGAGCCTCGGCGCGAATCTCGGTTCCCTGGCGGCCTTCGGACACCGAGAACCGGTGCGCGACGATGGGTGGCGGAGCGAAGAACTCCGCGATGACGGTCGGCTCGGTGGTGTTGCTGATGCTCTGGGACTGGGGTTCAGCCTGCCGTTGAAGAAGCGCGAGCAGCTGAGCCGCGACGACGGGGTCGTGTGCGCCGTCGTGAACCCAGCGCTGCCCGAGGACACCATGCTGGGTGGTACCGATCAGCCCGACGCCGTCTGGATGAAGTCGCTCGGACCGGTAGGACAGCGGCACGAGGTAACTTACGGCAGCGCCGGTCGCGACATCCACCACCAGCATGAACTCGATTCCAACCTGACCCGCCGGATCATCCAGCCGGAAACCCCCCGCTCGAGACAGTTCGGGGGCGGCGTCGACCGCCTGGTACCACGGCTGATCGGGCAGCCAAGCGGTCAGAAGTTCGAGCTTGGTCGGAGTCAGCGTCGTGTTGTGGATGACCGCCATGCCGGCCTCCTTCAGCTATCACGAGTGCGCCCGAGGCGCGATCGTCTAGACCATACCGGCCCGTCGGTCAGCGGTCAGCGGTCAGCGGGTCGGCGGTCGGCGGTCGGCGGTCGGCGGTCGGCGGTCAGCCGACGGTGATGGCGTCCAGCCGTTCGCGCAGGAAGTCGGCCGACCTTACCGGCCGGTAGTCGTTCGGCTTACCGATGGGAGGGCCCAACGCCTCGACCATCGTGTCCCGGTCGGCTTCGTAGAAATAGACCAGCGAGATCAGGTCCTCCTCCGGCGCCTCGGCCTGCGGCGGCAGCACGCGGTGACGGTTCGACTTCCACCGGTCCCCGCTCCATCGCGCCAACAGGTCCCCGGTGTTGATCGTGAAGGCATCCTCGACGAACGGGGCGTCCTGCCACCCGTCCGACTCGGTCCACACCTGCAGACCCCCTTTGCCGGGTTCACGATCGAGCACGGTCACGGTGCCGAAATCGGTGTGCGGCCCGATGCGGAACTGGTTGTCCGCCGGCGTCCCGGTGTAGGGCATCGGCGGGTACCAGTTGATGTTCATGGTGTGGGTTGCGGCTGCGGTGTGCCGGGTGAAGAAGTCCGCCTCCAGGCCGAGCGAAACCGCACAGATGGTGAGCAACTCGTCGGAGAGCCGCTTCATCGTGGTCAGGTAGCTCTCGACGCACGGCTGCAGCGCGGCCACCTCGATCGGGTAGACGTTGTGCTGGAACCAGTAACCGTCGAGCGTGCCGGTTCGATCGTCCGCGCCGACGGAATAGGACTCCTTCAGATCCGGCGGGGTCTGTGTTCCCTCCGAGTATGCGTTGGCCTCGACGCCTGGCGGCAGCCAACCGCGGCCGGCCACGGTGACGGCGTACCGGTTCTTGGTCTGCGTCGGCAGGGCGAAGAACGTCCGCGCGGCTTGCCGAAGGTCCTGCCGAGCCGCGCGGGCTACGCCATGTCCGGTGACGAGCATGAAACCGACGTCCTGCAAGGCTTCGTCAACTTCGGCGGCGACGCCCGTACGGTCGGTTCCGTCGAACCAGCGCGTCAGATCGATGACGGGTACCGGGGCCATCCGCTCACTCCACTCCGATGTCTTCGTTCCACAGCTCCGGCCGGTCGGCGATGAAGGTCGTCATCAGCTGCACGCAGGTCGGGTCGTCGACCAGGACGATCTCCACGCCGTTCTCAGCCAGCCAGTCGTGTCCGCCGTAGAAGGTCCGGGCTTCACCGATGACGACGCGTCCGATGCCGAACTGTCTGATCAGTCCACTGCAGTACCAGCACGGCGACAGGGTGGTGACCATCGTCGTGCCGCGATAGCTGCGTTGCCGGCCCGCATTGCGAAAAGCGTCGGTCTCGCCGTGAACCGACGGGTCGTCGTTCTGCACCCGCCGGTTGTGGCCCCGACCCAGCACGGTGCCGTCGGCGGCAATGAGCGCACCACCGATGGGGATTCCGCCTTCGGCCAGACCTTTTCGGGCCTCGTCCACGGCGACGGTCAGCCACGCGGCAGGGTCGAACGGCGTGGGGACCGTCACGTGGCGCGCGCCGTTCCCTGTGCCGGTTTCGTCGCCCGGTAAAGGAAGAAGTAGCTGACCGCGGCGATCAGGAACCCGACCTCGAACGTGAGATCACCGAGTCCTGGATGGTTGTTCACGAGCACGCCGTGGTATTTCGTCTGGTTGGAGAACAGCCAGATCGACAGGACGATGCCGAGGGCCATCGAGATCGGGCCGGCCCAGTTCAGGTACTTTCGATCGCCCAGCAGGGCCTGGATGTCGGTACCGCGGCGCAGCCATCGGTCAACGAGCACGACCCCGAGCCAAGGGCCGATCCAATAGGCGATGACCAGCAAGAAGTTCTCGTACTTGGACGCGTCGTTCAGTCCGCCGAACGCCACGATCATCCCGACGACGCCGAAAACCAGGGCCACGGCGGCGCGGGCGGCGTGCGTCGGCAGCCTGATCCCGAGGGCCATGAACGACATCGACCCCGAATACACGTTGAGCGCGTTGGCGGCCACCGCACCGACCACCACTGCCACGAGCGCGAGCTTGCCCAGCCAGGTCGGCAGCAGGTTGGTCAACGAGCTGGGGTCGATCTGGGACTGTCCGGCGGTCACCGCGCCGGCGCCGGCGATCTCCAGCAGCGAGCACGACCAGAAGACACCCAGCGCAGCCCAGAATCCAGTAGCCCGCCCGGAGGATTCCGGCGGCAGGTAACGGGTGTAGTCGGTCGCATAGGGGTTCCAGCCCGCGGCGTAGCCGAACGTGGCGCCGAACATCAGCAACCATCCGCCCGGGCTTGCGGTGTGTTTCGCGCCGGGGTGGCTCTTGGTCAGCACCCAGATGCTGGCCACGACGAAGATGACCGCCAGCACCGGGAAGGCGTAGCGCTCGAAAGCTTGGACGAGGTTGTGGCCGAAGAAGGCCAGCGCGAGTTCCGCGGCGACCACGATCACCAGGCAGCCGCCCTTGGGCAGTGCGTGGACCAGGGCGTGCAGGGCCAGCGCACCACTGACACTGTTCACGGCGAACCAGCCGATGCCGGCGACGAGCGCGTTGATGCCGGCGGGCAGGATGTTGCCGAAGAACCCGAAGGCACTGCGGCTGATCACCATCTGGGGAAGGCCGTGTCCGGGTCCCCACGACGACAGGATGCCCTGGGTGCCTGCGCCGACTGCGGTGCCGAGGACGATCGCCCAGACCGACTGCCAGAACGACAGCCCGAAGAACAGTGGGCCGAGAATTCCGACGCCGACGGTGGCGAATTCCATATTGGGGGAGGTCCACGTCCACAGCATCTGCAGCGGGCGGCCGTGCCGCTCGTCCAGCGGAATGAATTCCACTCCACCGGGTTCGACCGCGACGACCTTGTCGCCGTAGTTCCGGTTAGGGTCGTCGACAATTACCGTCGTATCCGTCACGGGCCACACACTGGCACCCTTTCGTATCGCCCGGGTTACGGCGCGCCGTGAGGCTGGGATCGTCGGCTCGACGGTGCCGAACACGCTGGGTCTATCGGCCTGTGGATAACTGTCGCGGCGTTGTCGGAGGTTCGACGTATGGTCCTCCGCAGGGCAGTCCGTAGCATTGGCTCGATCGCGTTTAGGCTTATGCGATAAGGCGAAAGCCTCTTGCGGGCATCGTCTGTGGCGGTTAGGCTCGGAGTCGTGAATACCTCTGATCCAGAGCAACTGGAAACGTGGTTGGCGAACGCTGCGAGCGCTGTGCCTTCGCCGGCCGCGCTGACGCTCGCTCTGGCCGGGCTCGCGCGTTTCGAGACGTTATCGACCGACGCTCAGCTCGATCTGCTGACCGTGGTCAATCGACTGCAGAGCATGACAGTGGCCTTGGCGGCGCGGGCGCTGACCTACTTTGTCGAGCAGGACGACACGCCATATCAGATTTCGCGCGAACAGGCCGCCGCGGTCCTGCGAGTGCCACCGCGCGGAATGGGCCAACGGATCGCCGACGCGCGCACGCTTGTCCGTGACTTGCCGCGAACCAGCGAAGCCCTGCAGGCCGGGCTGATCGGTGCCGCCCATGTCCGCCGGATCGTCGAGGGCTTCGATCGCCTGGCGGCTGCCGCCGCCGAGGGCGGGTCGGCTGTCGACGTCGAGACCCGGGCTTCCTATGAGGCGACGGTGCTCGAACGGGTCGATGAGCACACCCCTGCGCGGCTCGGTCGGGTGGTCGAGCGGGCCGTGCTGCGCCTGGACCCCCTTGGGGCCGACCGCCGAGCGACGGTTGCCGCGCGCGGGCGACGGATCGAACTCCAGGTCCTCGAGGATCACCTGATGCAGTTGCGCTGGACCGCTCCGGCCGCGGATGTTGTCGAGGTGTACCGCCGCATCCAGGGTGCCGTAGCCCAGCTCGGACCGAGCGATGAGCGATGCGTGGAGCAGCAACGAAGCGACCTGCTGCGCGATGCCGTGCTGAGGGGCATCCCGATCGCTGCGCTACCGGAGCGCCGCAGGCGGCGAGCCCAGCTCAACGTGCACGTCGCGCTGCCCACCCTGCTCGGACTCGATCAGCACCCGGGTTGGCTCGACGGTTACGGACCCGTGCCTCTCACACTCGTGCGGGAGCTGGTTCACACCGAGGACACCACCTGGCGCCGAGTGGTCACCGGCGACGATGGGACGGCGGTGCAACTGTCGCGTCGCTACCGGCCGAGCGAGCCCGTACGTCAGCTCGTGCTGCACAACGAACCGAGCTGTGTCTTTCCGGGCTGCGGACATCCCTCCCACGATTCCGAACTCGATCACGTCCAGCCGTTCGGGCGGGGCGGGCTGACCACGGCCGACAATCTCAGCCCCACCTGCAAGCGCCATCATCAAGGAAAGACCAAAGGCCACTTCCGACATACCCGGGCCGCCGACGCCGTCCATACGTGGTCGTTGGGCACCCGCCATCGCTTCACGGCGCGGCCGGAACGTCGGCTCTGCTCACCGCCGGGGGAGCAGCAGGACCGGACCGGGCGGCCATCGAGCGCTCCGGATGACAGCGGTTCGCGGCGACCAGTGCCCGATCTGGCAAGCGGGCCGGTCGGCAACCGGGAAGCTCCGGATCCTTGAGCACCCGGAAACGGACCGGAAAGCCGCTGGATCAGGGGGGACGAGCGTGCCATTGCTGTCGCTCGAATCGTGCGCTTCGACCTGTCCCTCCCGCGGCTCACGTGCGCGGCTCACGTGCGTGGCTCACGTGCGTGGCTCACGTGCGTGGCTCACGTGCGTGGCTCACGTGCGCGGCTCACGTGCGTGGCTCACGTGCGTGGCTCACGTGCGTGGCTCACGTGCGCCGGGCTCGGTCTGCTCGGCCTCGTCCCCGTCCGGCTCGGGCTCTTCGGTGTGGTCTCCCCGGGCGACCAGCGGGGCGTAACAGGCCAGTCCGATCGGGATCGGGATCCAGAAACTGAACAACCGCCAGGCGAGCACTCCGAGGATCGCGATGCCACGCGTCGTGTTGAAGGCGACCAGGGTGGGCACGAGGATGCCCTCAACGATTCCCAATCCGCCCGGTGTGAACGGCAGCGCCGCGGCGACGTTGGCCAGGCCGTAGGCCACAACCAAACCAACCGGCCCCAGCGCGTGGCCGAAGGCTCGCACGCTGCACCACAGCGACAGCGCATCGAGCATCCAGTTCAACGTCGCCCACAACAGGGTCTGGCGAAGAAAGGTCCGGTCCCGGCCGAGGGTCCGCAGCGTGTCCGCAAGTGAGCTCACCAGCCGCTGCCCCACGGCGGGATCCACATGCGGTAGTCGGCTGAGCAGCCGGGTCAACAGCTCGATGATGCGTTGCTGACGGCGCAGCACGAGGACCGTGATGATCGCAACCGATACCAGCAGCACCAGGCCGGCCGCCGCGATCGGCCCGTACAGCGGGTCGCTGCCGTGCAGGACCAGTGCCGCACACAGACCCACGGCCAGGATGACGTTCAGGATCACGGCTGAACCGACTGTCTGCACGGTCTTGCCCGTCACCGCCTGGCTGCGCGGCACCCCGGCTCGCACGATCAAGGCGTAGCCGACGCCGACGCCCACCAACGAGCCGGCCGGCACCACGTGGCTCAGCGCCAGGGTGCTGAGATCGATCTGGGACATCGTCCGAAACCGCAGCGACGGCCAGCGGAGCGTCAACTGGCTCAGCCGCACATAGGCCAGCAAGGAGGCGATCTCGGCGGCCGCGGCGACCACCAGCCACCACACATTCACCCCGGACAGCAGGTGGATCGTCTTGCGCGCACCGGCAATCTGCGGCAGCAACACGTAGTTGATGACCAGCAGCAGAGCGAGCACTCCGAGCGTGGGCCGAACGATTTGCCGAACCTGATGCCAGTGCCGCGTGGAATCCTCACCCGCCACGACCGGCCACCTTCCGCACCCGGAGCACAGCGACCGGGGTGGCCACACCGGTGATTGGCGGCAGTTCGTCAGAGCCGGCCGCGCCATCGAATCCAGTGTCGGCGAAATCCACGATGACAGCGTCCCGGGGTTGCAGGACGACATCGCCGAGGCAACCGCCCGCGGACAGACAAACCGCGACGATGGTCTCGCCCTGTGTGGGCGACAGCGGCAAACCCTGCTCAGGCAGCCGGATCACTTCCATCGATCCGGTGGTCTTGCCTCGTCGCGTCATCAGGTTCAGATCGAGAGTTGCGCCCTCGACCAGGCGGCCCGAAACCTCCGCCTCGCCGGCAAAGGCATAGGGGGCCAGGGGCCCTAGCGGTACCGTCGCGCCGTTCACCGTCAAGACCACACCCGCGCCGTCGATCACGACGATCACGCGGTCGATACCGGTGAACGTGGAGAAGCCTCCGTCGCGGCTGATCGAGGCAATGCTGACGCGCCAATCGAACGGCGCCGTCGGATCGACGCCGTCCGGGCTGGAAGCGACGGGAAAGGTCACCCCACCGCCGTTCTTCCACGGCACTGCCCGACGGTGGGAGGCGGGCAGGATCCGCGCTCGCGGGACAGTCACCGCAAGCTCCGGACTCCGTCGTAGTAACGCCATTCGCTGCCTTCGCGCCGGAAGGTGCTGACCTCGCTCTGCATGCCCCGGCTGGTCGTGACGCCGGTCCGGCGGTAGTGCGCCTGGAAGTCGACCGTGCCCTCGGCGTCGAGCAGGCCACCGCCGTAGACGCCGAGCACGTCCAGGCGCAGCCAACGTTGGGCGGCGTCCAGTTCCAGCTCGTTCGGCCGGGTGTCCGGGTGCCAGGTGCGCAGCAGATAGTCGGGCAGGCCCATCGCGAAGGCCGAATATCTCGACCTCATCAGGCTTTCCGCGGTCGGCGCCGGCCGCCCGGCGTGGTAGCGACCACAGCAGTCCGGGTAGGAATCGCCGGAACCGCACGGGCACCTGGTGGGAGAGCTCACTCGTCCAGTCTCTCAGAACCGATAGAGTTCGCCCGTGATCCTCGCCGTCTGCCTCAATGCGGCCATCGACGTCACCTACACCGTGGATCGGATCCAGCCCGGGGCCTCCCATCGAGTCCGGGAGGTTCGACATCGCGCCGGGGGCAAAGCCGTCAACGTCGCCCGGGTGTTGCGCCAGCTCGGCGAACCGGCGCGATTGCTGGCCTTCGCCGGCTCCACCACGGGGCAACAGCTGGCCCACGACCTCGCCGCCGCCGGGCTGGACCATCGTCTGGTCCCGACCGCCGGCGACACCCGCCGCACCGTTACGGTCGTAGATATTGCCGACGCCACCGTCTTCAACGAACCCGGGCCGGTCATCACACCGGCCGAATGGGCCGTGTTCGTCGAGGTTTTTCGGGATGAGATGAAGTCCGCCGACCTGCTCGTGCTGGCCGGGAGCCTGCCGCGCGGGCTGGAACCGGGCGCGTACGGCGAGCTGATCGAGCTCGCCCACCTCGAAGGGGTGCCCGCGATTCTCGACGCTGACGGGCCCGCGCTCGACACGGCCCTGCCCGCCCGTCCGTTCCTGGTCAAACCCAACCATCACGAGCTGGCCGAGCTCGTCGGTCGATCGTTGACCAGCGCCAACGACGTCCACCTCGCGGCAGCCGAGCTGGCGGACCGGGGCCCGTCGGTGGTGCTCGTTTCGCGTGGTGAACAAGGCCTCATCGCGGTCACTCCGGACGGCACCTGGCAGGCCGGCGCACCCGAACGAGTCCGCGGCAATCCCACCGGCGCAGGCGATTCCCTCGTCGCCGCCGTCGCGGCCGGCGTCCGGGCGGGCAAGGACTGGCCCGCCATCCTGGCTGACGGGATCGCGACGTCCGCCGCCGCCGTCGCCGTAGAGGTCGCCGGCGAGATCGATCCGGCCACCCGCGCGCGCCTTCGTCCGCGCGTATTGATCGAGTCCGTGTCCACCACCCGCGCCGTCACCGATGCGGCCGATGAAGCCGATGAAGCCGATGCGGCCGTCATTGTGGCTGATGACGCTGTCACCGTGGCCACTGAAGGAGAGTCCTGACATGCCCCTGGCCAGAACCGCCGATCTCGTCGCCGCCGCGGCGCAAGCCCGGGTGGGGGTGCCGGCGTTCAACGTGATCACCCTCGAACACGCCGAGGCCATCGTGACCGGCGCCGAGCGCGCCGGTGTGGCGGTCATTCTGCAGATCAGCCAGAACGCCGTGCGCTTCCACGGCAACCGCGTGCTGCCGATCGCGCGGGGGGCCGCCGCCGTGGCCGAATCAGCCGCAGTAGAGGTCTCACTTCACCTGGATCACGTCGACGATGTCGAACTACTGCACCAAGCGGCGCGGGCCGGCTTCTCCTCGGCCATGTTCGACGCGGGAGCCCAGCCCTATCAGCACAATCTCGACGCGACCCGCCGCGCGGCGGACTGGGCGCACGCTCAGGGACTGTATCTGGAGGCCGAACTCGGCTACGTCGGCGGCAAGCCCGACGCGCCGGCCAGCGCGCACGCCGCCGGGGTCCGCACCGATCCGCTCGAAGCCCGGGCATTCGTGGCTGCCACCGGGGTCGACGCGCTCGCGGTAGCCGTCGGCAGCTCGCACGCGATGACCACCCGCTCGGCGAGCCTGGACCTGGAGCTGATCGCCGAGCTGGCCGACTCGCTGGCCGTGCCGCTCGTACTGCACGGCTCTTCCGGCGTTCCTGACAGCGAGATCCGGCACGCCGTCGAGGCCGGGATCGCGAAGGTGAACATCGGCACCGCCCTGAACATCGCCATGACCGCGGCGGTTCGCTCGGCGCTGGCCGGCGATGCGGCGCTGGTCGATCCCCGCAAGTACCTTTCGCCCGCGCGCGAGGCGATCGCCGACACCGTGGCGGCCTTGGCCACGGTGGTGGCCAACCGCTAGGCAGCCGGTCGGCCGAGCCAACTCGTGCCCGAAGCACGGACCGCGTACGCGGTCAGATGCGGTCGCTGGGTGAACCATCCGCACACGTCGGCGCCCATCGCGTAGCCGGCCGTCGCGAGCACGTCACAGTCGATGATCGATCGGCCGTAGACGCTCAGGCTCAGCAGGTCGCCCGTGGCCGGCCTTCCCGTGCGGGGGTCGGCGATGTGCTCACCTCGTTCGGCGCTTCCGGAGGTGGCGACCGCCAGCGTGTGCCCGGTGAGAGTTGCCACCGTCCGGCCCCGATCGCGCGGGTCCGCGATGGCAACGCGCCAAGGTCGGACGTCGGCCGGGGCGACCGCCTGGACGTCGCCGCCGCCGTTGACGCAGTGCCAGGTCGAACCGGCTTCGGCCAGCAGCCGGGACGCCTCGGCGATCGCCCAGCCCTTGACGTACCCGCAGGGATCCAGACGCCCAGTGGCCCGGACGTCGAACGCGCCCCCGGACAGCTCCCGCCACAGCTCGCACTCCCTCAGGACCGTCTTCGCCTCGGCGGGCAGGTCCCTCTCGCTCAGCTCGCCCCGGTTGACCCTGCTGACCAGGCTGTCCGGGCGGAACGGGGAGTAGTCGGCATCGATGGCGTGCAACCGCGCCAGCAGGGGTTCGAGCACGCGTTCGGCGGCCGAGCCGGTCAAGCGAGCGTCACGGATCTCGATGGAGAACATCGTCCCCATCACCGCCTCGACGTGCCGAATTCCCATCAGATACCGGCCTGGTCCAAGGCGCTCTGCAACGACTGCTCGTACCCGTCGGTGGTGAAGGTCGCGCCGGAGACTCCATCGATCTGCGCGCTCTGGGCGCTCAAGGTCTGCTCCAGCAGGATCGGGCCCGCTTGAGCGTTGATGTCGGCCGAATGCCCGTCGAAGGCGGTCAGCTGAACGAAGGCGGCGTTGGTGATTCGCTTTGCGCGGACGGTGATCCGCACCTGGACGACCCCGTAACGGGTCGAGATCGCTTGGCCGGTGTAGGTCTGGCTCGCGGCCGAGGAGGAAGGGCTGCTCGGGGCCGGCGTGCCCGATGCGCTCGATGAGCCGGGCGATGGCGGGCCGGACGAGGGTGCGCCGGACGATGTCACGCCGGACGATGCCGCGCCGGACGATGCCGCGCCGGACGATGCCGCGCCGGAGGATGCCGCGCCGGAGGATGCCGAGTCCGAGGATGTCGAGCTGGAGCCCGGCAGGCTGGCCTGCGGCAAGGCCTGCCCGGTGATGGCCGCGTGGGTCTTGAAGCTGAGCAGCGCGACCAGCCCGGCGATGGTGCCGGTGACGGCGAGAAGTACGCGGCGCATTGGACGACCTCAGAAGGTGAAGGATTCGACATGGACATGGCGTCGGCCGACACCGGCACGGCGTAGTTCTCGCTGGGCCGCGTCGGTCATCCCGGGCGGCCCGCACAGGTAGACCTCGTGCTCGGCCAGGTCCGGAATCGTCCGAAGGAGGTTATCGGCCTGGAGCGGATCGGGCCGGCCGGCAGACCCTCGGGGCCCGAACAGGTAGAGCAGCCGGGCCTGCCGCCCCGCCGCGATGTGCTGGAGCTCCTCGGCGAACACGACGTCTTGCGGCGCGCTGGCGCGGTAGATCAGGGTGAGCGCTCCGGGTGCCGCCGGTAGTGACTCGAACAGCGCGCGGATGGGCGTGATGCCGACGCCGCCCGCGAGGAGGAGCACCTTGCCACGGCCGCTGGCGTTGCGAGCGGTGAACGCACCGAACGGGCCCTCGGCCAGCACCCGGGTCCCGGGACTGATGGTGCCGAGATCCCGGCTGTGGTCGCCCAGGTCCTTGACCGTGATGCGCAGCAGATCCGGGCGCGGGACGGCCGACAGTGAGTAGGGGTTGGCCGCCCACCACCGCTCGCGGGTCAGGAACCGCCAGCGGAAGAACTGCCCGGACTCGGCCTTGAGACGATCCAGTTGCCGTCCGCCGATCCACACGGAGACCGTGTCCGCAGATTCCCGGTGCACAGCCACCACCCGCATCTGGTGCCGCCGGGCCACGAGCAGCGGGGTGAGGAAGCGAAACCACACCAGCGTGAGCGCGACGCTCAGGTACATGGCCGACCACAGCCAGCGTGCCGGCGCGTTGTCGACGAAGTCGACGCCGGTGGCGAACTGGTGGCTGAACGCCAACGCGACCGCGAGATAGGTGTACAGGTGGATGAAGTGCCAGGTCTCGTAGGACATCCGCCGGCGGGCGGCTCGCGCCGACACCACACCGACCAGCACCAGCAGCCCCAGGGCAACCGTCGCCATCAGCACGTCCGGGTAGCTCAGGAGCAGGGTGGAGGTCTGCGAGACGGGGTTGACGTGCGCGGTCAGCGAATAACCCCAGAGGATCAGCAGTGCGTGCGTCACCGACAGGCACACCGTGTACCGGCCGAGGCTGGCGTGCCAGCGCGCCAGCCGGTCCGTCCCGATGCCCCGTTCGAGCGCGGGGACCCGAGCCATGAGCGCGAGCAACAACGCCAGCAGGTAGCCGGCGAGCAGACCCGTCAGCCGTCCCGCGTTGGTGAGCCAGCCATCGAGTCCTGAGACGTACTGGGTGTCCTGCCACCACAGCAGCAGGGCCAGCGCCGCGCCGAACCACATCGCCGTGAGAGCGAGCGGCGGCAGCAGCGCCGGACCCGTCGGCACCCAGGTCGCCGCGGGCGGCGTCGGGCGGGCCCTGGTCGGCATCATCTCTCCAGTCAATCCGAGCTAGCTCTGAACGTGCTCTCAACGGCCTGTGGTTCGGTCGATCAAACGCAGGGGGGCTCCGGTCAGAGACAGCCCTGCGCCGATTCAGAGCTGATCCAGAGCTTCGGCCGCATGCCAGCGGCCCCGGATCAGCCATCCTGGTCTGGTGAGCACGAGCGAATCCTCCCGCGCCGGCGAGCCGGTCACCGCGCCACCTTCGGTAAGGCAACCCCCGACAACGCTGCCGTCGGGAGCGCTGCCCTTGACGACACCGTCGGGAACCCTGCCCTCGGGGACGCTGCACCGGCCGGACGGCGGGCCGCCGCGAGCGCTGGTGGTCGATGACGAGCCCGGCATCACGGACGCGCTGGTCAGCGCACTGCGCTTCGACGGCTTCGAGGTCCGTGGCGCATTGGCGGGCGCGGACGGCCTGCGCATCGCCGAGCAGTTCCTGCCGGACCTGGTGGTCCTCGACATGATGCTGCCCGACCTGGACGGGCTGGAGGTGCTGCGGCGGCTCAGGCTCGGGTCCGAGCACGTCTGCGTCCTCTTCCTCACCGCGCGGGACGGGGTCGCGGACCGCATCGCGGGAATCTCGGCCGGGGCCGACGACTACGTGACGAAGCCGTTCAGCCTGCAGGAGGTCCTCGTCCGGGCCCGGGCACTGGTGCGCAGGGCGGGCCTGGCGCGTTCGCGGGACGGCAACCGGATCGTCGTGGGTGACCTGGTCATCGACGAGGACGCGCACGAGGTTCGACGCGGTGCGAACCTGCTCGAACTCACCGCGACGGAGTTCGCCCTGCTGACCTACCTCGCTCGCAATCCGAGGAGGGTGCTGTCGAAGGCCCAGATCCTCGATCAGGTCTGGGATTACGACTTCGGTGGGCAGGGCCACGTCGTGGAGTTGTACGTCAGCTATCTGCGAAAGAAGCTCGACCTGGGACGCCCGCCCATGATCCACACCGTGAGAGGCGTCGGGTACGTCCTCAAACCGGCGACGGACTGATCAGCCGTGCGCCCCTCGGCCTGGACGCTGCGCACCCGCCTCAGCCTGCTGCTGGCCGCGCTGCTGTTGATCGCCTGCGCGGGAGTCGGTGGCGCGAGCACGGTGGCGCTTCGTTCGTTCCTGTTGCATCGGCTCGATCAGCAGCTGGACGCGGCCGGAAACCGTTACGCCATCGCGTTGGAGCACAGTGACCAGGGTGCGGACAACGCCGAGACCTCGACGATCGGGCAGTCGGCCGGGACGCTCGGAGCGAGGGTATCCGCCGGGACCGTGACGGCCGCCGGGGTCGTACCCGACGCCAACGCCAACATCAACCCCAACGCCAACGCCACCATCAACCCCAACGCCAACCCGAACATCAATCCCAACGCCAACCCCAGCGTGAACGCGACGGTGTCCGCGGCCGACAGGGCCCGCCTGCTCACCGTGGCCGCGACCACCGGCCGGCGTTCGGTCGCCTTCCCGGACCTTGGCCACTACCGGGTGCTGGTTCTCAACGGCCGCGACGGCGACGTGCTGATCACCGGGCTCCCCGAGACCGGGGTGCACCAGACCGTCGCGCACGTCCTCCTCGTGGAAACCGCGGTCTTCGCCGTTGTCGTGGTGCTGGTCGCCGGTCTGGGTTCGCTGGCGGTCGGCTCGACGCTGCGGCCCCTACGGCGAATGACCGCCACGGCAGGCCGGATCGCGACGCTGCCGCTCGCCGGCGACCCGCAATTACCCGAGCGCGTCGAGGCCCCGGACGATCGCACCGAGATCGGGACGTTGGCGTTGGCCGTCAACCACATGCTCGACCACGTCGAGCAGTCCTTGAACGAACGGCATCGCAGCGAGGAGCGGCTGCGCCAGTTCGTGGCCGACGCCAGCCACGAGCTTCGGACCCCCGTCGCCGTCATCCACAGCCACAGCGAGCTGATCGCGCAGCAGTCCGGCCCCCTTCCGGGGCAGGTGAGCGCGTCGCTGGAGCGGATCGCGGCCGAGTCCACGCGGATGGCGCGCCTGGTGGACGAGCTGTTGCTGCTGGCGCGACTGGACGCCGGGCAGCCGCTGGCCCAGGTGGACGTCGACGTCAGCCGCCTGGTGCTGGAGACCGTGGAGGACGCCCGTCTGACCGATCCGACCCATCGCTTCGATCTGTCGTTGCCGCCGGAGCCTTTGTCGGTAACCGGCGATCCGGATCGACTACGCCAGGTCCTGGTCAACCTGGTGGGCAACGCCCGCCATCACACCCCGGCAGGTACGCGCGTGACGGTGTCGGGACGGGCCGACTCCGACGGTGTCCTGCTGGAGGTGCACGACGACGGACCGGGTATCCCGCAACACCTGCTGCCCACGGTGACGCAGCGTTTCGTTCGCGCCGACAAGGGACGTAGCCGTGCCCGCGGCGTGCCCGTCGCCGACGGCGCCTCGTCCGGGCTGGGGTTGGCCATCGTCAGCGGGGTGGTCAGCGCGCACCGCGGGCGACTGTCGCTGGACAGCCGAGCGGATGGGACCACCGTCCGGGTGTGGCTGCCCGGTCCGGCTAACCCGTGAGCACCCACTGGACCCAGACGCGTCCCGGCGCTACGTCGAATTCCTCGGCCAGCACGGCCGAAACGCCGTTGACCGCGGCCGCCATCAACTCCGGCGGCCGCGCGCGCCCGTGCAACAACGCGGTCGGCCACGCCGAGTCGGGCTGCTCGCCGGTGGCGGCCGGTCCGGCCGGGCTGAACATGGAGTGGACATCGACGGGCCGCAGTCCCAGCGCGCCGGCGACGGCCTGATTCACCTTGTGCAGCAGGGCTTGTGCCGATTCCGTGGGCGGTCCGTGCACGATGATGACCGGCATCGGTGGTCAGTCCAGCTGGACCGAGCGCGACAGGTACGGGGGCACGTCGGGATTGCGGCCCGCCGCGGCCGCCATCGCCACCGCCAGGCGGTGGATGGAGACGAGTTCCGCCTGCGGGTCCAGAGTCGGGATCACCAGCCGCGCGCCGGTGGCCAGGACCCCGTCGGAGACCGAGTCCGGGACCGGGACCAGCGGCCACACGACGGTCCCGGGTCCGGCGGCGGAGATGGGACCGTGCTGGTACTCCATCACCGCGTAGGCCTCGGCCCACATGCCCGATGATTCCAGGCATTTCAGCGCGGCCTCGTGGGCCAGGCCGAGAGAGAATCCGGTGCCGAGAAAGACGACGTGTTCGGGAGTGTCGGGCAGGTCGCGGGTCAGGGCCTGGGCCGCCTGCTCGGGCAGGTAGCCCAACTCCCGCTGCAGGCTGGCGCGCAGCAGCGTGAACGCCGTCGAGGCGAAGCGGGTCTGGACGACGGACACTTCGTCGGCGTAGGCCATCATGATCACGTCGTCGCACACGTCGATCATCGGCGTCTGCGGAGTCCCGACGATGCCGACCACGCGGTGGCCCTGGGAGCGCAGGTCCTTGGCCAGGCTGATCACGTCGCTGGTGGTGCCCGAGCGGGACAGCACGATCACGGTTTCGTCCGGTTCCACATAGGAAAGCTCGGTGGGGACGAAAGCCCGGGTCTGGCCCTTGCCGAGGGCGTTGCGCAGGCGGGCGTAGGCCTCGCCGATGTAGTACGAGGTCCCGCAGCCCAGGAACAGGATCTTCTCCCCGTCGGCGGGCAGCGGTACGCCCGCGGCGACCTGCGCGAGTGCCCGGGCCCACGTCTCGGGCTGGCTGAAGATCTCACGCAGCGTGTTCTCCGCATAGGTGGCGCTCTCGGTCATCGGTTCTCCCAGTAGTCGTGCTTGTGATGAGCTGCAGGCGGTTCGGTTACGGGCGGTGGGCAGTCGGGGACAGGCGCGCCACTTCGGCGTCCCGCTCGGCGGGGGTCAGCAGGCGGCCGGTGCCGCCGTGACCGGTGACCGACACCCGGCCGGCCGCGATCGCCGCGGCCAGGCAGTCGGCAGGGGCGGCACCGGCGAGCAGGCCACTGAGGTAGCCGGCGTTGAAGTTGTCCCCGGCGCCGGTGGTGTCCACCGGTTCGAGCGGCTCGGTGCAGATCTGCCAGCTGCCCTCGGCAGTGCCGTCGGTGACGTACCCACCGTTGCCGCCGAGCTTGACGGCGACCGTGGGCCCACGTCGGGCCAGCGCCCGCGCCGGCTCGACGAACCAGTCGGGCGAGCCGGGCGTGGCCTCGATGTCCAGCCGCGCGCACAGCTGCTCGAGCTCGGCGGCGTTGGGCAGCAACAGCGACAGGTGCGCCAGCAGCTCGGCGATGTCGTCCCAGCGTTGGGCGGGGTCCCAGCCGGTGTCCAGGGACGTGCTCACGCCGCGATCGCGCAGGTCCTTCAACAGCGCGGCCAACCCCGGCCGTAGCGCGTGCTGGAGGAAGATCGAACTCACGTGGACGTGTCGAGCGCGGGCAAGGGCCGCGGGGGGTACGTCGCCGGCGGCCAGCGCGGCCATGGCGCCGGGGTAGGTGAGCAGGGCCCGATCGCCGCCCGGGGCGTTGACGACGACCGTGATACCGGTGCGCAGTTCAGGTCGCACGATCACCGCGGACGCGTCCACGCCGGCTGCGCGCAACATCGTGACGGCCCCGCGGCCGAACTCGTCGTCACCGACCGTGGCACAGAGCCCGACCGGCACACCGAGAGCGGCCAGCGCGGCGGCGGTGATCGCTCCCGAACTGCCCAGAGTCAGACGGCTGTCGCTGAGTTCGGTCTCGACCTGGCCGAAGGACACCGTCGCCGACGGCGCGCTGAGCAACAGGTCCGGGTTGAGCTCGGCCAGCACCAGCACCTCTACCGGCACCTCTACTGGCACCTCTGCCGGCACGTCGGAGTCGATCGATGTCACCGCGCCAGATTAAGGGGGGATTTCGGCCAGGTCAATCAATACTGAGCAAAAGTGAGCAGAGAAGTGCCGTTACATGAATGGTATTGACGTTTCGTGCGCGGCAAACTAGAACTAGGACCACAGTCAACTGGCGGTCGATGACAGGGTGACGCCGTCGTCACGCTCGATGGCCTGCCACCCGCACACCACTGGCCACTTGAATCAGGGAGTCCTCACGATGGATCTGTCACGGCGCGGTTTTCTGGCCGGCTCTGCGGGAGCTGCCACGCTGCTCGGGCTGAGTGCCTGTACCTCCGTCCACTCCAACTCGGGTACCACCGACGCCACCGTCAAGGCGAGTGGCTCGACCGGTGCCAAGTCGAGCCTCGGCCCGCAGACCGGGCAACTCACCTTCGCCTTCTGGGGTGGCAGCACCGGCGAGACGGCCGGCTTCAACTACGTCAAGCAGAAGTTCGAGGCCGCCAACCCGGGCGCCAAGATCACCCTCAAGGTCGTCCCCTACGACGGTTTCTTCGCCGGTATCGACCGGGGCATCCAGGCCGGCAACGCACCCGACATCTTCCGGGTCGACTACACCACGATGGGCAAGTACTCCTCCGCGGGTGCGTTGATGGACCTGACCCAGTACTTCAGCTCCAGCGACATCGATGCCTTTCTCCCCGCCCTGTGGGACGCCATCAAGTACCAGAACATCCCGTTCGGCGTGCCGCATCAGACCGACTGCACCGCGATCGTCTACGACAAGGACGCCTTCGCCAGCGCCGGCATCACCTCGGTCCCCGACAGCCTCGCCAACGCCTGGAGCTGGGACGAGTTCTCCCAGGTCGCGACGAAGCTCCGTTCTGCCCTGCCGGCCAGCAAGTTCCCCTTCGCC
The DNA here is from genome assembly GCF_023516435.1 of Jatrophihabitans telluris. GTDB lineage: Bacteria > Actinomycetota > Actinomycetes > Mycobacteriales > Jatrophihabitantaceae > Jatrophihabitans_A > Jatrophihabitans_A telluris. Next base: position 3,987,293 of record NZ_CP097332.1, on the reverse strand, counting down.
TACGACTGGACCAAGGCCGGGGCCTACCGATGGCTGAGCTTCCTCTACCAGGCGGGCGGTTCGCTGCTGACCCCAGACCTGAAGAAGTCCGCCCTGCCCAGCGCGGCGGGCACGAAAGCACTGGACTTCACCAAGAGCTTCTTCACCAACAAGTGGGTGCCGGCGTCCAACACCATCAAGGGCGCGAAGTACTCCGACGAGTTCTTCCTCGGCAAGACCGTGCCCATGACCTTCATCGGCGACTTCCTGGTGCCGGAGATCGCCGACCCCAAGAGCGGCTACAAGGGCAACTGGGGCGTCACGTTCATGCCGAAGGACACCGCCGCCGCAACCGACCTCGGCGGCAACGCGATCGTGGCGAACAAGGCGACCAAGAACCCCGATCTGGCTGCGGCTTTCCTGAAGTTCATCGTGTCCGAAGATTCGATGAAGTACTTCTGCGAGCAGGCCATCGAGCTGCCGACGCTGAAGTCCCTGGCCTCGTCCTCGCTGAGCTACGCCACCGCCCCGGACGCGGTGAAAGTGTTTGCCCAGCAGGCGACCACGCTGTCGCAGACCATCACCACCGAGACGTCGGTGCCCGCCTTCAGCAAGATCAACACCCTGCTGCAGGACCAGCTCGAGCTCGCCTTCAACGGGCAGGCCACCGCCAAGACGCTGCAGGCCATCGCTGACGGCGTAAACACCTCCATCGGCAGCTAGGTTCGACCTCATGAGTTCATCGCCTTCGCTGGTCACCGAACTACCGGCCGAAGCGCTGCAAGGCAGTGCCGGGCTCCGGCCCCGGCGCCGACGGGCCGTGACCAGCCGAGGTCACGGCCCGACGGCAGGCGCGTTTCTGCTGCCGAACCTGGTGCTGGTCGCCGTCTTCCTGCTGCTGCCGCTGGTCTGGGCCTTCTGGCTGTCCATGCAGAAGATCGGCTCCCTCGGGCCCTCCCAGTTCCTCGGGATCAACAACTACGTCGACATCATCCGCGACTCGGTCTTCTGGGAAGCGCTGTGGAACACCGCGCTCTTCACGTTGCTCACCGTCCCGGTGGGCATGGCGGTGGGCTTGGGCATGGCGATCCTGCTCAACGGCGTGCTGCCCGGACGCAAGCTGATCCGATCGATCATCTTCCTGCCCCTGGTCATCTCCGGCGTCTCGTCCGGCCTGATCGGCGCCTGGATGTTCGATCAGTACTCCGGCTTCGTCAACAACTTCCTGCACGCCCTGGGCATCAACGGTCCGGACTGGCAGTCCAACGGCAAGTGGGCGATGGTCTCGCTCGTCCTGGTCACGCTGTGGATCCGGGTCGGGTTCGACATGATCATCTACCTGGCCGGCCTGCAGGGTGTCGACCCGGAGTACCACGACGCCGCCATGGTCGACGGTGCCTCGGCGTGGCAGCGGTTCCGCGCCATCACGCTCCCACTGCTCGGGCCGTCGACGTTCTTCCTGCTGATCATGAACCTGATCTACTCGTTCCAGGTCTTCGACACCGTCTACGCCATGACCAACGGCGGTCCGAACTACAGCACCACCACCCTGGTCACCTACGCCTACAAGGTCGGTTTCGATGAGCACGGATCGGGCGAACTCGGGTACGCGGCGGCGATCGGCGTGGTGATCTATCTGATAACGCTGGTGATCACCGCCCTGAACTGGCGGCTGTCCCGTAACCGCGACCTGGCCAGTTAGGACGACACGATGGCAACGACGATGCTGGCCTCCACCAGCCCCCGCAGCGATCGAGTGATGCGCAAGCGGGCTCGCGGTCGCTTCTACTGGCTGCGGTTCGCGCTGGCCCTGGTGATCGCCCTGGTCATGCTGTTCCCGCTGTACTGGATGCTGCTGACGGCCGTGTCCACGAAGGCCGATCTCTACCGCAGCGGCCTGCATCTGTGGCCGGCGCATTTCACGCTGGACAACTTCCGTGACCCGATCCGCAACTTCCCGGTGACCCGCTGGTTCCGCAACTCCCTCGTCATCGCGGTGCTCGTCACGGTGATCACCGTGCTGGTGAACCTGCTCGCCGGTTTCGCCTTCGCCAAGCTGAACTTCCGCGGCAAGAACCCGATCTTCCTGTTGTTGCTGTCGACCATGATGATCCCCATCCAGGCGATCATGGTGGCCCAGTTCAAGCTCGTCGTGAAGCTGAACATGTTCGGCAGCATCTGGGCGGTCATCCTGCCCAGCAGCGCATCGGTGTTCGGTATCTTCCTGGCCCGGCAGTTCTTCATCGCGATCCCCGACGAACTGCTCGAAGCGGCCCGCTGCGACGGCGCCGGTATCTTTCGCACCTTCCGCTCGATCGTCCTGCCGCTGTGCCGGCCACTGGTCGCGGTACTCACCCTGATGACTTTCATGTACGAGTGGAACGACTTCACCTGGCCTCTGATCGTGTTCTTCTCCGACAACCAGAAGTTCACCGTGCCGATCGGCCTGGTCACCGACATCAAGGGCCAGTACACCACCAACTACGGAGCGATCATGGCCATGAGCCTGTTGATGGCCCTGCCGATGGTGGTCCTGTTCGTCGCCTTCCAGAAGTACTTCGTCCAAGGCCTCGCCCGCTCGGGTATCAAATGAGCCGTGCCGCGTTCACCGGCCGGGCGCGGATCAACTACCTGTCCACGCTTGCCTTCGACGAGGATTTCCTGAAACGGATCGCGAGCTGTTGCCAGGACGTCGAGGTCCGGCAGTGGACCTGCGATCACGACAGCGAGATCCCGGACGAGGTCTGGGCCCAGGTTGACGTGCTGCACACGTCCACGGTGTTCTGCCACCCCCGACAGGCGCCCCGGCTGCGCTGGGTGCAACTGGACACCTCCGGCGTCGATCACCTGCAGGCCCTGCCGATCTGGGCCCACCCGGCCGGTCAGCAGATCTCGCTCACGACGATCGGCGGAGTCTCACCGGTACCGCTGGCCGAGTACGTGCTCTGGTCGATCCTGGGCACCGCGCACCGGCTGCCCGCGCTGCTGCAGGCGCGGTCCGGGCACGACTGGCCCACACCCGAGGACCGTTGGCAGCGGATGCTTCCGGCCCCAGTGCGCGGCGCGACCGTCGGCGTCGTCGGTTACGGCCGGATCGGTCGCGAGATCGGCCGGCTGGCGCAGGCCTTCGGCATGCACGTCCTCGGGGTCAGCCGGACCGCGGGGCGGCGCGTCGCCGGTGCCGATGAGTTCTACGGCGCCGCCCCGCTCGAGACGAGTCCTGCCGCCGTGGAGTTGTTCGCGCCGGAGCAGCTGAGCGAGGTCGCCCGCCGCTCGGACTATCTGGTCGTGGTCGTGCCCTTGACCGCAGCCACCCGCGATCTCGTCTCGGCCGAGGTGCTCGACGTCCTCAAGGACCAGGCGGTGCTCATCAACGTGGCCCGCGGCGGGATCGTCGACGAGTCAGCGCTGCGTGCGGGGTTGCGCAGCGGGCGGATCCGCGCCGCCGTGCTGGACGTCTTCGACGATGAGCCGTTGGCCGCCGACAACTCCTGGTGGGACGAGCCGAACGTGTTCGTGACTCCGCATGTGAGCGGACTTGCGCCCGACTACTCTGCTCAGGTGCTAGACATCGTGTGCGAGAACCTGCGTCGCTTCGACGCCGGGCGCCCGTTGCTGAACCTGGTCGATCGAGTGCAGGGATACTGAGGATGCTGAGTCATGAGCGCAAGCGTGAGGTGCTGAGGCATCTGCGTTCGCACGGCATCGGTCAGGTGAACGAGCTGGCCGAGGCCATCGGCGTCAGCGCGTCCACCATCCGCCGCGATCTGAAGGAAATGGATTCCCAAGGGCTGCTCACCCGGGTGCACGGCGGCGCGAGCCTGATCGAGAACGACCTCGAGGTCGCCCACATGGCTCGCCAGAGCGAGCACTCGGCGCAGAAGCGGCGCATCGGTGAAGCGGCGACCAGTCTGGTCAAGGACAACTCGACGATCCTGATCACGGGCGGGACGACGACCGAGGCCATGCTGCCGTTCCTGCACGGGCGCGACGGCCTGACGGTGCTGACCAACGGGCTCAACGTGGCGGTACAGCTGTCCCGGCAGGCCAACATCACCGTGGTCGTGCTGGGCGGGATCCTGCGGCACGCGGAGATGTCGCTGCTCGGCCCGCTGGCCGAGCACGCGATGGAGGAATTCCGGGTGGACACGGCGTTCACCGGCACCTACGGACTGGATGCCTCGGTCGGTCTCACCGGGGCATCGGTGCACGAGGCCAGCACGGACCGCAAGCTGTTGGAGGGCGTCGGGTCGCTGGTGGTGCTGGCCGACAGCACCAAGTTCACCCAGCGCGGCCCCGTCCGCCTCGCCAGCGTCGAGCAGATCGACGTGGTGATCACCGATTCGGGGGCACCGTCGAGCGCCGTGCACGAACTGCGCGCCGGCGGGGTCGACGTCCGTCTGGTCTGACCCGCGAGCCGAACGGGTTCGCAGGCACGCAAACGAAGGGGCAGTAACCGATGTCGTTGTCGCGGCTTCGCCAAGCGATGACCAGGGCCAAGAATCGCGAAGGTATTCCGATGATCGTCGGCCTGGTCGACGAGCGCACCGGTGTTGCCTTCCCGGCCGCTCAGCATGCGGCCGTGCGTGCCGATGGTCAGGCCTTTGCCGCGCGGGTCGCCCAGGCCAAGCAAGCCATGGGACCGACGATGCGCGACGGCGACAACGGGGGCGTGATCAGCTGCCTGGTCGTGGCCGCGCACGAGCTGACCCCGCTCGCTGAGTCGGTGGGACCGGAGCATGGCTGACCTGGGCTTCGGCCGCCACCTGAACGCCCTGACCGAAGGCCATTTCTTGCGGGTCGTCAACTACCACAACACCCCGCCTTCCCAGGCCGGCGCACTGCGGGCGGAATTGTCAGCCCTGGCCGAGACCTTCGACACGATCACCCTCGCCGATCTGGACGGCTTCTTCGCGACCGGCCGCTGGCCGACGTCGCGCCCGGTATTCGTCCCGGTCTTCTACGAGGGCTACCGGAACTCCGCGACCGTGGCAGCGCCCATCCTCGATGATCTCGGCCTGACCGGGGTGTTCCCGATCTGCACGGGCTTCGTCGACTGCCCACCCGCCGAGCAGGAGTTCTACGCCCGCTCGCACTGGATCGGGCTGGTGCCCGAGGAGATCGGGCAGGACCGGCTGGCCATGACCTGGGATGAGATCGGTGAGCTCTCGGTACGGCACCTGGTCACCCCGCATACCGCCTCCCACGTCGGCATCAACGACGTTTCCTCCGACGACACCGATGACTTCTGGCGCGAGGTAGTCCAGCCCAAGCAGCGGATGGACGCCGTGACCGGTCAGTCCGCGCCGGCTTTCGCCTGGCTCCACGGGACATCCTTCGGGGTGTCGGCACCCCACGACGAGGCGCTGATAGCCGCCGGATACCGCTACCTCATCGGCAACACCCTGATTCACCGGATTGGATGATCGCAGCAGATGACCGAGAAACACGCTGCCGTGTCGGGCCTTTCGGCCTTGCGCGCGGCACAGGACAGGGACTTCGGCAGCGAGGGAATCCCGATGGTGCTGGCGCTGTTCAGCGTGGGCGCACCGGCGCCCACGGTCGGGGACCCGGCCGTGCTCGCCGACGGCGGCCGGATCGCCGCGCTGTTGAGCGCGGTCCGCGCCGATGCGTTCGCCTCCCAACGCGAGGGGGATCTGGGCTGTCTGATCTCGAGCCTGCAGGCCACCAGCGTGATCGTGAACGGGCAATGAGCGCGATGCCGGGCTTCACCGAGCATCGTGATGCCATTGCGGCCGGCCGGTTCATCCGGGTGGTCAATTACCACAACACCCCCGATTCACAACGCGAATCTCTGGCCGCCGAGTTGGGCGCGCTGGCCGCCAGATACCGCTGCGTCTCGCTGGCCGAGCTGGACACCTTCTACGAAACGGGAGCCTGGGTCTCCTCCGAACCCGGCTTCATCCCGGTCTTCTACGAGGGTTACCGGAACTCGGCCGAGGTCGCGGGTCCTGTGTGCGACGCCCTGGGTCTGTCCGCGTGGTTCTTCGTGTGCACCGGGTTCGTCGACTGCCCGCCCGCGGAGCAGGAGGCTTTCGCCCGGTCACACAACATCGATCTGGTCCGAGAGGAGATCGGACGAGACCGGCTGGCGATGTCCTGGGACGAGGTCGCGGCGCTGTCGGCACGGCACACCGTCACGCCGCACACGTCCTCCCACGACGGCATCGCCGACATCGTCACCGACGAGGACCTGCTGCGCGAGATCGTGCGCCCCAAGCGCCGGATGGACGCCGTCACCGGACAGAACTCACCGGCCATGGCCTTCTTGTGGGGGAGTCCGTTCGGTGGATCGGCCCGGCATGACCAGGCCATTCGGGAAGCGGGATACCGGTATCTGGTGAGCAACACCATGATCCAGCGGCTCGTCTGAGGCTCACGGCTCGTCGGAGAATCTGCCCCACGCCGACTGGCGGGTCATGCCCAGCGCTTCGCCGACGCGGGCCCAGGTCAGGCCGCGCTCGCGCGCGTGATTCACCCACAGTTTCAGGCTTTCCTCGACCCGAGCGGCGGACGCGGCGATCTTGGGCAGGTGCTCCAGCAGTTCGGTGTCGGTCATGTCCTGCCAGGCGGCGATGTCCCGTGTGGCTCCGGCGTCCGGTTCGTCGCCCGGGTGCTGTGCCCGCTCGCCCGCGAGGATCGTGGTGCAGAGCCCAACGCACTGGTCGCAGATGTACACCCCGGGTCCGGCGATCAGTTTGGCCACCTGCGGGGCGGCTTTGGTGCAGAACGAACAATGGAGCACGGTGGTCGGCATCGGCCCTCCGGAGGAAGCGGTGGCGTCAGGGCGCCCCTGACGGTGTCAGGCTGCACCTTACGCGTGTCAGGTTGTCCCTGACAAGCCTCACGTCCGCACGTCCTGCGCCGAGCGAGGTCACGGCGACCGGCGATGGACGGTCGCGGGCCGCGGTAGCGCCACCCAGACATCGCTCGTCAGCTCGCTCACCTGCGTCGTGCCGCCACTGACGCGCAGGTGCAGCAGCCGGTCTGCTTGCCGCACCACGATCTCCACCGTGCCTTCGCCGAGCGAGCTTGTCGTGGCGGCTACCGCAGCCGCCGGCTCGGGCCGGCCCAGCTCGGCCCGCTCGACCCGCTCGACCACCATGGTGGCATCGGTGTCGGTGACCGTGATGAGTTGGACGATCCCGCCCTGATCGATCCCGACCAGTTGCCAGCCCTCGGACCGTCGCACCGCGGCGCCGGCCACCACCAGTTCGCGCCAGTCGCCCTCGATCCTCACCACGGGCGCGTCCCCCACGAACAGTGCGCCGACACCGTCAGAACGCACAACGGCAAGAGCGACCCTGCCGGCGAGGGCGGCAATGCTCGCGGAGCGAACGCCGGCGATCGTCGGGCCGTCCGCAACCCAATCCAGCGTCGGGTAGTTCGACGCGCCGGAGACCACGCACCGGTCCGCGGCCACCGTGATCAGCGAATCATTCACCGCCACCGGACCATTCCCGCTCGGGCCGTCCGGCAGTGGGCCGTCGTGGACGAAGCCGTCGGTGGGGGTCCAGTACCAGCGTTGCCGGCCGTCGCTGCCTTCGGTAGCCACCTCCAGAAAGTTCGGGCCGAAGGGAACCTGGGCGATGCTCACCCGGTTCAGCAGCGATCGGGTCGGCACGTGCAGCCCGCCGCTCCAGCGGCCAAGGGCAGCGCCGGCGTGCCGCTCGTCCAGGTCGGCGTTGAACCAGAACACCCAGAAGCCGTCGAGAGGATCTGGGATGACGAGTTCGAGATTGCCGCGCTGTCCGTAACTGCCCTGCGCGAGTCCCGGAGTTCCGGCGGTGGGCGGAAACGGCTCGACGTGGCGGACGAGAACACCTCGAGAATTACGTTCCATTCAGTCATTTTCGAGCAGAAACAAGCATTGTCAACAGTGCAATGCTCATTTATGCTCGACGGGCGGTGTGCGGGCGACGATCGCTCGCGCAGCCGCATCCGACGTCCTCCCCTCGAACGGAGTCCTGAAGCATGCGGCTTGCCGTTGTGCGTATCGATGACCACGCCACGCCCGCCGTGCTGCTCAGCGACGGACCCCAGCAATGGGTACAGCCGGTCTCCCTCGGCGACGCTGAGACCGCCGACCCCTGGCTCGGCTGGCTTCGTGCCGGGGCCGACGCCGACGCGATTACCCCAGTGGGGCAACGGGTTTCGTTGGCCGAGGCCCAGCTCGCGGCGCCGCTGCGTCGGCCGGGCAAGATCATCGCCATCGGTCTCAACTACGCCGACCACACGGCCGAGACCGGGCTCGAGGCCCCGGCCGAGCCGCTCACCTTCGCCAAGTACAGCTCATCGATCACCGGTCCCCACGACGAGATCCGCATTCCCAAGAGCGTCACCACCGACGTCGACTGGGAGGCCGAACTCGCCGTCGTCATCGGCGCCCGGTGCGGGCCCTCCGAGCGCGGCACCCGCGCCCACATCGCGGCCTACACCGTCGCCAACGACGTCTCGGCGCGGGACGTGCAATTCCGCGATGGCCAGTGGACGCGGGCCAAGAGCATGGACACCTTCTGCCCCATCGGCCCGACCCTGGTCACCGCGGACGAGGTCAGCGACCCGCACGGGCTGCGCATCTACACCGAGGTCAACGGCCGTCTGATGCAGGACGCCAGCACCGCTGACCTGATCTTCGACATCGACTTCCTGCTCGACTACCTCACCGAGACGACCACGCTGGAACCGGGCGACCTCATCCTCACCGGGACGCCGCCGGGCTGCGGTGGATTCCGCACCCCGCCGCTGTTCCTCGGTGACGGTGACCTGGTGGAATGTGGCGTGGCCGGAATCGGCCTGCTGAGCAACAGGGTGAGGTACTTCTGATGAGCCGCGCGCTCGGCCACGCCCCGCAGCACAGCATCGTCCTGATCGGTGCGGGCAGTGCTGTGTTCACCCGCGGTCTGCTCGCCGACCTCATCTCCGCCCGCGATCTGGGCAGCTGGGACATCCGCCTGGTCGACGTCAACGAGGTCGCGCTGTCGAAGGCGGTAGGCCTGGCCGAGAAGATGATCGCCGCCCGTGGGGCCGAGGAGCAGATCAGCGTCAGCGGGTCCGTCGATCGGCGATCGGTGCTGCCCGGCGCGGAGTTCGTGGTGACCTGCGTCGGCGTCGGCGGGCGGCCGGCCTGGCAGACCGACCATGAGGTGTGCATGGCTCACGGCGTCTTCCAGCCCGTGGGCGACTCGATCATGCCGGGCGGCATCTCACGGTTGATCCGCACAACACCGGTCCTGGTCGACATCGCCCGCGACGTCGTCGACCTCGCCCCCCAGGCACACTTCTTCAACTACTCGAACCCCATGACCGCCAACGTCATGGCCATGACGAAGTACGCCGGTGCCGACGGTGTCGTCGGTCTGTGCCACGGCATGCACCACGTGCAGCATCACCTGGCGGCGTTCATCGGCAAGCCGTTCGAACAGACCTCGACCCTCTACGCCGGCATCAACCACCTCACGTTCATCTACGACTTTCGCTGGCAGGGCGCCGACGCGTGGCCGCTCGTGCGGGCGAAGGTGCTCGCCGAGCTGGCCGAACCACCGAGTCCCGGCGATCTCGGCAATATCTTCGCCGACGCCACCAAGGCGTGGAACAACCCGTTCTCGTGGGAACTGTTCCTGCGCTACGGCGCGTTCCCGGCAGCCGAGGACCGGCACGTGACCGAGTTCTTTCCCGAACGCTGGCCGCGCGGCGCCTACTACGGCAAGACCCTCGGGGTGGACGCGTATTCGGTGCCGGAGATCCTGGAGTGGGGCGAGAATCGCTACCAGTCGATGATCGCCCAGGCCGACGGCACGGTGCCCCTGGACGAAACCGTCTTCGACCGCTCGACCGGCGAGCAGGAACAGCTGATCGCGATCATCCGATCGGTGCTGACCGATTCCCGCGAGATGTTCAGCTGCAACGTGCTCAACAACGGCAGCGTCCCCGGCCTGCCCCACGACGCCGCGCTGGAGATTCCCGGTGTGGCGACGGCGCGTGGCATCCGACCGATCGCGGTGCCCGACCTGGGCGCGCCACTGACCGCCATCCTGAACCGGCGGTTGTCCTCGGTCTATCTGTCGGTGGAGGCGGCCATGAACGGTGATCGTGACCTGGTCGTCGAGGCGATGATCGCCGACGGGGCGGTCACCGATCCGTCGGCCGCCGCCGCGCTCACCGATGCGCTGATCGAGGCGCAGCTCGAGCACCTGCCCCGGTTCCGCTGATGGGCACCCTGCGCAGTGCCGCCTGGTTCGCCGCGAAAGGCAAGACCGGCATCATGCACCGGTCCTGGCTGCGCTCCGAGGGTCTGCCCGACGACGCTCTGGACGGCACCCGTCCGGTGATCGGAATCGCCAACAGCTGGTCCGAGCTCACGCCCTGCAACCTGCACTTCCGCGAACTGGCCGAACATGTCAAGCGGGGCATCTGGCAGGCCGGCGGCGTCCCCTACGAGTTCCCGACGACCTCGGCCGGTGAACCGCTCGTCCGGCCGAGCGCCATGATCCTGCGCAACCTGATCTCGATGGACCTCGAGGAGACCCTTCGGGCCAACCCGCTGGACGCGGTGGTGCTGCTCGCCGGTTGCGACAAGACCACACCCGCCTACCTCATGGGCGCGGCCAGCGTCGATCTGCCCACCCTGTTGATCACCGGCGGCCCGATGCTCAACGGCAAGTACCGCGGCACCGACATAGGATCGGGAACCTCGATCTGGCGACTGACCGAACAGTTCCGCGCGGGCGAGCTGTCCGCGGCGGAGCTGGCCGAGGCCGAAGGCTGTATGGCCCGGTCCAACGGTCACTGCATGACCATGGGTACGGCCTCGACGATGGCGCTGCTCACCGAGGTGCTCGGCATGCAGTTGCCGGGCAGCGCCGCGCTGCCCGCCAACGACTCGCGCCGCAAGAAGCTGGCGCACCTGGCCGGGCGGCGGATCGTGGAGATGGTCGGCGAAGGCCTGCGCCCGTCGACGATCCTCACTCGGGCCGCGTTCGAGAACGCCGTCCGCGCCAATGCCGCCATCGGCGGGTCGACGAACGCGGTGGTGCATCTGCTCGCCCTGGCCGGACGGGTGGGGGTCGAACTGAGCCTGGACGACTTCGACGCGCTGGCCGCTGACGTTCCGACCCTGGTCAACCTGATGCCGGCCGGACAGTTCCTGATGGAGGACTTCTGCTACGCCGGCGGCCTCGGTGTCGTGGTCGAGCGGATGGGGGATCTGCTCGACCGCCAGGCGCTGACCGTCACCGGTCAGCCGCTGGGTCAGAACTATCTCGGAGCCGAGTGCTTCGACGACCAGGTCATCATGACCGCCGAATCTCCTTTGAAACCCGCGGGTTCTGGCATCGCGGTGCTGCGGGGGAGCCTGGCGCCCAACGGTGCGGTGATCAAGCAGTCCGCGGCGTCGCCGGAGTTGCTCGTCCATACCGGCCGGGCACGGGTGTGGGATCGCGTCGAGGACTACCTGAGCGAGGCCGACGATCCCGACTGCGACATCGAACCCGACGACGTGCTGGTCATCCGCTACTCCGGTCCCAAGGGCTACCCGGGCATGCCCGAGATCGCCAACGTGGCCTTGCCCAAACGCCTGCTGGAGAAGGGGATTCGGGACATGGTGCGGATCTCCGACGCCCGGATGTCGGGGACGTCCTACGGAACCGTGGTCCTGCACGTGGCTCCCGAAGCCGCCGACGGCGGTCCACTGGCGCTGGTTCGAAACGGTGATCGGATCTGCCTGGACGTACCCAACCGGAGCCTGGAGCTGCTGGTCGAGGAGGCGGAGCTGGCCAAGCGACGATCGGCCTGGCAGCCGCGGCCCGTGCCCGGAACCGAGCGCGGCTACCTCCGGCTGTTCGTCGATCACGTCGGCGGCGCCGACACCGGTGCCGATTTCGACTTCCTCGTCGGCGGCAGCGGCGACGCGGTTCCCCGTCAGGCCTTCTGAGCCGATGCCGGCGCCCGTTCTCGTCCTCGGCGCGACCGGCATTCTTCGACCCGCGGTGGTGCGGCTGGTCGAGGACGGACGCACGGTGGTCGGGGTGGCCCGGTCGGCGCCCGAGCTTGCCGAACTCGCCGCCGTGCTCGGTCCGCGGCTGATTCCCGCGGCCGCCGATTACCTCGACACCCAGGGCTTGTTACGAACCCTCACCGCCATCGTCGCGTCCTTCTCCGCAGCCGTGGTCTACGCCCCGGTGGCCGACGACGAAACGCTGGCCGTGCTGCGGCTGCTCACCGACGGCCCGGTCGTCGACCTGCTGGTGAGCGAATACGCCCAACCCGCCCCAGGGGCCGACCCGGCCGCCTTCTGCCTGTCCGAGCTTCCCGCACGCCAGGCCGCGCCTTGGCGGTCCCTGCTGCTCGGCTGGACGAGTGAGGGACGGTGGCACACGCCGGAGGAGATTTCCGCGGCGGCAGTTGAGGTTCTGGCCACTGGACAGGACACCCTGCTCGGCGTCGTCCGGCCCTGGAGCACGCGCCCGGCGTCCTGAGCGCCGCCGGCGGGTGGGTGACAGCGGCCGGCGGCACGTGGGTGACGGCGGCCGGCGGCGGGTGGGTGACGGCGGGTGGGCGACGGCGGCGCTCAGCGCGCGATGACCGGGGCCGGCTTGGCGGTGACGACGATGTTGGACAGGTAGCTGTGTGCCTTCGTGTCCAGCGTTCCGCCGCAGGTGACCAGGGTCAGCACCCGCGGGCCGCCGGGCCGGAAGATCGAGGCCGGCAGCCCGTCGGACTTGAGGTAGCTGGTCAGGCCGGTGACCCGCCAGGCCTGGGTGCGGCCGCTGCCGCGGGTGATGACCGCATCGCCCACGTGCAGCCGGCCGATCCGTCCGAAAGCGCCGGTGCCCTGACCGGCGTAGTTCACGTGCCCGGTGAGCAGCAGGTCGCCGACGGTCCCGTCCAGCCCACCACCTCCGACGTAGTGTCCGACTCGCTGCACGTCGCCCGGGATCTGCAGGTAGTCATCGGCCCCCACCCGCGCCGGGTCGATCGGCGCCGTCACCGACTGACCGGGCAGCGACACGGTGTCGCGGGGGAAGCGGGCCGGGACTACCACCGGTGCCAAGTGGCGCGCCGAAGAGGTCACGGTCTTGGGCAGCGGCACCACCTCGGCCGTCGCGGAACGGTGCCACGGAAAGCACAGGTAGCTGAGGACCGCGAACGCGGCGAGCGCAGCACTGGCCAGCAGTATCGCCCGCCGCCGCTCAGTCATGGCGTCGCTCAGACAGGCGTCGCTCAGACAGGGGCCGCTCAGACAGGGGCCGCCGGCGAGCCGGCATGAGGGCGGCGGCCAGCGCCACCACGGTGAATCCGGCTCCGGCGCCCAGCAGCCACCCCGGTCGGCTACCCGAGCTGCCACCGCCGGCGTCGATCTTGATCCTCGACCTTCCAACCGGCGGATTGCTGACCGCGGACGGTGTACTCGCCGGTGCGGGCGCGTCGGTCAGGACCGAGCTGGGCCCGACCGACGCGCTGGCCAACACCAACTGTGCGCTGGTGGCGCCGGAGCCGAGCTTGAGCTGCACCGCGGACTCGGTGAAGGTCCCGCCTGAGCTGGCCTGCCCGTTGACGATGATGTCGAGGTTGGCGGCGAACGCCGAGGCCAGTGGCAGGAAGACCGTGTTCGCGAACTGCGCGGACGCGTCGGTAAGGGCCTTGGTGAGGGATCCGGACACCTGGTCGAGCGTCGGGGTCAGCAGCTTCAGTTGGCCGGCGTCGATCGGGGTGCCTGCGATGCTGAATCCCAGATTGGCGAAGGCGTCGGCGTAGCGGTGCTGCAGCGTGCTGAGCATGGACGAGACCGCGGTCGGGATCGACGCGGACAGGGCCCTGCTCAGGTACGGCATCAACGAGGTGTTCGGGGGCAGCCCGTTGAGATCCAGTCCTGCGGCCTTCAACAACGCGGCCAGGTCGATGTGGACCGTCCCCGTCTTGAGGTCGCCGGTGATCGCGCCGCCACCCAGCGACAGCGAGGTCAGCGCGTCAGCGGCCGATGGGAACCTGTCGATCCCGGTCACGGTTACGACGCCGAGGCCGGCGGAGTTGAGCTGACCGGCCATCGAGGCCAGCGAGCTGCTGAGCTTGTCCACCAGCGGCCCGGTCACCCCGGCCAGGGCGGGTGAGCTGAGGTCGAGAGTCAAGCCCGCGATCTGGTAGGTCCCGGTCTGTGCGCCGGCCGCGCCGCTGGCTTGGTCGGCTTTCGCGGACAACGCTCCCAGGCCCAGCCGCACGTTGCCGAGCCGGCTCAAGGGGGACGCCTCGCTCATCCCGGACAGGTCGAGGCTGGCGTCGGCCGGCGCGGCAGCGGACCCGCCGACCGCGATGCCGCCGGAGTTGCTGATCGCCCCGGAGGCGCCATGGGCGGAACCGTCGGGATTCGCCTGCGCGAACTGACTGACCGCGCCGAGGTGGACGGCGTCGTGGCCGGGAAGTTGCCCAACGCCGGACAGCGGCAGGTTCACGGCGTTCATCAGGGCATGAACCGACAGGGTGTCCCGGTGGGTGACGCTGTCGCCGCCGGAGTTCACCGCGGTGACCGGGTCGATGCCCGCGACCTGGTCCAGCGAGGTTCCGCCGATCACGCCCGACAGGAACTGGCCCCGGGACTGCGACACAACCGCGCCGGCGCCGGCCGGATCGTCGGCGACCACCACCGCGCCGAGGAGCAGCGGGCCGGTGGCCAGCGCCGTCAGCGCCGCCTTCGTCTTCAGCAGCATCGCGTTGTCGCCCGTCCCGTCGCTAAACCTCGGTAACCATCCGTGCGCTGGCTTCAACGACAGGTGGCCCTCCGGGTTACGCGCCGGTAACCGGGGTGGCTCAGCGACGGCGCGACAGCAGGCCGATCTCGGCCATCCGCGCCACCGCTAGTTCGGTGACGGCCCGGCTGGCCGGCGACAGCTCGGCTCCGCGCCGGTGGACGACGGCGAACTCGTCCCAGATCTTGGGCCGCAGCGACACCCAGCCCAGTCCGGGATCGAGGCGGTCGCCGAGTCGATGGAGCAGGCCGCGTGCGGTGATCGCGTCCCCCACGCCGCGCGCGGCCAGTTCCAGCGCGATCTCGATGTCCTCGACGTCCACCCGGGGGCGCAGTGTGCCGCCGACCGACTGGACGGCGCGGGCCAGTTGGCGCCGGGTGGAGTCGGCGTTGCCCCAGCTCGCCTCGGACAGCACGAGGGTCGCGGTGGCCAGATCAGCCGGCGTGACCGGACGGGCGAGCCGCTGCGGGTCGGCCGAGACGTAGACGACCTCGTCGCGGACCACCGGGGTGATCTGCAGGCCTTCGTCCTCGATCGGCAGGGCGATGATCGCCGCCTCCACGGTGCCCCTGCGCAGGGCGGTGAGCACCTCCTGGGAGTTGCGTCCGACCAGTTCCAGCCGCACTCCGGGGTAGCGGTCCAGGACGTCCGCGGCGAGGTCGGCGGCCAGGTAGATGCGCGCGGTTCCGAAGACGCCGAACCGGACGGTCCCGGCGACCAGGTCGCGGACCGAGGCGACGGCGTGCTGGGCGGCGTCCACCGCGGCCAGCGCCCGTTCGGCGTGTGGCCGCAGCGCGTGAGCCGCCTCGGTGGCGACCAGCCCGCGGCCGACGCGGGTGAACAGCGGGGTTGCGACGCTCAGCTCCAGCAGCCGCACCTGTTCGGACACCGACGGTTGGGCCAGCTGCAGTTGCTCGGCGGCCGCGGTGAACGACCCGGTTTCCAGGGTGGCCAGATAGCAGCGGAACTGGTGCAGCGTGATCATCGGAATATCCTTGGTTCGGTCAAGGAAGCCAAGACTACCTCTGGGTCTGATGCCGTCCTAGCCTCACGTTGTGAGCAGTGTGCAGACCCCGGCGGCGCGGGTAGGACCACCTGCGGCGGTCCCGAGCGGTCGTCCGGCGGGCGTCTTGTTGTGTCTGGTCTCCGGGGTGTCCTTCGGGCTGGCCGCGGTCCTGGCCAAGGAGTCCTTCCGGTCCGGGTTCACCGTGAGCAGTCTGCTGGTCGGCCGCTTCGGCATCGCCGCCGTCGTCTTCTGGGTCATCGTGGCGGTTCGCCGGCCTGCGCGCCCGTCGCGGCTGAGCCTGGTCAAGGCCGTGGGTCTGGGGGGTGCCGGCTATGCGCTTCAGTCGGCTTTCTACTTCGGAGCGTTGACCAAACTCAACGCGGCGATGGTGGCGCAGCTGCTCTACGTCTATCCGGCCCTCGTGCTGGTCATCGCGTTGATCCGGCGTATCGAGTCGCCGGACGGACGCAAGCTGGCCGCGCTGCTGTGCTCGGCCGCCGGGTTGGTCCTGCTGCTGCAAGGTGGCGCCGGCGGGGGCAGCTCGCCGGCGTTGGGCGTGGCGATGGCGTTGGGCGCGGCCGGAACCTACGCGCTCTACATCACGGTGGCGGCGACGCTGCCCGCCGAGCTCGACGTCTACCTGCTGTCGGCCATCGTGTGTACCGCGGCCACCGTCAGCGTCACCTGTTACGGCGTCGTGGCCGGGTCTATCCATGCGCCGGCGGCGGCCGCGGGATGGGGATGGCTGGTGGCGCTCGCGCTCGTTCCCTCGGTCGTGGCGATCGGTACCTTCCTGGCCGGACTGCGGCTGGTGGGCGGTCCGGTGGCCGCGATCCTGTCCTGCGTCGAGCCCGTCGTGACGGCACTGTCGGCGGCGGTGGTGTTCGGTGAGGGGCTGCGGCCGCTGCAGGTGCTGGGCGCCGGTGCCGTCCTCGCCTCCGTCGTGGTGCTGCAGACCCGCCGGCGCAGGCGCGCGACCGAGGACGTCGTCCCGGTGTGAACGCCGCCCGCACTCGATCGCTCTCAGTTAGAAAGCGCGTACTCGCAGCGACATTGGCGGCAGGCCGCCCCGTCTGACTCGATGACCGCCCTCGCCCGGAGGGTCCAGGAATTCGAGAAAGCCGATGGCCGCCGCTGCGCTGCAGACTCGTCCGATCCGGCTGGCGCACGCCCTGGTCGGCGTGGCCGCGCTGGCTCTCGGGTTGATCGTGTTCAGCCCGCCCGCCTCGGCGGCGGCGATCGGTGTCACGTCGGTGTCGACGAGTGGTGCTCCGGCCTCGGATTCGAATGGGTACAGCTGGGTGAGTTACTTCCGGCACCTGGCCGGGTTGGGCAGTGTCAGCCGTAACCCCGGCTTCGAGGCCCAGGAAGCGGTCCACGTCCGCTACCTGGCCAACCACTCCCTGGGCTGTGAAACCAACGTCCACGACGAACTGACCAACCGCGCCGCCGGCTGCGGCGCCAACCCCTACGCCACCCCGGGCGGTAAAGCCGCGGCCAACAACAGCGACGTCACCCGCGTCAGCGCCCCGGTCAGCGACCGCGCCGCGGTCTCCAACTGGTTCGGCGCCGCCTTCCACGCCCTGACCCTGCTCGACCCCCGCCTGACCAGCACCGGCTACAGCGCCTACTACACCCCCACCCCCCACGGCGCGGGCTCACTGGCCTGGCCCTTCACCGCCGCCGTCGACGTCTACCGCGGCCGCGCCGGCAGCTACCACGGCAGCATCATCGCCTTCCCCGCCAACCACGCCACCACCCCGCTGCTGTCCTACGCCATCGGCACCGAATCCCCCGAACCCTTCGCCACCGCCACCAACACCTGCCACTCCTGGGCCAGCAAAAGCCTCGTCTCCGCCCCCGTCATCATCCAATGGCCCCTGCACACCCCCACCCCCACCACCGGCACCCTGCGCGACCTCAGCACCGCCCAGAACCTGCCCACCTGCACCCTGAACCAGAACTCCTACCCCACCGGCTCCCTCGCCCGCCAATTCCTCGCCGGCGCCAACGGCATCACCCACTCCGCCTTCTACTACGCCGCCACCCCCTTCACCGCCGGCCACACCTACCGCCTCACCGTCAACACCCGCACCATCACCACCTTCACCGCCGGCGCCCTGCCCTCCACCATGGCCACCAGCGTCACCCCCGCCACCGCCGCCGCCCGCCTGTCCTGGTCCACCGCCCACCCCGGCATCGGCACCGTCACCACCTACCACGCCCGCCTCTACACCAACCCCACCTGCACCGGCGGCGCCACCCGCGCCATCGACACCACCCCCACCAGCCGCACCGCCCTCTTCACCCGCCTCACCCACCACCACACCTACTACCTCAAAGTCGCAGCCCGAAACACCAGCGGCGCCTACCGCTGGAGCCCATGCCGCAAGGTCCGAGCACGGTGATTCACCCTTGTGAGAAAGGGGGTTCGCCCACCGGTCAGCGCCAGTCGGCCAGCTTCGATCGGGCCTCGTAGAGCAGCACCGCGGCCGAGATCGAGACGTTGAGGGAATCGGCCACGCCCAGCATCGGAATGAAGACCCTGGCCGCCGACTCCCGGTACCAGGCCCGATCGATGCCGAAACGCTCGTTGCCCAGCACGAGGGCGGTTCGGTCGGCGTAGGCGAGGTCGGAGTATCGGCTGGCGCCCTCGGTATCGGCGAGGTAGACGCCGAACCCCGCTCCGTCCAGCCAGTCCTGCCCGTCGGCGACCGTGGCGAAGCTCAGGCACGGAACCCGCAACACGGTTCCGTGGCTGGCCCGGAACACCTTGACGTTCGCCCGGCGCGTCCGGGGATTCGTCAGCACCAGAGCGTCGGCCCCGCACGCGTCGAGGGTGCGGATGAGCGTTCCGAGATTGCCGGGTTGTTCGATGCCGTCGGCCACCAGTACGAGTGCGCGCTCTGCCAGCGCAAGCGACCCTGGTGTCCATGTCGGTAGTTCGACGACGGCGATGAGACCGTCCGGGCGGTCCCGTTCGGCCAGCCGCTGCAGGGTCTTGGCCGAGATCTCGTAGGCCTGTTCGGCGAGGTCAGCCAGCTGGTGAGCGACCTCGAGACCGTCCGGTCGCAACACCTGCGGGCAGTAGAGCACGCTCACCACGCGTAGGCCGCGATCGCGAGCCGCATCCCGAACTGCTTCGCAGGCCCAGAATCCCTCCGCGACGGTGAGTTCTGCCTCCTCGAGCGCGTCGGTGCTCCCCGGTTGTCCGTGGCCGCGCAGGAGGCCGAGAACCTGCTTGGCGGCTGGATGTCCGGTGGCGATCTGCACCCCGTCACGGTATCGGGATCGCTGCTGTACGCCGGTCCACCCGGGGCGATGGTGGCAAGAAAGGGCCGATGGTGAACTCCACACCGGATCACGCGGGACACCGGCATAGATCTTCTGTTAAGTTCTCTGCACTGATGCAGTTGGTCACAGAGATTTGCGGGGGCAATCGTGACTGTCGCGCTATTTCCGCGTACCTATGTCCGGCCACCGGTCGAGCGTTCGGGTTCGGCAACGGGATTCCGCCCTGAGGTCGAGGGACTTCGGGCGGTCGCGGTGTTGCTCGTCGTCGCCGACCACTTGCTGGGGCGCCCGCGCGGTGGCTTCATCGGCGTTGACGTCTTCTTCGTCATCTCGGGCTTCCTGATCACCGGACTGCTCGCCAAGGAGCGTCGCCGTACCGGCAAGATCTCCATCCGCGCCTTCTACGAACGCCGAGCGCGGCGGATCCTGCCCGCCGCGCTGGTGGTCCTGCTGGCGACCTGGCTGGCCGCCAAGCTCTTCTTCTTCGCCACGCGCGCCCACGACACCGGCGTCGACGTCCTGTGGTCACTGGGCTTTCTGGCCAACGAGCACTTCGCCCGCATCGGCACCGACTACTTCGCGACGAACAAGCAACCCTCGCCGGTCCAGCACTTCTGGTCGCTGTCGGTGGAGGAGCAGTTCTACCTGTTCTGGCCGATCCTGCTCATAGTGATGTTCGCGCTGTGCCGCCGGTTGAGCTCGCGGCGGGCGCAGATCGTCGTGACGGCCTGCTCGGCGCTCATGCTGGCCGCCTTGACCGTTCTTGCGATCCGACTGACCCAGCACAACCGGGCGACCGCTTACTTCATCGCGCCCGCGCGCGCCTGGGAACTGGCGATCGGCGCCGTGCTGGCTCTGAGCCTCGCCGTCGTGGCACCGGCGGGCCGCATTCGCATGCACTGGCTCGTGCGCGAGGTGATGATGGCCGCGGGCTTGCTGCTGGTCGCCGTCTCCGCCGTGGCGATCACGGCTGATCGACTGTTTCCCGCACCGGCGGCCGCCGCACCGGCCGCCGGTGTCGTGCTGGTCATCCTGGCGGGAACGGGCAGCGAGCTGCCGTGGACGGCCTGGCCCCTGATCAACCGCGGCAGCCGCTACGTCGGCCGGGTCTCCTACTCCCTGTACCTGTGGCACTGGCCGGTGATCATCTTCCTCCAGGCGCGATTGAACGGTTCCGGAACCTACTTCAACCTGACGGCTCTGCTGGTGATGGCCGGTCTGACCGTGCTGTCCTATCACTTCATCGAGGAGCCCTTCCGCCATCTGAATCTTGCTCAGCTGCGGGCACTGCGGCATTGGCGGCCACAGCGCGCCAGTCATCGGGTCCACGGTTTCACCGCCCGCCGGGCGGCGGCCTACACCGCGTTCTGCCTCGTCGTGCTGTCGGTCGTCGCCTGGACCATTCGGCCGAACCCGCCCGTCCTCGACTTCGGATCGGACGCGACGGGAGCGGCGCTGGTCGGCCAGTCCTCCCCGAACGGCACCACCACCGTCGACCCCACGGTGCTGTCGGTACCGGCGAGCTACAGCGCCGAGATCGACGCCGCGCTGCAGGCGAGCCGGTTCCCGGCTCTGGATCCCAGTCTGGACAAGCTGGCCGGCTCGAAGGTCGCCGAATGGGGCCCGTGCGGCAACGTCAACGACGCCACGACCCTGGCCGGCTGCACCTTCCCGGCGCAGGGAACCGCCACTCCTAAATCCGTTGCGGTGCTGGGCGATTCGATCGGGATCACCTGGCTGCCCGCGTTGCGGACTCTGCAGGCGCGCGGCTACACCGTCTACGGGATGACCTTCGGCCAGTGTCCCGCCGCCGACCTCGCGGTCAAACAGTCCGTCGGGACCGACCCCAACTTCGGCGCCCGGTGCAACCAGCATCGCGACTGGACGGTGGCCCAGGTAGCGCGGCTGCATCCGGATCTGGTGGTCCTGGCCAGTTCGGTGGAGACGATCGACCGCCTCGGCGACGGCGCGAAAGGCGACGCCGCGTTCGCGGAGTGGCGTACGGCCACGGCGTCGATGATCACGCGGGTGGGCAAGGCCGGTGCGGGCAAGACCGTCGTCCTCTCGCCGCCGCCCCAGGGCCCGAGTCTGCAGCAGTGCGCGACCTCGGCCGCAAGCGATCCCGCTAGCTGTGTGGGCAAGCTGTCACCCAGTTGGGTCGGCGTCGTCGGCGCGGAGAAGGCGGCGGCCGCCTCTGCCGGTGCCGGTTACGTCGACACCAACGAGCTGTTCTGCTCGGCCAACGGCTTCTGCCCGTCGTTCGTCGGAACCGCCCCGGTGCACGTCGACGGCCTCCATCTGACCCAGACCTTCTCCGACAAGATCGGCACGATGCTCACCGACCAGATCCTCACCCTGGCCCCCTGACAGCCCCTGCGTCGGCGTTGACGTTGCCCTTGTTGCGCGCAGGTCCGCGTTGACGTTGCCCTTGTTGCGCGCGGGTCGGCGTTGACGTTGCCCTTGTTGCGCGGGGGTCGGCGTTGACGTTGCCCTTGTTGCGCGCAGGTCGGCGTTGACGTTGCCGTTGTTGCGTGCAGGTCGGCGTTGACGTTGCCCTTGTTGCGCGCAGGTCCAATGCGCGGGAGCCGTGACAGGATTCGAGCGTGTTCCACATCGCGTTCGTCGAGCCGAAGATCCCGCCCAACACGGGCAACGCCATTCGCCTCGCGGCGGCCACCGGAGCCGAACTGCATCTGGTGGGCCCGCACTCCTTCGATCTGAGCGAGCCTCAACTGCGCCGGGCGGGTCTGGACTATCACGATCTGGCCGTCGTCCGGCAGCACGAGGATCTGGCCGCCGCCTGGCACGCGTTCACCGGCCGGCGGGTTTTCGCCTTCACCACCAAGGCGAAAACGTCCTACGCGGACATCGCCTACGAGCCGGGTGACGTGCTCATGTTCGGCCCTGAACCGACCGGCCTGAGCGCGCAGGTGCTGGCCGACCCGCGGGTCACCGAGCGGGTACGGATCCCGATGCTGGCCGGCCGGCGCTCGCTGAACCTCGCCAACGCAGCGGCGATCGCGGTGTACGAGGCGTGGCGCCAGTACGGCTTCGCCGAGGGACGCTGACGATTTCATCCGGTCGGGAATCAAACCGGCTCGTGTCGCGCTCTACCTGGTGCCGGCCCTGGATGCGACGGTGGTCTCAACCGCCAGCAGACGACGCGACGCGTGGCAGTCGAGCATGGGCGAAGCGGAGGGTTCGATTCCCCCGACGGCACCACAGCTCTCTACCGGATCTCTACCGGCAGCTTCAGGCCGCGAGCGGACGCGCTCCGGCGACGAAGTCCTCGATCAGCAGGATGTGCGCCGCGCGCAGCGGACACTCGGCCATCCAGACCTCGTAGTCCCCGGTCACCGTCTGGTCGAGCACCGGACGGCGGTGCGGACGGGCCTGCAGCACGGCGCTCAGTGCGCGGACCAGCATCGGTGACTGGCGTTCGAGATTGACGTGCGAGGTCACCAGCGCCCACGCCGGCCCGTCCCCATCGTGGACGATTCCGAGCAGGCGGGTGTCGTAGCGCCGAAGTTCGGCTTGGCCGATGGGCAGTTCGGCGATGAGCGGGGCAAGGTCACCTCGCTCCTCGGCGTCAGCGGCCAGGCAGACTCGTACCCGCTCCGGCCCGAACTCGGCCGCGAGCGCGCCCGAGGTGTATGCCGCGGCCAGTGCGCCGTGGACCGAGGAGTATTCGAAGGTCACTGTCATCACGATCCGAGCCCTTTCGTCCCAGTGCCTCCATTGGACCGGGGCACTGTGACGAGGGCATGACGCGAAAGTGACAGCCGCGAGATGTGGTGGCGGCAAATGTTAATTCGACGTAAGGGCCGGCCCTGCCCAGGGCCGACCTGCGGGTACGCCGCCCAGCCCTGAGCGAATGGCGGAGGTGCTTCGTTCCGATTCCAGCGTCGTCGGACGACGAAGAAGGCGGCATCCCGGAGGATGCCGCCTTCTTGCACGAGGTGCAGTTATTCGAACAGGCGCTCGCTTACGCGGTGCTCAAAGTTCAAGTATCGGCACTCTGGCGGAGGATACGGGATTTGAACCCGTGAGGGGTTTCCCCCAACACGATTTCCAATCGTGCGCACTAGGCCACTATGCGAATCCTCCGCGGCAGAGAATACGGGTTCATCTGTCGGTAACCGAATCGGGAGGGGGTGCGGCGACGCCCGACGGTGTTAGGTTCGTGCCGACAAGGGGGGCTTACACCTATGGGTATGTCTGACTGGATGTCAGGTTCGGGGTCCCGGCGGATGACCGGTGCGGCGCACAACGCCGCCGGTAGCGTCTCCGATTCGGTTCGAGGTGCGGCTGAGAGTCGCGGCCTCAAGCGCCTGGCGCGCCTCGGTCTGGCGGCCCGCGCCACCATCTACCTGCTCATCGGCTGGTTCACCCTGCTGCTCGCCTTCGGCCATCACGCCCCGGAGACGGATCAGCGCGGAGCCATGCAGGAGCTGACCCAGCACACGGGCGGATTCGTCCTGCTGTTCGTCATCACCGTCGGCCTCGTCGGCTACGCGCTCTGGCGTTTCTCCGAAGCCGCCTTCGGCGTGGTCGGACAGGGCCGCGACGCCGGCCCCCGGCTGCAGTCCTTGGCGCGTGGGCTCGTGTACGCGTTCTTCGCCGTGAGCGCCGTCAATCTCCTGCTGCATTCTCGCAAGCAGAGCCAGGCCGGTGAACAGCAGCAGCTGACCGCGCGAGTGATGCGTCACACAGGTGGCCGCTGGGCGATCGCCATCGCCGGGTTGATCGTCATCGCCGTAGGCCTGTTCCTGGTCGTCGAGGGCGTGCGGCGGAAGTTCCTCAAGTACTTCAAGCTCGGCGAGCTCAGTCCGCTGGCCGTGCGAGCGGTGCGAATTCTCGGAGCGATCGGGACGACCGCCCGCGGCATCGTCTTCGCGCTGAGTGGCATCTTCGTGGTGCAAGCCGCCTGGAAGTACGACCCGCATCAAGCTCGCGGGCTGGACGGGGCGCTGCGCAAGTTGTCCGAGTCGGACTACGGGCGCTGGTGGGTCGGCCTAGCCGCTGTCGGCCTGATCGCGTTCGCCCTCTACGGCTACTGCGAAGCGGCATGGCGGCGCACCTGAGGCCGCTGGACGGCCACGGCGACGACGACGGCGGGCACGGCGACGGGCACGGCAACGGCCCGCGCATCGGCGGGGCGGGCGCTCGTGGTCGCCGACCGTCATCCAGTCGGCTCGCCACGCTGGTTCGTCCCGCGCTCATGCTCGTGGCCTTCGCGATCGTGCTCTGGCTCCTGCTGGTCGCGACCGGCAGGCTGCTGACCCACACCGGCCCCGCGTCGCCCCTGCAGCGGGCGGACCTGCGCGTCGATCGCTGGCTGGCGGCTCACCGCAGTGCCTTCTGGAACTCATCCACCCACTGGGCCACCCTCGGCGCCGAAACCACGACCGTGCTCGCGGTCGGCGTGGTCGCGGCGGCGGTGTTCTGGTGGCGGACCCGCACCTGGATCGCCTCGGGCTTCCTGGCGGTCGCCGTGATCGGTGAGGTGAGCATCTTCGTGTGCACCACCCTGCTCGTCGAGCGGCATCGGCCGGGCGTCCCGCGGCTCGACAGCGCCCCGCCGACCTCGAGCTTCCCCTCGGGTCACACCGCGGCCTCCGTGGCGCTGTATGCCGGAATCGCGGTAGCCGCCTTCGCGGTCGGCGCCCCGGGCTGGCTGCGGCGGCTGTTGGTGGTCATCGCGGTGGTAGCCCCCGTGCTCGTCGCAACCTCGCGGCTGTACCGGGGGATGCACTTCCCGACCGACGTCGTCGCCGGCGCACTACTCGGGCTGGCCTGGGTGCTCGCCTGCCGTGCCGTACTGCTGAGCCGGCCCCACCGCCGAACCAGCGCGGGACGGCCGGCGTGACGGCCGACGAGCCCGGCACACTCCGGTCCGAGCCTGCTCGCCGGTTCGGGCTGCGCGTCACCGCGCTGTTCGCCGGGACGTTGCTCGCGGCGAGCCTGTTCGGGGTCGTGTTGCTGCTGGTGCGAGCCAAGAACTCGGTCGTCCACCGCTGGGACTCCTCGGTCGCCGAGCACCTGCACCGGTTCGCGCTGGACCACCGCTCATACACCCGGGTGATGCAGACGATCTCCGATGCCGGTGCCCCGCCGGCGTGGTGGGCGATCCTCTTTCCGGTCACCGCATGGCTGGTGTGGCGCCGCCGCTACCGGCTGGCCGCTTTCGTCGTGGTGACGACGGTGGGGAGCTCGCTGCTGAACCGCTTGATCAAGGCGACCGTGGGACGGGCCCGGCCGCACCTGGTGGACCCGGTCTCGGCGGCTGGTGGCGCGTCCTTCCCGAGTGGCCACGCCCAGGCTGCGCTGGTCGGCTGGGGCGTGCTGTTGCTGGTGTTCCTGCCGTACCTGCCCGACCGCTGGCGTCGCCCGGCGATCGCTTTCGCCGCGGTCGTCGTGCTGGCCATCGGGTACTCGCGGATCGCCCTCGGCGTGCACTACCTCTTCGACGTCGTCGGCGCCTACCTGGTCGGTGCCGTCTGGCTCGTCGGCCTGACCCTGGGCTTTCGGGCCTGGCGGCGGGAGCTGGGTGAACCGGTGCCGGAGGTGAGCGAGGGACTCGAGCCGGACGGTCCGGACCGACCCGTACACTGATCGCCAGACCCCTCGCGTGGCGCTCCTCTCGTGAACCTCCCCAGGGCCGGAAGGCAGCAAGGATAAGCGAGCTCTGGCGGGTACGCGGGGGGTCCTTTGCATACCCCCTCCTCGGTTAATGGTTGGTTTCAGACCATTGACGGGATGCCGGTGGCTCGGCCAGGATGGCCGAAGCTCACCACACTCGGCGTTCGGTCCCAGCAATGGTTGCAACCGGGAGGTTTCGATGGCGGATTCCGTCGCCGCACCCCCCACTGCCGCACACCCCACTGCCGCACCCCCCACTGCCGCACCCCCTGTTGCCGCACCCCCCGTTGCCGAACCGGCCATCGACAACCCGCTCGCGGCCACCCCGCTCGCCGATGCGCTCCCGCTCGCCGCGAACCTCGCCGATGCGGTGCTGCGCCCGCCGTCGGACGCCAACGCGTTCGAATCGACCGTCGAGCGACTCGCCGCGGCGATCCGGCTGGGGGTCTTCACCCTCGGGGATCAGTTGCCCGCCGAGCGCGAACTCGCTCAGCAGCTGGGTGTCAGCCGGGTCAACCTGCGGGAAGCGATCGCCGCCTTGCGCGAGGCGGGCATGGTCGAGACCCGGCGCGGCCGCGGTGGTGGGACCGCGGTCACCTACCAACCCGGCGAACCGGCGCAGCCGAGCGATCCCGCCCCGCGACTGGGGCTGCGCGGCCCGGTGCTTCGCGACGCACTGGACTTCCGCCGGGTCGTCGAGCCCGGCGCCGCCTACCTGGCTGCCACCCGGGACCTGTCGGCCGACCAGCGGGCCTGGCTGGTCGCGGCCGAGCGCGAGGTCAACGCGGTGGCGGGCGAGCCGTCGGCTCACCGGCAGGCCGATTCCCGGCTGCACCTGGCGATCGCCACGTTGAGCGGGTCACCCATGTTGATCGAGTCCGTTACCCGGGCACAGGCCGCCGTGCACGAACTGCTCACCGCGATCCCGGTGCTGCCCCGCAACATCGCCCACAGCCATGACCAGCATCGCGCCGTTGTGGCCGCGATCCTGGCCGGCGACTGCGCGGCTGCCCGGACCGCCATGGAGGAGCACTGCGACGCGACCTCGGCCCTCTTGCGAGGGCTGCTCGGATGACCGTTACGGCAACGACGATCGGAGCACAATGACCCCCTATTCCCTCGACGAGCTCACCCGCGACATCGCGGACGGAACGATCGACACCGTGGTGGTCGCGTTCACGGACATGCAGGGACGCCTGCAGGGCAAGCGGCTGCACGCTCAGTTCTTCCTCGACACAGTGCTGGAGAACGGGACCGAAGGCTGCAACTACCTGCTCGCGGTCGACGTCGACATGAACACCGTGGGTGGTTACGCCATCTCCAGCTGGGAAACCGGCTACGGCGACATGATGTTCGACCTCGACCTGTCCACGTTGCGCAAGCTGACCTGGCAGCCGGGTGCCGCGCTCATCCAGTGCGACCTGTCCTGGCTTGACGGCCGCGGTTCGGTGCGTCCGTCTCCCCGGCAGGTGCTGGCCTCCGTCGCGGCGAAGGCGGCCGAGCACGGCTGGGATGCCTTCGCCGGCACCGAACTGGAGTTCATCCTGTTCGAGGATTCCTTCGACCGCGCCTGGGATTCCGGCTACCGGGGACTGACCCCGTCCAATCGCTACAACGTCGACTACTCGATCCTCGGCGGCACCCGGGTGGAGCCCCTGCTGCGCGACATCCGTAATCACATGTACGCCGCGGGCCTGACCGTCGAGTCGGCCAAGGGTGAGTGCAACTTCGGCCAGCACGAGATCGCGTTCAAGTACGACACGGTCCTGCGCACCGCGGACAACCACGTGGTCTACAAGACCGGGGCGAAGGAGATCGCGGCGCTGCACGGCAAAGCGCTGACGTTCATGGCCAAGTACGACGAGCGCGAGGGCAACTCCTGCCACATTCACATGAGCCTGCGCGGGACCGACGGCGGCATCGTCTTCGACGACGGGGCTCACGGTGGCACCGCCGGGGGCAGCCCGCTCTTCGACCAGTTCGTGGCCGGGGTCCAGGCGACGATGCGGGAGTTCACGTTGCTGTACGCCCCGAACATCAATTCCTACAAGCGGTTTCAGCCGGGCTCGTTCGCACCCACCGCGATCGCGTGGGGCCGGGACAACCGCACCTGCGCGTTGCGGGTCGTCGGCCACGGTGCCGGCCTGCGGGTGGAGAACCGGGTGCCCGGCGGCGACGTCAACCCCTACCTGGCCATGGCGGCCATGCTCGCGGGCGGCCTGCATGGCATCGAGAACGCCCTTGAACTGGAACCGGTCTTCGAGGGCAACGCCTACGACAGCGACAAGGACAGGGTGCCGACGACGTTGCGCCAAGCCCGCGACCTGTTCGCCGGATCCGCTCTGGCCGTGGAGATCTTCGGTGCGGACGTCGTGGAGCACTACGTCAACTACGCCGACGTCGAACTGGCGGCCTACGATGCCGCCGTCACCGATTGGGAGCGATTCCGTGGATTCGAAAGGCTGTAAACCGTGAGCACACTGACCGGTGGCACCTTCACCGTCGTCAACCCCGCCACCGAGGTCGTCGAGACCGAGGTCGCGTTGGCTTCCCTCGCCGAGACCGACGCCGCGATTGCCCGCGCCGCCAAGGCATTTCCGGCGTGGCGAGATGTCGCACCCGCGGATCGAGGACGCCTGTTGCGTCGCTTCGCCGATCTGGTCGACGCCCATCTGGAGGAGCTGGCCCAGCTCGAGGTGACCAACGCCGGGCACACCATCGGCAACGCCCGCTGGGAGGCCGGCAACGTCCGTGACGTCCTCACCTACTACTCCGCGGCGCCGGAACGCCTTATCGGAAAGCAGATTCCGGTGTCCGGCGGAATCGATGTGACCTTCTTCGAACCGCTGGGCGTGGTGGGCATCATCGTGCCGTGGAACTTCCCCATGCCCATCGCGGGCTGGGGATTCGCCCCGGCGCTGGCGGCAGGCAACACCGTCGTGCTCAAACCGGCTGAGCTCACCCCGCTCACCGCCATCCGGCTCGGCGAGTTGGCGCGGGAGTCGGGTCTGCCCGAGGGTGTGTTCACCGTGCTGCCCGGTAAGGGATCGGTGGTGGGGGAGCGGTTCGTGACCAATCCCCTGGTGCGCAAGGTGTGCTTCACGGGATCGACCGCGGTGGGACAGGGCATCATGCGTGGCGCGGCCGAACAGATCAAGCGGATCACCCTCGAACTGGGAGGCAAGAGCGCCAACATCGTCTTCGCCGACAGCGATCTGGAACGGGCGGCGGCCACCGCGCCCTACGGCGTGTTCGACAACGCCGGACAGGACTGCTGCGCCCGCAGCCGGATCCTGGTCGAGGCCAGCGCCTACGACCGCTTCCTGGAGTTGCTGGAGCCGGCGGTGGCCGGGGTCAAGGTGATGGCGCCCGGAGCAGCCGACGCCGAGATGGGCCCGCTCATCTCCGCCGCCCAGCGAGACCGGGTTTCGGCCTACGTGGAAGGTGATTCCGTCGACGTGGCCTTTCGGGGCAGCTCGCCGGAAGGGCCCGGCTTCTGGTACCCGCCGACGGTCGTCCTGCCGAAGTCCACCGAGGACCGGATCTGGCAGGAGGAGGTTTTCGGGCCTGTGGTCTCGGTGTTGCCGTTCACCGACGAGGCCGATGCCGTCACGAAAGCCAACGACACCGGCTACGGCCTTTCCGGCTCGATCTGGACGCGCGATCTGGGCCGGGCACTGCGGGTCAGCCGTGGCGTGGACGCGGGCAACCTGAGCGTGAACTCTCATTCCTCCGTCCGGTACTCGACCCCGTTCGGCGGATTCAAACAGTCCGGCATCGGTCGCGAACTCGGCCCAGATGCCCTCGCGTCGTTCACCGAGATCAAGAACGTGTTCTACTCCAACGACTGACCGTCAGCGCATCGTCCGATTCATTCGCAGAGAAAAGGGAAATCACCATGGGAGATCGGTTGGCCGGCAAGGTCGCGGTCATCACCGGCGGCTGCAGCGGCATCGGCCTGGCCACCGCCAAGCGCTTTGCCGCCGAAGGGGCTCGGGTCGTCATCGGCGACGTCGACGTGGCCAACGGTGAGCGCGTCGCCGATGAGCTCGACGGCGGCTTCGTCGAGGTGGACGTGACCGACAAGGCGCAGGTGGACGGCCTGTTCGCCACCGCCTACAACCTCTACGGCAGCGTCGACGTCGCTTTCAACAACGCCGGGATCTCGCCGCCCGACGACGACTCGATCCTGACCACCGAACTCGAGGCCTGGCGGCGGGTGCAGGAGGTCAATCTGACCTCGGTCTACCTGTGCTGCAAGGCGGTCCTGCCGTACATGCTGCAGCAGAAGGCGGGCTCGATCATCAACACGGCCTCGTTCGTGGCCGTGATGGGCGCGGCTACCTCGCAGATCTCCTACACCGCTTCCAAGGGTGGCGTCCTGTCGCTGTCCCGCGAGCTCGGTGTGCAGTTCGCGCGCGAAGGCGTCCGGGTCAACGCACTCTGCCCGGGCCCGGTGAACACCCCGTTGTTGCAGGAACTGTTCGCCAAGGATCCCGAGCGCGCGGCTCGTCGTCTGGTGCACATCCCCACCGGCCGGTTCGCCGAGCCGGAGGAGATCGCCAACGCCGTGCTGTTCCTGGCCTCCGACGAATCCAGTTTCATCACGGCCTCGCAGTTCCTCGTCGACGGCGGAATCTCCGGCGCCTACGTCACGCCGCTGTAGGAGCATCGCGCGCCATGCCGCAGGATTCGGTCCGTCCCCTCGCCCGTCCGGTGATCGGCATCTCCACCTACGTCGAGCCGGCCTCCTGGGGCGCCTGGTCGCAAGTGCCGGCCGCTCTGATCCCGCACGACTACGTGCGCAAGGTCGAGGCGGCCGGCGGGATCGCACTGCTGGTTCCGCCGCCGGCCGAACCCGGGGACCTCGCGTGGGCCCACGCCGTGATCGATCGGATCGACGGGCTCATCCTGGCCGGCGGGGTCGATGTCGAGCCCGCCCGCTACGGCCAGGAGCAGCATCCCGCCGTCCAGGCCGCGCGGCAGGACCGTGACGCCGCCGAACTCGCGCTGGCCGTTGCCTCGGCCCAGCGCCAGCTGCCCACTCTCGGAATCTGCCGCGGCATGCAGGTCATGGCGGTCGCGGCCGGTGGCACTCTGGAGCAGCACCTGCCCGACCGAGTCGGTCACAATGGGCATTCGCCGGCACCGGCGGTCTACGGCAGCCATCCCGTCGTGACCGCGCCCGGATCGCGCATCGCTGCGCTCCTGGGCGAATCGGTACGGGTGCCCAGCTACCACCACCAGTCGGTGCTGACCCACCCCGGCTACGAGCCCACCGCGTGGGAACCGCAGGACCGCACCCTGGAGGCGATGGAGGATTCGCACTCTCCGTTCCGCCTGGCGGTCCAGTGGCATCCGGAGGTGTCGGAGGAATTGCTCCTGTTCACGGCCCTCATCGACGCGGCCCGCCCGGTCCGGCATGAGATCACCTGAAGGTCTTGGCCAGCCGCAGCTTGACGATCTTGCCCAGCTCGGCCCGCACGACCTCCCGTTCGGCCACCGGATCGTTGTCGAGCCGGGAGCGGAGCGAGGCCAGCATGTCCTCCGCCGACAGCCCGGTCGCGCAGATCAGGAACACGTGCCCGAACCGTTGCTCGTAGGCGATGTTCGCCTCACGAAGGCGTGCCCGGACCTCGTCGCCGGCAGTGGCCGTCGAGGATTGTTCCTGCCGGGACCAGGACGCCTCCCGGTTGCCGCCGGCCCCGCCGCCGCCGTGATCGCCGATCCGCGGGTGGGCCGCGAGCGCCTCGGACAGCTCCTGCCAGTCGAGGGATTTCAGCAGCGCGTCCGACGCCGCGGCCAGGGCGGTCAGGCTCGCGTAGGGGCGGCCCTTCACCAGTTGGGACACCCATCGCCGGCTGGCACAGCAGGGCACCAGCTCGGCGGCCGCGTCCGGAGCCGGGGCCTGGTCGAATTCGGCCACCGCGATCGGCTCGGTCGGTTCAGCAGCCACCATGTGCTCGACCCTCCCCCTGCGTCGGCTGGTTCGTCTGTCGGTCGCTGGTCACGCTATCTCGTCCCGGCGTCGCCCGGCCGGTCGGTTCCGTGTTGGATATGGGCATGGCAGGCACCGGCGCGCGGGTGGTGGTGCGCGCGCGTCGCATCGTCACCGCCCGAGGCGAGCGCGCGGGCCGGCTCGTCATCGAGGCGGGACGGGTGGCGGCCATCGATGCCTACGACGCCGTCGGGACGGTCACGGTCGAGATCCCCGACAGCCAGGTGGTGCTCGTGGGCCTGGTCGACAGCCACGTGCACGTCAACGAGCCGGGCCGAACCGAGTGGGAGGGCTTCGCCTCCGCGACTGCCGCCGCCGCGGCCGGCGGCGTCACGACCGTGGTGGACATGCCGCTCAACAGCATCCCTCCGACGACGACGATCGCCGGGCTAAGGGCCAAACAGGCCGCAGCGGCAGGGCAGTTGGCCGTCGACCTCGCGCTGTGGGGCGGTGCCGTGCCGGGCAATCTCGCCGAGCTGCCTCGCCTTCACGAGGCGGGAGTCGTCGGCTTCAAGTGCTTCCTGCTGCCCTCGGGAGTGCCGGAGTTCGGGCACCTGGACCGGGACGGCCTGCGCGCCGCCATGGCCGAGATCGCACGCTTCGACGGGCTGCTCATCGCCCACGCCGAAGACGGGGCGGTGATCGGGGCGGCCCCGCCGCCGACCGGCCGCAGCTATGCCGGCTTCCTCGCCTCGCGGCCGCCGGCAGCGGAGAACTCCGCGATCGACTGGCTGATCGAGGCGATGACCGAGACCGGCTGCCGGACCCACGTCGTGCATCTGTCGAGCGCCACGGCCCTGCCGGCGATCGCGACGGCACGCGATCAGGGCTTGCCCCTCACCGTGGAGACCTGCCCCCACTACCTCACGCTTGCCGCTGCGGACGTGCCCGACGGCGCGACGATGTTCAAGTGCTGCCCGCCGATCCGCGACGCGGGCAATCAGGACGACCTCTGGCAAGGGCTGGCCGACGGGCTGATCGACCTGATCGTGTCGGACCATTCTCCGTCCACCCTCGATCTCAAACATCTGGACACCGGCGACTTCGGCCTGGCCTGGGGCGGAATCTCCTCGGTTCAGCTCGGCCTGCCCGCGGTCTGGACCGCTGCCAGCAGGCGGGGGTTCGGCCTGGCCGACCTCGCCCGCTGGATGTCCGCGGCGCCGGCCGGCCTCACAGGGCTGAGCGGCAAGGGCAGCTTGGACGTCGGCGCCGACGCGGATTTCAGCGTGCTGGCGCCGGAGGAATCCTTCGTCGTCGACCCGCGCCGGTTACGCCACCGCAACCCCATGACCCCGTACGCCGGCACTAGGCTCTCCGGCGTGGTGCACCAGACGTGGCTCGCGGGTCGACCGGTCGAACTTGGCGACCGCCGTGGCCGGCTGCTGCGTCCGTCCCCGGTCGTGGCGACATGAGCGACTTCAGGCACTGGCCGGACCTGGCAGCACGCTCGCTGGGCGCGAGCGTGGTCGCCACCGCCGACGAGACATTTGCGCCCGCCGACAACCTCATCAACCCCGGACCGTCCGAACACGACCCGCTTGCCTTCGGTCCGCGCGGCAAGATCTACGACGGCTGGGAGACGCGCCGGCGACGTGACGAGGACCGGCACGAGACGCCTGACTGGGCGATCGTTCGCCTCGGTGCCCCCGGCATCGTCCGGGGAGTCGTGATCGACACCGCGCACTTCACCGGCAACTACCCGCCCTACGCGTCGGTGGAGGGCACGACCCTGCTCGGTTACCCGTCCCCGGCCGAGGTGCTGAGTGCGGACTGGGTCCCCCTGCTGGCCCGGTCCGAGCTCGAGGGCGATGCGGCCAACGCGTTTCCGATCTTCGCCCACGAGCACCTGATCAGTCACGTCCGGCTGTCGATCTATCCCGACGGGGGCGTGGCCCGCTTCCGGGTGCACGGCGAGGTCGTGGCCGATCCGAGATTCCTCGGAGGCCGGATCGACCTGGGCGCCACGGTCAACGGTGGCCGAATCACCGGCTGCAGCAACATGTTCTACTCCGCCCCGGCCAACCTGCTCGCACCCGGCCGGGCCAGGGTGATGTCGGACGGGTGGGAGACCAGCCGCCGCCGCGACGACGGCCACGACTGGGTGACCGTCGCCCTCGCCGCTGCCGGAGTCCTGCACGACGTGATCATCGACACCGGCCGCTTCGTTGGTAACGCACCGGGCCAGGCCCGGTTGACCGACAACGCCACCGGCGACGAACTGCTGCCGCTGACGCGCTTGCAGGCCGACACCGAGCACCGGTTCCGGGTGCGTGACCATGCGGCAGTCAGCGAGGTCCGGCTGGATATCCTTCCCGACGGCGGTCTGTCCCGGCTGCGGTTGCTGGGCACCGTCGATGAGTCGGTTCGGCACGAGGCCGGGCAGCGATGGTTGGGCCTGTTGCCGGTGAAGGCCGCCGCGGGCGTCGACGAGAGCCAGCTGTTTGACTGAGCACGCCCGTCGCGCGATGGACTGAGGAGAGAACGCCGCCATGTCATTGGGAGAAGAACTGTTTCTCGCCGATCCTGACGCGCTGGGCATGCAGGCGCACCCGGAGGGCGGTTGGTACCGCGAGACCTGGCGTAACCCGATCACCGTGTCCACGCCGCGCGGCGATCGGCCGCTGACGACGTGCGTGTCCTTCCTGCTACTGCCGGGCGAGCGTTCGGCCTGGCATCGGGTCAGCTCCGCCGAACTCTGGCTGTGGCAGGGTGGCGGTCCGCTCCTGCTCACCGTCGGCGGCGAGGACGACTCACCGGTCTCGCGCTTCTCCTGCGAGCTCAACGCCGGCGGCCAGTACCTGGTGCGCCCCAACGAGTGGCAAACCGCCGCCCCCGCCGCCGCGCAGGCGACACTGGTGGCCTGCGTGGTATCTCCGGGTTTCACCTTCGAGGACTTCGAGCTGCTGGAGGGCTGAGGTGGACATCGACCCGCTGCGGCACCGCCTGAACGAACTGTTGGCTGCCGATGACGCCGCGCGGGCCGCGCGTTACCCGGGCCCGATGATCGCCCGGCAGCCGATCCACACCGTTTACGTCCCGGGCGATCGCTTCAGTGCCGACACCGTGTCGGACTGGGGCGCGGCAGCGATCGATGCTCTCAACGCCTACGGGCCGCTGCCGGACTTCGACCGTTACCCAGGCCTGGAACGCCAGGTGCACGAGAAGCTGCGCACCGAGCCGATCGAGGATCTGCGCATCGACTTCGAGGACGGCTACGGACTTCGCCCGGACGAGACCGAGGACCGGGACGTCATCGCCGCGGCACGGGCTCTGCGTGCGGCGACGCAGTCCCCCTCCGGCGGACCGTTGGCCTTGGGGATCCGGATGAAGTCACTGGAGGGGCCCTTTCGCGACCGCGGGCTGCGGACGGTCAACTTGTTTCTGGAAAGCCTGGTGGCGTCAGGGGAAACGACCTTGCCGGCCGGATTCCGGCTCACGCTGCCCAAGGTGTCCTCCGTGGCCCAGGTGTTGGCCATGGTAGAGGCGTGCGGCGCCTTCGAGGACGGATTCTCCCTGCCCGAAGGGGCGCTTCGCTTCGAGATCCAGATCGAGACGCCGCAGGCCGTGCTGGGCGAGGACGGCACGGCGCTGGTCGCGCGGATGATTCACGCGGCCGGGTCCCGATGCGCCGGACTGCACTACGGAACCTATGACTACTCCGCGTCGGTCGGGATCGCCGCCGCTTTCCAGAGCATGGAACATCCCGCCGCCGACCACGCCAAGGCGGTCATGCAGGTCGCGGCGGCGGGCACCGGGGTGCCTGTCTCGGACGGCTCGACCAACATGCTGCCGGTGGGCGACGCCGTCGCCGTCCGCAGCGGCTGGGCCTTACATGCCCGGTTGGTGCGCCGGTCGCTCGAACGCGGCTTCTACCAGGGCTGGGACCTCCACCCCGCCCAGCTACCGACCCGGTTCGCCGCAACCTTCGCCTTCTACCTGGACGGCCTGCCGGCCGCCGTCGGCCGCTTGCAGCGCTACCTCAGCCGTTCGGCCAGCGGCATTCTCGACGAGCCCGCGACCGCGCAGGCCCTCGCGGGATTCCTGGCCCGCGGCCTCGACTGCGGCGCGTTCGGCGATCGCGACATCCTGGAGGTGGCCCAGGCGGTCGCCCCGGACGGCCTGGTGCTCGACCGAACCCTGTTGAACCAGTTGGCCAAACGCGGGTGACGCCACTCGGCCGGTCACCCGGGCTGGGTCCGGGCAGCCGGGACCGTCGATGTGCGCGGTCGGACTGTCAGCGGGGTGCACTAACCTCGCTGTGTGGCTCTGGCGCTCTATCGCAAGTACCGGTCGGCGACCTTCTCCGAGGTCATCGGCCAAGAGCACGTGACCGGTCCGCTGATGCAGGCCTTGTCGGCGGGCCGGATCAATCACGCCTACCTGTTTTCCGGCCCCCGGGGCTGTGGCAAGACCTCCAGCGCGCGCATCCTGGCCCGTTCGCTCAACTGCCTGCAGGGTCCGACGCCCACCCCGTGCGGGGTCTGTGACTCGTGCAAGGACCTGGCGCCCAACGGAACCGGCAGCATCGACGTGATCGAAATCGATGCGGCCAGCCACGGTGGCGTCGACGATGCCCGCGACCTGCGTGAGCGGGCCTACTACGCCCCGGTGCGCGACCGCTACAAGGTCTACATCATCGACGAGGCGCACATGGTCACCACGCAGGGCTTCAACGCCCTGCTGAAGCTGGTGGAGGAGCCACCCGACTTCCTGATCTTCATCTTCGCCACCACCGAGCCGGACAAGGTCCTTCAAACGATCCGGTCACGGACCCACCACTACCCGTTCCGCCTCATCCCGCCGACGGCGCTGCGGGCTCACCTCGAACGCATCAGCCAGGCGGAGAACGCCGCGGTCGAGCCCACCGTCTTTCCGCTTGTGGTGCGCTCCGGTGGCGGTTCGGCCCGCGACTCGTTGTCGATTCTCGATCAGTTGCTAGCTGGTGCCGGCCCCGCCGGGGTCACGTACTCGATGGCCGTAGGGCTGCTGGGCGTGACGGACGGCGCTCTGCTCGACGACATGATCGATTCGCTGGCGGTCGGCGACGCGGCGGGCGTCTACGCCACGATCGACCGGGTGGTGGAAGCCGGTCACGATCCGCGCCGGTTCGCCGCTGACCTGCTGGAACGCTTCCGCGATCTGATGGTCCTCGACTCGGTCCCGGACGCCCTGGACAAGGGTCTGATCGACTACCCGGCCGACCAGGGCGACCGTATGGCCGATCAGTCACGTCGGATCGGCACCGCGAGCCTGGTGCGATTCGCCGATATCACCCACACCACGCTCACCGACATGCGCGGTACGACCTCGCCACGGCTGATGCTCGAACTGTTGTCGGCGCGGATGCTGCTGCCGGACGCGGCGTCGGACTCGGCCGCTCTGTTGCAGCGCCTGGAGCGACTCGAGCGGCGTCAGGCCCTCGGTTTGTCGGTGGATCAGCCGGCGCCATCCGAGAA
The DNA here is from genome assembly GCF_023516435.1 of Jatrophihabitans telluris. Lineage (GTDB taxonomy): Bacteria > Actinomycetota > Actinomycetes > Mycobacteriales > Jatrophihabitantaceae > Jatrophihabitans_A > Jatrophihabitans_A telluris. The sequence goes on along the minus strand of NZ_CP097332.1, from coordinate 3,950,156 downwards.
TCCGCCCGCCGCTGCGCGACCCGCTCAGCCGACTCAGCCGGCCTCTCCGACCCAGCCGGCCTCTCCGGCTCAGCCGGCCTCTCCGGCTCAGCCGGCCTCTCCGGCTCAGCCGGCGCCTCCGGCTCAGCCGGCGCCTCCGGCTGAGTCGTCGGGGTCCGCCGTCCCGCGGGACGAGGTGGCCGCGGCCGAAGCCTGGGTCACCGAACGCCGGGCGGCCGCTCGCGCCAAACTCGCCGGCAAGCCGAGTGACAGCGCGCAACCCACGGACACCGCCGCCCGTAGCGGGGCGAAAGGCGCCGCCGAACCTGGCCGCCCGCAACCCTCTGCTTGGCCCGAGGTCACCGCGGCCCCCGGCTCGGCCGCCCCCGGCGCGCAACCGATCCGCGACGCGCAACCGATCCGCGACGCGCAACCGATTCCCGAGCCGTCGACCCCCGAGCCGGTGGCCGAGCCGTCGATCCCGGAGCCGGTGGCCGAGCCAGCGGGGTCAGTCGCGCCGGTGTCCGAGCCCGCTCTCCCGGAGCCGGAGTCCGAGCCGGCGCGGTCTGTCGCGGCGGTGTCCGAGCGGCCCCCCTCACCTGCGGCGCCGGCTGCGTCCGACGACATCCCGGCGCCGACCGTCGCGGCCGGCGGTTCGGACTCGGCCAGCCTGCGGCGGGTGTGGCCCGACGTGCTGGAACAGGTGAAGACCCGCAGCCGCAAGACGCATGCGTTGCTCGACCACGCCGCGATCGCCGAGGTCACCGGGACCACGATCACGCTGGCGGTCAGCTCCGCTCCCATCGCGAAGATGATCTCCGACGAAAGCAACCTGTCGGTCATCCGCGACGGCGTCGGCGCCGTGCTCGGTGCGGGTTGGCAGGTCCAGGTCTCGACCACCGCCGCACCGCCCCGGCCGGCCGGCCGCGGTTCGACAGATCACGCTGACGAGCCGCCGCCCGACGACGAGCCTGAGCGCGCCGCCCGTCCGGCCCGGCCTACGCGACCGGTACGGGTGCCGCGCGACCAACAGCCCGACCCGGCCGCGCCGCCGGAGGTCAACGACGGTGCCGACGAGGATGCCGACGTGGTCGAGGGCTCCGGCCCCGGTGGTCTCGATCCCGAGGCGGCCGCGATGGACCTGCTTCAGAACAGCCTCGGCGCCCGCCGTATCGATCAATGACCGCTGTGCCGGGAAACCCGCTCGGACGATCAGGAGCACCGGCCGACACGGACGGCCCGATTCGCGTCTGCTTCGTCTGTTCCGGCAACATCTGCCGTTCTCCGACCGCGGAGGTGGTGATGCGCACCCTCCTCGACCTCGCCGGCCTGTCCGAGCGGGTGGTCGTAGACAGCGCCGGTACGGGTGAGTGGCACGTCGGCGACGACATGGACGCCCGTTCCCGCAGCACCCTGGCTCGCCACGGCTACGAGCATCCGCCGCACACCGCCAAGCAGTTCAGCCCGCAGCTGTTCGCCGAGCGCGACCTGGTCGTGGCCATCGACCACGGCCACCTCAGCCGCCTGACGCAGCTGGCGCGGGTGGCCGACGACCCGCCCGAGGCGCTCGACAGCCTCGTTCTGCTGCGCAGTTTCGACCCGCTGGCGGTCGCCTCGGGCGACTTGGACGTTCCCGATCCGTACTACGGCGGTGGCCGGGGCTTCGATGAGGTGCTGGCGCAGACCGAACGGGCCTGCGCGGGGCTACTGACCGCGCTGGCCGAGCGCATCCGACGGCGCTGAGCGCTCCCGGGCTGAACGTCGACAACTCGGCGCCAGGACTCTCAGCGGGCGGCGAGCCAGGCCAGGATGGCTCGGGCCACGGCCTCGGCGATCCGCTGTCGGCCGGCCGCCGAGGACTGGATGCCGGCGTCGCCGGAGTTGCGCATGTTCCCGATCTCCAAGAACGTGGCCGGCACCGTGGCGAGGTTGAGCCCGGCGAGGTCGTCACGCGGGTAGTAGCCGTTGCTGCCCAGATAGCTGGACACGCTCATTCCGGAACCGCCCAGCAACGCGTCGTGCATGGCCACGGTCAATCGGTGCGACTGCGCGGCGACCGCGGCACCTCCGGGCTGCCGGGAGTCTTCGCATACGTGAAACCCGTGCCCGCTCGCGGGTGCGCCGTCGGCGTGGATCGAGACCACCGCCGCGACCCCGGCCCGGTTGCCGATGGCCGCGCGTTGATCGACGCACGGGCCGACTCCCGTGTCGGACGGACGGGTGAGGATGACCTGGACGTCGTGGGCCTGCAGCGCGGAGCGAACCCGAAGGGCCACATCCCAGTTGAAAGCATGCTCCGGATACCCGGCATTGGTCTGCGTCCCTGTCGTGTCGCACGCCTTGTACTGACCGAAACCGGCTGGCACCTGGCGCCCGATCGCGCCGGGGTTGGCCGCGTTGCCACCGTTGTGGCCGGGGTTGAGCACGATCGTTCGGCCGCTGACCGAACCCCCCGCCGGTGGGCGGGGCGTGGTCGCCGAAACCGCCGGCGCCGGCTTGGCGCGTGAGCTGGACGAGGGCTTCGCCACCGCGGGGGAGCCCGCGACCGGGGAGGACGACGCGGACGACGCGGTCGACGGGCGCGGCTTCGAAGTGCTTGCGGTTCTCGACGCGGGCGTGCCGGCCGGCGCCGCGGCGGACGTCGACGCGCCGGTCGCGGACGTGGAAGTCGCGGGTGTGGCCGCACTGGTCCGGTGTGGGTCCGGAGCCGCCGTACAGGCACCGAGGACCAGCACGGCGGCGCTGAGCACGGCGGCGGTCAGCAGCGCGGCCAAGCTCGGTCGCCGGGACGTCGACGGTCCTCGCCGCGCTCGCCCTGGTGTCACCGCCATGACCAACAGACTGCCAGTAGTGCGGGTTAGGCTGGCGCAGGCATCGAGAACAAGGAGTGTCCTTCCGTGCGACCTGGCGGCCAGCCCAACCTGCAGCAGTTGATGAAGCGTGCGCAGAAGATGCAGCAGGAGCTGGCGGTGGCGCAGGCCGAGCTGGCCGAGACCGAGGTGAGCGGCTCCGCGGGCGGTGATCTGGTCGTGGCCGTGGTCACCGGCTCGGGTGAGCTGCTGCGGGTCACGATCGATCCCACCGTTGTCGATGCCGATGATGTGGAAACCCTGCAGGACCTCGTTGTGGCCGCCGTCCGTGACGCGGGCACCAAGGCCCAGAACCTGCAGAGCGAACGGCTTGGGCCCCTGAGCGGGGGGATGAGCGGAATGGGTGTCCCCGGCCTGTGATGTACGAAGGAGCGGTCCAGGATCTGATCGACGAGCTGGGCCGGTTACCCGGCGTCGGTCCCAAGAGTGCCCAGCGGATCGCCTTTCATCTGCTCGCGCAGGATTCGGCCGACGTCGAACGCCTCGCCAGCGTGTTGCGCCGGGTCAAGGACGAGATCAAGTTCTGCCGGATCTGCGGCAACGTCTCCGAGGCTGACGAGTGCCGGATCTGCCGCGACTCCCGGCGCGACCTCACCGTCATCTGCGTCGTCGAGGAACCCAAGGACGTCGTCGCGATCGAGCGCACGAGAGAGTTCCGCGGCCGCTATCACGTCCTCGGCGGAGCGATCAGCCCTATAGACGGGGTCGGACCGGACGATCTGAGGGTGAGGGAACTGCTACAGCGCCTCTCCGACGGGACCGTGACCGAACTGATCCTGGCCACCGACCCGAATCTGGAGGGCGAAGCCACCGCGACCTACCTGGCGCGGTTGATCAAGCCGATGGGAGTCACCGTGAGTCGTCTGGCCAGCGGTCTGCCCGTGGGTGGTGACCTCGAGTACGCCGATGAGGTCACCTTGGGTCGGGCGTTCTCCGGGCGTCGGACGGTCGAGTAGCGGTGGGGCCAGATCAGGGCGGTCGCGGTTGGGGTTCGGACAACGAGCCGTGGATCCCGCCCCAACCTCCTGCGTATCCGCAACCGGACTATCAACCACCGGACTATCAACCACCGGGGTACCAGCAACCGGGATACCCGCCACCGGGGTATCAACCACCGGGGTATCAACAGCCGGGGTATCAACAACCGGGGTACCAGCCACCGGGCTATCAACAGCCGGGGTACCCGGTCCAGCCGACTACGCGGTACCCGCCACCACCGGGTACCTATCCACCGGTCCAGCCCTACCAGGCCGGTTTCTACCAGCAGCTTCCCCCGCCCCGCCGGCCGCGGCGCCGCCGGACCCCGTTGCTGATCGCCGGCCTGCTGAGCCTGCTGCTCGCCGTCGGCCTCGGGGGCGCTGCCGCTGCTCAGTTCGCCTCCAGCCACAGTCCTACCTCGGTCACCAAGGCCTACTTCCGGGCGCTGGCCAAGGGCGACGCACAGGCCGCGCTGGCGCTGGCCCTGGTACCGCCGAGCGCAAGCACATCGCCGTATCTCACCGACGCGGTGCTGGCTGAGCAGTTGCGGATCGCTCCGATCACCGACGTGCGCATCGGCAGCGTCGAGGGCAGTGGGTCAGCGCGATCGGTGAGCGTCACCTATCAATTGCGCTTCGCCGATCAGGCTCGCAGCGTTTCCGATACGGTCCGGCTGGTCCAGCACGGCAGCACCTGGCGGTTGTCCTCGGTGGCCAGCTTGGTCGAGCTCGACGCGAGCGCTGACGGCAGCGACCGGATCATGTTCGCCGGCCGCCCCCTGGACGCCGCTCCGACGCCGGTGTTTCCCGGCGCGCTACCGGTGACCACCGACAGCCGCGCGGTGGTCGTCAGCGGCGATCCGGTGGTGTCACTGTCCGCGTCCCAGGACGTGATCGAGGTGCGCGCCGAGCTGACCGCGGCGGCCAAGCGCCAGGTGTCCTCAGCGCTGGAGACGGCCCTGACGACGTGCCTGGCCGCATCGTCGACCGACCCGTCCTGCCCGAACGTGACGGGAGGCCGTCCGGTTCCGGGCAGTTTGCACGGCACTCTCACCGCGAAGGTCGCCGACTCCAGCCCGGTCATCACGCTGGGGTCCGGGGGAGTCGTGGCCATCAGCGTCCAGGCCAAGCTCAACGCGACCTGGAAGATCTGGGATTTCAACAACATCGAGCAGGCGCGTTCCGGTACCACGACGCTGGCCGTCCGGGCCCAGGCGGCGGTCGCCGACCTGAACACCGTCTATCTGCAGGCATCCGATGGCTGAGCCGGCCACGCCCGTCGGGCGTCGGCTGCGGCGTTGGCGCTCGGTCGTCAGCGCAGCCCTGGCGGTTCTCGCCGCGGTCGCACTCGCCTTGGGCGGGGCAGCACCGGCGCAGGCGGCGCCAGGCCCGGCCGACGCCCCCGAGTGGTGGTTCGACACCTGGAACGTGCCGAGCCTGTGGAGTGCCGGCGCCGACGGCAGGGGAATCACCGTGGCGATCATCGACACCGGGGTCCAGGCGAGCGTCCCCGAACTGTCGGGGCGGGTGCTGCCCGGGGTGGATTACATCGGCAACGGAACGGACGGGCGAACCGACTTCGACAGCGACGCTTTCTCCCACGGCACCGCGATGGCCTCGCTCATCGTGGCGCGTTCGGGCTACGGAAACATCGAGGGCCTCGCACCCGGTTCGAAGATCCTGCCGATCGCCGTACCGCTGCGCGGAGTGATCCGCAACGGGACCTCGACACCGAACGCGACGGCGCAGGCCGTCCGCTATGCCGCCGACCACGGCGCCAAGGTCATCAGCATGAGTCTGGGCGGACTGGTCTTTCAGGGCCAGGACGACGTCCCCTGCCCGACCGCGCTGCAGGACGCGGTCGTCTACGCGGTCAAGAAGGGCGCGCTGGTGATCGCCGCCTCCGGGAACTCCGGGCAGGACGGCAGTCCCGTCGAGGAGCCCGGCGTCTGCCTGGGAGTGATCTCCGTCGGCGCGGTCAACCGCCAGGCCGGGGTGACCGCGTTTTCCTCGCGGCATCCCTATCTGACCCTGGCCGCACCCGGTGAGGAGATACCGACACTGTCGAAGGTTCCGGCGCAGGCCTTCATCGGTGGTGGCACCTCGCAGGCGACCGCCATCGCCTCGGCCGCCACCGCGATGGTCTGGTCGAAGTATCCGTCCGAGACCAACAAGCAGATCGCCTCCCGGCTCATCGCCGCCGCCACCGACGAGGGCCCGGCCGGACGTGATCCGTCCTACGGATACGGCCTGATCAATCCCGCGGCGGCGATCAGCAGCGCCGCGGCGGACAGCCCGAACTCGGTCTTCACCGGGGTCGCTCCGCTGCTGGCCGCGAGTGGGGTGAAGGGCGCCAAGGCGCCGACGGTGAAGGCCGCTGGTGTCGGCACCGCCTCGATCGGCACCTTCGCCCTCGGCACGGCGCCGTCGCTGTTCACGCCGGCCTTCTACGCCACCGTCGCGGGGGCGGGCCTGCTGCTGATCCTGGCGATCGTCCTGCTCGTGCTCGGCGCGCGCCGCCGGTCAGCGGCGGGCGTACCGGTTCAGGCCGGAGATTACCGCCCGTAGCGAGGCTCCCACGATCGACTCCGAGACGCCCACGCCCCAGAGCACGGTGTCGCCGACCTCGAGCTCGAGATAGGCCGCGGCTTCTGCGTCCCGTCCCGAGGTGAGTGCGTGCTCGGCGTAGTCCAGCACCCGGACGTTGACGCCCCCCAGACCCATGTCCACCTCGGACAGGCCGGAACAGAAGGCGGCGATCGGACCGTTGCCGACGCCGCTGATGTCCCAGTCGCGGCCGAAGGCGCTGACCCGGGCGTTGACCCGCTCGACGCCCTCCTCCGAGGACGAGGAGAACGAACGCAGCGCGAACGCGGGCCAGGCCTCGTCGGAGCGCGGATCACCGGTGGTCGTGTCGCCACCGGCGGGGAAGAGGTACTCCGCGGCGAAGATGTCCCACATGGCCGAGGCCGACACCTCGCCGCCCTCGCCGTCGGTGTGCCGCTGAATCACCTGGCTGAACTCGATCTGCAGGCGCCGCGGGAGATCGAAGGAGTGCTCGGTCTTCATGATGTAGGCGACGCCGCCCTTGCCGGACTGCGAGTTCACCCGGATGACCGCCTCGTAGGAACGGCCCACGTCCTTGGGGTCGATCGGCAGGTAGGGAATCTGCCACGGCATGTCGGCGACCGGCTTGCCGGCGGCGCGGGCCGCTTCGGCCAGCGCCTCGAAGCCCTTCTTGATGGCGTCCTGGTGGGAGCCGGAGAAGGAGGTGTAGACGAGATCGCCGGCGTACGGGTGGCGCTCGTGAACCCCGATGCGGTTGCAGTACTCGACGGTGCGGCGGATCTCGTCGATGTCGGAGAAGTCGATCTCGGGATTCACGCCCTGGCTGTACAGGTTCAGGCCCAGCGTCACCAGGTCGACATTGCCCGAGCGTTCCCCGTTGCCGAACAGGCAGCCCTCGACGCGGTCGGCACCGGCCAGGACGGCCAGCTCGGCGTCGGCGACCGCGGTACCCCGGTCGTTGTGGGTGTGTACCGACAGCGCGACGTGCTCACGATGCGGCAGGTTGCGTGACATCCATTCGATCTGGTCGGCGTAGACGTTCGGGGTGGAGCGCTCGACGGTGCACGGCAGGTTCAGCACGATCTCGCGGCCGGCCGCGGGCTGCCAGACGTCCATGACGGCCGCGCAGATCTCCAGGCTGAACTCCAGCTCGGTGTCCATGAAGATCTCCGGCGAGTACTCGTAGCCGAAGTCGGTACCGGTCAGGTAGGACTCGGCGTACTTGACCACCGCCTGCGTGCCCTCGACCGCGACTGCGCGGCACTGTTCGCGACCGTCGCCGTCGAAGCCGAAGACGACCTTGCGGAAGACCGGTGCGGCCGCGTTGTACATGTGGACCGTCGACTTCTTCGAGCCGACCAGCGACTGGATCGTGCGTTCGATCAGTTCCTCGCGTGCCTGGGTCAGGACCGAGATCGTCACGTCGTCGGGAATGCGTGCGGACTCGACCAGTTCCCGGACGAAGTCGAAGTCGGTCTTGCTGGCGGCGGGGAAACCGACCTCGATCTCCTTGTAGCCCATCTTGACGAGCAGGTCGAACATGGCCAGCTTGCGGGCGGTGTTCATGGGATCGATCAGGGACTGGTTGCCGTCACGCAGGTCGGTGGCCAGCCATCGGGGGGCGGCGGTGATCGAGCGAGCCGGCCACTGCCGGTCGGGCAGGTCGACGGGCGGGAACGCGCGATAGCGGTGTACCGGCATGTTGCACGGACGTTGTGTGCTGCGTGCTCGCGCGGGGGCGGACGGTGTTGCGGGGGTGCTCATGACGAGTGCTCCAAGAGGGTTCGGGCCGATGCAGCCAGGGTATGGGGCTGGTCGGCGCAGCACATCGACCCGCGGCGAGGGGCCGACCGGACCTCAGCTGAAGCTGATGGATTCCTGTGCCTCGCCACGGCTGCGAAGCAGGAGCAGCGCGCGCATGGTGGAACAACCCTAACCCAGCCGTCGTGGGCCGCACAATCCCGCGGGCGGTCCTGGAAATGAGCCCCCTAGACTGACTGCAAATGATGCCGGGCGGCGTGTGCATGGTTGCGCCGAATGGTGAATTCAGGTGCCTGCGGAAGATCCGCGGCAGGCGCCCATGGCTTGAGGGCAAACGCCCTTCATGCGACGGCAACCGCCGTGGGCCGGTCCCGACCCCGGGCCGGTACGTCTCAGACAATCCCTCTCGACCGGAGTGCGCATGGGCCTGCTGACGACTGAACCGCGAGCCCGTCACCGACCCGTCCGGTCGGCGTCGGCCTCGCCGGTCGGCCGGGGGCTCGGCAGCCTCGTCGGAGCGGCGTTCGCGGTCTTCCTCGGTTGGGTCCTGTGGCGCACGGTGGAGAAGTCTCACGCCGACGGTGGCCCGCTGGCGGCGCGGCGGTTGGTGGCCACGTTCGCTCGTCACCTGTCCCACGGCCTGCCGCGCGGGCTGGGCACCGCGCTGCTGGTGGTGCTGTGCTGTGTCGGGTTGTGCCTGCCCGGCTGGGCCGTGGTGCGACGACTGCACGTCCCGCTGGACGGGTTGGTGGAAAGGGTGCTCGTCGCGCAACTTCTCGGCCTGCTCTGCTACCTGCCGATGGTGCTGCTCGGCGGGACGTATCTGGGTCTGGGCCCGAAGCGATGCGCATTGGCGTACCTGATCACCATCGGCGCGGGCCTTGTCGGTCTCGCGCCGGAGGTCAGGCGGAGGCTGAGCCACCGGGGGGTGCAGAGCGCTCCAGTTCGGCCGCGCACGTCCACCGGCGGAAGGCTTCCCCGCCTGCTCGACAAGCCATCACCTCACACCATGCTGGTCGGTCTTCTGGCGGCCGTGCTGGCCGCGGAGCTGTACCTGGTCCTGACGGCGGCTCTGGTCTACGAAGCCGGATTCGACGCCCGGTGGTATCACCTCGGCGTTCCGCAGCACTACGTCGCGCACGGTTCGTTCTACAACAGCGTTCGGGTCGACTCGATCGCCATCACGGGCAGCACCTTCTATCAGGAAATCCTCTACACCCCCGCGCTGTCGGTCTTCGGCATCACGGGTGCGAAGGCGGTCTCCTTCCTGATGCTGCCGTTGTTGCTCGGGGTCGGCTACGTCATCACCCGTCGGCTCACCGCCTCGCGCATCGCGGGTCTCGTCGCGGCAATCCTGCTGGCCGGGGTTCCCGTCGTCACCTGGGAAGCGACCACGACCGGCAATGACCTGCTGTGCGCCGTAGCAGCGTCGTTGTCGATCTATCTGATGCAACGCTGGTACGGCCGTCCGAGCCTGGGGTTGCTGGCCGCTGCGATGCTCCTTGCCGGCCTGGCCACGGGCACCAAGGTCTTCGGCTTCGTCTCGGTCCTGGCCGCGGCCCTCCTGATCGGCGCTGCCCTGGTGCGAGACCGGCGGTCGGGACGCGGACCGGGCTGGCGCCCGGTTCGCAGCTGCACCGTAGGCCTGATCGCGCTAGCGGTGGCCTGCCTGCCGTGGTGGATCCGATCGGCCGCGATGACCGGTAATCCGGTTTTCCCCGCCCTCAACGGGATTTTCCACAGCGGGTACTGGTCGCCGACGAGCAATGAGACTCTGGGAATCGCACCGACGCCGACCGTTTCGCAGACGCTGGCCGACCTGTTCCGCGTGCCGTGGGACGACCTCATGTCCAATCCCCGGGCCGCAACCGTCCCGCACACCGTGCAGTGGGGTTTCGTCGTGGTCCTCGGCCTTCCCCTGCTGTTGCTCACGCTTGCCGTGCGGTCCCGGGCGGCCGGCAGCGACCTCGGCAGCGCTCGGGGCGTGCTCGTGCTCTCGGTGGCGTTCTGCTACGGGATCTACGGTGGCCTGACCCGCTACATGCTGGTGGCGATCGTGTGGCTGATCGCCCTGGTGGTGCTGGCCGTTCAGGATCTGTGGCGGCATCGCCGCGCCCTGACCTGGGTGCCCGCGACGGCGGCCGCCCTTGTCGTGGTCACGATCGCGGGCGGTGGCGCGCCGGTCGTGAACACCGCGCTACCCGGCATGACCGATTCTGATCACACCTTCGGTGTCGTCTACTACGACTGGAACTACCTGTACAGCCATCGCACGATCACCGAGCTGTACCTGGCCCAATTGCCGGTCGTCAGATTCATCAACGCGCACTTGACCGCCAGCGACAAGATCCTCGCGGATTCCATCCTGTTGTCGACCTACCTCTACCTGCGTCCCCATCTGTTCAGTGGCTGGGCCTACGACAGCCCGCGGGCTCGCGGGGAATGGGACCTATGCAGTCACGACGCGCTCAGCCAGTTGCATCAGGCCGGCGTGACGTACGTTTCCCTGACGCCGGGTGAGCTGACCGCCGTTCAGACCTCGCCGCTGTACGCACATCTGAGCCGCGTGTACGTCGGCCCCGAGGCCGATCTCTACAAGGTCGATCCAACGGTGCCAAGCGCCGATGGGCGGCCGGCGCGAGACATCCCGCGCTGCGTTGTGACCCGCTGACCCGCTGACCCGCTGACCGGCTCGGGCCGGCTCGGGTCGGGATCGAGTCAGACGCCCAGCTTGTGGGGCACCGGGTCCGGTGTCTGGCGGGTGTCCTGCCCAGGATCGTCCAACTCGCCGAGGAGATGCTCGACCGGTTCGGGACGTCGGCGCCGGGGCAGTGACAGCCGCGCGTTCTTCAGGCGCAGCGCGTGCTTCTCCACCAGGTGCCAACTCAGCAGAGCGGCTACGCCGGCCAGAGCGATGCTGGCCAGCACGAAGATCGCCGGTCCGTGCCGCTGCAGCCCGTATTCGGCCAGCAGCATCTGTAACGGAAACGCGTAGATGTACGTGCCGTAGGACAGATCTCCGATGCGCTCGAATCCCTGCAGCGGAAGGCGGATCGCCAACCACACGATGGCGTAGGCCAGGCACGGGTAACCGATCAGCAGCCAGCCGCCGTGGTGCAGGCTGTAGAGCCCCAGCAGCACGGCCAGGATGCCGATCCGGTCGTCGATGAGCAACGAGTCGGCGTAGAAGGCGATGGTCGAACCGAGCAGGAACAGGAACAGGAACCGGGCGACGTAGACATCCGACAGCATCGGCAGCAGCTTGGACGCCCACGCCGGGTCGATCAGCCAGGACAGCATGAGCGCGTAGCTCGCTGCAGTCAGTCCGAGCACCACCCGCCGGTAGCGCAGCAGCCCGACGAGCCCGAGCACAGCCAGAAACAGGTAACACTTGAACTCGTAGATCAGAGTCCACAGCGAGCCGTCCCAGGCGGCGGGGTAACCGGTTCTGCCGTACGGCGTATGGGTGAACAGCCCCGCGATGTTGTACTGGTGCATCGTCAGCCAGAAGTTGGCGCTGATGTAGTGCCACACCGAGTCCTGACCGACCGAATACACCCCGGTCAGGCCGCCGCGTTCGTGGCGCCAGGCAATCGGTGCCAGCAGGAACGCGGTGACGATCAGGCAGACCCAGAATCCTGGGAAGATCCGCAGGAACCGGCGCCACAGAAAGCGCAGGGTGCCGCGCGAGGTGAACCAGCTGCGAGTGACCAGAAACCCCGACACGACGAAGAATCCGCCGACGGCGATACCGCCGAGCGAGTCCTGGGAACGGCTCCACTTCCAGGTCGGATCCACCCCGCCGTTGAAGCCACCGATCGGAAAGCTGTGGTCGACCACCACGAGCGTCGCGAAGACCCACCGCAGAAAACCGAGGCTGTTCGATCGTCCTGAGAACACGTCGGACAGAACGCGGGAGGTCACCCAACGCTGGTCGGCGACGGTCAGTCGCGGTGCGCTCTGCATCGTCGGCTCTTCCTGTTCTGGCTGGTCAGCTGCGTGGTGACGCCGCTCAGTTGCGCGGTGCCGCATCCTCTGCCCGAGGACGTCCCCGCTCGGGCTGGCGCTCGTGCGGACGGGCCGCGACCTTGCCCGCGACCCCCCGGCCCAACGCCGAGATCCGGCGCAGTGGGGTCGTCACCCGCCAGCTCGTCGAACCCTCCAAGGCGCGGACGCGACGATCGTAGTTGTGGATGATGCGGCGGAAGTCGGCGTTCTCCTCGCGCAAGCGAGCGAGGTCCGCTTCGAGTTCGGGTTCCCGGTTGCTGGGCGGGGTGGCCGAGCGTGCGGCCAGCTCCCGGATCCGCTGGATCTGGCCGGGAGGCATCAGGTTCGGGTGGTCGTCGATCGCGGCGATGATGGCCGCGGCCGCCCGCTCCCATTCGGCCTGGGTATGGACGATGTGGGAGGCGTCCGCCCCATCGCGCCACCGTCGGTAGATCGCCGTGAAGCTCGGCCGGTCGGCTACCCCGCACAGCAGGGCACCGCGCACGATCAGGTCCCAGTCCTCGCAGACCGGCAATTCCTCGTTGAAGTGCTGGCCGAGTTCATCGAACAGTTCACGGGGGAAAGCCCACGTCATCAGGGGCGAGTGGTTCTGGATCAGGTGCTGAGTCAGGTCGAAGCGGGTGGGATAGACCGCGCGGGTGCCGCTGAGCGTCCGGAATCCCTTGGTGTCGTGGCTCCAGGTTGCGGTGGCGATGTCCTGCTCGACCGCGACCGAGCGCAGCAGCCGACCGGAGAAGACGTGGGCCAGCGACCGGAACGTCTCGACCCAGTGGGCGAAAACCAGATCGTCGTCGTCGAGAATCGTGACGTACCGGCCGCGGCTGGCGGCGACGCCGCGGTTGAGCGGCCGGGCGCGCCGACCCTCGTTGACCACGATCAGCCGGGTGCGGGCTCTGAGCGAGGGAGGCAGCTCGTCGATGGCCTCCTCGATCACGATCTGCTCGTCGGCGCTGGTCTTGTGGGCCAGCACGATCAGGTCGAAGTCCTGGTCGGTCTGTCCCGACAGACACAGCAACGAATCGCGCAGTGTTTGCGGCCGGCGCCCCTGGGTCCGCATGAGCACGGTGAGCGGGTAGTCGTACTCCTTGGATCGGTTGTGCAGGTTCGGCAGGTGAGAGTGTTTCGCGGGCAGATAGGAACGCACGAACTGATTGACCGTCGCCGAGGGCGAGGCGTGCTCGCGAATGCGCTGCAGGAACGAACCGATCACGGTCGCGGTGGACAACGCCACGCTGTCCACCGGGAAATGCTGGTCGCTTCGCTCCATCGTGAAGTCGCGCTCGGCGACCATCGCCCACCCGGCGTTGGACATCATCGTCGTGAGCGTCTCGACGTTGTAGAAGCGCACGTGGGTGTGGTCGAGCAGACCCGTTTCGGTGTAGTCCCACCGGCCGGTCAGCAGTTTGATACCGACGTCGCGGTGCGTCACGTTGGGCACGCTGATGGTCAGCGGTACCGGTCCGTGCGCGGCGCACAGCTGTTGAATCCGGCTGAGCAGGTCCGGACCGGTGACGATGTGCTCGAGTAGATCGATCATGGTGACAGCGCCGAGGGCGCGCCCGTCCAGGTGCTTCTCGACCTCCTCCAGTACCGTCTGGGGCGAGCTGAAATCGGCGACGTGCGCCTCGAACCCACGAGCGTTCAGATGGGCTACGGCCTCGGCGTCCAGGTCCAGACCGATGTAGGTGTACCCGGCATCGCGAATGACCTCAGCGATCGCACCGTGACCGCAGCCGAGGTCCAGGTGGACCGATCCGGGCTCCGCGTAGCGAAGGCTGAGGTCGACGACATGGCCGTAGACGTTGTCCGGCGAGTAGCTGAAGTTGTACGTCTGGCTCATCTGTCAATCCCTCTGACTCGTCCGTTCAGAAACGGTGGATCGCGTAGGCCCCGCCCACGAACTGTGCGACCCGGCCCTCCGGGTCGATAGGTGCGGGAAGCAGGTCTTCCTCCTGGCGACGCCGGTACTCCGCAACGGCTTTGTTGTGCGCCTCGTGCGGGCTGGCCGCGAGGTCCGCGCTGATCGAGGCCACGAGATCGGGCCGCGAGTACTTGTGGGTGAGCATGAGTGCTGCCTCGGCCGAGTAGTAGATCTCGGCCGGGGTCACTCCGATGAGGCCGTCATCGCCGAGTCGCTTGTCGTGGAACACCGACGCCGCGGGGTCGAAGACGACTCGCCAGCCCGCCAGCCTCGCCCGCCACGACAGGTCCACGTCATCGCAGTAGAGGAAGAATGTGGTCGCGTCGAAACCGTCGAGTTCAGCCAGCATCTCGGTTCGCATCAGCGCGCAGGCGGTCGAGGCCCAGCTTGTGTCACCGGTACGGGAGTCGTAATCCTTCGGGTGCTCCAACGGCAACTGGCGGGCTTCGACGATGCCGACGCCGGGTGCCAGCGAGCGCATCAGTGAGCTGATGGTCAACGGCGCGACCAGTGCATCCGGGTTCAGGATGAGCGTCCGGAGGCATTCGTTGCTGGTCAACAGCCGATTGTGTCCGGCGGCCGAGCCGAGGTTGGCACCGAAGACGGTGACGTCCACCTTCGCCCACAGCGGTTCGAACATCGCTCGTACCCGGTCGATGTCCGGCTCGGCCAGCACGGGCGAGGGCGAGCAGTCACCGAGGGAGAGCTGGACCTGCCCGACCAACGCGCGGCGCTGGGCCAGGGCGACCGAGTGGGCCAGGTTCTCCAGCGCATGCAGAACGTCGGCGGGGTCATTGCTGTAAAGCACCTGCTGAATCGCCAGTGACGGCGGTTCGGCGGCCGCGCGGGTCGGATCGCTCATCGCGAATCACCTCCTGGTGCGGCCTCGATCCAGTGCTGCAGAGCGGCCAGGCCTTCGGCCAAGCCGATCGTCGGTTTCCAGTCGAGTTCGGTGAGAGTGGTGGTGAGCTCCGTCGCCGCGTGCCGAACGTCGCCATCGCGGAACTTGCCGGTCACGGTCGGCGCGGGCGCGGCGTGGAACTGGGCGAGTTCCGTCGCCATCTCCTCGATCGTCGTCGACAGGCCGCTTCCGATGTCGTAGACACCACCGCGCGCCGAGGTCGATGTCCACGCGCGTGCGAAGGCATCGGCAACGTCGTCGATGAAGACGAAATCTCGTGTTACCTGACCATCTTCGTATAGAGGGATAGATTTCCCTTCCCGGGCTAACTGGGAGAAAAGGGTCACGATACCCGTATAGGAATTCGTCAGCGACTGGCCGGGCCCGTAGACGTTCTGCATGCGCAGCACGGTCAGGTCCACCGACCGTGACCGACACCACGCCGAGAGGATGTGTTCCTGGGCGAGCTTCGTCGCGCCGTACACGCTCGTCGGCCGTGGTTCGGTGGTCGGCGCCGACGACGGCAGGCTCCGAGTGCCGGCGAAGTCCCACTCACCCGCGGCGAGCTGGCTGTGCGACCGTTGGCCCGGGTAAAGCACGGCGCCCGTGGTCTCGTCCTGCCAACGGCCTTCGCCGTAGACCGCGCGGCTCGAACTCAGGATGACGTGTTCGGGCAGCCGGCCGAGCTGGCTCATCGCATCGAGCATTCGAGTCGTACCGACCACATTGACCAGCGCATGACGACTCGACTCGTCCAACGATTGCCCGGTCCCGGTCTCAGCCGCGAGGTGGATGACCAAGTCGAAGCTGCGCTCGGCGAAGAGCGACGCCCAGGTCCCGGGTTCGGTCACGTCGGCCACGACGAGTTCGGCCGCGGCGTGCAGGGCGGTGGGACGCGTCCGAGTGGGGTGGACCTGGGGATGCAGCGAGTCGAGGACCGTGACCTGCCAGCCGTCGTCGACGAGCAGCTGCGACAGCGCACACCCGATGAAGCCGGCTCCGCCGGTGACCAGGACGCGCGATGGTCTAGACGAATCCATCACGAGCGCGGAGCGCCGAAGTAGTCGTTCCAGTGTTTGTTCCAGGTCACGTTTTGCTTCTTTTCTTAGCGAACTGTGGCGAGCGCGGGGGGAGCGCCAGGGGCAGTTTAGCCAGGGAGGGGGGATTGTTTGCGGATATCGCCCGGCGTCGACAGATAAAATCCATGTTGTCGTGATGTGGCTGTGGAGCCGGAGAAAACGGTCGTACGAGCCGAGCTGCCAGTCGTCCAGGCGTCTGCAGCTTCCGTTTTCGTAGGCTGGACGGTAGAACTGGTACTGAAATCGTTGCTCAGACTGCAGATGAGGTATGTAATGGCGCGCTCGGTGTCCAATTTCATCAACGGCGAATCGGTTCCGGCCGCAGACGGGCGCACGCTGGACGTGATCAATCCGTCCACCGGCGAGGTGTACCTCAACTCACCCCTGTCCTCGGAGGTCGACGTCGACCGCGCCTATCAGGCCGCCGCCACCGCGTTCGAGACCTGGCGTGACAGCACCCCCAGTGAGCGCCAGGTCGCGCTGCTCAAGTTCGCCGACGCCCTGGAGTCCCGGGCCGAGGAGATCATCGCCGCCGAGAGCGAGAACACCGGCAAGCCCCTCGGCCTCACCCGCACTGAGGAGCTCCCGCCGGCCATCGACCAGATCCGGTTCTTCGCCGGCGCCGCCCGCGTTCTGGAGGGCAAGTCCGCTGGGGAGTACATGGCCGGCCACACCTCCTACGTCCGGCGGGAGCCGGTCGGGGTGTGCGGTCAGGTCGCGCCCTGGAACTACCCGATGATGATGGCCGTCTGGAAGTTCGCACCCGCCCTGGCCGCTGGTAACACCGTCGTCCTCAAGCCCTCGGACACCACGCCGGCCTCGTCGGTGCTGCTGGCCGAGATCGCGTCGGAGTTCTTCCCGCCGGGTGTCTTCAACGTCGTCTGCGGCGATCGTGACACCGGTCGAGCTCTCGTGTCGCACAAGATCCCCGCCCAGGTCTCGATCACCGGATCCACCCGGGCCGGCTCGCAGGTCGCCGAGGCCGCGGCCAAGGACCTCAAGCGCGTTCACCTCGAACTCGGCGGCAAGGCGCCGGTCATCGTGTTCGACGACGTCGATGTCGAGGCCGCCGCCGAGGCGATCGCGGTCGCCGGCTACTTCAACGCCGGCCAGGACTGCACCGCCGCCACCCGGGTGCTGGCTCGGGCCGGATTCGCCGAGGAGTTCGCGGCCGCGTTGGCCGAGCAGGCAAAGAAGACCCGGACCGGGCTGCCCGACGACGAGGACGTCCTGTTCGGCCCGCTCAACAACGCCAACCAGCTCGCCCACGTCTCCGGTCTGGTCGACCGACTGCCCGACCACGCCTCGCTGCTGGCCGGTGGACACCGTCAGGGCGAGCGCGGCTACTTCTTCGAGCCGACGGTGCTCTCGGGCATCCAGCAGGAGGACGAGCAGATCCGGACCGAGATCTTCGGTCCGGTGATCACCGTGCAGTCCTTCAGCGACGAGGACGAGGCGCTGCGCTGGGCCAACGACGTGGAGTACGGCCTGGCCTCCTCGGTGTGGACCAGGGACCACGGACGCGCAATGCGGGTCTCGCGGCGGCTCGACTTCGGGTGTGTGTGGGTCAACACCCACATCCCGATCGTGGCTGAGATGCCGCACGGCGGATTCAAGCACTCCGGATACGGCAAGGACCTGTCCATGTACGGTCTGGAGGACTACACCCGCATCAAGCACGTGATGCACAACATCGACTTCTGAGCTGAGCCCTGACCGAGACCTCGAACGCGACGCAACCGTCACCAGGCCTCGCCCGCCGTTGGGCGCCGCGGCTGGTGGCGGTTCTCGTCGTCGCGGCGGGAATCTGGCTGGTCGCCCGTGACCGTGCGGCGCTGAGCAGCTCCTACCGCCAGATCGGCGCCCTGGGTCTGCTCGGCTCGACGGTGTTCGCGGTGCTCGGCACCGCGTGCATCGGGGCCTGCTGGTTGAGCATCGTGCGCGGCCTGGGCGGTCAGACGCGGCTCGGCCCGGCCGCTCGCCTCTTCTTCGGTACGCAGCTGGGCAAGTACCTGCCGGGATCGGTCTGGCCGATCGCCGCGCAGATGGAATTCGGCCGTCGCACCGGTCTCGGCCGGAGCCGGATGCTGCTGGCCAACCTGTTCATGATCGCGGTGATCACGTTGACGGGACTGCTCGCCGGCGCGCTTGCCCTGCCCTGGGCAAGTCCGGACGGCCTGGCCGGGCGCTGGTGGCTGTTCGTCTTCGTGCTTCCGCTGCTGGCCTGCCTGCACCCGCGGGCCGTTCCCGCGCTGTTGGACCGGCTGCTCGTGCTGCTGCGCCGCCAACCGCTGGGGCTACGGGTTCAACCCCGTGCGCTGCTGGCCGCGGTGGGTTGGGGCTGCGCGACCTGGATCCTGCTCGGCGCACATCTGTGGATCATGGTGCGCGCCCTGGGCGGGCATGGTGGCGCGGCGCTGGCCGCGTCGATCGGCGGTATGGGCCTGGCCTTCGCAGCCGGCCTGATCTTCATCCCGGCCCCTGCCGGGGCCGGGATCCGGGAGGCGATTCTGGT
Organism: Jatrophihabitans telluris; assembly: GCF_023516435.1. Taxonomy (GTDB): domain Bacteria; phylum Actinomycetota; class Actinomycetes; order Mycobacteriales; family Jatrophihabitantaceae; genus Jatrophihabitans_A; species Jatrophihabitans_A telluris. Next base: position 3,931,577 of record NZ_CP097332.1, on the reverse strand, counting down.
CGCCAGCCTGTCCTCGGCGGCCGGTCACACCCAGGCCCTGGCCGTCGCGCTGGCCTCGCGGGTCGAACTCGTGCTCGCCGATGTCGCGCTGGCCGTGCTCGGTGCTGTGCTGGCGCGGCTGCCGCACCAGGACGAGCGGGATCAGCCGACCGACAGCAGCGAGGTCTCGTCCGGATAGGGCAGGCTCGGCGCGATCCCGCGGAACCGGCGCGCCTTGAGCGGACTCGCCGCGATCGCGCGGCGGTAGCGCCGGCGCCAGCTGTTGTCGTAGACCACCAGGCCGTCCGGTTGCAGGTAGTCGACCGCCGCGGCCAGGCAGGCTTCGCGCGCGCGGCCGTCGATCACGATCAGGTCGAAGCGGCCACCGGGCCGTTCGATGGCGTTGACGTAGTCGGTGAAGTCGAGCCCGTGCGCGCCCTCTTTGTGCGACGGCGTCTTGGGGTTGGCCGAGGGCACCCCGGGGACCACGGCCAGGTCGACGTTGTCGAGGGTGCGCAGCCGGTCGGCCATGATCGAGGCGAAGCCTTCGTGGTGCTCGACGCTGTGGACCTCCGCGGCCCGCTTGGACAGCCAGACGGTGCTGGCGCCGGAACCGTACTCGAAGACCCGCACGGGACCTTCGTGCTGGGCGATCCAGTCCTCGACGGTGCCGATCGCCGGGTAGGTCCACCAGGGCACGTCGAGGGAGATCAACCCGTCGGAGTCATGGATGTAGAGCAGGCTGTAGAGCCAGTGACGCACTCGCCGCTCCGGCGACGGCGGTTGCGGGCTGAGCAGGTGCAGCGAGGTCAACCCTGTCCGCAGAGCCCGGGTCGCCCGCACGTACTCACGTTTGGTCACAGCCAGAATCCCGGCGTTGCCCACGTTGTCTCCTGCCATTCGATTATTGCTCAGCTGTCCGAAACGCGTTGAGCGTCGGAGAAGAATGTCCGGCGGAAATGCGCACCGCTCAGCAGAGCTTAGATTGTCGCGATGCTGCTGGACGGATTCACCCGCCCGGCGCCACCGTCAGTCCGTAGCGGTGGAGGCAGAACGCACCGACCCGCCCGGCGAGCGCGCGAAGCGAGTCCGCGGCGTGGTGCTCGGCGTCCCAGCCGGCGTGCAGCTGGACCCGTAGCGGCCCCTCGGCCCCCCGGATCTGCAGGCCGACGAGGTCGAACCGGCTGTCGTCGGTGACCACCGCGAGGCCTCGACCGGCGGCCGTGAGCGCTTGGGCGACTTCTGCGGAGGAGTTCTCCACGGTGCGCGACAGGCGGATCCCGCTGCGCTCGGCAGCCTGGTCCAGCAGCTGGCGGGGTTTGAAACCGGGTGGCAGGACGAGCAGGGTCGTCTCGATCAGCTCATCGAGCTCGACGCTGTCACGCCCGGCCCACGGATGGGCCGCCGGCACGTAGAGCCAGACCGGGAGGACGGCCAGGACGAGGCTGGCGTAGCGGCGCGGAGGCGGTTCGGTGGAGATGGCCAGGTCTGCGCCTCGGCGCAGGGCTTCGTAGACGGTCTGGGGCTCCTGCTCCAGCACTGACGGGAACGGGTCGTCCGCGTTCAGGGTGGCCAGGAACGGCGCGATCACATCGGTCATCGTCGTGGGCGGTGCGGCGATCGTGACCCGGTCCAGCCGGCCCGCGGCCAGGGCGGCCGCCGCGGCGTTGGCGGCTTCGGCCCGGGCGAGCAGGTCCCGGGCGATGGGAACGAACTGCTCGCCGGCGGGCGTGAGCACGAGCCGTCCACCCGCGCGGTCGAACAGTTCCAAGCCGAGCTCGGCCTCCAATTGGCGCAGCTGTCTGGACAGCGACGGTTGCGCGATGTGGACCGCGCGGCTGGCGGCGGTGACCGATCCGCTGTCCACGACCGCGATCAGGTAACGCAGCGGCCGGAGCTCCATGGCCACCCTCATCCTCTGCATGCCTCATAGGCATCGATTTGATCCAGTTCCAGTATTGGACAGCATAGGACCGGGGCGAGCAGGATGAAGGCGATTCTGTCCGCGCCGCGAGGAGCCCGTCATGACGCACACCGTCGAGCACGCCGTCGAAAACACCGTCGAGCAGCGGCGGATCCTCAACACCGCGATTCCCGGCCCGAAATCCGCCGAACTACATGCTCGCAAGAACGCCGCGGTCTCGGTGGGGGTCTCCACCGGGTTACCGATCTACGTCGAGCGTGCGGCCGGGGGAATCCTGGTCGACATCGACGGCAATCAACTCATCGATTTCGGCTCCGGCATCGCGGTCACGACGGTCGGCAACGCCGCGCCGCGGGTCGTCGAGCGGGTCCAGCAGCAGGTCGCCGACTTCACCCACACCTGTTTCATGGTCACGCCGTACGCCGAGTACGTCGAGGTCTGCGAAGCGCTCAACGAGCTGACTCCCGGTGACCACGACAAGCGCAGCGCCTTGTTCAACTCCGGCGCCGAAGCCGTCGAGAACGCCGTCAAGATCGCCCGGCACGCGACCGGTCGCCAGGCCATCGTCGCCTTCGACCACGCCTACCACGGCCGGACGAACCTGACGATGGCCCTCACCGCCAAGAGCATGCCGTACAAGCACGGCTTCGGGCCCTTCGCCAACGAGATCTACCGGGTTCCGATGGCCTATCCCTACCGCTGGCCGACCGGGCCGGAAAACTGCGCCGACGAGGCCTTCGACCAATTCGTCAGCGCGGTGCACGCCCAGATCGGGGAAGCCAACGTCGCCGCCGTGATCATCGAACCCATCCAGGGCGAGGGTGGTTTCATCGTCCCGCCCTCGGGCTGGCTGGCCCGAATCGCCGACTGGTGCGCGGCCAACGACATCCTGTTCATCGCCGATGAGATCCAGTCCGGCTTCTGCCGGACCGGCGACTGGTTCGCCTGCGACTACGAGGGCGTGGTCCCCGACCTGATCACCACGGCCAAGGGAATCGCCGGCGGTCTGCCGCTGGCGGCCGTGACCGGCCGGGCCGAACTCATGGACGCGGTCCACCCCGGCGGTCTGGGTGGGACGTACGGCGGCAACCCCGTCGCCTGTGCCGCCGCGCTCGGCGCCATCGAGACCATGAAGGCCGAGGACCTGCCGCGCCGGGCCCGCGAGATCGAGGCGATCATGATGCCGCGCCTGCAGGCGCTGGCCGAGAAGTACCCGGCCATCGGCGAAATCCGCGGCCGGGGCGCGATGCTCGCGGTCGAACTGGTCTCCGACCCCGTCGCCAAGACGCCGGATGCCGCCCTTGCGGCCGCGGTGAACAAGGCCTGTCATGCCGCTGGTCTGGTCACTTTGACGGCCGGCACCTTCGGCAACGTGTTCCGGTTCCTGCCACCGCTGGCAATCTCCGACGGCCTGCTCAACGAAGGCCTGGACATCCTGGAGCAGGCCTTCGCGGTCGCCCACACCCCGCCGGCTGCCGACAAGCAGCCCGACACCGACTGATCGAAGGAACCGGCCCCATGAGCGACGTCCGACCGTTCTACCTCTCCGGCGTACCCACCACCGGTACCGAGACCCTGGAAGTGACCTCCCCCTGGGACGGCTCGGTGGTCGGCGTGGTCTCCGTCCCTACCGACGAGCAGGTCGAGCAGGCCGTAGCCGACCTGGACTCCGTCCGCTTCGAGGCCCAGTCGCTGCCCGCCCATGCCCGGGCCGCGGCACTGGATCACATCTCGGCCCGGCTCAAGGAGCGTTCGGAGGAGATCGCGGCCCTCATCACGGCTGAGAACGGCAAGCCCCTGGTGTGGTCCCGGGGCGAGGTCACCCGCGCCGTGTCCACCTTCCGCTGGGCCGCGGAGGAAGCCCGCCGGTTCTCCGGGGACCTTCAACGGCTCGACACCGACGCAACGGCTACCGGCCGGCTCGGCATCGTGCGACGCTTCCCGCGGGGCCCGGTGCTGGGGATCGCGCCGTTCAACTTCCCGCTGAACCTGGTCGCGCACAAGGTCGCGCCCGCCATCGCCGTCGGGGCGCCGATCCTGGTGAAGCCGGCTCCGGCTACACCGCTGACCGCCCTCGTGCTGGGCGAGATCATCGCCGAGACCGACCTGCCCGCCAGGATGGTCAGCGTGCTGCCGGTCGCCAACGAGAAGATGGCGGCGCTGGTGGCCGATCCCCGGTTGCCGGTCATCTCCTTCACCGGCTCGGGCCCGGTCGGCTGGGCGATCCAGCAGCAGGCGCCGCGCAAGCACGTCACGCTGGAACTCGGTGGCAACGCGGCGGTCGTGGTGAACTCCGACTGGCCCGACCTGTCCGCCGCGGCCGCCCGGGTGGCGCTGTTCTCCAACTACCAGGCCGGTCAGTCCTGCATCTCGGTGCAGCGGGTGCTGGTCCACACCGACATCTACGACTCCTTCGTCGCCGAACTGGTCGCCGCCGTGGACAAGCTGCCCACCGGCGACCCGACCGCCGAGGGAGTCCAGGTGGGTCCGGTCATCAACGAGGGTGCCGCCGAGCGCATCGTCGGCTGGGTCGACCAGGCTCGGGCGGCCGGTGCGACCGTGCTCACCGGAGGCACCCGCGAGGGCCGGACGGTGGCTCCCACGGTGGTCGCCGACGTCCCGGCCGGCACGCAGCTCGCCCAGGAGGAGGTGTTCGGGCCGGTACTCTCGGTCGCCCGGTTCACCGACCTGGACGACGCGTTCGCTCAGGTCAACGCCTCCCGGTACGGGCTGCAGGCAGGCATCTTCACCACCGATGTACGGGTGGCCTTCAGGGCCCACCGGGACCTGGAGGTCGGCGGGGTCATCGTCGGCGATGTCCCGTCCTACCGGGCCGATCAGATGCCCTATGGCGGTTGGAAGGACTCCGGCGTGGGCCGCGAGGGCCTGCACTCGGCCATGAACGATCTGACCGAGGAGCGGGTCCTGGTCCTCACCGGCCTCGATCTCTGACCCCGCGTCGAGGTTGCCCTTGTTGCGAGCCGTCCCGCGTTGAGGTTGCCCTTGTTGCGAGCCGTCCCGCGTTGAGGTTGCCCTTGTTGCTGGCCGTCTCGCGTTGAGGTTGCCCTTGTTGCTGGCCGTCTCGCGTTGAGGTTGCCCTCGTTGCTGGCCGTCCCGCGTCGAGGTTGCCTTTGTTGCGAGCCGTCCTGCGTTGAGGTTGCCCTCGTTGCGACAACAAGGGCAACGTCAACGGCGTGTGGCCCGCAACAAGGGCAACGTCAACGGGACCGGGTTCGGGAATACGTTACGGGCCTGCTAAGGTTCTGTTAGCAGTCCATTTTGTGGCTGCCGGATCTCAAGCGCGACCAAGTCTTGACGATCTGTACCTCGACCGGCAATCGAACCGTCACCACGGTGAAACCCGGTTTGGATAGAAATTCCACTCATCGCCGCCCAACTATTGGGTGCTGCCGATGTGTGGCTCGGAAAGGAGAACCTCCATGGAGGACGACTACGGTCCCTGGGACGACTGAGTAAGGCACTGCGGCGCGAGCGCCGCGCGGCGGGCGGCTTGAGACATCCGAAAGCCCTAACGCCGGCCTTGACGGTCCGAACACTCAACTCTGGGAGCTGACCGGCCCCAGCACAACGTCACGGGTGGCGTGGCCCTCACCGCGAGGGCCACGCCACCCGGCTGCATACCCGGGCCTGTGCCCGGCTCACGGCACAGGCCATCGAGCGGTAATCGGCCTGGGTGCTCCCCGGTAGACTCCGAGCGGAAAACGTTCACGCTCGAAGATGTCACTGGAGAACCCGTGGGACTCGTCGTACAGAAATACGGCGGCTCATCGGTCGCCGACGCTGAGCGGATCAAGCGCGTAGCCGAGCGAATCGTCGCCACGCGCCGCGAAGGCCACAATGTGGTGGTCGTCGTCTCCGCGATGGGCGACACCACCGATGACCTGATCGACCTTGCCCTGCAGATCGTTCCCGTCCCCGCCGGACGTGAATACGACATGCTCCTCACCGCGGGCGAGCGGATCTCGATGGCCCTGCTCGCGATGGCGATCCAGTCCCTGGGGTATCCGGCCGAATCGTTCACCGGTTCCCAGGCCGGCGTGCTGACCACAGCGACCCACAACAAGGCCCGCATCGTCAACATCACTCCCGGCCGCGTCGAGAAGTCCCTCGAAGAGGGCAATATCGCCATCGTCGCCGGGTTCCAGGGGGTGTCTCCGGACACCAAGGACCTGACCACGCTCGGCCGCGGCGGTTCGGACACCACGGCTGTAGCGCTCGCGGCTGCCCTGCACGCCGACGTCTGCGAGATCTACACCGACGTCGACGGCGTCTACTCCGCCGACCCGCGCATCGTGAAGAACGCCAAGCGGCTCGACACGGTCACCTATGAGGAAATGCTCGAGCTGGCCGCCTGCGGGGCGAAGATCCTGCACCTGCGCTCGGTCGAGTACGGCCGCCGCTACGGCGTGCCCATTCACGTACGTTCGTCGTTCTCGAACAAGACCGGCACCACGGTGACCGGCTCGATGGAGGATCTCCCCGTGGAACAGGCCATCATCTCCGGCGTCGCCCATGATCGCAGCGAAGCCAAGGTCACCGTCGTCGGCGTGCCCGACAAGCCCGGCGAGGCCGCGGCCCTGTTCCGCGTACTCGCCGAGGCCGAGATCAACCTCGACATGATCGTGCAGAACATCTCGACCGGGGGCACCGGCAAGACCGACGTGTCCTTCACCCTGCCCAAGACGGACGGGCAGCTCGCGGTCCAGGCGCTGACGAAGGTCAAGGGCCAGGTCGGTTTCGAGAACGTGCTCTACGACGACCACATCGGCAAGCTGTCGCTCGTCGGTGCGGGAATGCGCTCACACCCCGGCGTCTCCGCGACCTTCTTCGCCTCGCTGGCCGAGGCCGGCATCAACGTCGAGATGATCTCCACGTCCGAGATCCGCATCTCGATCGTGTGCCGCGACACCGATCTCGATCAGGCCGTCCGCGCGGTGCACGACGCGTTCGAACTCGGCAGCACCGGTGCGGAAGCCGTCGTCTACGGAGGTACCGGACGCTGACTGCGTCCGGAGCCGGTACAGCCATCAGAGCGAGGAATCCACACACCATGAGCGTCTTCGAAGTCAGCGACCCCTACATGCAGGATCAACCCGAGCGCTCTCCCGGCCTGCGGGTCGGCATCGTCGGTGCGACCGGACAAGTCGGACGGGTGATGCGCGAGATCCTCGCCGAGCGCAAGTTCCCCGTCGCCCAGATGCGGTACTTCGCCTCGGCCCGTTCCGCCGGCGGGACGCTGCCGTGGGGCGACGGCGAGATCGTCATCGAGGACGCCGACCTCGCCGACCCTTCCGGACTCGACATCGCCCTGTTCTCCGCCGGTGCCTCCACCTCCAAGCGGTTGGCGCCGATCTTCGCGGCGGCCGGAGTGACGGTCATCGACAACTCCAGCGCGTTCCGGATGGATCCCGACGTTCCGTTGGTCGTGTCCGAGGTCAACCCCGAGGCCGTGCGGGACGCCCGCAAGGGAATCATCGCCAACCCCAACTGCACCACCATGGCCGCGATGCCGGTGCTCAAGCCGCTGCACGACGAGGCGGGCCTGGTTCGGCTCATCGCCTCGACCTACCAGGCCGTATCGGGCTCGGGTGTCGCCGGTGTGGAGGAGCTGGCCACGCAGGCTGCCGCCGCGGGTGACCGGGCCGCCGAACTCGCCCACGACGGCCACGCGATCGACTTTCCGGCGCCGGTGAAGTACGTGGCTCCGATCGCCTTCAACGTGCTGCCGCTGGCCGGCTCGGTCGTCGACGACGGCTCGAACGAGACGGACGAGGAAAAGAAGCTGCGCAACGAGTCGCGCAAGATCCTGTCGATTCCCGACCTGCGGGTGTCCGGGACGTGCGTGCGGGTGCCGGTGTTCTCGGGCCACTCGCTGTCGATCAACGCCGAGTTCGCCGCACCGATCACGCCGGAGCGGGCCCGTGAGCTGCTGGCGCGCGCCCCGGGCGTGGAGTTGTCGGAGGTCCCGACCCCGCTGCAGGCCGCCGGCCAGGACCCGTCCTACGTCGGCCGTATCCGCCAGGACGAGTCCGTGGACGGTAACCGGGGCCTCGTGCTGTTCATCAGCAACGACAACCTGCGCAAGGGCGCGGCACTGAACACCGTGCAGATCGCCGAGGTTGTCGCCAGCCTTGTCTGAGTCGGTCAGCGGCCGCCGCTGATGAGCACCCCCGCGGACCACGAGTCCTTTCGCCGCGACGTCCGCGCCCGGGCGTTGGCCGCGGCGCGGACGCTGACCCTGCAGCGGGGGTGGCAACAGATCCGGTTCGTGGAGCTGGCCGACGCGGTGGGCGTATCGCGCCCCACTCTGTACTCGGAGTTCGGTAACAAGGCCGGCCTCGGCCAAGCGCTGGTTCTGGCCGAGACCACGGAGTTTCTGCAGGGCCTGTTGAGCGAGCTGGCAGGCCACACCGACGACCTTGCGGGAGCGGCCAATGCTGCACTGCGCTTCACGCTGCTGCAGGCGCACGAGAACCCCCTCCTGCACGGGGTGCTGACCAACGTCGGCGACGCCGACCTGCTGCTGTTGCTCACTACGGACTCCCGCCCGGTCTTGTCCAGCGCGGTCGAGGTTCTGACGGCCTGGTTCGCCGAGCATTTCCCCTTCTACGACCAGGGTCTGCTGGCCGAGCTCATCGAGGCCCTCGTCCGGCTGGTGCTGTCGCACCTGGTGCAACCGACGCGCGATATCGATGCCACGCTTCGGTCACTGCAGCGCATCACGGACCTGGTGATGACAGCGGCTCTGACCCGCAGGCCCTGACCCGTAAACCCTGAGCCGGTCCGGTGCCGTGAGTGCGGTCCCGTCAGTCGGTGCCGGCGGGGATCGGCACGGCGGCGTTCCACGGGAACGGTTCGATGCCGGACAGGACGCGTCCGCGCCGCCGCTTGTTCAGATGGTCGATGTAGAGAACGCCTTGCAGGTGTTGGGCCTCATGGATCAGGCAGCGGGCCAGGAACCCGGACCCGGTGATTTCGACCGACAGACCGGTCTGATCCTGACCGGTGACGGTGACCGTCCGCGGGCGCTCCAGCGAGGCGTACGGGCCGGGGACGGACAGACATCCCTCGTCGCCGTCCTCGTCCTCGTGGCTGGTCTGGGTGATGACCGGGTTGACGATGTGGCCCTTGTGGTAGCGGCCCTCGTCGTCGTGACAGTCGTACACGAAGACCTGCAGGCCCACGCCGATCTGGGGAGCGGCGAGCCCGACGCCCTCGGCCAGGTACATCGTGGCGAACATGTCCTCGATGAGCGTCCGCAGTCCCGGGCCGAATTCGGTGACGGCCGCGGCCGGCCGGTGCAGGACGGGGTCGCCAACGATCACGACGGGGCGTGCGGTACCGGTCATATCACAGGATTTTACGGTCAGTCCGGGCGTCGCCGCGGAAAATTCTGCTCGCGCCTTCCAGACCGTGGGGCTCGGTCCAGGTCACGGTGCGTGCAGGGCTATCCCAGTATTCGTGGCAATCATCCGTATTCGATAACCAAAATTCTTGCCAATTTGGAACGTCAATTTTCCGAAGAGTGTTGGTTGCGGCTGCGCCGGGTGAAAGACTCAGCGCAGGCCTGGCGGGTTCTCATGTGCGCACCGGTGCCTGCAGTTTCTGATCACTAGAACTCGATCATGTGGTTGGTGAGCGATGACGTCAGTGAACGAGGACCTGGATCCGGCCGCCACCGGACGAACGCGGGCGAGTGATCAGCTCAGTCGTCCTCACCGGCTCGCGGGTGCTTTCGGCGGAAACTCCGGTCGTTAGCATGCTCAGCGCGCAAGCGGGGGATTGGCGGGTGGAGTCTCCCGCCCTGGGCCCGCTCGTGCGCGGCAAGGTGTCGCCACCGTCCCTCTCGGTGAGCGTGGTGCTCAGAGGGCGATTGTTTCAACAGCTGACCCAGGCGGTGCGGCGGCCGCTCACCCTGCTGGAGGCCCCAGCAGGGTGGGGCAAGACACTCCTTGCCGCTTCCTGGCTCCAGTCCCAGCCACCACAGCAGGTCTCGGCGTGGTTGTCCCTGGACGCCAACGACAACGATCCGATCCGGTTCTGGACGTATCTGGTGGCCGCGCTGCGAGTCGGCACCGGGGTCGGCGATGATCAGCCGTTGGAGACGCTCCGGCCGCCGCAGGATCCCGAGGACGACCTGGACGTGTTCTTGTCGTTGCTGGTCAGCGCTCTGGTCGAGCTGCGGCAGCACGTCATCGTCGTAGTTGATGACGTGCATCACATCACCGACGCGCGCATCCTCAAGGACCTGACGTTTCTGCTGGATCACTGCGGTGAGAATCTGCGCCTGGTCCTGCTCGGTCGCCACCGGCCCGCGCTGCCCGTGCCACGGATGCGACTCAACGGCCAGGTGAGCGAGATCCGGATCGCCGACCTCGCCTTCAGCGAGGAAGAGGCAGCGCAGCTGTTCACACCGGAAGACGTCGAAGTGGACGCGGATCAGCTTCGCACCCTGTGTACCCGTACTGAAGGTTGGGCAGCCGGTCTGCGTCTGGCCGTGCTGATGTTGTCCGGCGAAGGCGATCAGGCGGCCGTGCTCGCCGGGTTCGCCGGGAGCTCGGAACCGGTAGCGGAGTATCTGCTCAGTGAAGTCGTCGCCAACCAGCCACCGGACGTCCGCGACTTCCTGCTCCGCACGTCGATCTGTGAACGGATCAACGCCGAACTGGCGACGGAGCTCACCGGACGCAGCGACGCTGGTGAGGTGCTCGAAGCTCTGGCGGCACGCAGCATCTTCCTGGTCGCGCACGGGCCGGGACGGCAGTGGTACCGCTACCACCAGATGTTCGCGGAGTTGCTGCGAGACAGGCTTCGTCAGGGGTTTCCAGAACTGGCGAACGAGCTTCATCAACGGGCCGCCACATGGTCTGAGCTCCAGGGTCTGGCGGTCGACGCCGTCGGCCATGCCGCGGATGCCGGCGACTGGGACCGGGCCTGCGAGCTGCTGCTGTCGATGTGGCTGCGGATCTATCTTGCCGGTCAGGTGGTTCTGCTCGCGTCCCTGCTGCGCCGCATCATGCCGCACGCGGGAGGCGCCCGACCAGCGCTGCACGCCGTCAGCGCCGTCATGCACTTCGCGCAGGGTGATGCCCTTTCGGGCGAGGGTGAATTGGCCGCCGCTGAGCGCGGACGCGAGCTGTCCGCCCGGAACCAGGAAACCTGGGAGATTGCGATCAACGTGGCGAGGGGCGAGCTCGCACGACTGCGTGTGGATGTCGAGGCGGCGAGGAGCAGCACGTCCCTCTTGCTCGAACGCGAGGGCGACGCGCCCGCCGAACTCGCCGGCGACGCCCGGGCGCTCGCGCTGTTCAATCTCGCCGTCTCTGAATATTGGTCCGGAGGCATAACGGCGGCGGAGGCGAACCTGCGGCACGCTTCGGCGCTGGCCAGCGGCGCCGGACGCCAATTCCTCACCCTTGCCTGTCAGAGCCAGCTGGCCGCGGTGCTGACCGCCCAGGACCGTCCGATAGAGGCGTGCGACGTCGCGCAGGCGGCGACCGCGTTTGCCGAGCGGTACGGCTGGTCGGAATCCGGCGTCGCGGCCGAGGCATGGCACGCACTGGGCTGGTCGCATTACCTGTTCGGCGACCCGGATCTCGCCGATCAGTATCTGGATCGAGCTGAGGACGCGGCGCGGGGGGACGAACCGGCGATCCGCGGCACGATTCGCTTGGTTCAAGGTCTGGTGCTGTCGTTGCGCGGGAACAAACGATCGGCTCTCGCCGCGGTCGAGGCAGCGGCGCAGGAGCTGGTCCGAGTTCGTGACGAGCATGTGTTCATGTCGTATGCGATCGGCGAGCGGATTCGTCTGAGTCTCGTGCTGGGCCGCGTCTCGCTCGCCCGTCGGCTCCTGGCCGACGCGCTGGAGGAGCCGGGGACCGAACGCCCCCGTCACGTGCTGATCGCTCAGGCCGAGATGCTGCTCGCCGACGGCTACGCGGCCGCGGCAGTCCGAGTTCTCGAGCGAGCCGCGGGTGAGGACGCGACGGGCTTCCTCGATCAGCGACTGCAGGCGATGGTTCTGCTCGCCCTTGTCCAGCACCAGCTCGGACGCCGCACGCTCGCCGTAGACACCATGCTCTCAGCCCTGCAGACGGCGTCGACCCAACGAATGATTCAACCGTTCCTGCAGTTCAGTGTGCCGGCCTTCGATCTATTACGCAGCAGTTCTCACGCCCACCGCGCCCCGGAATTCTTGTCCGAGGTGCTGGCCACGTTCGATCTGCTCATGCCCGACGCGCGCCCTGTGGCCGCGGGCGCCCAACAGCTGACTGATCGCGAATTGCAAGTACTCAGACTGCTCGACACGTTGTTGGCCCTACCCGAAATCGGCGCCGAACTGTACGTCTCGGTCAATACCGTAAAGGCCCACCTCAAGAATCTGTACCGGAAACTCGAGGTGTCCAGCCGCAGGCATGCCGTCGACCGGGCCCGCGAGCTAGGCCTGTTGTAGTCCCGTCCGTCGCGCGCCTTCCGAGCCGTGCGGTCGCGAACGCAGTTATTACCTAATCGGGGTGACTACTCCCTTCCGCGCGAGACAAAGCAGGCCCTGTAGTCGGCGGGTGCAGCCGCAAAGGTACGAATCGGCTACATCCGCGCTGCGCGGCACGTCGGCAACCGCCCCGTCGAGGTGATGTGCGCGCAGGCATGCGAGCCGAGACTTCGTGATGGATTCACAAGCAACAACAACCAGCGCTCCGAATAGGCCGGATGTCGAGGGCTGAATTCACACGTCAAGGGCGATCGCGGAGTCGCCTTCGAACGGTGGCCACCGCGGGCCGCCAAGAAAAACAAGGCAGCGAAATGTATGCCCCAACCGCCCCATGCCTGTCGGCAAACAGCGTCCATCAGACAGCGGCTGTTCGAACTGGAGCTCATCCAGTCGTCGGCCCCGTGAACGAGGAAAGGCACGGATACGATCCTGACGGCGAACTCCTGGATGCCGATATCGTCGCCCAAGTGCGCGGGGGTGACCCAGACGCCTACGGAGTGTTGTGGGCACGGCACGCCCGGGCCGCGCGTGCCTTCGCCCGCCAGATCGGGCGAAGCAACGACGTGGACGACATCGTGAGCGAGGCGTTCGCGAAGATCCTGTCAGCCATTCTCGGGGGCGGTGGTCCGACGAGCGCGTTCCGCGCTTACCTGCTGAGCACTGTTCGGCGGCTGAGTATCGACAACGGACGCAGCACCTACGGCCAGGTCGTACTGACCGACATGATCGAGGACCTTGATCCACGGATGGCGCCGGACGAGGGCAGTCGCTACCTGGAACGGATGGAGTACGGCGCGGCGCTGAGGGCGTGGCAGTCGTTACCCGATGAGCCGCGGGAATTGTTGTGGCACACCCTCATCCAGGAGGAGACTGCGGCCTCGTTGGCCGACGAGCTCGGAACCAGCCCCAACGGGGTGTCGTCGCGGAGCCGCCGGGCCCGCGAGCGGCTCAGGCAGGCCTTCCTTCAGGAGCACGTACTCGACTCGGCCGATGATCAGTGCCAGCTGGTCCGTACCCACCTGGGCGCATACCAGCGAGGCGGTCTGGCCTCGCGCGTCGTCCGCCTGGTGCGCGAGCACCTGGCCGGGTGCGATGGCTGCCGCCGGGCCGAGAGCGAAGTGGCTGACGTGAACAGTCGACTGCGCCACGCCACGCGGCCGGGCAGAACGGACTGAGGGTGGGAGTTGCGCCTGAGCAACGGCGGATAAGCAAGAAGACCCGCCCTCGCGAAAGAGGGCGGGTCTTCTTCGTTGGTCGGGGTGGCGGGATTCGAACCCACGGCCTCTTCGTCCCGAACGAAGCGCGCTACCAAGCTGCGCCACACCCCGGTGGCAACCGGACCAGCATACCGGAAGGCCACCGCCGCGATTTACCAACAGGCTCGTCGATCGGCACGTTTGATCAGGCCGCAGCGGCCTGGGCACGCGCCGGGGATGTGTCTGTCCGTCCGCCCGGTCAGGCCCGCGGAAGCAGCGTGAGCAGCACCGCCTCGGGGCGGCAACCGAACCGGATCGGCAGGAACGGGTTCGTGCCCAGCCCGGCACACACGTTGAACCACATGTGGTCGTCCCACGCGTGCAGCCAGCGGGCCCGGTGCACGTCGATGCCGCAGTTGGTGACGATGGCCGGTCCGAACGGGACCCTGATCTGCCCGCCGTGCGTATGCCCGGCCAGTACGAGGTCATAGGCGTCGGCTGCGAACCGGGTGAGCAGCCGGGGTTCCGGGGAGTGGATGACCCCGATCCTCACGACCGCGTTCCGGTCGGCCCTCCCGGCGATCTTGTCGTAGCGAGCTCGTCCCAGGTGGGGGTCGTCCGTGCCCGCGAGTGCAACCGGTAGTCCGTTGACCCGCAGCTGGGTCCGGACGTGGGTGAGATCCAGCCAGCCGGCCGATGACATCTCGGCCGCGAGCTCGTCCCAGGGCATGCGCAGCCGGCCGTGCAGGGTTCCAACCTTGTCGGGCAGGAAGTAGCGAACCGGATTCTTGGCCTTCGGTACGTAGTAGTCATTGTTGCCGGGCACGAACACGCCCGGAAACTCGAACAGGGGTCCCAGCGCGGACATGATCGCCGGGATCGCGTCGGGGTCGGATGAGGTGTCCCCGGTGTTGACCACGAGGTCCGGTTTCAACCGGGCCAGGTCCGAGATCCAGGCCTGCTTGCGCTTCTGGTCGGCGGTCAGGTGCAGGTCCGACACGTGCAACACTCGCAGGGCCGACGTGCCGGGGTCGAGGACTTGAGCGGTGAACCGTCGCAGCGTGAACCAATTGCGTTCGATCAGACCGCCGTAGGCCAGTGCCCCGGCCCCCGCCGCTGCGACAAGACCGGCGGAGCGCCACACACGAGACATGCCGACCACCCTACGTGCGGTGCTCGCTCCGCTCTCGGTGCTCGCGGTGCTTGCGGTGCTTGCGGTGCTCGCGGTGCTCGCGGTGCTCGCGGTGCTCGCGGTGCTTGCGGTGCTCGCGGTGCTCGCGGTGATGCCGCCTCGCTAACCTGAAGCCATGGCCGACCTCAAGACTCAGCTCAAGTCCGACCTCACCACCGCCATGAAGGCGAGGGACGAGTTGACCACGGCAACGATCCGGATGCTGCTCACCGCGGTCACTACCGAGGAGGTCGCCGGCTCATCCGCGCGTGAACTCAGCGATGACGAGGTGCTGAAGGTGATCACGCGGGAGGCGAAGAAGCGGCGGGAGGCGGCGGAGGCCTTCGACCAGGGAGGTCGTGCCGAGTCCGCCCAGCGCGAGCGGGACGAGGAAGGCGTACTCACCAAGTACCTGCCGGCTCAGCTGTCGGATGAGGAACTGGCCAGCCTCGTGACTCAGGCCATCACCGAGGCGGGCGCGACCGAGCCCAGGCAGATGGGCGTCGTGATGAAGGCGGTCCAGCTCGCCGTCGCCGGACGAGCCGACGGCAAGCGGGTGTCCGACGAGGTTCGCCGACAGCTCGCCGGCTGAACGACAACGGGCGGGCCGGACGGGACCGGTCAGCCCCCGTTGCCGTTTCCGTTGCCGTTTCCGTTGCCGTTTCCGTTGCCGTTTCCGCGCGTGCGGCTCGGCGGGGCGGCGGCCGAGGATGATCGCGGGGCGTTGGAGGCGGACTTCGTCGGGCGCGTGGGCTGGAAGACCACCGGCGACTTACCGCTGGACACGCACAGGTTGATGGTCGTGCCCGCCACCGCCTTCGCCGGACTGAAGTAGGCGACGTTCCCGGCGAACACCGAGCTTCCGCAGGGCGTGCGCAGCACCTTGACCTTGAGGCCGAGGGCGGCGAGATTCGTCGTCGCGGCGTCAACGGTCTGGCCTACGACCTGGTACGTCGGGATGGTGTCCCCGGGCAGGTCGTTCACGGTGGGCCACGTCCAGGGTCGCGCGGCCAGGTAGGACTGGTACGCGCTGAGCCAGAACGTGCCGCCGAACGCGCCGAAGGTGTCGCTTCCGTTGTTGTTCGCCGTGATGCCCGGGACGTTGGCGATGGTGAGGTTCGGGTGTTTCGGGTTCACGATGGCCGCCGCCGATGTGAGGGTCGGCGTGACACCCACGAACCACAGGGCCGAGTTGAGCCCGTTGTCGTTGCCCGCGGCGTCGGCGGCGTTGTTGGTTCCGGTCTTGCCGGCCACCAGGCTGCCACCCGAGCCGTACCAGCTACCGAAGTAACCGGTGGCGGTTCCCCCGTTGTTGTACTGGACGTTGTTGAACGGGGCATCGGCGAGGTTGTGGCCGCTGGTGTCGGAAACCATCATGTCGCGCATCGTGCGGGCGACGTATTGCGAGAGCACCCGCTTACACCCCGGCAGCGTGAAGCTGACCTTCTTGCCCGTGGGGTCGGTGATCCCACCGGCCAGAATCGGCGTCGGCGGGCAGAACACGCCGTCGTTGGCCACGGTCGAGAAGGCGCCCGTCAGTTCGAGGACCGAGGTGTTCTCCTGGCCGAGGGTGAAGGTGGCCCGGCGATCGGCGATGATCTGCTGCGCGATCGTCTTGCCGTTGGACTTCTGGAGCAGCGCGTTCATGCCCAATGAAGTCGCCATGTTGACGATCGGGGAGATGTCGCAGCCGAAGAGCTGATCCTCCATGCCGACGAAATATGTGTTCGACGATTCCGGCAGGGCACTCATCAGCTGCATCGTGGTCGGGTAGGGGCCCGCGTTGCTCGCCGTGTAGCCGGTGGCCGGGCAATTCAGCGGCCGATAGCCGGTATTCGCGGTGGACAGCGTGAATTGCGGTGTGACACCAGCGGTCAGCGCAGCCAGCGTGGTGAAGTACTTGTACGTCGAGCCGGAGCCGGCGTAAGCATCGGTGAACAGCTTGCCGACGGAGTAGGCCGAGTCGCCCTTCTTCACCCCGTACTTCTTGTCGGTGATCATCGTCGTGACCGCGCCGTTGGTGGGATTGACCGACGGCATCGCCAGCAGGTAGTCGTTCTTCGGGTCGAGGGCGCTAGCTCGGATAGCAGCCTGGCCACTGTTCTGCAGCCCGACGTCCAGTGTCGTGATGATCTTGTAGCCACCGGTCTGCACCTGCCGAGCGGTCAGCCCACTGGTCGAGCTGAGCCAGTCCAGCACGTAGTCGCAGAAGTAACCGACGTTGCTGATGGTTGCGTTGGCATAGGCGCAGCCACGGGCGGGCTGGGTGGGTGTCTTCGACGCCAGGCCGAGTGGCTGGGCCTTGTACTTGGCCGCCTCGGACGCGGTGAGGTTCTTGGCGGTCACCATGTTGTCCAGGACCAGATCGCGCCGGGCCCGCGCGGCGTCCGGGTGCAGATAGGGGTCGTAGTCACTGGGCGCGCGGACCAGGCCGACGAGCATGGCGGCCTGAGGGACGGTCAACTTCGACGCGCTCCGGCCGAAGTAGGTCTGTGCGGCGACCTGGATGCCGTAACTGTTCTCGCCGAAGAAGGCGATGTTGAGGTACTTGGACAGGATCTGGGGCTTGTTGAACTTCTTCTCGATGTCCAGGGCGCACTGGGCGTCGGAGATCTTTCGGTCGATGTTCTGATCGGTCGCGGCCTGGGCGGCCTTCTGGTCGCCGGCGTTGATGGCGTTGTAGAGGTTCACCTGCTTTACGTACTGCTCGGTGAGGGTCGACGCACCCTGGGTGGAGCCCCCGGAGCTGTTGCTGACCGCGGCCCGGAGCAGACCCCGCATGTCGACCCCGTGGTGTGCGTAGAACCGGCGGTCCTCGGTGTCGATCAGGGCGGTGCTGACGTAGGCGGGCAGGCCCTTGTAGGCGACTACCTGCCGGTTCTGGTCGAACAGGGTGGCGATCAGCGTCTTGCCGTCGCTGGCGTAGATGTTGGTGCGCTGCTGGACACCCTGGTCGGTCAGGGTGGATGACGGGCACTTGGTGTTGAGGAACTTGTCGGCGCCGGCCTTGGCTGCCAGCCCGGCGCCGCCGATGTAGGGCAGAAGCAGACCGGCGACCAGCACGCCGCTGATCGCGATCAGCGCAGCGAGCTTGGCCAGCTTGGACAGGACGGTCAGACCGGATGCGCGTGCCACGGGCGATGAGTCTACGGCCGCTGTCTGACAGCCGGGTCCGACGGCGGGATGGCTCTCAGGTCGGCTCACAGGATTTGAGGTTGGGAAAAAATTTGGGCACTTGTCCAAAGCGGGCAGTCAGGTCGGCCGCCGAATCAGCAAAGGCGCCGACACCGGCGGCGATCCCATGATTCGTCAGCCCGCGGCGATGACGACCGGTCACCGGTTCATGCACGGAGTGTGAGACGCGCGCGACCGCACAATTACTGGGACTTCCGAGCACTTGTGCGGCTGGCGCGCCTTGGCCCCGGAATGGACCCCGAGCAGCCCCGGAGTTGCGGGGGACGGCAGACGGCCGCCGAAACAGAGGACATCAGATGCGCAGTCAGTCGGCGCGAAATCCAGGTTAGGCGGGCACTTTGTCACTGGTCATTGCGTCATAGATGTCCCCGCTGACGGTCTGGATTACTGAAGGCAGCGACATCAGTCGTCAACGGGTTCGGTCGGCGGGCCCCGTGTCTTCGAGAAGGTGCCCGACAAACCTCAAATTCCGAGTTGTGTCGTTGCTGGGTGACCCTGGATGCGCTTACGGTCGCCTGGCTGTGCGAGCGGACGGGGGGTCCGCCGAGCCGGATGGACAGGAGTACGCATGACTCGAGAGCGGCAACCAGAAAGGCTGACCACGATCGGACGCCTGGACTGGGCTTCGGACGGGGCCTGCCGGGATGTCGATCCTGAGAGCTTGTTCGTGATCGGCGCCGCCCAACACGAGGCGAAGATGATCTGCCGCCAGTGCTCGGTGCGACTGGAGTGTCTGGCCGACGCCTTGGACAGCCGGACGGAATTCGGCGTGTGGGGCGGGATGACGGAGCGAGAACGGCGCACCCTGCTGCGCAGGCGCCCGGATGTTGCCTCCTGGCGGCAGTTCTTCTCATCGGCGCAGGAGGCCGAGGAGTACGCGGCGGTCCCGCCGCTGCGACTGCGCCGCCGCCACTCGGTGCGTTCAGGCGACAACCGCACCCGGTCGGCCGAGGCCGGCTGAGCAAGCGCTCGACGAATCACGTGAACGAGTCGTCTGCGCGAGGTAACTTGCCGCGGGTAGCGGACCGTCTCAGCCCGCCAGTGCCGCAGCGATCGTTCGCAGACCGACGAGATCGTGCACGTCGCCGGGCAGCGCCGGCACCGCTCGCTGGGCCACGTCCGGGTGGGCCGCCGCGAACCTGGCCGTCATCGATCGATCGTGCCGGGCCGCCTCCGCCGATTCCGCGTGAACCGCCAGCGCCGCGCGGGCCAGCTCGGCCGCCGGCGTGCGCTCGGGGGATTCGGCCAGCTTCTCCGCCGCGGCGGCGGCCCGCTGCGCCGACAGCCCGGACGGCGCCGTCCGCATCCGGTTGAGGACAACCCCGGCCAACGGCATCTGCTCCTGCTGGAGGCGCTCGACGAAGAACGAGGCCTCGCGCAGGGCGTCAGGCTCGGGCGAGGCGACGACCACGAACGCCGTGTCCGGCGCCTTGAGCAGTTCGTAGGTCTGTTCGGCACGTTCGCGAAATCCGCCGAACATCGTCTCCAGCGACGCCACGAAAGACGAGACGTTGCCCAGCAGGTCGTTGCCCAGGATCTTGGTCATGACCTTGGTGAATACCCCGAAGGACGCCGTGACGACCTTGAGGTAGGCCTTGCCGCCGGCCCGGGCGGGCGCGGTGAGCAAGCGGATCATCCGACCGTCCAGAAAACGCGACAGCCGCTGCGGGGCGTCGAGGAAGTCCAGGGCGGAGCGGGACGGCGGGGTGTCCACCACGATCAGATCCCACTCGCCGTTCTCCACCAGCTCGGCCCGCAACTGAGAGAGCTTCTCCATCGCCATGTACTCCTGCGTTCCCGCGAAGGAGGCCGACAGCGACTGGTAGAAGGGATTGGCGAAGATCTGCTCGGCCTTGTCGGCAACGGTGTGTGCCGAGACAACGTCGTCGAAAGTCCGCTTCATGTCCAGCATCATCGCCAGCAGGGCGCCCCCGGACTCCGAACCGACGCCGGGAACCGGCCGTGGCGTGTTGTCGAGCTCGGTGAGGCCCAGCGACTGGGCCAACCGACGGGCCGGGTCGATCGTCAGCACCACTACGCGCCGTCCGTGCTCGGCCGCGTACAGCGCCAGCGCGGCCGCGGTAGTGGTCTTGCCGACTCCGCCGCTGCCGCAGGTCACCACCACCTTGATCAGTGGATCGGCCAACAACGCGCCCAGATCAAAATCGGGGGCCTCGGGGCGCTTGCGCCGGGACGCGGCCGGGCGCTTGGCCGCGGTCACGAGGCGGCTTCCTCAGCGGCAGTGTCGTCAGTGTCGTCAGTGTCGTCGGTGTCGTCTTCGTCGGCCGCAGCCAGCTCCTCGGCCAGTTCGAACAACGACCCGACGTCCATCGGGGGCCGGAGTTCGGGGAGCCGGACGGTCGGCATCGACGCCCGGGCCAACCGGCGCGCGGCCTCGGCCTGCACCCGTTGACGTTCGGCGTAGTCGTCGACCTGGGCGGCCAGCACCGGGGCCAGGGCCTCGTCCAGACCAGCTTCGATCAGGCCGTCGGCGAGCAACGCGTCATCGACCCGACCGCCGCGGGTCAGCAGCTCGGGGGCAACGAGCACCGGTCGTGCACGGTTGACCACGACGGAACCGAGCCGGTACCCGGCCTCGGTGAGTTCGGCAGCCGCATCGAGGGTTTCCTGCACCGGCATCTCCTCCAGCAGAGTCACGACGTGGACCTGGGTGAGCGGCGAGTGCAGCAAGCTGCTCACACCGATGCTCTGCTTGTGGATGGGGCCGAACTTGGCCAGTCCGGCGACCTCGTTGGTGGCCTGGAGGAATTGGGTGATCCGACCGGTCGGCGGTGCGTCCAGGACCACCGCGTCGAAAACCGGCTTACCCTGGCGCTGACGCGTCACCGCCTCCTTGACCTTGCCGGTGAGCAGCACGTCGCGCAGCCCGGGAGCCAGAGTGGTGACGAAGTCGATCGCGCCCATCTTGCGTAGCACCGAGGCGCCCCGCTTGATCGAGTAGAACATTTCCAGGTACTCGATCATCGCAGCCTCGGGATCGATGGCCAGCCCGATGACCTCGCCTCGTCGGTTGGCCGCCAGCCGGGTCTCGACGTAGGGCAATGGCGGCGTGTCGAACAGTTGGGCCAGGCCTTGCCGCCCCTCCACCTCGACCAGCAGCACCCGCTGACCGCGTCCGGCCAGCATCAGCGCCATCGCCGCGGCGACCGTGGACTTTCCGGTGCCACCCTTGCCGGTCACCACGTGAAGGCGGACGGTGTCGTCACCGGGCGAAGTTAGGGGCACCGCTCCAGCGTACAAACCAACCCGTGGGGCTCTGCCGCTGTGCCGCCGGGGGCCGGAGTGGTCACGCGCGCGAACGCGGACGGCCCGGTGAGCGGTAGGTTCCGAGGATGACTTCAGACGCCTCCATTCCCCCGGTCGACGGCCCGTCGGCGGCGCCGACCCCGGCAGCGGTCTTGCCCTCGGCACGGCTGGCCGAACTCGGTATCGAGCTACCGGCCGTCACTGCCCCGTTGGCTGCCTACGTCCCCGCGGTCAGGTCCGGGCGCTACGTGTACACCTCCGGCCAGTTGCCGATGGTCAACGGCGAGCTGGCCGGGCACGGCAAGGTCGGCGGTGAGGTGACCGCGCAGGAGGCCGCCGAATATGCGCGGATCTGCGCGCTCAACGCGCTGGCTGCCGTGCACGGCCTGGTGGGCATCGACTCCATCGTGCGGGTGGTGAAGGTGGTGGGATTCGTCGCCAGCACTCCCGATTTCACCGGCCAGCCCGGCGTGGTCAACGGCGCCTCCAATTTTCTGGGCCAAGTGCTGGGCGAGGCCGGCTGTCACGCGCGCTCGGCCGTCGGGGTGGCCGTCCTTCCGCTGGACGCGCCGGTTGAGGTGGAGATCGTCGTCGAGATCGCCGACATCGCCGGGGCCTGAGCGTGACCGGCCCGAACTCGGCGCCGGTGGTGCGTGAGGCCGCCACCGTGATGCTGCTTCGCGACAGCCCCGAGGGTCTGCAGACCTGGTTGCTCCGACGCGTGGCCAGGATGGCCTTCGCCGGCGGGATGTCGGTGTTCCCCGGCGGAGCCGTGGACGCGGCCGACGCGGGCGTGGACGGCGATGAGCTCGCGAAGGCCGAACTCGCCACCATTGCGGGATCGCTGGGCACCTCCGTGGAGCACGCCACCGCCCTGGTGTGTGCGGCGATTCGGGAGACCTTCGAAGAAGTGGGCGTGTTGCTGACCCGGCCGAGCCTGACGATGGACGACCAGATCCGGGCCGAGGTCGAGGACCGTACCCGCGGATTCATCGAGGTGCTCGATGCGCGGGGCCTGCAACTGGCGGTGTCCTCCGTCCGGCCGTGGGCACGCTGGATCACCCCGGAAGGTGAGCGCAGACGCTATGACACCTACTTCTTCGTCGCCGCCATGCCCGACGGTGCCCTCGCGCTTCCCGCCACCCGGGAGGCCGTCCATGCCGATTGGATCGGGGTGCACGCCGCCCTGGCCGAATACCACGCCGGCGATCGCCCGATGCTGACCCCGACCGTGACCGCGCTGACCGAGCTCGCCGGATTCGCCACGGTCGCCGAGGTACTGGCGGCGGCCCCCGGGCGCAGCCTCGTGCCGATCGCTCCGGTGCTGCGCCGGACCGAGGCCGGCCTGGAACTGGACCTCGGTAACGGCACCGTCCTGCCGATGCCGGACGGTCTGACCGGTATGCCGGCCGATCGCGATCGGACGTGACCGCCTACGAGACGCTGCGGCAGGTCACCGGGCAGGCCGCCGTGGTCCTGGCCGACAACCCCGGCGTGATGACCCTGGACGGGACGAACACCTGGATTCTGCGCGGCGAGCCGTCCCTCAGACGGGCGATCGTGGTCGATCCCGGCCCGTTGGACGAGCATCACCTCGACGTGGTCGAGGACTCGGCCGGCTCGGTCGAACTGATTCTGCTGACCCACGCGCACCTGGATCACTCCGAGGCCGCCCGGCGCCTGCACGAACGCACGGCGGCCCCGGTCCTGGCGCTGGATCCACAACTGCGGCTCGGCGGCGAAGGTGTCGGGGAGGGCACCGTACTGTCGGCGGCCGGCGTCGAGCTGCGGGTCTGGCACACCCCCGGACACACCGCGGACTCGCTGTCGTTCGTGCTGACCGGCGAGGACGGCGGCGTGGCGGTGCTGACCGGCGACACGATCCTGGGCCGGGGGACCACGGTCGTGGCCCACCCAGACGGGGTGTTGGCCGACTATCTCGCCTCCCTGCACCGGCTGTCCGAACTCCACGGCATCACCGTGCTACCCGGTCACGGGCCGGAACTCGCCGACGCGGGCGTTGCGGCGTCGGCCTACCTGGCCCACCGCGAACGACGGCTCGATCAGGTGCGGTCGGCCCTGGCCGTGGGCGGCGCGGGACTCACGCCGCGCCAGGTGGTCGAACGCGTCTACGCCGACGTCGATGAGGCGCTGTGGCCCGCAGCCGAACTATCGGTCCGGGCTCAGCTCGCCTATCTGCGGGAGTTGAACGCCTGAGCGCTGGGCGGGACGGACGAGCGGCCCGCTGTCGGGACGGCCTGCCGGTGGCGTCAGCGGGCGCGCCGGGCCAGCCGCTCGCGGTCGAGGATGACCACGCTCTTGCCCTCCAGTCGCAGCCAGCCACGCTGGGCGAAGTCGGCCAGCGCCTTGTTGACGGTCTCGCGGGATGCTCCGACCAGCTGAGCCAGCTCCTCCTGCGTGAGATCGTGCGTGACGCGCAGCTGACCGCCATCCACCGAGCCGAAGCGCTGGGCCAGCTGCAGCAGCTGCTTGGCCACCCGGCCGGGCACGTCGACGAAGATCAGGTCGGCGAGCATCGTGTTGGTGCGGCGCAGCCGGCGGGCGACGACCCGCAGCAGCTGGAGGCCGATCTGGGGGCGATCGATGACCCACTGGGTGAGAGCGGCCTTGCCGAGCCGTCCGACCCGTGCGTCGGTGACCACGACGGCGGTCGCGGTGCGGGGTCCTGGATCGAACAGGGACAGCTCGCCGAACTGGTCGGCCGGTCCCATCACCGCGACCAGGTTCTCGCGGCCGTCTGAGGACTTGCGTCCCAGCTTCACCTTGCCGGACAGCACGATGTAGAGGCTGTCGCCCGGTTCGCCCTCGTTGAACAGGGTCGTGCCGCGGGGAGCGTCGAAGATCTCGAACTGGTTGCCCAGCGCCTCGACGTCGGCGGGATCGACTCCCTGGAACAATCCGGCCCTGCGTAGCACCTCGTCCACGCCAGCTCCTTCTGTCACGCGCTGCTAAAGCGACTTACCCTGGTGCCGGATTCTAGGGGTGTGGGCTGGCTGCAGTGTGCGGCGACCCGCGAAATTCCGCCGCCGGATACCAACTTCAGCCGGGACTCAGCGGTTGCGGTCGCGACGCTGGCCGCCCGGTAGCCGCAGTCGGGCCCGGAAACGGGACAGGGCGGAGTCGGTTCCCTCGCGAACGAACGTGTCCAGCTCGTCCGGATTGGCATGATCGAGAAACTCCTCGACCTGGCGCTCGGTGGCACCGCGGGTCAGCGGCTTCTCGATTCGCTCCATGATCAACATGAAGGCCATCAACAGCAGCGGGAACAGCAGAACGAGTAGTCCGACCATGATCCGTCCATTGTGCCCCACCATCTCGGCCCCGCGTGTCGATGGCCGAACCGCACCCGGGTCGTGTCGTAGCCGCGCCATAAGCTGGACGGCGTGCCCAAGACGAAGCCCATCGAGCAGTGGTCGGAATCCCCGCTGGCCCTGACGCGGCGTGCTCGCCGGATCAACCGGGAGCTGGCCGTGCTGTACCCCCACGCTCACTGCGAACTCGACTTCACCAACCCGCTGGAGCTTTCCGTCGCCACCATCCTCTCGGCCCAGTGCACCGACAAGAAGGTCAACGAGGTGACGCCGGCGGTGTTCGCGAAGTACCGCAGCGCGGCGGACTACGCCTCGGCCGAACGGGCCGAGCTGGAGGACCTCATCCACCCGACCGGCTTCTTCCGGGCCAAGGCCAACACGCTGATCAAGCTCGGTCAGCAACTGCTCGAACGCTACGACGGCCAGGTCCCGAACACGCTCCCGGCGCTGGTCAGCCTGCCCGGTTTCGGCCGTAAAACCGCCAACGTGGTGCTCGGCAACGCATTCGACGTGCCCGGCATCACCGTCGACACCCACATGCAGCGGCTGGCGACCCGCTGGCGCTGGACCGAGAACACCGACCCGGTCAAGATCGAGTTCGACATCGCCGCCTTGATCCCCCGCAAGGACTGGACCCTGATGTCGCACCGGGTCATCTGGCACGGCCGCCGGATGTGCCACGCCCGCCGACCGGCCTGTGGCGTGTGCCCCATCGCCCCGCTGTGTCCCTCCGGCATCGGCGAGCTCGATCCGGTGGCCGCGGCCAAGCTTGTGAAGAGCCCGTCCCAGATGCACCCGGAACTGGCGGGGTGAGCCCGAACCAGTGAGCCCCCGCCACCCGGCGCCGCTGCGTCCCGACGAGCTGGTCACCCCAGACTGGTTGCTGCCGTTGGTGCGCGCCTGCGAGTTGATCGAAGCCGAGGAGCTGTCGCGCTTCGTGCCGCCCGCCGACGGCAGCGGCCGCCACTCGGCTGTGCTGATGCTGTTCGCCTCCGGTCAGGGTTCGGTGGACGACGCCGACCTGCTGCTGCTCGAGCGCGCCTCGACCCTGCGATCCCACGCCGGGCAGGTCGCGTTTCCGGGTGGCGCGACCGACCCCGGCGACGCCGATTCCACTGAGACTGCCTTGCGCGAGGCCAACGAGGAGGTCGGACTGCGCCGCGAGACCGTCGACGTCCTGGCTGAACTCCCCGCGGTCTACCTGCCACCGTCCCGCTTCGTGGTCAGTCCGGTCCTCGCACACTGGCGTGAACCGCATCCGGTGGGCGTGGTGGACCACCGCGAATCCGCCTCCGTCGCTCGGGTTCCGTTACCTGCCCTGATCGACCCGGCCAACCGCTTCACCGTCAGCCATCCGTCGGGCTTCGTCGGCCCCGGCTTCGAGGTGGCGGGGCTGTTCGTGTGGGGATTCACCGCGGGCCTGATCGACCGGTTGCTCTCGCTCGCGGGCTGGGCCCAGCCCTGGGACACCTCGATCGCCCGTGCCCTGCCAGCCGGCTGAGCCCACTGAGCCCACTGAGCGCCCACGGAGCGCCGTGAGCCCCCTGAGCGCCCTGAGCCCTCTGACCCCCTGAGCCCCGACGACCTGCGGTCGGTTTGCGGTCGGCCTGCGGTCGGCCTGCGGTCGGTTCGCGGGGGTTCGCGCCGCGCCGACCACCCCGCCCGGGCGAGCACAGCAGGGTTGGGTACCGTCCGGGACGTGATTCGGACGGCGGGCCCACGGACGACGGTCCTGCTGACGACCGGGTTGGCGACCGCGGTCGGCGCCCTCGTGCTCGCGGGCTGTCAGAGCCAATCGGCGATAAACCGCGAGCCGCATCAGGGCTCATCGACGGCGGCGGCCGGCGCGAACGGCGAGCAGGACGTGCTGATCACGACCGATTCCAGCTACCGCTTCAGCCCCTCCACGATCACGGTGCATCCCGGCACCGTGAGGCTCACCCTCAGGCACACCGGGGGCGGAGCTCCGCACGACTGGTCGCTGAGCGGCTTTCCCGATGATCATGTTCCGCTCACCCAGGCGGGCCAA
The DNA here is from genome assembly GCF_023516435.1 of Jatrophihabitans telluris. Taxonomy (GTDB): domain Bacteria; phylum Actinomycetota; class Actinomycetes; order Mycobacteriales; family Jatrophihabitantaceae; genus Jatrophihabitans_A; species Jatrophihabitans_A telluris. The sequence goes on along the minus strand of NZ_CP097332.1, from coordinate 3,904,971 downwards.
ACCCGGTCCCTCACGTTCACCGCGCCGGCGCCGGGCAGTTACCAGTTCGTCTGCACCATCCACGTCAAGCAGGGACAGACGGGCACGCTCGTCGTCCTGCCGAACTGACCGGGACCGCCGTGCACCCCGACGTGCTTGACGCGATCCTGGTCCTGGCCGCGATTGCCTACGCCATCGGTGGATTCCGCAACGGAGCTCTGGTCGGGGCGCTGTCCTTCGCCGGTTTCTTCGGGGGAGCCGCGCTGGGGGCGCAGTTGGCCAAGCCGTTGGGCAAACGGCTGGCCGACGGATCGGCGCAGGTCCCGGTCGCCATCGTGTGCGTGCTCTTCTTCGCCATGATCGGCCAGCTCCTGGCGGTGTGGCTGGCCGGGCGGATCCGAGCCCGGGTCACCTGGCACCCTGCCCGGCAGGTCGACCAGATCATCGGGGGCATGTTCTCGATCCTGGCGGTGCTGTTGGTGGCGTGGATGGTTGCCGTCCCCATCGCCTCCTCGCCGTTTCCGACGCTGGCCGGGCAGGTTCGCCGCTCGGTGGTCATCCGCGCGGTGGACAACGCCCTGCCGAACCGGGTGCGCGACATCTACAGCTCGCTGCGGCTGTTCATCGACCGCAGCGGCTTCCCCCAGGTCTTCGGTGCGTTGCAGCCGACCCGAATCGTCGACGTTCCCCCGGCCGACCCCGGGCTGCTTACCTCACCGGTGGTATCGCGGTCCAAGCCCTCGGTCCTGAAGGTGCGGTCGGTGGCCCTGTCCTGCGACCGCGGTATCGAGGGCAGTTCCTTCGTGTACTCGGCCGATCATCTGCTCACCAACGCCCACGTCGTGGCCGGGGCGAACCAGGTCACCGTGGAGACCGCCCGCGGGCGGCTCGCGGCGCGGGTGGTCCTGTTCGATCCCGATCGTGACGTCGCCGTCCTCTACGTGCCGGGTCTGAACGTCAAGCCCTTGGCGCTCGCGACGAAGGTCGCGGGCACCGGCCAGGACGCCATCGTCGTCGGTTACCCCGAGGACGGCGGCTTCGACGTTCGAGCGGCTCGCATCCGGGACCGCGAGAAGATCTCCGGTCGCGACATCTACGGGCAGGTCTCGGTGGACCGCGACATCTACACGATCAGGTCCAAGGTTCGGGTCGGAAACTCCGGCGGCCCGCTGTTGGGAACGGACGGCAGCGTGCTCGGGATCGTCTTCGCCTCGGCCCTGGACTCGCCCGACACCGGCTTCGTGCTCACTGCTCAGCAGGTTGCCGCCGACGCCGCGAAGGCACGGACGGCGACCGCCTCGGTGGCCACCGGGCACTGCACGAGCTGAGGGGCAACGCCCCGATTGTCCTCTGGCCGAGCGTTCGGGACTCAGCCCGCCTTCGCCCAGCGGATCAGCTCGGCCGAGACCGTCTCCGGCACCTCCTGCTGAGGAAAGTGGCCGACGCCGGTGAGCAGCCGCCACTCATAGTCCCCGCGAACATAGGTGGAGGAACCCTGCGCGGTTTTCGGGAGGACGCAGCCGTCGAAGTCGCCGTGCAATTGCAGGACCGGTGCGTTGATGGGCGTGCGCATCGTCGCCGCGTAGGTTCGCCCGTCCGGTCGGGGCAGCGAACGGACCGCCCAGCGGAAGAACTCCAGGGAACAGTGCTCAGTGGGGTGGATGCGCATCGCCTCGGCGAAGCGTCCCACCGCCTCGACGTAGTCCGGCGTGCCCCGCCAGCGAGGCCCGGACCAGGTGTCGAACAGGCTCCGGACCAACGCGTCGTCCCGGTTGAGCATCCGCTCGCCGTAGCGGGGCAGTTGGAACTTCTGCAGCGCGTAGGCCGAGGCGTGGCGCTGCCGCTTGTCGGTCAGGACGGCCCGGCGCAGCCGGAGCGGGTGGGCAGCACCGAGGACCGCGATCCGGCGTACCAGTTTCGGGTGCTGGGCGGCGACGGTCCAGGCCAGCAGACCGCCGACGTCGTTGCCCACAACGACCGCGTCCTGTTCGCCGAGAGCCGGGATGAGCGCCGCGATGTCGGCCGCCAGCGTGGTGGCGTCGTAGCCGCGCGGGGGCTTGTCGGACGCGCCGTAGCCCCGCAAGTCCACCGCGACGGCCCGGAACCCGGCGTCGGCGAGGTCTTGCAGTTGCCGCGCGAAGGTCCACCAGAACGTCGGCATGCCGTGCAGCAGGAGCACCAGCGGTCCGGAACCGGCCTCGGCCACGTGGAGGGAGACGCCGTTGGCCGGCACGCTGCGGTGGGTCCATGGACCGTCGATGAGGACGGTCGACTCGTCCGGGCTGCTCATGCCGACTCGTCCCGGCCCGGCTACTTGGTCGCTTGCCTGAGCGCGGTGACAGTGTCCTTGGTGGTCTCGATCGTCTGCTGCGGCGCCTTGACGCGCTTGACCTTGCGAATACCGACCCAGACCAGCAACAGGGCGAGCAACACCAGGAATCCGAAGACGATCAGGTAGGCCACCCAGCGCCACAGGTGCAGTGCCACGAGCCCTTCGGCGAGGGCGATCAGGCCGAAGGTCAGCGAGAACACCAGGAGGACGGCCGCGGCGGCGAACATTCCGGCACCCGTCCCGGCGTTCTTGACCGAGGCCTTGACCTCGAGCTTGGCCAGTTCGATCTCGCCGTGCAGGAGGGTGGAGAAATTGGAGCTGGCCTCGGCCACCAGGCTGCCGATCGACGGCTCGGCACGATGGCTGGCGGGGGCGGCGGGATTCAGCTGTTTTGGCGCGGTCACTCGCGTGCTCCACTTCGGTTTGTCAGGCTGTTCGGCCCATTCTGCCGGACGGGCGGTGCGGCCGACGTTTACGGCCCCGCACGGGTGCGTCGGGATCGCATGATCGGGCGCGTCGGGACTGCGACCGCGGGCCCACAGTCCGCGTCCGCAGTCCGTGCGGCAGTCCGCGTCCGCAGTCCGCGTCCGCAGTCCGCGTCCGCAGTCCGTTGGGCCGCGCTGGTGAGGGTCTGGCTAGGGTGCACCCATGGCTCGGTACCTGGTCACCGGGAGCTCTCGCGGAATCGGGGCTCACACGCTGCGGAGGCTGGTCGCTGCCGGTCATGAGGTCATCGGACTCGTCCGGCCCCGCGAGGACTCGCCCGTGGAGAGCCAACGGGGTGACGGTGCGCGGTGGGTGGCTGATCTGGCCCGCCCCGAGCAACTGCAGACCACGCTGGCTGACCGTATCGCCGAGCTGGGAGGTGAGGGTCTCGACAGTGGCATCGACAGTGGCATCGACGGTATCGACGGTGGCCTCGACGGGGTGGTGCACGCCGCGGGGTGCGTGCTGCCGGGCGCGCTGTCACAGTCGGCGGTGCACGAGTTCACCGAGCAGTTCACGGTGAACGTGACCGCCGTAGCGGAACTCACCCGGCTGTTGTTGCCCGCCCTGCGCCGACGGCGCGGGACCGTGGTCCTGGTCAACTCCGGCTCCGGGCTCAACGCTCGTCCACCGCTGAGCAGCTACGGCGCGTCGAAGTTCGCCCTGCGGGCCTATGCCGATGCCCTGCGGCAGGAGGAATCGATGTTGCGGGTGTCGACGGTGTACCCGGGGCGGACCGCGACCGACATGCAGAAGGTGGTGCGCGAGGCCGAGGGCGGCCGGTACGACGAATCGGCCTACCTGCAACCGGAAACGGTGGCCGGCGTGATCTGTTCGGTGCTCTGGTTGCCCGCCGACGGCGTGATCACCGATGTGACGGTGCGCCCGGCTGGTCACCCGGGGCCGAGCTCGCCGGACGCGCACCACTGACGCCCGGCGTCATGGCCTACCCCGTGGGGCTCACTCCTCGGCGGGCGTCTTCGCCATCCCGGAGGAGATGAGGTCCATGACCGTGGAGTCGGCCAAGGTGGTGACGTCCCCGATGGAGCGGTGTTCAGCGACGTCTCGCAGCAGGCGCCGCATGATCTTGCCCGAGCGGGTCTTGGGCAGTTCGGCGACGACCATGATCTGGCGAGGCTTGGCGATCGCGCCGATCTCCTTGGCGACGTGGTTGCGAAGCTCGGTGACCATCGCCGAGCCGCCGTCGGCGGCGTTGCCGCGCAGAATGACGAACGCCACGATGCCCTGGCCGGTGGTCGGGTCGGTCGCTCCGACCACCGCGGCCTCCGCGACCGATGGATGGGACACCAACGCCGATTCCACCTCGGTCGTGGAAATACGGTGGCCGGAAACGTTCATGACGTCATCGACCCGTCCGAGGAGCCACAGATCACCGTCGGAGTCCTTCTTGGCTCCGTCCCCGGCGAAGTAGTAACCGTGATCGGCGAACCGGGACCAGTAGGTTTCGATGAACCGGTCGTTGTCGCCCCAGATACCACGCAGCATGGACGGCCACGGTTCGGTCAGCACCAGCAGGCCACCGCCACCGTCAGGGACCGGGTTGCCCTGGTCGTCGACCACATCGACGCTGACGCCCGGGAGTGCCCGCATCGCCGAGCCGGGTTTGGTGGCCGTGACGCCGGGCAGCGGACTGATCATCATGGCGCCGGTCTCGGTCTGCCACCAGGTATCCACGATCGGGCAGCGGTCGCCGCCGATCACGCGCCGATACCACATCCAGGCCTCGGGATTGATGGGTTCGCCCACGGAACCGAGCAGCCGGAGGGAGGACAGGTCGAACTTGGCGGGGATGTCCTCGCCCCACTTCATGAACGTCCGGATCGTCGTCGGCGCGGTGTAGAGCAGGGTGACCCCGTATTTGGCGGCGATCTCCCAGAACCGGCCCTGGTGTGGCGTGTCGGGCGTGCCCTCGTAGATCACCTGGGTCGCGCCGTTGGCCAGCGGTCCGTAGACGATGTAGGAATGCCCGGTGACCCAGCCGATATCCGCGGTGCACCAGTAGACATCGGTATCCGGTTTGAGGTCGAAGGCGGCGTTGTGGGTGTAGGCGACCTGAGTGAGGTAACCGCCCGTCGTATGCAGGATTCCCTTGGGCTTTCCAGTGGTGCCTGAGGTGTAGAGGATGAACAGCGGGTTCTCGGCGTCGAAGAACTCCGGCGTGTGCACGGTCGCCGCGGTACCGACCGTGTCCGACCACCACTGATCGCGGCCCTCGGTCCAGTCGACGTCGTTACCACCCCGCTTGACGACCAGGACCGTGCGCACACCGGTTTCCCCTTTGGCCAGCGCCTCGTCCACGATCGGCTTGAGCGCAAACACCTTGCCGCGCCGGTACCCGCCGTCGGCGGTGATCACCAGCGAGGCGTCGGCGTCGACGACCCGGTCGAAGATCGCCTGGGCCGAGAATCCCCCGAAGATGACGGAGTGAATCGCACCGAGTCGAGCGCAGGCAAGCATCGAGACGACTGCCTCCACCGACATCGGCAGGTAGATCGCAACCCGGTCACCGGCGGCGATCCCCAACGAAGTCAGGGCATTCGCGGCCTGGGCGACCAGTTCCCCGAGCTCGGCGTAGGTGATGGTTCGCGTGTCACCCGGCTCACCCTCGAAGTGGATCGCGACCTTGTCCCCGCGGCCGGCGGCGACGTGGCGGTCCACGCAGTTCACCGAGGCGTTGAGGCGGCCACCGACGAACCAGCGAGCGAAGGGTGCGTTCGACCAGTCAAGGGCCTGTGACCACTCCGTCTGCCAGTCCAGCCGCCGAGCCTGGGTCTCCCAGAAGCCGAGCCGATCCGCCGACGCCTGTGCGTAGGCCGAGGCTCCGTAGTTGGCGGCGGCGGCCAGTTCCGCCGGAGGTTCGAAGCGCCGCTGCTCGTGCAACAGGTTGGACAGTCCCTCTGAGGCGGTGGGCTCGGTCATCTCGCTCCTCTTCGCTTACACGGATCTCATTCAGGGCTGACCGGCGGCGAACGTCGGCCGTCGGCGCTTCGCGTGTGACGGTATCGGGCGAGGGTGCATTGCAGAAGGTTGCAGTCGGGTTGCGTCCCGTTCTCCGGTGCCGACTGCGCGTCGGAGCTGGGCGGACCGGCCCGTAAGCGCTGGGACGGGCGTTGGCTACGGTTCGTGCATGACTTCCGATCCGCTGGAACCCTTGCTGGGCCTGCCGGGTGTCTCCGATGCGGTGGCCTCGAGCCGTCGCGCGGTCGACGGCCTGCTCAACAACCGGGTGCTGCGCCGCCGGTCGGCCGACGTCTCGGGGGAGTCGTTGTTACGGGGCGCATGGGCCTCGGCAGTGCTGGACGGTTCGAGCGCGACGCTGCCGCAAGTGCGCCAGGGCACCGCCGAGGATCCCATCGTGCAGGGCGCGTTGCGGGTCTCCGCCGAGCTGGCGCCGCTGTCGGAGACCTGGCGCTCGGCTCACCGGCAAGCGCTGGCGCGGCTGCACGCACTGGCCGCCGCAGACCGGGCGGACCCCGAGGCCTTGGGGCGCCCGCGCCCCGATCGCGAGGTCGCCCACCGGTTGGACACCCTCGCCGAGGTGCTGGGGCGGACGTCGTCGCCGGCCGTGATCGTCGCCGCGATCGTCCAGGCCGAGATCCAGGTGCTCGACGCGTTCGCGCCGGCTTCGGGAGTCGTTGCCCGAGCAGCGGCACGACTCACCCTGATCGAGCGCGGCCTCGACCCGAAGTCCCTGGTCACGCTGGAGGTCGGGCAGCAGGAGTCGGCGGCCGAACTGGACGCCGCGCTGATCGGTTACGCCGGCGGCGACCCGCAGGCGGTGGCCCGCTGGTTACGCGCCTTCTGCGCCTCGGTCGAACTGGGCGCCCGCGAGTCGTTGGCCATCTGCGAGGCGATCCAGCGCGGCTGACTTGGGCGATGTCGCCGAGCGAGAAGGCCGATTGTCGCCGAACGGAAAGGCCGATCACGGCCGAGGGCACCGATGCGTTGGCCTCGTGGACCGTCGCGTCGATGCCCTCGTGTGAACGCCCGGGTTAAGCAAAGCGCGTACCTCTAGACAGTTCGGTCGCAAGCCCTATGGCTCGAGCCGTCAGCCTTCAGCGTGGCTTCGTCGCCGCGTGGGTACCCGGTCGTTCACTGGCGGAATCCACGACCGGTGGGGGCTGGACCGCCATAGCCGATCGAAGACTTCGTGCTCATATTGATACGCCGTCGCCTGTGGAAAGGCAAGGGATTGTCCTTATTTGGTCGTGGGAAACGCGCCCGGTGGGCCCTGAGTCAACCGAGGTGACGGCGTCGCAGGTGGCCGTACCAGCTCAGCGCCGCGGCGCCGGCGACCGCGGCGCCCACGATCGCGGTGGTGGACGCCCGCGGCGGTTTGAGACCGGAAAGCCTTTCGCGTAAGGGGACTGCGTTCGTGAACGACAGGACCGGCCAACCGCGCTCGGTCGCCAGGCGGCGCAGCGCCTTGTCGGGGTTGACGGCGAAGGGGTGCCCGACCTCGGCGAGCATGGGAGCATCCGTGATCGAGTCGGAATAGGCGTAACTGTCCTGCAGGTCGTAGCCGCGTTCGGCCGCGAGCTCGCGCAGTCCCTGAGCCTTGTTCGGACCATAGGCGTAGTACTCGATCTCGCCGGTGTAACGGCCGTCCTCGACCACCATCCGGGTGGCGATGACGTGGTCGGCGCCCACCATCTCGCCGATCGGCCTCACCACCTCGTCCCCGGAGGAGGAGATGATCACGACGTCGCGGCCCGCGGCCTTGTGCTCGGTGATGAGCTCCACGGCCTCGTCGTAGACGAGCGGGTCGATGATGTCGTGCAGGGTCTCGTTGACGATGTCGCGGATCTGCTGGACATCCCAGCCGGCACACATCGCGGTCAGGTAATCGCGCATCCGGTCCATCTGGTCCTCGTCGGCGCCCGCGAGGGCGAAGACGAACTGGGCGTACGCGCTGCGCAGCACCGTGCGCCGATTGATCAAGCCGCCTTGGTAGAACGGACGACCGAAGGCGAGCGTGCTCGACTTGGCGATGATGGTCTTGTCCAGGTCGAAGAATGCCGCTGCTCTGGCCATTGGACGAGGATAGCCATGGCCTTGTCCACAACCTCGGCGGTCATCCACAGTTGGCCGGTTTCCGGTTTTCGCTGCTCGCTCGGGCCTTTGACTGGCTCCATGACGAGCAACGACGCATTGGGGTCCGGACCTTCGGTCGCGGTGGTGGCGGGGGGCCCGGTCGTGGGCGTGGGCCCGGCGGCGGCCGGGGGCCCGGTCGTGGGCGTGATCGCAGGGTGCGGGGGTGCCGGGGCCAGCACGTTCGCGGCGGTGGTGGCCGCGTGCGCGGCGGCGATGGCCGGAGCCGAGGTGCAGTCAGGAGTACGGCCGGGGGCGTTCCTGCTCGACTGCGACCCGATCGGCGGTGGCATCGACGTCCTGCTCGGGGCGGAGCGGACAGCAGGCCCGCGCTGGCGCCAGGTCCGCCTCCGCGGCGGTGAGCTGGCGCCGGAGTTACTCTTCGAGACCCTGCCGCGCTGGCGGGGCGTGAGCTTCCTGGCGGCGGACACGGCCGCGCCGATCGCCGCCGGCGACGTGGAGCAGATCACCCGATCAGCCCGGCGGGCGGCGCTGGTCGTGCTGGATGTTCCGCGTTGGCCTTCGGAGCTGCGCGAACGATGTCTCAGCTTGTGCGACAGCGTCGTACTGGTCACTGCGGCCGAAGTCCGTGCGGTGACGGCCAGCGCGCTCGTGGCCGCCGCGCTCGACCCGGCCAGGTCCTGGGTCGTCGCGCGGGGTACCAGCCGAGCCCTTCCGCTCGATCGAATCGGCGAGGCGCTGGGGCTGTCCGTGCTGGGCGCCGTCCCCTACGACCCCGCCTGTTCCCATCCGGACGGGTTGTCGGTGGCCGGTCTGCGCCGCGAGACCCGGCGGCTGGCGACGCTGGCAGGCCTAGCCCACCCCGACGGGCGAGCGGCATGAGTGCGGCCGAAACGGCGGGCGGTGACCGGTTGGTCGATCGGGTGCGCACGGAACTGGCCCGTGGCGCGCCCGATGCGGCCTTCGATCGCGTCGCCACCGCGCAGATCGCGCAACGCAGCTCGGGGCTGGTGGTCGACTCGTTGTCGATCGCCGAGCTGTCGGGCGCGCTCGCCGCGGAATTCTCCGGCGCAGGCGTTTTGCAGCCACTGCTCGAGCGGCCGGGCACGACCGATGTGCTTGTCAACGGTGCCGAGCAGGTCTGGGTGGACGACGGATCGGGCCTGACTCGCGCCGAGGTCCGATTCAGCACCCAGGAGGCCGTCCGGGCCCTGGCGTGTCGGCTGGCCGCATCGTGCGGGCGACGACTCGACGACTCGAGCCCGTTCGTCGACGCCGTCCTTGCCGACGGCACGCGGCTGCATGCGGTGCTGCCTCCGGTGGCCGCCGTTCCGACCCTGTCCCTGCGGATCGTGGCCCGCCGGCGTTGGCGATTGGGGGACCTGGACGCGGCCGGCATGATGGCTCCCGGCGTCGCCGACCTGCTCCGGGCCTGCGTCGGCGCGCGCCTGAGCTTGTTGCTCAGCGGCGGTACCGGCACCGGCAAGACGACCTTGCTCGCCGCGCTGCTGGCCGAGGCCGGCCCGCGGGAACGCATCGTGACCATCGAAGACGCCCGCGAACTCGCCGTCGATCATCCGCACGTCGTCTCCTTGGTGACCCGCTCGGCCAACATCGAACGCAGTGGGGCGATCGACCTCGCCGAACTGGTCCGGCAGTCGCTGCGAATGCGTGCCGATCGGGTCGTGGTCGGCGAGTTCAGAGGGGCGGAGATGATCGAACTGCTCGCCGCTCTGAACACCGGCCATGCCGGCGGCGCGGCGACCGTGCACGCCAATTCCACGCGGGACGTGCCGTCCCGCCTCGTGGCCCTGGCTGCCCTCGGCGGTATGCCGGCCGACGTGCTCCAGGCCCAGACGGCCAGCGCGATCGAATTGCTGGTCCATCTCCGGCGGGCCGGCTCCGGGCTACGAGAGGTGAGTGAGATCGCGCTGGCCCCACAGCCGGGCGAAGCGCCAGGCGCCAACCTGGTCTGGTCCATGGCCGACGGTCCCGGTCCGAGGGCGAGGGCGTTGCGGCGTCTGTTGCGAGAGCGGGGGCGCCAAGACGACACCGTGCCGGAGCTGTTGTCGTGACGGCGCTGGCCCTCGTGCTGGCGGCCGTCGTCGTGATGGCCGCGCCTGGCTCGCCGGATCGGCTGCGCTGGCTGAGTGAACGCGATCGTCTGCCCGGCGCTGGCCAGTCGCGCTCGCCGACCGCGACGTCGACGGCCACTTCGGTCGCCACTTCGGCCGGCGCTGGATCGAGCAGCGGTTCGGCGGGCGTGGGGCGGCCGGTCGCCCAGGCGCCGCGGTCAGGTCTCGTGGCCACGCTGATCCAGCCGCGCTGGCCACCGGTCCTGCTCGGTTGCCTCGGATTGGCCGTGGGTGTGGTCCCGGCGTTGCTGCTGATCATCGGCTTGCTCCGGCTGAGGTCCGGGATCGTCGGCCGCCACCAGGAACGACTGGTGTTGCAGCGGCGTCGGGCCCTCGTGGTCGGGCTGGCCGCGGTCGAGGACGAGCTGCAGGCGGGGGCTTCGTTTCCGGTGGCCTTCGCTGCCGCAGCCGAAACTGCGGGGCCACTGCGTGAACGCTTCGCCGATGCCGCCGCCCGCGCCGAGGTCGGCCGGGATCCGGGTGCCGCGTTCACGGGCGAGGACCGCGCGGAACAGGTGGTCGGCGTCGCGCTGCGGGTGAGTCTCGCCACCGGTGCCTCGGCCTCGGAGGTTCTCGCCGGGCTACGCCGGTCCCTGGATGGCGACGCCGAGGTTCGCCGAGTCGCTCAGGAGGCGGTGTCAGGAGCGCGTGCTTCCGCCGCCCTGCTGGCAGGTCTGCCGCTGGTGGGGCTCGTCATGGGCGCCGGGCTGGGCGCCCACCCCGTCTCCCTGCTGCTCCACACCCCGGCCGGCACGGCGATGCTCGCGTCGGGGGTAGGTCTTGCTCTGGCCGGGTCGGCGTGGTGTCGGGCCCTTGCCGCGCGGGTGGCGCGATGACGACCACCCTGCTCACCCTGACGGCCGCGCTCCTGCTTCTTCCCAAGGGGTCCGGGCGGCGGCGGTGGGCGCTTCGGGCCGTCGGCTCGGATCCGGCGGTTACCGGCGCGGCGGCGTCGGCGGCCGTGATTCCGGAGCGAGGCCGGCGTGCGGCGCGGGTCATGACGGTTCTGGCTGTCCTGGCTCCGCTCGGGTTGGCCGGTTCCGTCGCCTCGGGCCCGATCGCCCTGGCCGTCGGCGGTCTGGCCGGGCTGTGCGCTGCGGTTGGGTTCAGGCGGCTTCACGCGCGCAGCGCCAGGCCGGAGCCGTTGGCAGACTGGGCCGTGGCCGCGGTGCTGGAACTCACCGCCGCGGTGGTCCAGTCGGGCGCGCCGGTGGATCGGGCGTTGCTGGCTGTCGCGGACGCCGTCGACCGGGCCGCCCCCGGCGCGCGGCACCGGCTCCCGGCGATCGACGTCCTCGCATTACAACGTGCGATCGAGCCGTTCCGGCTCGTTGGCCGCCTGCTACGGCTCGGTGCCGAGCCCCGCACGGCCTGGTCGGCCCTGTTCGACGATGACGGTCTCGCGGGGGTGGCCACCGCCGCGATCAGGTGCGCCCAGAGCGGAGCACGCCTGGCCGGCGCGTTGCGGGCCGAGGCGGCCCGCTTGCGGTCGAAGGCGGAACTCGACGCGGTCGTCCGAGCGCGTCGGTCGGGTGTCTGGACTCTGCTGCCGTTGGGACTGTGCCAACTTCCGGCGTTCCTGTGTCTTGGCGTGCTTCCGGTCGTCATCGGTGTCGCGGGTCCGGCGTGGAACGGTGTGGCGCGATGACTCGCTATGCGGCGGTTTTCGCCTTCAGGCCCTCAGACCGCCTTGCGAACCATGACCACGAAGCAGGCACTGTGACCGGACTTGCCTCTCCGGTCGCCGCTGACCAGCACCCGAAGCAGGTGCCTGCCTGCCGAGAGTCCCGGCAGTGCGACTCGGACGGTGCCTGCCGAAGCGGTGAGGCGGGTGCTGAGAACGATCCACCGCCTGCCGTTGAGCAGTTGCACCGTGACCAGCGCTCTCCGCTTCTCGGAGATGGCCGCGCGGACGCTGAAGGACTGTCCGGCCGTCACCGTCCGCGGTGCGACCGTGCTGACCCGAGTCGTGACGGTGACCGCGTCGGTGCCGGAACTGGCCGCCGTGTAGCCCGGCACGTTGCTCACCTGGGCGACGAGGTTGCCGGTCTCCTTGGGCGCGACCTGCATCGAATACGTCCCGTTGGCTGCCGACTTCACCGAGCCCAGAAGCAGGCTCTTGCCACTCGTCGTGTTCAGGATGACCTTCACCAACACGCTCGGCGCCGCCGATGTTGTTCCGCCGTAGGTCCGGGCGACGGTGCCGCTGACCAGGTTCTTCGCGCCCGCGAGCTGCTGGCTGTTCTGCGTGGAGAGGGTGACTGCGGTGTTCCAGGTCCCGACGGTCATCGCGGCGAGGGAGATCCGGGCAGCTGGTTGCCCAGCCGCTCCTGCGTAGACCGCGCTGATCTGGCCCGTCAGGGTTGGGTGCACGGCAACCGACCACGTTCCGTTGGCGGCCGCCGCTGCGGTCGCGAGGGTTACCGCACGCCCAGTCGTCGGGGTGTCGATGATCGAAACCGCGCCTCGCGACACTCCGGTCAGGTTGCCGCCGGCATCCCTGAGCAGGCTGCCGGACACCGTGACCGCGTCCCCGTAGCCCACGTCGGTGGCCGGCAGCGAGCCGGTGAGCGTGGTGTTGGGCAGCGACACCGCGAGGGTGCCCAGGCCAGCGCTGGCGGCCGACCACGAGCTGGAGGCGGGCAGGTACGCGCTGAGCACGGCCGAGACGGTCGGCTTCACGGTGATACCGAAGGTGCCGTTGCCCGCCGTCGTGGCCGTGGCCAGGATCGACGCCCGACCGTTGACCGTGCTGAGGATCTGGACCTTGGCGCCGGCGACGGGGATCGCGGTCCCGTTCAGATCGCGAGTCAACGTTCCCGTCACCGTGACCGGGTCGCCGTAGTAGGTGCTCGTGCGGTCAGCAACCGCCGTCAGAGTCGGCGTGCACCTGGTGGGAACGACCGACACCGAGGTCGCGGCTCCCGCGCTGAAGCGGCCGGCTGCGCTGGTCTTGGCCCCCAGCACCGTGGTGGTGGCGGTGGCAAGCGTTGCCGTGATCGCACCGTCGGCACCGGTCGTCCTGCCGCCGAAGGTGGTCGCGGCCGTCGATCCGGCCTGTCGGGTGAAAGCCAGAGCCAGGCCCTTGACCGCCGACCCGGTGGCGGTGTCGACGACCGTCGCCGAGACCGGTGTGGCCAGGTTCGTGCAGACGCTCTGCGAGCTGGAGCTCTGGCCGGTGACACCGGCGCCGATGGTGACCGAGCGCAGCGCGGAGCTGGTGTCGAACGTCAGCGGCAGCGTGATGACCTTGCTGGCTCCGGCGACGTCCTTGGCCGTGACCGTCACCGTCGTCGCCGTGGTGGTTCCGGCGTTGCAGGTCAGGATCGGGTCGAGCGCCGTCGTGGAGTTGAAGGTGCAGTCAGCACGGCCCGATTTCCACGTCACGCCGGCGAGCGAATCGTTCTCGGGAAGGGCCGGCGTTACGTGAGCCTGGATGGGCAGGCCGGCGATTGCCGGGCTGGGGACAGTAGCGCTTGCGCTGAACCGACCGGGAAATCCGGAGACGGTTCCCGTCGCGCTCAGTCCGGCCGCGCTGTCCGGAGTACCCAGCCCGGTGGGGCCGTCCCAACCGACACCAGCCGCGCACCACACCTTGCCCCCACAGCTGCCGTTCGTACCGGCCGTCACGTCGAAGAGCTGGTCGGAGTGCGCATAGGGATAGCTGTTGGGGTAGTCGGTGCTGCCGGGGGTGCCGGCCAGGGCGTAGGTCGCCGCGATGATCGGCGCCGAGGCGCTGGTCCCGCCGTAAACCCCCCAGCCGCCGTTGTAGACGGCGACTCCGGTGTAGGGGTTCGCGACGGCGGACACGTCTGCGACCGCGCGGGTGCTGCAAGCGGTGGCAACCGAATTCTGGAAAGTCGGCTTGCTGGCGTTGTAGGAGCAACCGCTGCCCGCGCCCGACCAGGTGGTCTCCGACCAGCCACGGCTGTTGGTGGCAGAGACCAGGCTGGTCCCGCCGACCGCCGTCACATACGGCGAGCTGGCCGGGTAGCTGACGCCGTAGCCGCTGTCGCCGGTGCTCACTGTGATCGCCACCCCCGGGTGGTTGTAGTGCGAGTCGCTGTTCGCTCCAGCGGAATCGCCACCGCCGTAGCTGTTCGAGACGAACTTCGCACCGAGCCGGACCGCGGTGTCGACGGCGGTCCCGAGATCGCTCAGGTACGAGCTGGATGCCTCGACAAGCAGGATGTTGCACTGCGGGCAGATCGCCGAAACCATGTCGAGGTCAAGCGCGATCTCGCCCGCCCAGCCACCGTTGTAGACAGGCAACGGTCCGGCGTTGCCGGCCTGATTGATCTTGCTGAAGCATCCGTTGGCCGTCGTGCACGCCGGCAGGCCGTACTGAGTGCGGTAGACGGAAAGATCGGCCTCGGCGTGCGGAGCGTCGTAGGCGTCGATGATCGCCACCGTCTGCCCGACTCCCTTGGTGGCGTCGAGCTTGTAGGCGTCGATCAGGTTGGCCGGGCTCAGACCGCCGGGGTTGTAGGAGGGATTGACCGTCGCGGCGTGAGCGGAAGTGCCCGCGCCGACGGCCGGCACCTGCCGGACGCCCAGGCATTGCGCACGTCCCGGGGCGGCTGTCCCGCACAGGTCTTCGAGTTGGACTCCGGTCGTCGCCTGGCTGGGAACCGCAGGAAGGGGGCTGGCGGCAGCGGCCGACGCCGGCGCAGTCGCCGTATCGCTCGTACTCGCGTCGGCCGGCCCCGCGACGGAGAAAACCCCGACCACCATCGTGACGGCCGCAATGACGCTCAGTACCCGAGTCCGCCGTGACGAGCGGTCGTTGTCCATCCCCGTGACGCTATTCATGTGACGCTCCGTGTCTGTCCCGCCTTGTAGCATCCTTGCTACGCGAGTTAACACGAAACTAGCATCCACGTTTTGTTACCGCTAGTAGTCAAAACTTGTGACGTGCGCCGCTCTCGATCCGACTACGGAGTGTCAGATCGTTGCCGCTCCGTCCGGTTTCCGCGGCGCCGTGGACCGGCGCTACCGGGTCTGAGTCGTGACCGGCTGGACCGGGGCGGCGATGATCCGTTTGGTCGATCGGCCCGGGACCATCGTCGCGAATGCTTTCGCGGCCAGGCTGATGGCCTCCCCGGCCGGCACCGCGATGGAGACCTGCCACGGGTCGGCCTCACCGGGCCTGACCGGGACCACCGCCAACTTTGCGGCCTTCTTGGCCGCGATCGGCTTGGGGACGAGCGCGATGCCCATGTCGTGCAGGACGAGATCCAGCAACGTGTGGACGTCGTTGACCTCGAGCGTCACCGGACGATGCACTCCCGCCGTTGCGAACGCGGCGTCGCTGATGACCCGGGCGCCCCATTCCGGGTGGAAGTCGACGAACGTCTCGTCGCGCAGCTCGGCCACGCCGACCTGCTTGCGGCCGGCGAGTCGGTGCTGAGGGTGACACACCAGCACCATCGGCTCGGCCGTCAGCGGCATCAGGGTCAGCCCGTCCACCGGCTGCCCGGAACTGGCCACGAAGGCCACGTCGAGCCGTCCCGCGAGCAGTTCCTCCTGCAGCCAGGTCGATCCGGCCTGGCGCAGCGCGATTTCGACGCCCGGGTAGGCCGCGCGGAATCGCGCGAGCAGGCTCGGCACGTCCACCCCGATGCACTGCTCCGCGCCGACCGACAGCGAGCCCCGCAGCAAGCCCTGAACCGCGGCCACCGCGTCCCGGGCGGCGTTGGCGCTGGCCAGTGTCCTGCGTGACTCCAGCAGTAGCGCCCGGCCGGCCTCGGTCAGTTCCACGCGTCGGGTGTTGCGCACGAAGAGGTTGGTGTGCAGTTCGCGTTCCAGCGCGCGGATCGAGGCCGACAGTCCGGACTGCGAAATGGACAGGGCCTCGGCCGCACGGGTGAAGTGCCGCTCGTCGGCGACCGCCACGAAGTGCTCGAGTTGGCGCAATTCCATATTGAGAACTCTAGTCACTGAGTGTGAGAGATTTCTGGAGTTGGACAACTGACTGATTGCTGAGCAGGGTGGAAGGCATGAAGTTCACTCAACTCGGCCGCACCGGCCTGACCGTCAGCCGCCTCTGCCTGGGCACCATGAATTTCGGCCCGCTCACCAGCGAGGCCGACTCGTTCTCGATCATGGATTCGGCTCACGAGTCCGGCATCAACTTCTTCGACACGGCCAACGTCTACGGACGCGACCAGGGTAAGGGCCGGACCGAAGAGATCGTCGGCTCCTGGTTCGCCCAAGGCGGGGGTCGGCGTGAACGCACCGTCCTGGCCACCAAGCTCTACGGCGACATGGGCGAATGGCCCAACGAAGGAAAGCTCTCCGCCCTGAACATCCGGCGCGCGCTCGACGAAAGCCTGCGCCGGCTGCAGACGGACTACATCGACCTGTACCAGTTCCACCACATCGACCGCGCCACCGGTTGGGAAGAGATCTGGCAGGCCATCGAGGTCGCCGTAGCTCAGGGCAAGATCCTCTACACCGGCAGCAGCAACTTCGCCGGATGGCACATCGCGCAAGCCCAGTCCGCTGCCGCCGGCCGGCACTACCTGGGCCTGGTCAGCGAGCAGTCGATCTACAACCTCGTCACCCGCGACATCGAGCTCGAGGTGATACCGGCGGCGCAACACTACGGACTCGGCATCCTGCCGTGGTCCCCGCTCCACGGCGGCCTGCTCGGCGGCGTGATCGGCAAGGACCGGGATGGCCGGCGTCGGCTGGAAGGCCGATCGGCCGAGACCGTGGCCGCCAACCGTGAGCAGTTCGAGGCGTATGAGGACTTCGCCGACGAGCTGGGATCCGAGCCCGGCGACATCGCACTGGCGTGGTTGTTGCACCAGCCCGCCGTCACCGCTCCCATCGTGGGTCCGCGAATCCAGGCCCAGCTCGATGCCGCCGTGCGCGCCCTGGATCTCGAACTGGACGACAAGGCCCTGCGCCGCCTGGATGAGATCTTCCCCGGACACAAGACCGCGCCCGAGGACTACGCCTGGTGAGTCGTGAGGGCGTCGGCCGCCCTGTTGCTCGTTTGCAATTCCCGCTTCGACAGATGATGTGATGAGGAGATTTCTTCGATGGAATACCGCCAGTTGGGTTCGTCCGGCCTTCGGGTCTCGGCCCTCACTCTCGGCACGATGGGCTTCGGTGGCCAGGGTTGGGCCGCCGCGGTCGGCACGATCGACGTGGCCGGTGCCCGTCGCCAGATCGACCTGGCGCGCGATGCCGGTGTGAACCTCTTCGACACCGCGGATGTGTACTCCGGGGGCCTGTCGGAGGAGATTCTGGGCAAGGCGCTGGGCGGCGCCCGGGACGACGTCCTGATCGCGACCAAGGCGCGGATGCCTATGGGGGACGGCCCGAATGACGCCGGCCTGTCCCGTCATCACCTCATCCGTTCGGTGGAGGCCAGCCTGGACCGGCTGGGTACGGACCACATCGACCTCTACCAGGTCCACGAATGGGACGGCCAGACACCGCTGGAGGAAACGCTCAGCGCGCTCGATTCGCTGGTGAGGTCGGGCAAGGTGCGCTACATCGGCGCGTCGAACTACGCGGCGTGGCACCTGATGAAGGCGCTGGGAGTCAGCGAGCAGCGCGGCTACGAGCGCTTCGTCAGCCAGCAGATCTACTACTCGCTGCAGGCCCGCGACGCCGAAACCGAGCTCGTCCCGGTCAGTCTCGACCAAGGACTCGGCATCCTCGTGTGGAGCCCGCTGGCTGGCGGTCTGCTCTCCGGCAAGTATCGCCGGGGCGTAGAGGCCCCGGCCGGTAGCCGCCACCTGAGCGAGTGGGACGAGCCACCCGTCCACGACCAGGACAAGCTCTACGACACCATCGAGGCCCTCGTCGAGATCGGTTCCGGACACGGCGTATCCGCCGCCCAGGTAGCGCTTGCGTGGTTGCTCGGCAAGCCGGCGGTGACCTCCCTGATCGTCGGCGCCCGGACCGAACAACAGCTGGCGGACAACCTCGCGGCCGCGTCCCTGGTCCTGTCCGCGGACGAAGTCGCCCGCTTGGACTCGCTGAGTGCGCAGCCGTTGCGGTACCCGTACTGGCACCAGGCCAAGACGAGCGCGGATCGACTGTCCGCTGCCGACCTGAGCCTGCTTGGCCCTCATCTGAGCTGAGGCGCGGCCTTCGGTGAGGCTTTCTCCTTTTCCACAAGCACTTCCGCTGTCCACAGCTGCTCGTTGCGGCTCGGGCGGTGGCCGTTCCTCGGTCAGGCTGGCGTTGTCAGTCGACCGGGGAACGGAGTGGATGTGTTGGGAATCGTCTTTGTACTGAGGTCAATTCTGGCCGTGGTCTCGCTCACCGTGGCCACGCCAGTGCGCCAGTGGGCCCGTGACCGTGGTGTCCGTGAGGATCGCGAAGCGGGAATGACGACGGCCGAGTACGCGGTCGGCACCGTGGCCGCGGTCGCGTTCGCGGCGGTGTTGTTCAAGATCGTGCAGTCGCCGGCGGTGCAGTCTGCCCTGTCGCACATCGTGACGTCGGCCCTGCACGGTCCGTTGTGAAGCGGCGCTTGCGCCGGTCGTCGGCGCCCGGCTCGGAGTCGGAGTCGGAGTCGGAGTCGGAATCGGGCATGGTCACAGCCGAGCTCGCGACGGCGTTGCCGGTCCTGGTGCTGTTGTTCAGCGCCGGGCTGGCGGCAGTGCAGGTCGGGCAGTTGCAGTTGCGCGTCTCCGACGCCGCTCGCGAAGGGGCCCGTGCCCTCGCGCGAGGTGAGCCGGGCGGACCTGCCCCTGCCGTAGCCGCCGTACTCGGCGGAGGGGCCGAGGTGTCGGTAGGTGCCGCAGGCCCCGACCTGCAGCGCGTCAGCGTGCGGGCGACGTACCGACCGGTGACCTGGCTGCCCGGCGTCACGGTCGATGCCGCGGCTGTGACAGGGATCGAACCGGCCGCCTCGTCGGTGCAGCGGGTCGATCTGGCGGGCTCGGGCGATGCCACTGCCGGCCTCGCCTCGGGCGCTGGGTGATGAGGCCCCGTCGCCGGCAGCCGTCGGGGTGCGACGACGGCTCCGATTCAGGGTCAGCCTCGCTGTACCTGCTCGGGTTGGCCGCGCTAGTCATCGGCCTGGCCGCGATCGTGGCCGTGCAAGCCGGCGCGATCCGGGCCAAGCACTTTGCTGAAGCCTCGGCCGACCTGGCCGCACTGAGCGGTGCCCAACAGATCGGGCGGGCCGGGGACCCCTGCGTTCAGGCCTCCCAGGTCGCCCGGGCCAACGGTGCGGCGCTGACGAACTGCTCGGTCCAGTTGGACCCCGGAACGAGAACGGGGTGGGTCCGCGTCGAGGTCTCGGTGACCGTCCGGTTGCCGGGGCTCGGCGTGGGCACGGCTCGGGCTCGTGCGCGAGCGGGCCGCCTGCCTGCGACTCGTCCGGTGATGGCCATCAGCCCCGGGCGGGGCCTGGCCCGACCGCCGACAGCACAAGGTCGAGCACCGTGATCGCGCGCATCTTGTCGAGGGGGTGATTGCCGTTGCCGCACTTGGGCGACTGGACGCAGGAGGGACATCCCTCGGCGCACTCGCAGGCGGCGATCGCCTGCCGGGTCGCGCCGAGCCATTCGCCGAGCACAGCGTGGCCCTGGGCGGCGAATCCGGCTCCGCCGGGATGCCCGTCGTAGACGAACACCGTCGGTTGCCCGGTGTCGGCATGGCGGGCCGTGGACACGCCTCCGATGTCCCACCGGTCGCAGGTGGCGAACAACGGAAGCAGTCCGATGGCAGCGTGTTCGGCGGCGTGCAGCGCGCCCGGCAGATCCGTCGCGTCCAGCGCCGCCTCGGTGCAGAGGTCGTCGCTGAGGGTGTACCAGACAGCGCTGGTCACCAGCTGCTGGACCGGGAGATCAAGCGGGATCTCATCGAGCACCTCGCCGTTGAACCGTCGACGTTGGTAGCTGACGACCTGATTCGAGACACGCACCGTTCCCAGGGTCACGCCGACGCCGGCAGCGGTGGCGGACTCTCGCGTGGCCAGTACCTCGATGTCGGTGATCTCGCGCGCACTCGTGGTCCAGTCCGGCTCCTCGGCCCGGACCAGCGCCGTGGACCTGTCCAACTCCAGTTCAGCGACGACGAAAGACTGCCCCTGATGCAGATACACCGCTCCCGCATGCAGGACGGACGGCGCTGCACTCGACTCCACCGTCCCGAGCAGCCGCCCCGAACCGGCCTCCACCACGGTCACCGGACCACCGCCGGCGCCGCGGATCTCCACGTCCGGCCACGACCTGCCGGTCCAGTACCAGCCGTTCGGGCGCCGACGCAGCACGCCGCGGGCGACGAGGCCGTCCAGCACCGATTGCGCCGCGGCACCACCGAAGAGTTGCACGTCGGCCGGCGTCAGAGCACGCTCGGCCGCCGCGCAGCACAGCTGGGGAGCGAGGACGAAGGGATTCTCGGGATCACACACACTGGCCTCGACCGCCCGGCCGAAGACAGCTTCGGGATGATGCACGAGATAGGTGTCCAACGGATCATCGCGCGCGACGAAAACGACCAGCGCGTCCTGGCTCCGACGACCCGCCCGGCCCGATTGCTGCCAGAGCGAGGCGAGAGTCCCGGGGTATCCGGCGAGTACGACGGCGTCCAGGCCGGTGATGTCGACACCGAGTTCGAGAGCGTTGGTGGTGGCCACGCCGAGCAGCTGCCCCGACACCAGCGCGGCTTCGACCGCTCGCCGTTCCTCCGGCAGATACCCGCCGCGATAGGCGGCGATCCGGGCCGCCAAGTCGTCGGCGCCCGCGTCCTTGAGGTGGCGCTGCGCGGCCAATGCCGTGATCTCCGCCCCGCGACGGGAGCGGACGAAAACCAGGGTTCGGGCGCCGGCCAGCACCAGGTCGGCGAGTATTCGGGCCGCCTCCGCGCCGGCCGCCCGCCGTACCGGCGCGTGGTTCTCCCCGCGCAGCGGCGTCAGCGGAGGCTCCCACAGGGCAAAGGTCCGCTCGCCGCGGGGAGCCAGGTCGACGTCGACGCAGCTGACATCGCGCCCGATCAGCCGACTGGCCGAGGTGGCCGGGTCCCGCGACGTGGCCGAGGCCAGCACGAAAACCGGTTCGGCCCCATAGCTGGCACACAGCCGACGCAGCCGCCGCAGGATGAGGGCGACGTGAGACCCGAAGACGCCGCGGTAGTGATGGCACTCGTCGATGACCACGAAACGCAACCGCCGCAGGAACGATGCCCAGTTCCCGTGGCGCGGCAGCACGCTGCGGTGCAGCATGTCCGGGTTGCTGAGCACCACGTTCGCGTGTTCCCGCACCCAGTCGCGCGTCTGCATCGGCGTGTCCCCGTCGAAGGTCGCCGCCCGAACGCCTGGCAGCTCCAGCTGCGAGACCGTCCGCAGCTGATCGACCGCCAGTGCCTTGGTCGGCGCCAGGTAGAGCACCCGCGCCCGGGGCTGGGTCAGCACCGCCGACAGCATCGGCAATTGGTAGGCCAACGACTTGCCGGACGCAGTCCCGGTGGCGATCACCACCGAACGGCCGGCCCATGCCAGCGACGCGGCCTCGACCTGATGCGGCCACGGCGATGGCACACCGGAGCGGCCCAGTGCTGCGATCAACGGTTCCGGTACCCACTCAGGCCAGTCGTCGACCAGCAGCGGACGTGCCGCCAGCTGCTCGACGTGACGCAGCGAGGCGTCCTCGGGCGATCGTCCTTCGAGCAGGCCTGACAACAGCGGATGTGTAACGATGAGAGCGCTTCCGATTTCCTTCGAGGGGTCCAGAACCCCGACCTGTGGCACGATGACGTCTGTTAACTGACCGTCAGGGCGACCCGGGCTCATGCACCAGGGCTACCCGATGGTGCGGCCGGGCGCGGAGGAGGGGGCAAGGGTGGATCTGAGTCTGAACCAGAGCACCGTCGACGCCCACCCGGTGGTCGACGTACGCGGCGAGGTGGACGTTCACACCGCCTCCCATCTGCGCGATCGTCTTACCCAGGTCATCGACTCGACCGACGCTCCTGTCGTGGTCGACCTTTCCAGTCTCGGCTTCATCGACTCCACCGGGCTCGGAGCACTCGTCGCCGCACGAAACCACTCCGAAGAGCGCGGCTCGGCCTTGTTGCTGGTCTGCAATTCCGACCGGCTGCTCAAACTCTTCCGCATCACCGGCCTGCACGAGGTCTTCTCGATCCACGATTCCGTCCCGGCGGCTATCGCCAGCGCGCCGTCTCAGACGCCGGCCTCGTCCTAGGTCCCTACGGCCGCGCGGTCTGACTCGCGGCTCGGGCGGCGCCGCTGTCCCGGATGTTCGCGCCAGCCCGTCCGACACGGCCGCCGCGGGCCCGTACGTCACTACGCGTGCCGCCTTCGATCGGCAAAGTTGTCGCATAGTGACCTAGCCCACGCCCGACGCGCCAGGAGTTCCCATAGACTCCGCCCAGCCGCCTAGCTCGGTGACCTGGCCCACAAGCGGACGCGTCAAATAGTACGTTCTGTCCAATCCCGGTCGACGTCACCGTCGGCGCCTTGCTCTCAATGTCGAAGGCTGAAGGAGTACCGGAATATGGCTCTATCCCACCCGCTGTCCCATCACGTATCGGCCCCGTCGTCCGGAAGATCCGTCCGCACCCTGGCCGATACGGCGTTTTCCGGGGGCGACCGCACCCTGGTCGCCGTCGTGGGACTGGTGGCGCTCGTGGCCCTTGGCTTCGGCTACGTCCTCATGAAGGAAGTTCTGTCCGCCGACGAGGGCACGCCGAAGATGAAGGAGATCGCCGAAGCTGTCCAGGAAGGTGCTCAGGCCTATCTGGCGCGCCAGTTCCGCACCCTGTCCGTCGTCGTCGCGGTCGTCTTCGTGCTGCTGTTCTTCCTGCCCGCCGACGACACCGGCCAGCGCATCGCACGCTCGGCCTTCTTCATCGTCGGCGCCGTGTTCTCGGCGACGATCGGCTACCTCGGCATGTGGCTGGCCACCCGGGCCAACCTTCGGGTCGCGGCTGCTGCCAACAACGAGGGCCGAGAGCGTGCCATGCGGATCGCGTTCCGCACCGGCGGCACCGTCGGCATGGCCACGGTCGGCCTGGGCCTGCTCGGTGCCTCGATCGTGGTCTTCGTCTTCACCGATCACGCTCCGAAGGTCCTTGAAGGCTTCGGCTTCGGTGCCGCCACCCTGGCCATGTTCATGCGTGTCGGCGGCGGCATCTTCACCAAGGCCGCGGACGTCGGCGCTGACCTGGTCGGCAAGGTAGAGGCCGGCATCCCCGAGGACGACCCCCGCAATGCCGCGACGATCGCCGACAACGTGGGCGACAACGTCGGTGACTGCGCCGGCATGGCGGCCGACCTGTTCGAGTCCTACGCCGTCACGCTGGTCGCCTCGCTCATCCTGGGTTCGGTCGCGTTCGGCACCAAGGGTCTGCTCTTCCCGTTGATCGTCCCGGCCATCGGGGTGCTCACCGCGATCATCGGCGTCTACATCACCCGGGCAAAGCCGGGGGAGAACGGTCTGGCCGCGATCAACCGCAGCTTCTACATCTCGGCCGCGATCTCCGTGGTTCTCTGCGGCATCGCCGCCTTCGTCTACCTGCCCGGTAAGTTCACCGACCTCAAGGGTCTGGCGTCCTCCTCCGACGGTGGAGTGGGTGCCGCGCTGTTCGGGTTGGACTCCGGCATCGGCAAGGGCAATCCGGCGCTGATCGCCTTCGTGGCCGTCGTCATCGGCATCGTTCTCGCCGCGGTCATCCTGTGGCTCACCGGCATCTACACCGGGACCGAGCACAAGGCGGTCCAGGACGTCGGGCGAACCTCGCTCACCGGTGCCGCCACCGTGATCCTGTCCGGTATCTCCGTCGGCTTCGAGTCGGCCGTCTACACCGCGCTGGTCATCGCCGCCGCCGTGTTCGGCGCGTTCCTGCTCGGCGGGGCCTCGACCTTCGTAGCCCTGTTCGCCGTGGCGCTGGCCGGTTGCGGTCTACTCACCACGGTCGGCGTGATCGTCGCGATGGACACCTTCGGACCGGTCTCCGACAACGCCCAAGGCATCGCGGAGATGTCCGGCGACGTGCACGGCGAGGGCGCACAGATCCTGACCGAGCTCGACGCGGTCGGCAACACGACCAAGGCGATCACCAAGGGCATCGCGATCGCCACCGCCGTCTTGGCCGCGACCGCGCTCTTCGGCTCCTACACCGATGCGATCAGCAAGGCGTTGGTCGACGCGGCCACGAAGGCGGGCGGCACCCTGGCCGACCCCGGCCAGTTCGTGACCAACTCCCTCAAGGTCGGGATCGTCAGCCCGAACACGCTGGTCGGTGTGATCATCGGTGCCGCGGTGGTGTTCATGTTCTCCGGGCTCGCCGTCAACGCGGTGTCTCGAGCGGCCGGCGCCGTGGTCTACGAGGTTCGCAACCAGTTCCGCACGCATCCCGGCATCATGGATGGCACCGAGCGGCCGGAGTACGGCCGCGTGGTCGACATCTGCACGCGGGATTCCCTGCGCGAGCTCGTCACTCCGGGCCTGCTCGCGGTGATGGCCCCTATCGCGGTCGGCTTCGGACTGGGGCTCGGGCCGCTGGCCGGCTACCTCGGCGGCGCGATCGCGACCGGCACCCTGATGGCGGTGTTCCTGGCCAACTCCGGTGGTGCCTGGGACAACGCGAAGAAGCTCGTCGAGGACGGCAACCACGGCGGCAAGGGGTCGCCGGCGCACGAGGCGACGATCATCGGTGACACCGTCGGTGACCCGTTCAAGGACACCGCCGGCCCTGCGATCAACCCGCTCATCAAGGTGATGAACCTGGTGTCCGTGCTCATCGCGCCGGCGGTCGTGCAGCTGTCCGTTGGCAAGGACGCCAACGGCGCGGTCCGGGTGACCATCGCCCTGGTTGCCGTGGCTGTCGTCGTGGCGGCCGTGATCATCGCCAAGCGGCGGGCGTCCTCGCTCAACGACGACCCGGCGGCGGCTCCGACCAGCGCGGCGATCGGCAGCTAGCCCGATCGGCAGCTAGCCCGATCTGCAGCTGCACCGGCACGTCCTTCCCACCGTTGAGGTTGCCCTCGTTGTTCGCAACGAGGGCAACCTCAACGCATTTCGGGACGCAACGAGGGCAACCTCAACGGGATTCGGGACGCAACGAGGGCAACGTCAACGGGATTCGGGACGCAACGAGGGCAACCTCAACGGGATTCGGGACGCGGTGGGCCACAATCAGCGCCGTGCAGTTCTCCTTGTTCGGTGCCGAAGCGGCCGAGCCCACGCTGATAGACCTCGACGGTCTGCTGCTGGCCGGCGGCGACTGGGTGCGCACCGACAGCGGGACGGCGGCCCGCCTGTCCGTACTGGTCACCGAACAATGGCGCGCCGAATCGCTCTGCCTGGAATTCGCCCGGCGTGGCCTGGACGCCGACACCGCGGCGGCTCCGGGTGGCCTGATCGCCGTCCGGAGCGAGATCACGCCGACGTTGGTCGCCGATGCCGCGCGCTGGACGCGGGGGGCATCCTTGCGGGTCCCGAGCCCGCTCACCCTCACCCCGTCCGGACTCCGGCTCTGGGCGATCGCCACCGGACGCACCGACGAGAGCGGTTACCTGCTCGGTGTGGCCGACCCCGCCGGCGACCTGCACCGGGCCGCCGGCGCTCAGCTGGCCAAGCTCGGGATGGCCGCCGTTGCCGTGGGCGTCCGGGGAGGTCCCGGCTGGCGGGTGACCTCGCTCAAGCGGCTTCGACGGCTGGCCGAGCTGCTCGGCGAACCTCCTGCCGGTGCTGCCCGCGACTGGCCCGCTCGCTAACCATCTTTCGGCCATCTTTCGCGCATTCTTTCGGCCATTGTGCGGCCCGAACTTTGGCCTGCGTCGGCGTGTCGGCCAAAGTTCGGGCCGCACAATGCGCGAAAGGTGCGACTAGGTTTATCGCGTGCTGATCGGAATCCACCCGACCGTGGTCGTCATGGGCGTCTCAGGCAGCGGCAAGACCACGGTCGGCGGCGTTCTGGCCCAGCAGCTCGGGGTGCCGTTCGCCGACGCGGACGATTTCCACTCGCCGCAGGCCAAGGCCAAGATGGCGTCCGGGCACCCGCTCACCGACATCGACCGAGCGCCCTGGCTGGCGCGCCTGGCCGACTGGCTCGCCGGTGAGACCGAGGGCTGCGTCCTCGCCTGTTCGGCCCTCAAACGTCACTACCGAGATGTCCTGCGCTCTCGCTCCCCGCAACTGTGCTTCCTGCACCTCGCCGGCGACCCGAGCGTGGTGACCGAGCGCGTCGGCCACCGCCATCAGCACTACATGCCGGCCTCACTGGTCCAGTCGCAGTACGACACGCTCGAACCGCTCCAGCCGGACGAGTTCGGCGTCGCGGTCGACTTCACGCTCGGCCCGGAACCCATCGTCGAGCAGTTCCTCAAGGAGGTTCAGTGATGACCACCGCAGTTCACGCCGCGGCTCTCGAGCGCATCCTCGCCGACTCGACCAGCGGCAGCCACGACACCCGCCTGATCGTCGCCACGCTGGCGGCGATCGCCGTCATCATCGCGCTCATCTCGTGGTTCAAGCTGCATCCGTTCCTGAGCCTGACGATCGGCTCGCTGATCGTGGGCGCCGTGTCGGGGCTCGGTCTCACCAAGGCGGTCGCGAGCTACGGAACCGGTCTCGGCGCCACCGTGGCCAGCGTCGGAACGCTGATCGCGCTCGGGGCGATCTTCGGCAAGCTGCTGGCCGATTCCGGCGGAGCGGACCAGATCGTCGACACCATCGTCGGACGCTCCAGCGACCGGGTGTTGCCCTGGGCGATGGCCCTGGTGGGCATGATCATCGGCCTGCCGATGTTCTTCGAGATCGGCCTGGTGCTGCTGATGCCGGTCATCCTGCTGGTGGCCCGTCGTTCCGGGCAGCCGCTGATGCGGATCGCGCTGCCCGCGATCGCCGGTCTTTCGGCGATGCACGGCTTCGTTCCGCCCCATCCCGGACCGTTGGCCGCGGTCGGTGCGTTGAAGGCCGACCTCGGTCTCACGCTGGGTCTCGGCGTCATCGTCGCCGTGCCGTGCGTGATCGTGGCCGGCCCGATCTTCAGCCATTTCGCCGCTCGATGGGTGGACGTACCGGTGCCTGAACTCTTCGGCGCAGACCCGGTCCGCTCAGCTGCCGCCGGAGCCTCGTCGACCAACGGTGCCCAGGCGCATGAGACCGCAGCGGTAACCGGAGCGGTTACCGGAGCGGCTACCGGAGCGGAGCGAACAGCAGCGCCGACAGCGGCGGGCCGGCGCCCGAGCTTCCCGGCGACGCTGGGCACCGTGCTGCTGCCGGTGATCCTCATGCTGGCCAAGTCCGTCGCCGACGTGGCGGATGCGAACGGCTCCGGTCCGGTGCACAGCTTCCTGGACTTCATCGGCACGCCCCTGGTGGCCCTGCTCCTCGCCGTGATCGTGGCCATGTTCAGCCTGGGCGTGGTGTCCGGTCTGGACAAGGACCGGCTGGGCGAGACCGTCAACCAGGCGTTGCCGCCGATCGCGGGCATTCTGCTCATCGTCGCCGCGGGTGGCGGGTTCAAGCAGGTGCTCGTCGACTCGGGGATCTCGAAGATGATCGCCGGTTGGGTGGCCGGCAGCAGTGTCTCGCCCTTGTTGCTGGCCTGGTTCGTGGCCGTGCTCATCCGCCTGGCGACGGGATCGGCGACGGTGGCGACGGTGACCACCGCCGGCATCCTCGCGCCGGTGGCGTCCTCGCTGTCCAACACCCACCTGTCGCTGCTGGTGCTTGCGATCGGGGCCGGCTCCCTGTTCTTCTCCCACGTCAACGACGCCGGCTTCTGGCTGACCAAGGAATATTTCGGGCTCACCGTGGGTCAAAACCTCAAGACCTGGTCCCTGCTCGAGACGATCCTGTCCGTGACCGGAATCATTCTCGTTCTCGGCTTGTCGGTGGTCGTCTGATCGGGCTGCCCGCTGACGGTCCGGCCGTCCTCGCCGGCCCGGGGCGCGCGCAGCCGTCGTCGTCCCCGCCGCCGACGCCCGGCTGAGCCTGCGGGCCCTGCGCAAGCAGCGGGCCACCGGAGTGCGGTACCGTCCGGCCTGCGTCGCCTCGTGTGGAACCGGCCGGTCGGGAGATCCCCGTCGGCGGGACCGCGGTGAGTAAGACGCCACACGCGAAGGCCGCCCGCGACGGCGACCACCAGCTGCCGCAAGGCAGCGCAGACAGGAGAGTTCAGTGCCACCTCAGAAGAAGGCCAGCAAGAAGGCCCCCACCGGCAACAAGCTCGTGATCGTCGAGTCGCCGGCCAAGGCCAAGACCATCTCCGGCTATCTGGGCTCCGGGTACACCGTCGAAGCCTCGATCGGCCACATTCGCGACCTTCCCCGCAACGCCGCCGACGTCCCGGCTGCCTACAAGGGACAGCCCTGGGCCCGGCTCGGCGTGAACACCGACGACGACTTCGAACCCCTGTACGTGGTCAGCCCCGACCGCAAGGCTCAGGTGACCAAGCTCAAGGCCCTGGTCAAGGACGCCGACGAGGTCTTCCTCGCCACCGATGAGGACCGTGAGGGCGAGGCGATCGCCTGGCACCTGCAGCAGACCCTCAAGCCCACCGTGCCGGTCCGCCGCATGGTGTTCCACGAGATCACGCCCCAGGCGATCGAGCGCGCGGTCAATTCCCCTCGCGAGATCGACACCCACCTCGTCGACGCGCAGGAGACCCGGCGCATTCTCGACCGCCTCTACGGCTACGAGGTGTCTCCGGTGCTGTGGAAGAAGGTCCTGCCCAAGCTCTCGGCCGGCCGGGTCCAGTCGGTGGCGACCCGGATCGTGGTCGAGCGCGAGCGCCAGCGGATGGCCTTCCACACTGCCGAGTACTGGGACATCGAGGGCAGCTTCGCCCCGGTCGACCGCAAGGCCGGTGACCCGGAGACATTCACCGCGCAGCTGGTCGCCCTCGGTGACGAGCGCATCGCGGCCGGCCGGGACTTCGACCCGGCGACCGGGCGCGCGTCCACCGACGTCCTGCACCTCGACGAGGCCGGCGCCCGCGGTCTGGCCGCCCGCCTCGACGGGGTCGACTTCACCGTCACCCGCGTCGAGGAGAAGCCCTACCGCCGCCGTCCCTACCCGCCGTTCATGACCTCGACGCTGCAGCAGGAGGCCGGGCGCAAGCTGCGCTGGTCCTCGGCGGTCACGATGCGGGTGGCTCAGCGGTTGTACGAGAACGGCTACATCACCTACATGCGTACCGACTCGACCAACCTGTCGGATACGGCGCTGACCGCGGCGCGCACGCAGGCCCGCGAGCTCTACGGGGACGCCTACGTCCCCGCCGAGCCGCGCCACTATTCCCGCAAGGTCAAGAACGCGCAGGAGGCCCACGAGGCGATCCGTCCCGCCGGTGACTCCTTCCGCACGCCCGGGCAACTCGCGTCGGCGCTGTCCTCGGACGAGTTCCGCCTGTACGAGCTGATCTGGCAGCGCACCCTGGCCTCGCAGATGGCCGACGCCGTCGGTACCACGATGTCGATCCGGCTGGCGGGCACCTCGGTCGCCGACGAGCGGGCCGAGTTCGCCACCTCCGGCCGCACGATCACCTTCCCCGGTTTCATGCGCGCTTACGTCGAGGACATCGACGAGGGCGCCTCGGACAGCGCGAGCGATTCCGACGGAACCGCCGGCCGAGACGACACCGAGAAGCGCCTTCCGCAGCTCGAACGCGGCGACGGCCTCGGGGTGCGGCGGCTGCAGCCGTCCGGTCACTCGACCAACCCGCCCGCGCGTTACACCGAGGCCTCGCTGGTCAAGGCGATGGAGGAGCTCGGGATCGGACGCCCGTCGACCTACGCCTCGATCATGCAGACGATTCAGGACCGCGGCTACGTCTGGAAGAAGGGCGCGGCGCTGGTGCCCTCATGGGTGGCCTTCGCGGTGGTCGGCCTGCTCGAAGGCCACTTCGCCCGGCTGGTCGACTACGGATTCACCGCCTCGGTGGAGAACGACCTCGACTCGATCGCCGGGGGCTCGACATCGCGGGTGGACTGGCTGCGCAAGTTCTACTTCGGTTCCACCGCAGCAGAGGTCGCGACCGAGTCCGGCGACCGCATCTCGGCCCAGGGCGGGCTGAAGAAGCTGATCGCCGAGCGCTTGGAGGACATCGACGCGCGCGGGGTGAACTCGATCGCGCTGTTCGGCACCGACCCGGCGACGACCGATGCGATCGTCGTGCGGGTGGGTCGCTACGGGCCTTACGTCCAGAAGGGCGGACCCGATTCGGACGTCCGCGCGTCCGTGCCGGAAGACCTCGCACCGGACGAGCTGACGCCGGACAAGGTCGAGGAGTTGCTGTCGGCGCCGTCGGGCGATCGGGAGATCGGGCCCGACCCGGAGACCGGCCGCGAGATCACCGGAAAGAACGGGCGATACGGCCCGTACGTCACCGACGGCGAGCGCACCGCCTCGCTGTTCAAGACCATGTCGCTGGAGACCCTGACGGTCGAGGAGGCTGCTCGGCTGCTCACCCTGCCGCGCGTGGTCGGGCTCGACCCGGCCGCCGACGAGGGCAAGGGCGCCGAGATCACCGCGCAGAACGGCCGCTACGGCCCGTACATCAAGCGCGGTACCGACTCTCGGTCCTTGGAGGCCGAGGAGCAGCTGTTCACGGTCACGCTGGAGCAGGCGCTGGCCATCTTCGCGCAGCCGAAGCTGCGAGGCCGCCGCGCCGCCGCCGCGCCGCCGCTGAAGGAGCTGGGCGTCGACGCGGTGTCGGGCATGCCGATGGTCGTCAAGGATGGTCGTTTCGGCCCGTACGTCACCGACGGCGAGACCAACGCGTCCCTGCGGCGCGACGATTCGGTGGAGGAGATCACCGACGAGCGGGCCTCGGAGTTGCTGGCCGACCGGCGCGCGCGCGGGCCGGTGAAGAAGAAGGCCACGGCCAAGAAGGCGGCCAAGAAGAGCCCGGCCAAGAAGGCGGCAACCAAGTCGGCGACCAAGTCGGCGGTCAAGAAGGTAGTGGCGAAGAAGGTCGTGGCCAAGAAGGCCTGAGCCGGGGTCGTTTCAGAGTTTGTGGGCCACCGCGAAGGTGCGGCGGAACGGAAACGGCGTGCCGTAGGGGCGCCGTGGGTAGGCCTGGCGCAGCCGGGAACCGTACTCGGCGCAGAACTCGAGCGCGTCCGGCGTCGACAACGCGGCCAGGACCGGACGGAGACCGGTGCCACGGACCCAGTCCAGTACGGGGTCCTCGCCCGGCAGGACGTGGTGGTAAACGGTCTGCCAGACGGCCACCTGCATCCCGCTGTCGATGAGCAGGTCCAGGTACTGCTCGGGTTCGAGCACCGCGTCGGCGTGCCGGAGCACCCCGCCCAGCTGACCGGCCCAGCGTGGCGACTCGGCGATCTGCCGCATGAGGACGTGCGACGGCGAGTCGAAGTTGGACGGAACCTGCAGTGCGAGCCAGCCGCCCACGTTGAGTTGGGCCGCCCAGTCGACCAACAGCGCGCCGTGGTCGGGCACCCACTGCAGCAAGGCGTTGCTGACCAGTACGTCCGTGCCCGTCGCGTCGAAGTCCTGGGCCCGGGCGAGGACGAAGCCGAGCTGGCCACTCGCGTCGGTGGCGTTGCTGGCGTCGGTGGCGTCGGTGGCGTCGGTGGCGTCGGTGGCGCCTGTTGCGTTGGCGGCGCGGCGCTGCGCTCGCTCGATCATCTCCGGCGAGGAGTCAAGCCCGACCACGCTCGCGTGCGGCCAGCGCCTGGCGAGCTCGGCGGTCAGCTCGCCCGGGCCGCAGCCGAGGTCGGCGACGCGGCTCGGTGAGTCGGCCTCGATCCGGCCGGTCAGGTCGTAGAAGGGCCGGCTGCGCTCGTCGGCGAACCGACCGTACTGGGCGGGATCCCATTTCATGTGCGACCGCTTCTCCTCATCGTCGTCCATCGGGATCGTCGTCCATCGGGATCGTCGTCCATCGGGATCGTCGTCCATCGGGATCGTCGTCCATCGGGTTCCGGCCGTCGGTCCTCGACCGCCTGATGTCGCCTGATGCTGCCGGATCACGGGCTACCTTGCCGTGAGCTGAGAGCCTGCCGTACCGCGACCCCGTGGACTGACAGACCCTCCCGATAGTCTGGCCACGCCGCTTTTCCGGCGGTGTCGGGGCCGCCGACCTAGCGCCGACCAACCGCCGACCAACCGCAGACAAGACGCAGACGAAACCTTGAGGAGCAGTCATCTCAGCCGAAACCGGTCCGCCCGCCGCGGTGCCCGCCCTGGGGGCCGATGGCACTGCGGACGCGCTCGGGTCCGAGGTCGGCGCGAACCCGGCCGAATCCGCGGGTTCGTCGAGCATGGGTGCGATCCGGGCGGTATTGAAGACGACACCGTTCCGGCGGCTCTGGTACTGCACGGGTCTGTCCAGCCTGGGGGACTGGCTGGGGTTGCTGGCCACCACGGCGCTGGCCACCCAGCTGGCCACCGGCTACCAGGCGCAGAACTACGCCCTGGGCCTGGTGCTGGTGGTGCGGCTGATCCCGAGCGTCCTGCTGGGCCCGCTGGCCGGCGCCTTCGCGGACCGCTTCGACCGGCGGCACACGATGATCGTCACCGATCTGGCGCGCTTCTTCCTGTTCGCCCTCATCCCGCTGTTCCCGTCGCTGACCATGCTCTTCCTGGCGACCTTCCTCATCGAATGCATCGGCCTGTTCTGGAACCCCGCCAAGGACGCGTCGGTGCCCAACCTGGTCCGGCGGGAGCAGATCGAGGCCGCCAATCAGCTGAGCCTGATCACCACCTATGGGCTCACCCCGGTGGCCGCGGCCGCGTTGTTCTCGCTCCTGGCGCTGATCTCCCGGGCGTTGTCGCATCACTTCCAGTTGTTCAGCACCAACCAGGTCGGTCTCGCGCTCTACTTCAACGCGGTGACGTTCCTCGTCGGCGCGATCACCGTGTACTTCATCCGCGAGATCTCCGGCCCCCACGCGGCCGTCGCGCCGGGGGAGAAACAGCCGAGCCTCTGGCGCATGCTGCGCGAAGGTGCCCACTTCGTCCGGACCACCGGTCTGTTGCGCGGCTTGATCCTTGGCATTCTGGGCGCGTTCGCGGCCGGCGGAGCCGTGATCGGTGCGGGCAAGACCTACGTGAAGAGCCTCGGCGGCGGCGATGCGGCCTACGGCATGCTGTTCGGCACCGTGTTCGTCGGTCTTGGTCTCGGGATGGCCTTCGCCCCCCGGGTGGCGCACGAGGTGTCCCGCAAGCGACTGTTCGGCCTGTGCATCGTGTTCGCCGGCACCTGCCTGGCGTTGACCGCCGTGATGCCGCACGTGGTGTTGGCGATGATCACGGTGCTCGGGGTCGGGTTCGGGGCCGGGGTCGGGTACCTGGCCGGGATCACGCTGCTGTCCCAGGTGGACGACGAGATGCGCGGCCGGATGTTCGCCTTCATCCAATCGATGGTGCGGATCGTGCTCATTCTGGCGCTGGCCGTGGTGCCGGTGCTGGTCGGCACGATCGGCCAGCGCAAACTCCCCGGGATCGGCGGCACCGTGGACGGCACCCGCATCGTCCTGTTCGCCGCCGGGTTGCTCGCGGTGCTCGCCGGGGTGGTGGCCTACCGCCAAATGGACGAACGCGATCAGGTCCCCGTGCTGGCCGATCTGATGACCTCCCTGCGCCGGGACTCCTCCGGGCGCCGCCGGTGGCGCAGCGGCGGGGTGCTGATCGCGTTCGAGGGCGGTGAGGGTGCGGGTAAGTCGACCCAGATCCGGCGGCTGGCCGAGTCCCTGCGATCCCAGCACACCCCGGTAGTGGTGACCCACGAACCAGGGGCGACGCCGGTCGGCCAGGCGATCCGCGCGCTGCTGTTGCAGACCGACGGGCCGATCGCTCCCCGCAGCGAGGCCCTGCTGTTCGCCGCCGACCGCGCTCACCACGTCGCGACCGTGATCCGGCCGGCCCTGGACTCCGGCCACGTGGTCATCACCGACCGCTTCGTCGACTCGTCGCTGGCCTATCAGGGCGCCGGGCGCACCCTGTCGGTGGAGGACGTCAAACGGGTGTCGCGCTGGGCCACCGAGGACCTCGTCCCCGATCTGACCGTCCTGCTCGACGTGAGCCCGGAGATCGGGCTGGCGCGAGTGCACGGTCGCGAAGGCGAGCGCGGCCCCGACCGGCTGGAGCGGGAGACGCTGGCCTTTCACGAACGGGTCCGGCAAGGGTTTCGGCACCTGGCCGAATCCGATCCCAACCGCTATCTCGTCCTGGACGCCTCCCGCCCGCCGGACGAGCTGGCGGCGGCGATTCACGAGCGGGTGCTGCGGGTTCTGTCCGCGCGTCCGAGTCGGCCCGAACACGGCTCTGGCTCCGGCTCCGGCACCGGCTCTGGCTCTGGCTCTGGCTCTGGCTCTGGCTCTGGCTCTGGCTCCGAGGGTGGACCCAGCTCGTCCGGCACCCCGACCGATGTGGCGGCTGCGCAGTGACCGCGACCCTGCCGAGCGGGTCCGTCTTCGATCGGCTCATCGGTCAGCTTGCGGCGGTGGCCGAGCTGAGCCGGGCCGCACGCGCTGCGGCCGAGGTGGTCGCGGGCCGCCCCGTGCAGCCCGGAGCAATGACGCACGCCTGGCTGTTCACCGGGCCGCCGGGGTCCGGTCGTTCGGTAGCGGCGCGGTCCTTCGCGGCCGCGGTGCAGTGCGACCGAGCCGAGGAACTCTCCCAGGCACCGGAATCCCTGCCCGGCTGCGGCGTCTGTACGTCCTGCCGGGCGGTGTTGCACGGCAGCCATCCCGACGTCCAGTCCGTCGTTCCGGAGGGGCTGTCGATCGGTGTGAACGAGATGCGGGCGGTCGTGGCGACCTCGGCTCGCCGACCATCGCTGGGACGCTGGCAGATCGTGATCATCGAGGACGCCGACCGGCTCACCGAGGGCGCATCCAACGCGCTGCTCAAGGCGATCGAAGAACCGGCCGACCGAACGATCTTTCTGCTCTGCGCGCCGTCCACCCACCCCGATGACGTCATCGTGACCATCCGGTCCCGCTGTCGCGTGGTGAGCCTGCGGATCCCGCCGGCCGAGTCGATCGCCGACGTTCTGCGTGCCGACGGTGTCGAAGCGGGGTTGGCACTGTGGGCCGCGCAGGCGTCCGGAGGGCACGTCGGGCGCGCGCGGCGACTGGCCCGCGACGAGCAGGCCCGCGAACGCCGCAAAGCGGTGCTGGCCATTCCCGCCTCGCTGACCTCGATGCAGGCGTGCTTCATCGCGGCCGAGCATCTGGTCAAGACCGCTGAGGCCGAGGCCAAGGTGACCACCTCCGAACTGGACGTTTCCGAAACCGAGGAGTTGAAGGTCGCTCTCGGGCAAGGCGGCACGGGCAAGGGCGCCGCGACCGCGGCGCGCGGCAGCGCCGGGGCGTTGAAGGATCTCGAGCGGCGGCAGAAGTCGCGCGCCACCCGGCTGCAGCGCGACGCCCTGGACCGCGCCCTCGTCGACCTCGCCAGCTTCTACCGAGACGTCCTACTGGTGCAGGCCGGATCGCGCGTTACCCCGTCGCACCCCGACTTCGCCCGGGACGTGTCGTCGGTCGCGAAGGCGATCACCCAGGCCGGGGCGCTGCAACGACTCGACGGAATCCTGGCGTGTCGCGAGGCGATCGAGCTGAACGTCAAGCCTCGCTTTGCGGTCGAGGCGATGACCCTGGCCCTGCGGCTGCCCTGACGAGACCGATCAACATGCCCGCCCCGCGGGGACCCGGGGCTAGGCTCGCTGCCGTGGGCATGATCTGCGCGGTGACGTTCACCGACAAGGGCCGGCTGTACTACGCCGACCCCGGACCGCTCACCCCGTCCGTCGGCGACTACGTGCTGTACCCGACGTTGGAGGGTCCCGAGGTGGCCCAGGTCATGTGGGCCCCGCAGTGGACGTCGGAGGACATCGGAGGTCTGCCGGTCCTCGACGGGATGGCCTCGCCCGCCGATCTCGAGGCGCTGGCCGCCGCCCGAAAGAAGCGGGCCCAGGCCCGAGTCGTCGCGCGGCGACTCATCCGCGAGCACGGCCTGCCCATGAAGGTCGCCGGCATCGATCATGTTCCGTCGGCCAACCGCACCGTCATCTACTTCAGCGCACCGCATCGGGTCGACTTCCGGGCGCTGGTTCGTGATCTCGGCTCGACCCTGCATGGCCGGGTCGAACTGCGGCAGCTGTCGGCACGCGACGAGGCGCGGATTATCGGCGGGATCGGTTCGTGTGGGCGGGAGTTGTGCTGCGCGACCTTCCTCGTCGACTTCGAACCGGTGTCGGTGCGAATGGCCAAGGACCAGGACCTACCGCTGAACCCGCTGCGCATCTCCGGAGCCTGCGGACGGTTGATGTGTTGCCTGAAGTACGAACACCCGCTGTATCAGGACTTCGCCGAAAACGCCCCTGCGATCGGATCCTGCGTGTCCACGCCGAGCGGGGAGGAAGCCACCGTGGTCGGGCACAACGTCCCGTCGGATTCAGTCGTGCTGCGGATGAACTCGGACGGTTCCCGGACCACCTGTGCGATGGCCTCGGTCTGCTCGTCGCGCAAGGCTCACGATCAGTTCTACGGTGACGGCACGGTGGGTTCGGCCTCGGTGTCGGCAGATCCGGCTGGCCCGTCCGGCTGAGTCGGCGGCCGGCCGTCATGAAAGTGGCCTGCCCCGCCACGGCGTGCACCGAGTTGCAGACGTTTCCGGTCGGCCATCGGGTCGTTGACCGCCGATTGCGGTGAGCGCCTCAGCTGCTGCGGCGGAAGACCCAGTGGCGCAGGAGAACGAAACGCAGGGCGGTGGCGACCAGGTTCGCCACCACCAGGGTGCCTAGTTCGAGCGCCCGATGCGGCCGTGATTCCAGCAGGTGCAAGCCGGCCAGAGCGCCGCTGGTCAGCAACCAGGTCAGCAGGAACACGACCATCCCCTGCGCCTGATGCGACGCGGCTTTGGCCTTACCTGATATACCGAAAGTGAATCGTCGATTCGCGCTGGTGTTGGCGACCGCCGTCACCAGCAGAGCGAAGAGGTTCGCGCCTTGCGCGCCCAGGCCAGGATGGGTGAGGACGAACAGCAGCAGATAGGCCAGCGTGCTCAGCACGCCGATGCTCGCGAACCGCACCAGTTGCGTGAACAGTCGCGGCTCGACGCCCGGAGTGGTCGGCTGCAACGGCTCGCGTCCCAGCTGCGCGCGAATCTCGTTCAGCGGCAGGGAGCCCGTGGCCAACGCCCGTCCGACGCGAGCCACGCCCTTCAGATCGGCGAGCGCGGTGGCGACGATGTCGACCCGGCTGTCCGGATCGTCCACCCAGTCCACCGGTACCTCGTGGATGCGAAGCCCGGACCGCTCGGCGAGGACGAGCAGTTCGGTGTCGAAGAACCAGCCCGTGTCCTGAACGTGTGGCAACAGTTGCCGTCCGACATCGGCCCGGATCGCTTTGAACCCGCACTGGGCATCGGAGAAGCGGGCCATCAGCGTCCCGCGCAGAATCAGGTTGTAGCAGCGGGAGATGACCTCTCGCTTGGTCCCGCGCACCACCCGGCTGTGACGGGACAAGCGCGAGCCGATCGCCACGTCGGAGTGCCCGGAGATCAACGGCGCCACCAGTGGCAGCAGTGCGTTCAGATCCGTCGACAGGTCCACGTCCATGTACGCGAGGATGGTGGCGTCGGTGCTCAGCCACACCTGGTTGAGCGCCCGCCCCCGTCCCTTCTGCTCCAGACGCACGTAGCGGACCTCGTCGATCTCGGCGGCCAGAGCCTCCGCGATGGTGGTGGTGCCGTCGGTGCTGGCGTTGTCGGCGATGGTGATGCCGAATTCGTAGGGAAAATCGCGGC
This sequence comes from Jatrophihabitans telluris, assembly GCF_023516435.1. Lineage (GTDB taxonomy): Bacteria > Actinomycetota > Actinomycetes > Mycobacteriales > Jatrophihabitantaceae > Jatrophihabitans_A > Jatrophihabitans_A telluris. The sequence continues at coordinate 3,867,244 of NZ_CP097332.1, read as the reverse complement.
GCAGATGGGCGTGCAGGCGACGGACGGCGTCGGCAAGCCCACGTTCCTCGTTGTACACGGGGACCGTCACGTCGAGCATGCGATGAGTGGATCGGGCGTCGGAGGCAGCGGTGTTCGGCTGCGCCAGCGAGGTCATGCACTCACCCTCGACGGTGGTGCTTGCCAGTCCCTGAAGCAACCCTGTGCATCCCCTTTAAACCACCCCCTTCCTGCATAGTGCGGCCCGAACTTTGGTCCTACGTCGGCGTGTCGCCAAAGTTCGGGCCGCACTATGCACCGTCCACAGGCGAGAGGCGCTGTCCACAGGTGAGAGGCGCTGTCCACAGGTGGGGGGATCGGGCCGTGTGACACGGGGCGCCCCCTGAACATCGAGGCATGGCGGCCGTACCGCATCAGGCGAAGCATCAGTGGGGCACCTTCACCGCCGAGCAGGCACTGCTGGCCGGCTGGTCGTCCTATTCGTTGTGGGCTGCGGTGAACCGCGGCGAGCTGGTCCGGCTGCGGCGCGGGGTCTATCTACCGGCCGCCGACCTCCGCCAGATTCCCGAGCACCGGCAGGCTGAGTTCCTGCTGGGACGCAAGGGCGTGGCCGCGGCCCTAGCCGTACCGCGGGCCGTGGTCAGTCACCGGAGCGCGGCGGCGTTGCACGGGCTGCCGCTCATCGACCGGAACCCGACGCCGTGTGTCACCCTCGAACCCCCGTTGCGCACCCGTCCGGCCGACCTGCATGTGCACCGCCAGCCCCTGGCTGCTTCCGAACTCGATCGCGCTTCGGATATCGCCCTGGCCGGGACGGCCCGAACGATCATCGACCTGACGCGGGAATCCGGTTTGTTGGCCGGCGTGGTCGCCGCGGACTCGGCCCTGCGGGATCGCCTGATCACTGCGACGGATCTGGAGAATGCCTACGCACGGCTGCGGGGCCGCGCGGGCCTCAGCGACGGGCGGGAGATCCTGCGGCTGGCCTCGCCCTTGAGCGAATCCCCGCTGGAATCGATCAGCCGGGTGAACATGCGGGCGCTGCCGGTCCAGCCTCGACAGCAGGTCAACCTGTTCACCCCGGACGGCATTCACCTGGGGCGCGTGGACTTCTTCTTCGACGAGGCGGGCCTGGTCGGCGAGGCGGACGGCCGAGCGAAGTACGACGAAGCGGAGTTCTACCGGGAGAAACTTCGAGCCGACACCCTGCAGCGGCACGGCGTGATTGTGACGCGCTGGGGCTGGAGCACGGCCATGAATCCGCGGCGGCTGTGTGCGCAACTCGAAGCGGATTACGCGCGGGCCATGGACCTTCGCCGGGCCGGCTATCTCGCCAACGTCCGCACCCTCTGAACGCATTGTGCGGCCCGAACTTTGGGCCGCCATCGGCGTGTCGCCAAAGTTCGGGCCGCACAATGGCCGTTTAGGGGGTGAGGTTGTAGAGGGTTACGCCGCCCACGGTGGTGGCGGTGAAGTTCTGCTCCACCCAGGTCGCGATCGCGGAGGAGGCGCTGCTTCCGCCCATTTGGTTGCCGAATCCGCCACCGCTGGCGATGAAGTAGTGGATCTTGCCCGCGGCCACGTACGCCTTGAACTGCGCCAGCGTGGGTGACGGATCGCTGCCGTTGAACCCGCCGATCGCCATCACCGGCTGCTGGGTAGCCAACTGGAAGCCCGCCGCGCTGTTCGAACCCACGGCCGCGGCGACCCATCTGTACTTCGAGGCGTCCGCCTTGAGCGCAGCGACTACCGCAGCCGACGGCGTGCTCGCGTTGAGCAGACCGCCCGCACCGCCGGCGTTCGCCCTGGCACCGCCCAAGCCCCCCGCACCGCCGAAGCCGCCCGCACCGCCGAAGCCACCCGCACCGGTCGGGGGCGCGGCCGTGCCGGTCGCGGGTGTGCCCGTCCGAGCGCCGAAGCCGCCGGCCGCCCGATTGCCGCCGAAACCGCCGCGACCGCCGGCACCACCGATGCCGCTGGTGAACGAGGCCGGCCCGGCCGAGGGAATCGATCCGCTGTGCGGGGTCGCGGCGGTCGCGATCGAGTACGCCGTCGGACCCGCCAACGAGGCCACCAGAGCCAGGCCGGCGACGGCCGCCGCGGCCCGTTCGGTCAGCCGGGACATCACCAGCAGCATCAGCGCCGACATGGTGCCCACGATGAGGATCGAGTATCGCAACCAGGGCATCCAGCCCGACACCCGGTCGAGCAGGATGAACTCCCACGCGGCGGTGACGGCGACCGTCAACGCGAGCAGGACGTTGGCCGTGAAGTTCCGCCGCATTCGCCACAGCCCGGCAACGGTGACGCCGATGACACCACCGATCGCCGGGGACAGGGCGACCGTGTAGTACGGGTGGATGATGCCCTTGGCGAAGCTGAACGTCAGCCACGTGACGACGAGCCAGCCTCCCCACACGATCAGGGCCGCACGAATCCGGTTCGTGCGCGCAGCCTTGCGGGTGAACCACAGTCCGATCAGCAAGGCGAGCAGGGACGTCGGCAGCAACCAGGCGATCTCGCCGCCCATCTCCGAGCCGAACAACCGTGACCAGCCGGTGCTGCCCCACATGCCGCCGGCGGTATTGCCGCCGCCGACACTGCCGGTCTCGTTTCCGGTCAACCGGCCCAGACCGTTGTAACCCAGGGTCAGCTCAAGGATCGAGTTGTGCTGCGAACCACCTATGTAGGGACGCATCGAGGCCGGCGTCAGCTGCACGATTGCGATCCACCAGCCTGCCGCGCCCACTAGTGCGGCGCCGCCGACGAGCAGTTGCACGATCCGCCGACGCATCGACGTCGGAGCGCAGACCAGGTACGCCAGAGCGAAGGCCGGCACGACCAGCAGCGCTTGCAGCTGTTTGGTCAGGAAGCCGAAGCCGATCAGGACGCCGACGGCGACCAGCCACTTGGTGGAGGCCTGTTCCAGGGCCCGCAGAGCGCAATAGGCCGCGATCGTCATGAGGAGCACGAGCAGGGCGTCCGGGTTGTTGAACCGGAACATCAGCGCAGCCACCGGCGTGGCGGCCATTACGGCTCCGGCGACCAGGCCCCCGAGCGCACCGGAGGTCCGCCGCACCGCCAGGTAGAGGACGCCGACCGCGGCAACGCCTTCCAGTGCCTGCGGGACGAGGATCGACCAGGAACTCAGGCCGAAGATCCGCACCGACAGGGCCATGATCCACAGCGACGCCGGCGGCTTGTCCACCGTTATCGAGTTGGACGCGTCCGAAGACCCGAAGAACATCGCCTTCCAGCTCTGCGATCCCGCCTGGACCGCCGCGGAGTAGAAGGAGTTCGCCCACCCTGACGCGCCCAGGCCCCAGAGGTAGAGCAGGCCCGTGGCGAGCAACAATGCCAGCAGGGATGGGCGTACCCAGGCCGGGTCGCCGGTCCGTCCCCGGATGAGCGACCGGCCGCGACCGGCCACGCTGAGGCGGCCGCCTGCTGTGCTGGACGCGTCGGGGGAGGAATAGCCAGGGGCGGTAAGGGTGTCTGCCGTCATACCGAGAGAATCTGCCCGCCGAACCTGGCGGAACTCTGTGCACCGTCTGAACGGAGGCCGTGGGTTGGCAGCGCGACGGTGAAGATCGTCTCGCCGGGCCGGGACGACACCGTGATCGTGCCTGCGTGGGCGGCGACGACGGCGGCCACGATCGCCAGCCCGAGCCCGGTCGAGCCGGCGGCGCGGGAGCGGGATTCCTCCCCCCGGGAAAATCGCTCGAAGATGTCGGGGACGAGCTCAGGGGGGATCCCGGGGCCGTCGTCGCGGACGACCAGGCTCGCGGATTCGCCCTGCCGAGAAAGGGAAATCCAGATGTTGGTACCGGGCGGGGTGTGCGTGCGGGCGTTGGCCAGAATGTTGACCAGCACCTGCTGCAGCCGGGCCTCATCGCCCTTGACGGTGATCGGGTGATCTTCCAGGTCCGCGTCGCCGAGGTCGAGATGCCACCGGTGATCCGGCCCGGCAGCGTGCGCGTCGGACAGGACGTCAACGGTCAAGCGAGCGAGATCCACATCGTCGGCGGCGAGGGGACGTCCGGCGTCCAGGCGCGCCAGTAACAGCAGGTCCTCGACCAGGGTCGTCATGCGCGCCGCCTCGGACTCGACCCGCGTCATCGCGTGTGCGATGTCGGGCGGGGCGATTTCCCTGCTACGACGGGTCAATTCGGCGTAGCCACGAATCGAGGCCAGCGGCGTGCGAAGTTCGTGGCTGGCGTCGGCGACGAACTGCCGTACCCGCATCTCGCTCTGGTGACGGGCGTTGAGGGCTTCGCTGACGTTTTCGAGCATGCGGTTGAGCGCGATCCCGACCTGGCCGACCTCGGTGTGGGGATTGGGTTCGGCCACTCGGACGGCCAGCGCCACTTCACCTTCGTTGAGCTGCATGTCGGCGACCTTGGATGCGGTGGACGTGACACGCCGCAACGGTCTCAGCGCCAGCCGCACGATGAGCGCGCCCAATAGTGCCGCCAGGATAAGGCCGATCAGGCTCAGGGCGGTGATGATCAGCGACAGCCGGACCACGGTGCTCGTCACCTGCGCCAGCGGAAGTCCGGTGATGATCTTGGCCGCGCTGTTCGGCTCGGCGTTCACAGCGACGCGGTAACTGCCGTAGCCGCTGAGCGTGACGGTGTGCGGCTGGCCGTCGGCGGCCACGTTCTCCAGCTGGGAAAGGGCCGTGGCGCTCAGGTTCTCGTCCGCGCCGCTGGTACGGCGGATCTTGGCCACCATCTGCCCCGCCGAGTTGGTGAAGACCCCGATCGTCCCGTCGGCTTGGCCCACCGGAAGGCGGTCACGGAACTGGGGATTGCCACTCCCTGTTCCCGAGTCGGGCGGGGTGAACGGGGCACCGTTGGGCGTTACGCCCTGGCGGCGGCCGGCCGCGGTCAGCTGGTCGTCCAGTTTCCCGACCAGAAAGCTATGGAGGGCGAACGTGGTGAAGACCCCGATGCCCAGGCAGATGACCACGATCAGGGCGAGCATGCTCGACACGAGCCGAGTGCGTAACGTCCAGTCACGTAGGGGTTTCGGCCGCAGGCTCGCGACCGGACGGGACAGCGACCGTTGCATCGCTATCCGGCGGCGCGCAGGACGTAGCCGACGCCGCGCAGGGTGTGGATCATCGGTTCGCGCCCGGCGTCGATCTTCTTGCGCAGGTAGGAGATGTAGATCTCGACGACATTGGCCTGGCCGCCGAAGTCGTAATTCCAGACGCGGTCCAGGATCTGGGCCTTGGACAGCACCCGGCGCGGATTGCGCATGAGATAGCGCAGCAGTTCGAACTCCGTGGCGGTCAGGTTGATCTCGTCACCGGCGCGCGAGACCTCGTGGCTCTCCTCGTCCAGAGTCAGGTCGCCGACGCTGAGTGTCGAACCACCCTTGGCGGCCGCGATCGAGGTGCGCCGCATCAGGCCCCGCACCCGGGCCACGACCTCCTCCAGGGAGAACGGCTTGGTGACGTAGTCGTCACCGCCCGCGGTGAGCCCGGCGATCCGGTCCTCGACCGCGTCCTTGGCGGTCAGGAACAGCACGGGCAGGTCGGGTGACTCGTCGCGCAGCCGCCGCATGACCTCGAGGCCGTTGAGGTCGGGAAGCATGATGTCCAGCACGACCGCGTCCGGCTTGAACTCCCGCGCCACGCGGACGGCAGACAGCCCGTCGTTGGCGGTGCGGATGTCCCAGCCTTCGTAGCGCAGGGCCATGGTCAGCAGGTCGGCGAGGTTGGGTTCGTCGTCGACCACGAGTACGCGGACGGGCGTGCCGTCGGTACGTACGAGAGAGGCGGGGCGGGGAGCGCTGGTAGCAGTCACGGTCTACAGAGTGTTGCACGTTGCTGGCGCCGCTCTGTGTGAACTCTGTGGCCAACCTGTGGATGCGAGTCGGGCGGGCTGTCGACTCTCTTGCTCACAGCGTGCTGCCAGCGTGCTGCCAGAGCGCTGCCGGAGTGCCGAGACAATCTGGGCGGGAATGTTCGCGCAAAGGGCGAGCCCCTAGCGAAGGTGTTCCGCCGATGTCCAGCTCGACCCCGTCCGTCCCGGACTCACCCGTGCCGTACCCGCCTACGCCCGCCCCGCCGGCGTGGGCCATGCCGCAGGTGGCTCCGCTGCCGCCGGTGGCTCCGCTGCCGCCGGTGGCTCCGGTGGCTCCGGTGGCTCCGGCTGTTCCGGCGGCTTCTGCTGGCGGAGTGCAGGCGACGTACCCGCAGTGGACGCCCGTGCAGACGGCGGTGGCGCTAGCGGCGGCTGCGGTGATCGCGTGCTTGGGAACCGTGGCCGTCGCATGGGCCGACCACACGAGCTCGTCGGGCACGTCCAACTCGCGGTTCACCCCGGGCAACGGCGGCTTCGGCGGCGGGCCGGCGGGATTCGGCCAAAACCAGAACCAGAACCAGAACCCGGTCCCGGCGAACTAGCCGAACCGATTCCGAGCAACGAGGGCAACCTCAACGTGGGATTCCGAGCAACGAGGGCAACCTCAACGTGGGATTCGGAGCAACGAGGGCAACCTCAACGTGGGATTCGGAGCAACGAGGGCAACCTCAACGTGGGATTCCGAGCAACGAGGGCAACCTCAACGTGGGATCAGCCGGGCAGGATGTTGACCAGTTTCGGGGCGCGGACGATCACCTTCGCCACCGGCCGGCCGGCCAGCGCCTTCACGACACCGTCGCTGGCGACCGCCAGGGCCTCCAGTTCGGCGTCAGAGATGTCCGGGGACACCTCGAGGCGCTCGCGGACCTTGCCCTGCACCTGAACCACGCACGTGACCGTCGCGTGAACCAGCAGCTCCGGAAGTGCGGTCGGCCAACCGGCCAGGTGCACCGAGTCACCCGACTCCACGTCGTGACCCATCGCCGCCCAGCAGTCCTCGGCGGTGAACGGTGCGACCGTCGACAGCATCCGCACCAGCGCCTCGGCCCCCTCACGCACGGCCGGGTCGCCGGCCCCCGCGCCGGAGTCGATCGCCTTGCGGAGCAGATTGGTGAGCTCCTGCAGGCGGGCGATGACCACGTTGAAGCGGAAGCCCTCCATCAGCCGGGTGTTCTCCTCGACGATGGCGTGCACACCCCGCCGCACGGCCTGATCGCCCGTGGCGGGCTCGCCCTGGTCGAGGCCGGCGGCCGCGACGTCCTGCGCCACCCGCCAGACCCGGGCCAGCCACTTCACCGAACCGGTGGGCGAGACATCGGCCCAGTCGACATCGGCCTCCGGGGGTGAGGCGAAGAGCATCGTGACCCGGATCGCGTCGACCCCGTAGGAGGCCAGTTCCTCGCCCAGCTCGACCATGTTGCCCAGCGACTTGCTCATCGCGGCGCCGTCGAGCACGACCGAGCCCTGGTTCAGCAGAGCCCTGAACGGTTCGGTGAACTCCACCATGCCCATGTCGTAGAGCACCTTGGTGATGAACCGGCTGTAGAGCAGGTGCAGGATGGCGTGCTCGACGCCGCCGACGTACTGGTCGACCGGTAGCCACTTGCGAACCTCGTCCGGGTCGAACGGGCCGTCGGTGTAGTTGGGCGAGGCGAAGCGGATGAAGTACCAGGACGAGTCCACGAACGTGTCCATGGTGTCGGAATCCCGCTCGGCCGGGCCGCCGCACTTCGGGCACTCGACGTGCAGCCAGTCGTGGTTGGACGCCAGCGGCGACTCGCCCTTGGGGGACAGCTCCTCCCCGCGCATGTCCGGCAGCGTCACGGGCAGCTGGTCGTCGGGCACCGGCACCATGCCGTCGACCGGGCAGTGGATGACCGGGATCGGGCAGCCCCAGTAGCGCTGGCGGGAGATCAGCCAGTCGCGCAGGCGGTAGTTGGTGGTGGCCTTGCCGGTACCCGCCGCATCCAGGTCGGCGATGATCGTGGCGATGGCCTCCGCCTTGGACCGTCCGTCGTAGGGTCCGGAGTTGACGATGACACCGTCGCCGCTGGTGGCCACCCCGCTCTCGTGGGGATCGGCCTCGCCGGTGTCCAGCACGACCCGCACCGGCAGGCCGAACGCGCGGGCGAAGTCGAGGTCGCGCTGGTCGTGCGCGGGCACCGCCATGATGACGCCGGTGCCGTACCCGGCCAGCACGTAGTCGGCCGCCCACACCGGGATGTGCTCGCCGTTCACCGGGTTGATCACGGTGATGCCCAGCGGCACGCCGGTCTTGGGCCGGTTGGTGGCCTCGCGGTCCAGGTCGGACAGCCCCGCGACCTCGGCCCGGTAGGCCTCCAGAGCCTCGCGCTGCTCGGGGGCGCACAGCTCCAGAGCAGCCTCGGCGTCGGCCGCCACGACGGCGAACGTCGCGCCGAACAACGTGTCCGGCCGGGTCGTGTAGACGGTGATGGTCTGGCCGTCGCTCGGACCGCCGGAGACCACGAAGTCGACCTCCGCGCCCTGGGAACGGCCGATCCAGTTGCGCTGCATGAGCAGGACGCGCGACGGCCAGGTGCCCTCGAGCGCGGTCATGTCATCGAGCAGCCGCTCGGCGTAGTCGGTGATACGCAGGTACCACTGGGTCAGCGTCCGCTTGGTGACCTGAGTCCCGCACCGCTCGCACCGCCCGGCCACGACCTGCTCGTTGGCCAGTACGGTCTGATCCTTCGGGCACCAGTTGACCGGGGAGGCCTTGCGGTAGGCCAGCCCGCGCTCCAGGAAGCGGGTGAACAGCCACTGCTGCCAGCGGTAGTAGTCCGGGTCGGAGGTCTGCAGGCGATGTGACCAGGAGAAGGACGGCGCGTAGCGGCGGAAGGACTCGGCCTGGGTTTCGATGTTCGAGTACGTCCACTCGCGCGGGTTGATGCCGCGCTTGATGGCGGCGTTCTCGGCCGGCAGCCCGAAGGAGTCCCAACCGATGGGGTGCAGGACGTCCTCGCCGCGCTGCATGTGGAACCGGGCGACGGCGTCACCGATCGCGTAGGCCTCGGCGTGACCCATGTGCAGGTCGCCTGAGGGGTACGGGAACATGTCGAGGATGTAGCTGCGCGGCCCCGGGCGCTTGCCGGGCTCGTAGAGCTCGAGTGCGTCCCAAACGGGCAGCCAGCGGTCCTGGGCGGCGCGCGGGTCGTAGGACTGGGACTCGGTCTGTTCCGAAGGAACCGAGCCCGTGACGGTGTCGGTGGCGGCGATGTGATCAGTCATGGCACTGGAAAGGCTACTGCAACGCAGGCCCCGGATTTCGGGCCGGACGGCGGGGCTCAGGCGGCAGGCTCGGCGGCGGGCCCAGGCCGGTGACAATCCCGATTTCGCGGGCAGCGGGCCGCCCGATAGACTCCACCGGTCGCGAGTCCGCCCCCGGGTGGCCTGGCACGCCGCCTTAGCTCAGTCGGCAGAGCATCTCACTCGTAATGAGAAGGTCTAGGGTTCGATTCCCTAAGGCGGCTCAACCACAAAGGGGCCTCGGGAAACCGAGGCCCCTTTGGTTTGGCCGTGGTCCAGCGCCGCTGCGGGCCCATTGTTCGCCACACCGGTGGCGCCGGGGGCAGGTCAGTTCTGTCGTCCAGCGCATCCCCCGCTGCCGGGCGATGCTCGCCGGACTCCAGATGTTGCCCCTATGTTTTCTCAGGTTACGGCGGCCGAACATTTCGGTGCCGAGAAATGTAAGCGCTTCGAGCGCCGTTTACCCCTGCTGCGAAGGGAAAATCTGTCTCATGACCACGTGCCCACACCCGTTCATGGTCTAGACCACGCTTCGAAAGAATGGTGTAGACCATTGCCAGATGGCGGTGTCACCCGGCACACTCGTCGCCAGTCGATCGAATCGGTGGGACAACCTCGGGAGGACACGGATGGTGCGCACGAAACTCGCGGTACTGGCCGCGACGGCGGCGGCCGTCGTCGGGCTGGCTGCCTGCGGCGGGGGGACCGGAAGCAGCGACAGCAAGAACACCGGTAGCAGCGGCTCGGTCAAGTCGATCAAGATCGTCGCCGCCGAGTACTCCAAGGACAACACCGCGAAGTTCTGGAACGACTTCGCCACCAAGTACCAGGCCAAGACCGGCATCAAGCTCGACGTCCAGGTCGTGAGCTGGGACGATATCGACCAGACGTCCTCGACGATGGTGCAGAACAACAACGCGCCCGACATCCTGAACCTCAACGTCTACGCCAGCTACGCCAAGGACAACCTGCTCTACAGCGCGGACGACGTTCTGTCCTCCTCGGTGAAGTCGGACCTGCTCGACGCTTTCGTCAAGAGCGGCAGCTACAACGGCAAGCTTTACGGCATGCCCGATCTGTCCTCGGCCCGGGCGTTGTTCTACAACAAGACACTCTTCGCCAAGGCGGGCATCGCCGCGCCGCCCAAGACGTGGGACGAGTTCGAGACCGACGCCAAGAAGCTGACCGCGCTGGGCAACGGCACCGTCGGCTACGCCATGCCGCTCGGGCCGGAAGAGGCCCAGGCCGAGTTCGGAATCTGGCTGGTCAACAACGGCGGTGACTGGAAGTCCGGCGGCAAGTGGACGATCAACTCCGCCCAGAACGTCGACACCCTGTCCTTCCTCCGCAAGCTCGCGGTCGAGGACAAGGTCACCCAGAACAACCCCGGCAAGACCAACCGCACCGACGGCGCCTTCCCCCTGTTCACCTCCGGAAAGGCAGGCATGATCGTCGGATTCTCGCCGCTGTCGGCCCAGCTGGACAAGGACAAGAAGGTCGAGTACGGCATCGCCCCGATGCCGACCAAGGACGGTTCGCCGGCCCAGACCTACGGCGTCACCGACTACCTGATGGCGTTCAAGAAGAGCGGCAACCAGGCCGCGATCAAGGCCTTCTACGACCTCTACTACGCCCCGGACGAGGTCAACACGTTCATCAAGGCCGAGGGGTTCCTGCCGGTGACCAAGTCCGGTCTGCAGTCCTTCGCCTCGCAGGCCAACTTGAAGGTGTACCTCGACACGTTGCCCAACGTGCACCTGACGCCGACCGATGACCCGACCTGGGACAAGGTCAAGCTCGACGTCCAGCAGAACATCGGCGCCGCGGTCGGCTCCGGGGGAGACCCGAAGAAGGTCCTGGACACGCTGCAGACCGACGCCGAGGCGAACAGCTGAGCGTGGGCAACGTCGTGAACCGCCCAGCATCGGCCTCCGGTACGGGTACCGCGTCCTCCTCCGACGCGGTGCCCGTACCGGGGCCGGCCGCCCAGCGAGCCGCGCGATCGGGACCCGGTCGCCGGTGGGGCGGACGAGCGACCGGCCGGCGCGGCCGAGACCGGGGACGCGCCCCGCTCGGCGTGGCCCTGCTGTGGCTGTCGCCGGCCCTGATCCTCATCGCGGGCGTGGTCATCTATCCCGCGGTGGAACTCATCCGCGCCTCTCTGTCGAGCTACTCCATCACCGGCCTGCGGCTGGGCTCCGCCGGTGGGCGCAACTACTCCAAGGTCCTCCACCACCGGGCGCTGGCGACCGTCCTGAAGAACACCGGCGTCTGGGTGCTGTGCGTCGTGGCGCTGACGATCCTGATCAGCCTGGCCCTGGCGCAGTTCCTGTCCAAGGACTTCTTCGGCCGGCGCGTGGTTCGATGGGCGGTCATCGTGCCGTGGGCGGCGTCGCTGGTGATCACCGCGCGCATGTTCACGCTGATCTACGACTACTACCACGGCGTGCTCAACCACGCGCTGCTCTCGGTGCACCTGATCTCCAAGCCGATCGACTTTCTCGGTGACGACCGCTGGACGATGATCTCGATGATCGCGGTCGGCGTGTTCGTGTCGATCCCCTTCACCGCCTACGTCTTCCTGGCCGGACTCAACGCGATCCCGACCGACATCTACGAGGCGGCGCTCATCGACGGTGCCCGTCCGTGGCAGGTGTACTGGTCGGTGACGCTGCCGCTGCTGCGGCCGGCCATGCTCGTGGCCAGCGTCCTCAACATCATCTACGTCTTCAACTCATTCCCGATCGTCTATACCCTCAACGATCGCAATCCCGGCTTCGCCCACGACACCTCGATCACCTTCATGTACAAGCTGGCGTTCAAGAGCGCCGAGCACGACGTCGGCATGTCGGCCGCCGCCGGAGTCTTCAACGTGCTGCTCATCCTGGTCGTGGTCATGGTGTACCTCAGGCTCGTCAAGTGGCAGGAACCGGTGAACCGATGAGCGCCACGACCGCTACCGATCCGTCGGGCCCGATGGTGACGCCCGCCCGCCCAGGCCGCCGGCCGACCGGTTGGCCTGCGGCGCGCCGCTTCGTGCTTCCGCTCATCGGCCTGTTCGTCGCGCTGGCGTTCCTGTGGCCGTTCCTGGTGATGCTGCTGGACGCGCTGCGCACGAGCAATGACGTGGTGGCCACCCCGACGACATTCCTGCCGCGACATTGGCAGTTCTCGACGTTCTCCGACGTGCTCGGCGACGGCCGGTTCCGCAACTGGCTCAAGACCTCGGTACTGGTGGCGGTCTGCTCCACCGTCATCGTGCTGGTGGTTTCCGTGCCCGCGGCCTACTTCACGGCCCGGTTCCGGTTCCCGGGCCGGACGGCCTTCCTGCTGCTCGTCCTGATCACGCAGATGTTCTCGCCGACCTCGCTGGTCGTCGGCATCTACCGTGAGTTCTTCGACGCCAACCTGGTCAACACCTACCTGGCGATCATCCTGACCAACGCCGCCTTCAACCTCGCGTTCGCGATCTGGATCCTGCAGGGTTTCTTCGGCTCGATCCCCCAGGAGGTCGAGGAGGCCGCCCACCTCGACGGGTGCGGGCGGCTGGCCACACTGTGGCGGATCATGCTGCCGCTGACCCTGCCCGGCGTCGTCACCGCCGTGGTGTTCACCTTCATCGCCGCCTGGAATGAATACGTCGTGGCGCTGACCCTGATGCAGGACGACAGCAAGAAGCCGCTCACCGTCGGGATTTCCTCCTACGTGACCGGCTACGAGCAGCATTGGGACCAGCTCTTCGCCGCCTCGTTGATCGCGATCGTGCCGGTGGTGATCCTGTTCGCGTTCATCGAGAAGCACCTGGTGGGCGGTCTCACCGCAGGCTCGGTCAAGTAGACCGGGCTCAGGACGAGCACGATCATTCCTGGCTGAAGCCCTGATTGGTTCCGAGCTCGCGGCTGATCCTGACGTTCGAGCCGCCGCCGGCGGTCGTCACCACCCGGTCGATGCCGTGCTGGTCCAGGATGCGGCCGATGTCGGCCTGCAGCGCGCGGTCGTCCAACGCCGCACCCGGATTGGCCTGCTGCCATTGGGCGACGTGGCTGTCGATGGCCGCCTCGGCCGCTCGCAACCGCGGCAGCACGATCTGGCCGATCTCCGGCGGCACGCCCGGTTGGGCGGCCACTGCCTGCACCTGGCCGATCACCTCGGCGAGGTTGCCGACCTTGGTCCGTGCCCCGACGGGACCCTGCGAGGGCAGGTTCTGCTGCAAGGCGGTGACCTTCGAGACGGAGGAGCCGGTCTTGAGGGCCTTGTTGTCGAGCACCTTGATCCGCCCGGACGCGGGGGCATAGCTGACCGAGTCGATCCCGCTCTCGTTCACTCCGCCCGGCGCGGCAACGAGAATCTCGTGCGAGCCGCGGGTGAAGGCATCGGTCAGCTCGCCGTGGCGCCCCCGGTACTGCGAGGACTGCACCTTGCCCACGTAGTCCTCGAACGACGTCGGCTGCTTGTTCGCGGCGAGGGCCGCGGCCCGGTTCGCCTGCCAGCGGCCCCACATGTCCCGTAGCTCGGACGGGGAGTCGGCGGCCAGGTCCCGCAACTGTGCCTGCCCGCCGTAACGGCGGTTCGATGCGGCGACGGCGTTCTGCAGATCGGGCAGATCAGCCAGCGAATCCAGACCTTCCTGCAGCCGGGCCGCGGCCATCGGGGCCTCGTCCTGAATCCGCTGGGCGGGAGTGCGCCGGTACCGGGCGGCAACCGCCGCCGCCGGCGAACCCGCCGCCGGCGACGGACCACCGGGCGCGGGCGATCCCCCCGCGCCTCCCGAGGCCCCCGAGGCCCCCGAGGCGCCGGCGGGATCGAGCGAGCCCAGCTTCTGGCCCAGCACCGGACCTTGGCCTTCGGGGACCTCAGCGCGCAGTTCAGCGCCGAGTTCGCCGAACGTGCTGTGGGTGTCGGCTGGTCGTGCCGAAGTGGGAACACTGAGGATCAGGGCGTTCGCGGCAGCCAAACCGCCCGACCGGATGGCCAGGTCGCGGTCACCGGTCTGGGCGTAGGTCACGCCGCCCGTGATGGTCGCGGCCGTGGCCGTCCGGGCCAGCGCACCGCCGACGGGTCCCTTGATCGACCCTGCGGCCTGGCCCAGCGGGGAGGTCACCGTCCCGACGGCGAAACTGGTCAGGGCCGATGTGCCGATCTCACCGGCGCCCTTGCCCTCGAGCGCGGACGACGTCGCCCCGCCGGCGGCGTTTCCGACCCCTTCGGCCACCGCTGCCCGCGCCACGTTCACGACACGGCTCGTGCTCTGCCCGACCTTCAGCGCGGTCCCGGCCGCACGCCCGGCGGCTCCGCCCACCCCGGACACGACGCCTTCCTTGAATCCCCGCCAGCCTTCGGACTTGCCGGCCTGCCACGCCTGTCCCGCCGTACCGCCGGCCAGCCCGACGCCCGCGGCCGCGGTCCCGCCTCGCAGCACGGCACCGCCGGTGCCCACGACCAGGCCGGTACCCCCGATGGTCAGGGCGGTGGCCGTCAGTCCCGTCGCGCCAGTGGCCAGCACCCCGCCCGCCACGATCGGTGCGGCCACCACCGCGCCGATGGCCAAGGTCGCGGCGAAGGCGACGTCACGCGTCACCTCCAGGACGGTCACCGTTGTCTCGGCCGTGGAGATCAGGTCGCGGACGTAGGCGCTGGACAGTTGCTTGGCCGCACCGGCGTAACGCTCGCTGGTGCTGAAGAACTCCGCGGCCCGCGCGAGCTCGCCGCGATCGATGAACACCCGGGCCGTCTTGGCGTTGATCCGCGCGGTTCGCACGTCCTGGGTGACCGCCTCGCCCGGGTCCTTGATGCCGCCGAAGAGATGGACGGCGCCGGAGACGATGTACTGGTCGGAATTGATCTGGTGCTGAGCGGCGTACTGCGCTTCGGCATCGTCGGCGCGTCGCGCGATCTTCACCAGGCCGTCCTGCATGCTCTTGACCGCGCCCGCCCGGATGCGGCTGTGTTCCTCCGCCGTGATCAGCAGTACCTGCCCGTCCCGGACGATGACGAAGTTGCCGGGTGAGGACTGCGAGGGCCTGATTCCGTCCACCGTTCGCATCACCGTGATCAGGGCATCGCCCTCGGACTCGCCGCCGCGGGGAGCGAAGGCCTGCTGGATCTTCTCGGCTCGCTCCTTGACCGCGGCTTGCTGGTCTCGCCGGCCCTTCTCGGCCTCCAGCTTGGACAGGGCCTCGGTGAGCATCAGCCGGTCGGCCTTGCGGGCGCCGACCCGCAGGAAGTCATGGATGGCATTGATCTCGCGCAGCAGCTCGAGCTCGGGCATGGTGTCGTCGACGAGCAGTGACTCCGTCAGCGAGCGCGGGACCACCGACGCGCCGGCCACCGGTGCGCTCGACCGTTTTCGCGTTGTCCGGCCGGACGATTCCTGCTTGTTTCGCTGCTTCAGCTCCGCGCGCAACCGCGACTGCTCCTCGATCAGGTGATCGTTGTCGGCGCTGCTCACCGGGTGCGCGCTCAGGTACGACTCGATCTCGTTGATCTCGGCTTCCAGTTCGGTGTGGCTCAGCGTGGCCGGGTTCAGGCTCAGTTCCAAGGACCGCGGCGCTCGGGCCGGCCCGATTCCTCGTTCGCGCACCGGATCTACCCGACGTCCGGCCGCAACCGTCGCGGCCGCTCGCTCCGCCTCGTACTCGGCGGCCTGTGCCGGAGCGCCGGCGAACGCCCCGATGGGCCCGCTGTGCGAACGGTGTTCCTGCTGCAGGACGTGCGCGATCTCGTGGGCGAGCAGCCGCTGTCCCGGCCCGGATCGGGCGCTGCCGGAGGAGTCGGCGCTGCCGGGCAGCACGACATGACTGCCGACGGTGTAGGCCCGGGCCCGCAGCAGCTCGCACGAGCGCTCAGCCGAGGGCCCACTATGCACTTGCACGTGGGAGAAGTCCCGGTCGAACAAGGGCTCCAGCTCAGCCCGGACGGGTTCGGCCAGTCCTCGGCCGGGCTCGGCCACCGTGCGACGGACCAGCGCGGGGAGGTATCCGGGCGCGCCGATCGAGGCGGTCACCGGACGGCGGCGAGCCGATCCGCCCACGCGCTGCGCGGGTGTTCGCACCGACAGCGGAGCGGGAAGGGTCACCGCGGCTGCTTGCGCGCCGGACTCCTGCGCGCGCGTCCCTGGGCGGGGCCGGCCTTGGCCGGAGCGGCCGGTCGAGGCGCCGCGGTGGCACCGATCGCGGCGTCGCGGAAGGCAGCGTTGGAGAACTCGGCGGGCGTGAGGTCCGGGTTCGGGGTGGGGATCTCGTCACCGGCGGGCGTGACGGTCCCGTCGGCGGCCACCCACGCCAACGGGGCGTAGTGGTAGCTCACGCCGTCCGGGGGTCGGCTGACCGGCCCCAGTTCATCCCTCGGCCAGAGCACGTCGCCCGGAATGGTGCGGGCCGGGATCCACCAGTAGTCACCGCGCCGGTACAGGCGCTGATCCTTCTGCGTTCCGGCCACGAACATGACCTGCACGCCGTCCTCGAGGTCGATCCAGTGCCCCTCGACGACCGGCAGGGCGCCGTCGTCGGAAACCGTTATCTCACCGACCGAATCCGTCGTGGTCGTCCGGGGATGGTCCCAGCGACGCAGGAACGGATGCAGCTGCGGTTCGGTGCCGGGCAGCGCGCTTGCGTCCAGACTGACCGGCTCCTGGTCCAGGGTCACGGTCCGGCCCGGGTAGTCGATCGCGACGACTCGGTGCAGCGGTAACGGAGGATCGACGGGAAGACGCAGGCTGTACCGGTCGTCGAGCAGCTCCACCCAGTCGCCGACGTCCAGCGCGAGCTTGCGGTCGCGGCCCAGGTCGGCCAACGTAACGCTGGCCCCGGCCACCGAATCGATCGCGAAGACCACCGAGGCGTTCTCACGCGAGAAGCTGAAGGTCGCGACCCCGACCCCGACCCCGGCCCCGGCTCCGACGTTGCCCTGCCCACCCGCCTGATCGAGTTGCCCCGCGGGCGCGCCGGGGTCGTAGGCCACTCCGCCGCGGTGGATCTCCACCCGGTAGAGCTGATTCTCCGGGCCGCGGTATCGCGCGTCCGGCGACAGGTCGCAGGGATGGTCGTCCGACGCGGCCGGGCGGATCGCCTGCGCGCGCAGCAGGGGCACGTCCAACGGCTGCCGGCCCAGGTTCTGGGCCAGCCAGCCGAGGCCGTCGGCGGTCGCGGCGCTGCCGTCGGCCGGTACGTCGGCGCTGGCGGTCGCAACCTGCCAGACGACCTGCCGCCGGGCCGAGGTGTCGGGGGCCAGATCGCCGAGGGCCACCTCACGCACCTGGTCGTCCTGCAGCGCGGTGACCAGCCGCTCCCACACCCTGAGGTAGACCAGATACGGCGCCTGGGCAAGGGCATCCGCGGCCAGGTCGGGATCAAGGTAAGCCTGGGGCTGAGTCCAGTAGGTCAGCTCGGGCAGGTCGTTCTCGACGAGCAGGCCGCCGACGTACATCCGTCCGCGCGACAGCGCCAGGTCTGGATCGCCGGCTGCGGTGGTCGTGGTGGTGACCGCGAAACCGGCGTTCGACCCCGCCGGGCGCGCGCACGGGCCGACCAGGTCGGCCACGACGGTGCGCAGATAGTGCAGCAGGATAAGGGTGTTCTCGTTCTGGTCGGAGTCCAGGCTCACCCTGCCCTGCTGGGCCAGGACGGCCGCGAAATGTTTGCTCGCCTCGTAGTGGACGCGCGAGAAGTCTCCTTGCATGGCCTGCTCCTCAAGTCACGAAGATGAGACCGGCGTCGCCGCCGGCAGGGATGTATTCGGCCACCCGCGTCTGGAGCGCATCCGTCCGCTGGGGCTGGAACAGGTCGTGGAACACGCCCATCTCGGAGGCGTCATCGGCGCCCCGGCTGATCTCCCGCGGGCAGTGCGCGGCATCCAGCTGCAGGTATCCCGGCGTGCCGTATCGGGTGTCGGTGAAGACGGGCCGGACCCGCTCCGGCTCACCGGACAACTCCGGCTCGCAGTGGAACCGCGGCGGGGTCTGCGAATCCGGGGGCAGCCAGCAGAACCGGACGCAGCCGTCCTGGCGGCCTTCGATGACGACCTCGCCGTCGAGGATGCTGTTGTCCAGCAGGTCGCTGGAGTGTGCCCGCACCACGCCGATGATCGTGCTGCGGCGGGCGTTGAACGCCGCGTAGGCACTTGTACATTCCGGGCCACCGAGTGCGTCGAGATCGGTTCGGGTCGCGTCGAGCACGCTGTCGGACAGGTAGATCGTGGCCGGCGCACGCCCGCGCTCACCGCTGTTCACCAGGATGCTGCCCAGAATGCTGTGCTCGATCTGCACGCACACCGAGCTGTCGAACAGCTCCAGGCTCGGCTCCTCTTCATGCTCGGCGCAGCAGTCGGAGTCCAGCGACCAGCCCGGGACGAAGGTGCTGTGCCGCACCACCAATCGGCACAGGTCCCCGCGAACCCGGACGCCGCGGCCACCGACGAGCAGCCCGTCGAGGATCAGCTGCGGCTCCGGCCCGTTCCCGTTGCCCGTCCCCACCACCGTCAGCGCATCGGGCCGGTTGCCGTACCAGTCGAGCATGCGCAGGACGGGCCTGCGACGCTGAGCCGCGCGGACGGTGAGTACGTCGCCGTGGTCGAGTTCGATCCGGATCCGCTCCTGGTAGGCGCCGGAGTCGGTGATCTCGATGACCGCGTGCCGCTTGGTGGGGTCGGCGGCCTTGTCCTGCTGCCAGCTCCGCACGGCGTCGGTGATCAGCTCGAAGGGCTGGTGTGGCCCGACGCGGTACAGCGCCACGTCGGCGGCCGCGTCGGTGAGTGGCCGCTCGTACTCGCCGCCGCCGAGGTCATCCGACAGGCCGTAGTGATAGCTGACCCAGACACCGACGTCCGGCGAAGTCCTGACCGGCAGGGCGATCCGGCCGCGTACCGGATCGACGGCGACCTGATCGCCGCTCGGGTGGTAGCGCCAGCCGGACAGGTCGGCCGGGACGATCCGGCTCAGGTCGACGAGCTCGTCGTCGAGCCAGAGGGCCAGGCTGCGGTGCGGACCGTAGTACTGGGCGAGGAAATCGTGGAAGGCGCGGCGCCTGATGAAGGCCGGCACGTTGGTCTCGTCCGCGATGTGGTCCGGAGCCGGCTCGTGCCGGGGCGCGGTGATCAACGGGACGTCATTGCCCAGCAGGCTGAGGGTGAAATGCGCGCGGTCCCGGTCGACGCAGTACGCCGGAGCCCGGGTGATGGAGTACGGCTGCAGGCGCCAGAGGAACAATCCGACCTCGGGCAGGTTGAACTCGCGACGGCGCCGGTGCGAAGTCAATCGGGAGACGGCCACGGTGTGCGCGAGTTCGTCGAACGGGCCGTCGACGCGATCGAGCTGTTCGCCGCGTCGAAGATCAGCCGTGCGCGGCCGCGCGGCGCGGGCGGTCGGCGAGTGGGCTGCCGGCTCCAGCCGCACCGGCACGGTTTCCTCCAGCAGACGCAGGAATTCCACCGAGCGGGCCGGCCAGCGGGCCACGTCGGCGGCGAGGTCTTCCAGCACCGCCAGGGTTGCCCGGCGCCTGCGGTTGCGCACGGTGTTGGCGACATCGCGGCGCGGGGCCACGACATTGGCCAGCAGTGCGGCCTCGGCGCTCGGTGAGGCCAGCGCCTGCTCCGAGCCGGGCAGTGACCGATAGCCGATCAGCTCGCCCAGATAAGGGATGACCCACGGCTGGCAGGTTTCGATGAACCAGTCGTCGTAGAGCTGGGCGATGTCGGCGTCGACGATCTCGACCTGTTCGGCGACCACCTCCAACAGTGCCTGCAAGGCGCCGCCGGCTTCGACGTCGCGGCGCTGGTAGAGGCGCGGCAGCAAGTGCAGCAGGCCGTCGGGGTCGTAGCTCACGGGATCCTCCTGAGCAGCAAGGTGTCCTCGAGCTCGGCGCAGAGCACGACCAGTTGCGCCGGACGGATCCCGCGGAACACCACGAGTTCCTGGCCGACGACGAGATCGTTGCTGTCCAGCGCCCGGTTGAGCTCGAGCAGTTCGGCCAGCCCCAGCCCGAAACGGTCGGCGACGCCGGAGAGCGTGTCGCCGTCGACCACCCGGTAACGGTCCTCGTCGTAGCGGGCGGGCGCCGCGGGGACGCACGGATTCGGTTGCGGCGAGCCTGCGGTCAGGCCGGCGCCCAGACTCAGCAGGTCCAGCGGCCCGGACAGGGCCGGCACTCCGGCGAAGACGTCCACGTCGATGTAGTCGACACCGTCGACGGCGCTCGCCGCGGCGAGCGCCGTGCTCAGATTGGCCGGCTCACCCAGCTGCTGCCGATCGAATCCGAAGGCCTCCAGCAGAGCCTGGCGCACCACCGGCTCGACGAGGTCCCAGGAATAGTCCGGCGCCACCTTCACGCCCGCCGACAGGATGAGGCGGATGAGTTCGCGGACGTCGACCCGAACCGGGTAGTGCGGCTCGCCGAACTCACGCAGGGACCGCTCGAGTTCGATGAACGTCAGCGAGGACGGCTCCAGCGGGGCGTCGTCCACCGCGGCCACCGTGACCTGCACGAGCTCGCGCTGCCCGTCGTAGAGCCGGGCCGCGGCCGCCTTGGCGAACCCGGTGCGGGCTTGCGTGAAGTCGGCGTAGTCCTGCACCGAAACCAATCGATCCAAGGCCAGCGACCGCAGCGGGATCACCCGCCGGGCATCCTGCGGCCCGTCGGCGCGGGTACCGCCGGAGGCCGGCACCGGGTTGCCCACGCCATTGACCCCGAGCGCCCGAGTGCCCAGCTGGCTGATCTGCCCGGGCGGCAGATTCCCCGAGGCCCCGGCCCCGATCCGGTACTGCGCCGTGATGTTCTCCACGCCGCTGGGAGGGCGGGCGCCGTGCACGCCGTCACCGAAGACCACGCGCGCGGTTTCGGAGTCCGTTCGCAGGGCGTAATCGTGATCGACGGCGCCGGAGAACGCCAGCCCGTCGGTCTCGTGCCATTGCACCCCGTTGACGCGGACCGTGAGTGCCGCGCTGGCTCCGTCCGGGTCGTCGGAGGCTACCGCGGTCAGAGGACGATCGGCCGAGACCTGACGCAGCGGGAAGGACGAACCGGGCACCGCGGCGTCTCCGCTGCCCAGCACCTCCGACCGACTTTCCCCTTGCGTCGCCGGTACGACATTGCCGGCCAGGACCACCGTGGCGCGACGGTAGCGGTAGGCCAGCGGGTTGATCAGTTCCACCGTGCTCGTGATCCGACCCGCCGGCTGGTCGGGATCGACGTCCTGGCGGACGCCGCCGATCATCACCACCTCGCTCGCGATCAGGCCGGTCACCAGCGGGACGTCGGTGCGTTCACCGGTGACGACGATGCGGCGGCCGGGGCCCAGCCCGTCGTAGGCGCGGGCCAGCTCGATGCTCGCGCCCGCCACGTCGTCGGTGATCGCCTCGCCCTGTGCCACCAACGACTCGCCCTGGGCGTACACCGTCGTCCGATTCAGTTCTGCCGCGGCGGGCAGCGCCTGGTCGATGGTCAGGACGGTGACGGCCACGTCGACGTTGGCGGTGTTTCCAGCCGGGCCGACGACTTGGGCCACGACTTGCTGGGCCACGTCCAGCACCCGGCGTGCGTGGGCTTCGACGGGACCGCCGGCGACCGAGTTTGTCTCCACGACGATCCAGCTGCCGGCTGCGATCCCGTCGTACACAGCGTCCAATTGCAGCGCCGCCGCTGCCGCTCCGGCTGCCCCGGCTCCGCCACCGGCCGGCACCAGATTCAGAACCGCGCCGCCGTCGTCGGAATGCGACAGGAACGGCCGGGCCTTGATCCGCAGCACCAGCAGGGAGGCCAGCGGCGAGGGCGGGGTCAGGGCCTCGGTCGACCAGGCCGGATACAGCAGGCCCGCCAGTAGCGGGTCCGCCGCCGCGATGAGCCGGACCAGCGCGTCGGAATCCGGCGCGAAGCGCTGCCCCGGATCTGCGGCCAGATCGAGCGCGGACCGCGGCGGTACCGACGGTGGCGTGCGCAGCGCGGGCAGGATCGGCATCAACGCGGCCAGCCCGCTTCCCTGATCGCAGTTGTGGTCCGGCCGGTGGCCGATCCCCGCTCCCGATTCATCCGGCGGGCACAACAGGGCGACCGCCGCTTGCCGGGCGGCCGCCACCGCCGGGTCCACCTCGCGCAGGACCGCATTCGCGGCCGTGCTCAGACCGGCCAGCTCGGTCAGCACCTGGTCGACGTAGTCGCTGAGCCAGTTCTGCCCGCCGATCCCGGCCTGCCGCTGCGCGAGATGCCGTTGCTCGGCCAGCCGCTGGGCGAGCGCGGTGACGACGTCGAGGGACAGTTGGGCCGCGGTGGCTTCGGTGACGGTGGGCAGCGCGGACACTTGCGCGAGGGTGTCCCGCAGCGCCGACATGAGCGCGGCCTTGGGGGCGTTTGCGCTCGCCAGTTTGGCCGCCTCGGCCGTGCGCGATGATGCGTTGGCCAACGGGTCCTGGACCATCGAGGGCAGCGGGACGAGGTCCAGTCGGGTCGACCCGGCGGCGAAGTCAGGGGTGGACGCGGCCACGGTCCGGATCACCGGATCCCCGCTCGCACCGAAGAGGAACAGCAACCGGTCACCGGGACGCAGGACGGCCGCGGTCCCCGTGAGCGTCAGCCGGGTCAGTTGCCGGTCGACCTGGTCGGCGGTGAACGCGGCGGGTTGATGCGTGCGCACGGCCAGCTGGTTCCACTCCTCGCGGGCGGCCAGCGGCTCGGAGGTCTCGAAGGTCTGGGGTAGCTGTCCGGACGCGGGGACGCTCTTGGCCTGGCTGCCGGCCGGGATGACCGTGACCGAACCGGGATCCAGGGTGTAGGCCAGGTAGGTGCTGGCCGCCAGGGCCGGCCGGTTCTGGTGTCCGACGAGACGGCCCAGCTCCGTCAGGGACTTGGAGTCGGTGGCGGTGCCGAGATATCCCTCGTTGGCGATGCGTTCCTGGTAGAACGTCAGGACGTCACCCAGCACGGCCCAGGCGTCCAGCAGCGCCAGCGCAGGGTCGCCGGCATCCCGGTCGGTCAGCCTGCTCAGTGCGGGCGCGATCGACAGCCGGGCCCGCAGCGACGCGGCGAAGGTGGGGTAGCGACCGACCCGCCGGGACACGCTCGGCAGTCCTGGTCGGTTGACGGTGCTCTCCGGGGTGTGCGGACGCAGCCCGCAACAGCAGGCACCCTCGCACCGGCAGCCGGTCATCGGCCACCGACCAGGTCCAGGACCAGACGACCGTTCTCGGGCTCGTCCTGATCGCCGTCCAGCTGCGGTACCTCCAACGGGCTCATGACCAGCACGCCGTCGGCCAGCGCGGTCCCGGGTGGACCGAACAGCCGCTGCAACCGGGTGACCTCGACGTGCGCGACACCGGGGACGGCCGCGACACAGGCGACGATCCGGCTGAGCCGGACCGGTGACCCGAACGTCAGGTTGTCGGGATGGAACAGGCCCGTGCGGCCGCCCGGCAGAGTTCGGGCACCGAGCGCGTCGGCGACGGCACGCCGGACCGAGCCGGTGAGGTAGTCCGGACGGACGCTCACCCGCACGGCCAGATCGACCGGGACCAGCCGCGCTGTCTGGACGGTCACCTCGTGGCCGATCTTGCGGTAACGGTTCAGCCGAGCCGCGACATCGTGCAGCAGTTCGCTCGATGCGCGTTCCTGTCCGAGCTGGTCCACCCCGACGCGGGCGAGGTAATGGCTGCCCGTCCAGCGCAGCTCCGCGGCGGCCCGCTGCACCACGGCTTCGATCTCAGCGGTCGTCCTCGGCGAGGAATCCGTCTCGGGAGCGGCCAATGCGGCGTAGTCGGCGGCGGTGACCGCTCGTACCAGTCGGCGTCGTGCCTGCAACGGAGCGCGGGCCAGCACCGACTCCTTGCTTTCCGGATCGGTTCCGCCCTGGGCAGCAAGGGGATTGCTCACCGCCCGGATCGCGTCCGTGCGCGTGGCGGACAGGACGATGTGGTTGATCGAGCCCGCCGCGATGTTGCCGGCGGCACCGTTGCCCAGCCGAAAGCCCAGTTGCAGAACCCGCCCGTCGGGGAAGGCAGCACCGTTCGCCCCGTCCCCGAAGCGCAGGCTCAAGCGGTCCTCGTCGTCGGTCTCACCGACGAAGTCCCGGTCGCGCGGCCCGGATTCGAGCAGGTCGTGGCGGGGCTGCCAGTCGGCGGACCCGTCCGGGTCGGTGAGCGTCACGGCGGGCAGCGCTTGCCTCGGGTCGGTGAGCAACGCCGCGGACGCCGGACCGAACAGCGCCGGATTCGAGGGCAGCAGGTCTGCGGCAGCATCCGCGCCCCAGGCCTGGGCGATCTCCCACACCTCGTCCTCGGCCTTGAGCAGGTATCCGGCCCGGGCGTAGTCGGCCAGCTGAGCCAGCCGTTGGCGTTTCGGGTCGAGCAGTTCGGCCAATCGCCCGGACAGGTCGGTGAGAGCCTCGACGGGGTTGTCCGCGAGTCCGGCCCGGCGCAGGGCCTGGGCACCGAACAGGGTCTGCAGGTAGGCGCGATCGTCGTCGGTGAGACCCTCCCCACCGCTGATCCGCTCGAGGATCGCGACCACGTTCGCCCTGGCCCGCAGGGGGATCGAGCGCAGTAGCGCGGCCTGACCACGGGCTACCACGGCCTCGACGGGGAAGGCGGCGGCCTGGGTCGTCCCGGCGCTGGGCAGCCGGTAGCGCAGACGTGCACGCTCCGGGGGGTACGGGGGCCCTGGCACCGGGTTGCCCGCGGCGCCGCAGTCCAACGGGCAACCCCAGCAGCCCTGAGGCGGGCAGCCGGGAGTACCCGTGCGTGACGGGGGTCGGCCAACCGGCAGTGACGGCCGGTGATTCCAGGTGCTCGTCCGGCCGTGGTCGACCAGTACCGTGTTGGCGTCGGCGATCCCGACCTGGAGCTGCTCGCATTCGGGGCCACCGCGAGCCGTCACGCAGAGGTCGAAGCCGAGAGCGTCATCATCGGCCCAGTGCACCTGCACCAGCGGCTGCTGGTAGAGCTCATCGGTGCGCCGGTCGACCCGGGTGAGCCGCACCGCCTGGCAGTGGGTGCGATCGGCGTCGGCGGGGTTGCCGGTCACCGGATCCCGCTGTTCGCGCAGCACCAGGACGTCTCCGGCGGCCAGCTGCAGACCATGTTCTGCCGTGTCGACGAGGGCGGCCGAGCACGAGCCGGCCGGCAGACACCATTCCGGTTCGCCCCACGCCCACAGGGCAATCCCGGTATGCGCGGGATAGAGAGTCAGCTCGGCGGTGGTGAGCGGCTCGAAAACGGGCACCGAAGGCCCGAGCCCGTCGAGGTCCTGGTCCTGGACAGCGGCCGAGGAACTGCCCGCGCCGGCGGCCAGCGGGATGGCCGCGAACCGGAAATCCCCTGCCGGCAAAGTGATCTGCTCGCTCACCTCGACGCAGACCCAGGCCCGGGCGTTGCACCCGTCGTGCATCCGGTAGTCGACCAGGCGGGCGTGCCTGCGCACCGACGTCCGCAGCCGTGCGGTGTCCAGGTAGGCCTCGGTGGCCGCGGCGTCCTGCTGGTAGCTCAACCGGTCACCCACGTAGGCGAACAACTCGACCAGCGCGATCCCGACGTCCGGTACGTGTCGTTCGGTCCAGGTCGGCATCGTCAGGCTGAGCCGTTCCAGCAGCAACTGCCGGAAGCTGGCGTAGTCCTTGGCCAGGTAGTCGATCTCGATCGCGGGGCCGGGATCGGCACGGTCACCGCGGCTGTCACCGCAACTGTCACGGGCGCAGCCGTCGGTGGAGTCGCCACCGCCACCGCCACCGCAGCCGCAGCTGTCGCAGTCGGTGAAGGACGGGCAGTTGGCGAAGCTGAATTCGATGGATGCGAACGGCGGGTCGAAGCCGGGATAGGTCGAACCCCGTTGCCCGATCGCCAGCGTGTACGGGGAACGGTCACCACTGCGATCCAGCTGCACGGTGAACCGACCGCCGCGGTCGGGATCGTCGGGCTGGACGTCGATCCCGGTTACCCGCAGGTCCGTGATGCGCCGGCCACCGGAGACGGTGACCTCACCCGTCGTGAGGTTCGTGGGAACGGGGCCGAACAGCAGCACGGTCAAGCGGAGGCCGTCGGCGCTGACCCCGATTCCGTCGATGCCGTTGAGTCCCGCGCGCCGCGCCTCCGCCGCACGGTGGGCGCCGCGTCCCGGTCGGCCGGCCCCGCCGCCGATCCCGCTCGTCGCCAGGCTGCCGGTCACCGTGGCCTCCCGCTGGTGAGCGTGCTCGTCACCGATTCCCCCGTTACCACCAGCACGTACGACACGGCCACCGTCAGCGTCGACTCCTGTGCCGCGACGCTGACGTCCTCGACGGTGACCAGGTCACCCAGCCACCGCTGGATCGCCGCCGCGATGCTGACCTGCAGGACGCTGGCCAGCTCGGGACTGTTCGGCTCGAAGACCAGGTCCGCGAGACCGCAGCCGAAGTCCGGCCGGTTGACCCGTTCGCCGGGCGTGGTGAAGAGCAACTGTTCGATCAGGTCCCGAACGTGTTCGGCGTAGTCGGTGCTCGCGGTGCGACCGCCCGGACCAACCGCGAAGGGGAAATCGATATAGCTGACGGTCATGACACCACCACCCGTGGCTGCAGGGTGAGGACGACCGGCGGTGCGGGCGTGGGAGCACACACACCGTTGCCCGGACCGCTCGGCGGGCTCTGCGCGATGGCGAACTGACCACCCACACTGACCCGCGTCGAGACGTTGAGCCAGCTCACCGTCACGCACGGGGTGTTGAAGCCGCAGCCGGCGACCGTCCACACGTCGGACACGGTCGCGGCCGGCGCACCGTTGATCAGGACCCGCGGTGGTGACGGAGCGGCGCTGACCGTACCGCCGTGCGGGCAGGTCATGATGACCGCGCGGGTCATGGCGAAGCCCGGCATTCTCCACACCTCATTTCAGGACGGTGAGCCCGCCGTGGTTGATGTCGACCGCGGTCCCGGTCATGGTGATGGTGGCCAGGCCGGGGCCGCAGGACAGTTCGATGCCGGCCTCGCTGATCTTGATGTACGGACCCGCCGGCCCGTGCAGCTGGATCTGGATTCCCCCAGTGGGACCGGGGGCATCGGTGATCAACAGGTAGTTCTTGGTCGGCGTGCCGAGCACGACCTGCGGCACACCCGGCGGCACGGTCTTGGCCACCGGCGGCGCGTCGATCGTGCCGCCGCGCCAGAAGCCCGTCCACACCGCCCGGTCGATGTCGTCGTCCTGGAACTGGATCCAGACCCCGGCCGAGACCATCGGCACGACGTGCATGCCGGCCAGTGCCGCTTGTGGACTCGCCCAGATGCACGGATCGGAACCGAGCACGTCCTCGACCCGGACCAGCAGCCGGTTCCCGTCGAGCGGGTCGATGTTCGACACCACGACGCCCTTGTACAGGCCCGGAAACTTCTTCGCCTCGGCCGTCATGTCAGCACCCGATCGGTGAAGGAGACGAAGCCGTCCCGGCTCAGGGTGAAGCTCTGCTTGTACTCGCCGCGCTTGAGATCGTGGGTGACGCTGTTGACGTACCACATGCCGTCGTAGGCCAGGCCGGCACCTCGAACCCCGACCAGGCTGCGGGCGTTGAGGACGTGTCCGTAGCGGAGCACGTCGAGTTTGCCCTGTGCCGTTACGGCATCGCTGGACTGGGCCGTCTTGCCCAGACCGGTGAGCAGGATGTCGGTGACCTCGCGTCCGGCCTGATTCGGCAGGGGCTTCTGCCGCAAGGTCACGGCCGGCCGGGCGGCCAGCGGTGGCCGTAGCAGCGACACGTCGGGAATCGGCACGCTGAAGGACAGTTTCGTGGTGGGCTCAGTGATCCCGATGGTGTACTGCGTCCGCGACAGGCCGTCGAAGCTGAAGGAGATCGACTCGATGTCGGTGGACGAATCGGTGTCGATGGTCAGGGCCGGCTGCAGCAGGCCAGCCCTGATCTCCGGTCCCCAATAGGCCGTGCTGATCCCCGGAACCGGTCCTGGAATCAGGTAGAAGCTGTAACCGGCCTCGGTGGCCAGCGCCTTGATGTAGTCCAGGTCGGTACCGGACTGGATCGGGATCTCCTGCAGCGGGGTCTTGACGCTGAAGATCACCGGCGGGACCGGGGCGGGAATGATTCCGTACTGGGCGTACTTCAGCAGGATTCGCAGGACCCGAAGGTTCAGCGGCATCGCCGGATAGCATTCGCGGACGTCGGCCATGTCCATCAGGACCGTCAGGTCCTCCCCGGTGACCGTCAGGCTGGACTGCGCGGGTGTGTCGGACGGGGACAGGTCATGGCGGGTGATGACGCCGTCCATCAGCACCTGGGGCAGCCCGCCGACGAGCGCGACGACGATGATCCGCGCCGGCGGGTCGAGCAAGCCCGATGGCAGCAGAACCCGGTTGATGAGCGACTTCTTGCTCACCGCGAAACTCAACTGGAAGCCGCTGCGCTGTCCGGCGGCGGTCGTGACCTGGACCGACTGCAGCGCGTCCATGAGGACCCGGGGAGCCGGTACGGTCACCACGCTGCCGACCAACAGCATGAGCTGCAGGGGGCTAGCCATTGCCGGCTCCGGAGGAGGGGGCCGGCCCGGGCAGACCCGCCGGCAGGGTCACCCGGAGCAGCCGTCCGACGACCTCGGTCAGCTCGGCCGGGTCCATGGCCCGGTTCGCGTCGGCGAGCTGCCACGCCAGCTCCGGATCGCCGAGTTCGGTCGCCGCGATCAGATCCAGGTGCTCGCCGGGACGAACCCGGTGCCGACCGATCTCGGCCAGGCTCTCGGGCTTGGGAACCACCCGCTGCGCGACGTAGACGATCACCCGGCCGTCGGGGAGCCGGTAGGTCTTGCTCGGCAGCCCGCCGTATCGGCTGGTGTAGCTGAACACGTCGTGGTCCCCTTCCTGGTGATGACTAGCCAGCGAGATCGCCTAGATCGAGGCGACCCCCAGCGAGGCCGCGGAGTCGGTGATCAGCGCGGCCCAGCGATCCTTCTGCCGGTGGTACTGCAGATATAACTGGCCGGCCTTGTGCCCGAAGCCGACGTCGTGCACGGTCAGCACTCGCACGCCGATGCTCAGCTTGGCCCGAATCGGGTCCAGGGCCGAGTCGAAGGCCTCCTCGGTGATGCTGAGCTCGGTCAGCCGTACCGGCAGAACCCGCTTGGAACCGAGGACGAGGACGAGAAGGGCCGACTCGAGCGGGGCGATCTCGATCATGCCGCGGTCGGCGAGCTGATCCTCGCTCGTCAGCGCGGCCACGCTGGGGTAGAGGCTGAGCTCCAGCGCGGCCAGGGCCGGACCCAGGCCGTTGCCGGCTTCGCGCGGATGCCTGGTGGGATCGGCCAGTTGTTCGGTCGCGTCGAACTCGGCCTCGAACCTCAGGGTTTCGTGGGGAGGCCCTTTCAGCCGTAGCACCTCCAGTCGGTCACCGGGTTCCTCGCCCGCGCCCTGAGGTTGCAGGGTTCGGGTCAGGGTGTCGGGGTTGAACTGGAAGGCCAGCGTCCGCACGGGGCGCCCCGTCACCGGATCGAGCAGGACGAAGCCGCCGCGCGCGGGGGTCGCCGCCTCGGGGAAGTGCGTCACTTCAGTGCCTTCCCGATCTTGGGCAGCGAGGTCAGGTCCAGTTGGAAGATCACGCCGAGCGATGGTGCGGTGGACGCCGCTCCGCCGGCCGACGGCGCACCCGGTAATTGCGGCGCCTGGGTCTGCAACTTGATCGACAGGGAGCGCAGGATGTCGTTCGGGATCGGCCCGAGCGCACGCATGTCCAGCCCCAGGCGCACGTTGGTCCCGGGTACGGGCACCTGGAAATGCAGATCCGCGAGCGGTGCCAACGGAATCGTGACCCCGTCGAGTTGGCTCAGGGCCAGGTTGCGCAGCTCAGCTGAGAGCACCAGGGCGGCGGTGCCGACGCCCAGGAAGCCGGCCGTGCCGACACCGATGGCCACCTTGTCCTCGGTCGTCGTCCGGCCGAGCTGTCGTTTCGCCTCGGCTTCGGCCCGGTCTTTCAGCCCGGCGATGGCGGGAACCTTCAGGACCGCATTGGCCGCGTCCGAGGCACTCCCTTTGCGGGCGGCAGGAGGTGGCACACCGGGTGCCAGGTCGGCGACGGTGCTGCGTGGCGGCGCGACCCGGACGTCGACCTCGTCTCGTCCGGGCCCGCTCAGCGTGGTCTCGGTCGACAGCGCAGTACGGGGGATCCCGGCCGCCACCAGTGCCGCCATGACGGCACGGGCGCGTTCGGAGGACAGATCCGGCCGGTTCTCCACCGCGACCGAGCGGCCGCGGACGATGAAGCGGGTCGTCGGGTCCGCGGCCAGCATCGCCTTGAGGTGGCCGGCCAATGAGTCCGCCGACGTCGCGTCGGCGGCACTGAGCTCGCTCGATCCGGCGGTGAAGGAGTTGAACCGGCCCAGCACGAATTCCAGCTCCCCGACCGCGAACGGCGACGGTGTCGGTGCCAGGGGGTCGCGAGCCATCCCTCGGGGCGGCCCACCGAGCTGGTGGCTACCGACCAGACCGCCCGAAGCGATTGTGCGCGCCGCCTCGTGGGCCCGGGTTTCACCGAGCACGTCGGGCCGTCCGCGCCGGAACTGCACTACGTGCGCGAGCTCATGGCCCATCCGCACCAGGCCCTGGGCCGACGTGGGCCGATAACTGTCCGGCGCGAAGGCGATGTCGTCGCCGCTGGTGACCGCGTGGGCCTGCCCGGCCCGGGTCAGCTCGGCCGCCGCGGCGTCCTGGTGGACGCGCACCCGGCCGAAATCCTGGCCGAAACGAGGCTCGAACAAGGCCCGGACCCACGGGTCGAGGGTGCGCCCGGACGGGCGGCTCATCGGCCGGACGTCGCGGCGGGGCAACGGCAGCTGGACCAGTTCAGCGGCCACGGTTCACCGCCCGGTCGACGGAGCGGTGGATCGAACGCGCGATGTCGCCGGCCCACGGCATCGTCGGCGCCGGTGTGGGCGAAGCGGCGCCACGCAAGAGCCGGCCGAGTTCCGCCTCGACCGCTCGGCCCACGGTGAGTGCGTCCCGTTCGGACAGGGGCAGACCCGTCAGCACCAGACGGTCGATGTGGACGCGATACCGCATGTCGTCACTTCCCCTCGAGTTGGAAGTCCGACTCGCGCAACGGCACTTCGAGTTTGCGGAACTCCGAGCGGGCCGCGGCCATCAGCGTCGGCATCGATATGCCGGTGTGCTCGGCGGCGGCGAGGAAGGCCGCGTTGACGGCGATGTTTCGCGCCATCCCCCCGGTCAGGCGCAGCTCGGCCAGTCGATCGAGGTCCAGCTCGTCGTGCGGCGTCTGCGGAGGGAGCATCGTCGCCCAGATGGCGCGGCGTTCCGCCTGTTCTGGAAAGGGGAATTCGACGATGAACCTGATCCGGCGAACGAAGGCGGCGTCGAGCGAGCGACGCAGGTTCGTGGCCAGGATGCACAGGCCGCCGTAGTCCTCCATACGCTGCAGCAGATAGTTGGTCTGGGTGTTGGCGTAACGGTCGTGGGCGTCCTTGACGTCGCTGCGCTTTCCGAACAGCGCGTCCGCCTCGTCGAAGAAGAGGATCACGCCGCCGCCTTCGGCCGCATCGAACAGCCGCCGAAGGTTCTTCTCGGTTTCACCGATGTACTTGCTCACGACAGCGGACAGATCGATCCGGTAGAGGTCGAGCTGAAGCTGCTGCGCCAGCACCTCGGCGCCCAGGGTCTTGCCCACACCGGCGGCACCGGAGAACAGTGCCGTGACGCCGAGCCCCCGGCTGGAGCGACGACCGAATCCCCAATCCTCATAGACCGTCTTGCGATTGCTGACCTGATCGGCCAGCTCGTGCAGCTGGGCCAGTTGCGGAGCCGGCAGCACCAGATCGCTCCAGCTGACCGTCGGGTCCAGGCGCTTGGCCAGCGAGTCCAATCGCGGCCGGCTGCGTTCGCGGCAGCGCGCCCACACCCGCGTGACGTCGGCGCCGGCGTCGGCGGCGAGCTCGTGCACGACGGTGGCGTCCATCGGAAACTGCACGGCCAGCGCTTCGATCCGCGCGTCGTCGGTGTCTGCCGGAAGGGCGGCCCGCCAGGCCTCGGCCCGCTCGGACACCGTCGGCGGCGCGACCGCGATGGTCACCGACCCGGTCGCCAATTCGGGCCAGCTCTCCCGCACGGCCACCAGGACCGGCGCTTGGACGCGCTGCAGGAAGGCTCGTATCGTGCCGGCCCGGTTCGGGTCCTCGGCATCGGAGTCCTCGGCGTCGAGGTACAAGGCGACCGGCAGCAGCATCGACTCCCGCTGCCACAGCCGCGCCAGGGCATCCAGTTCCGCGGCGTCCGTGGGCAGCGCCGAGATCGGCATCCGGTAACTGAGCAGCCCGCACCCGGCCGCGGCGTGAGCGGCCAGCAGTTGTTTGCTCGCCGCTGCCGGGCCGGTCAGCTGGATCGCCGGGGTGTGTCCCGAAGCGCGTTGCCAGTGCGCATTGATCTCCTCGACGGTGTCGGCCTGCGACGGCGGCAGTGGCTGGTCGAGGTCCGCCTCGATGCGTGTGGTCAGGGGGGCGAACCGGGCGTCGAGGTAGTTGAGCCCGCGCAGCACGGTGACGATGCGCTCCTCGGCCTGTAGCGGACTGGTCATCAACGGCAACCCCGCGCCGCGTACGACGTCCACGAGTTGCCAGTAGCGCAGGCCCTGGGACGGTGCCAGAGCCGACCAGGCGGGCTCAGGCAGGCACGCCAGAGCGAGGGCGAAGGTGGGTTGCCGCTGGGCGCTGTCGCCGTGCGCCTGCGCGACGACGGAGCCGAAGCTGGGATCGAGTTCGGCTGCGGCGCACAGCAGCAGGGTGTCCCGCTCGAAGCGCGACAGCCCGAACGTGCTGGCCACGCTGACCAGGGTCGGCTCGGGCAGGATGTCCTCGGCGGCGGCGACCGCCAGTGCCGCCCGCGTCAGGCGATCGCCGGTGTCGGTGCTCGCGCCGGTTGTCGGGCCGTCCGGCATCGCTGTCCCCTGGCGCGCGCGAAGGGCCTGGGCGAGAGCGGAGTCACCCGCGGGCATGAGGGTCGGCTCGCCGCCGGCCGGCGCCGGGGGCGGCTCCGCGAGCGAGGGCTCGGTCGCCGTCCGGATCCGTTCGCGCAGCCAGGCGACCGACGCGGCCAGGAAGTCGGCGTTGGCGATCTGCCACGCGTCGTGATCGGTGAACGTCCGAGGCATCAGGTCACCGTCATCAGGTAGGCGGGGTCGAACACGGGCGGGTGGCTGGACAGGTCGACCAAGGGCGAGTCGACTCCGTCCACCCGCAGCCGCATCCGGTACTCCCCGGCCGCCAGCGCATCGATCCGGAAGCTGACGGTGGAGGTGGTAACGGTGACGGGTTCGGCAGCGAAGGCGCGATCGCCCAACAACAGCAGGACCGATTGCCCCCGCCGAACCTGCGGACTGCAGGTGAGCGTCACGGTTGCCCTCGGGGGAGCGGCGGCGATGGTCACCGGCAGCGGCGAGGTGATCTGCGGGCCGATCAGCAACGGGACCGAGGCAACCGGGGCGGCGTGCGCCGGCGGCAGCACGCTGACCAACCATGATCCGGCCGGCACCGCGGCGGGCTGGTCTGGCACCGTGAACGTGATCGCATTGTCGGTGGCGGCGACGATCCCTGCGCCGGTGACATCGACGGGTGCGCTCAGCATCGGGTGGCGCAGGCGCACGGTCGGCGTGTTGGGCGCGAGGTTGCCCCCGAGGTTGGCTCCGAGCAGGGTCACGGCGTCGCCGAGGACGGCCGCGGGTTTGCCGTTGGGCGGGCTGGCCGCGGCGATGAGAGCAAGGCCGCTGCTCGTGTCGGCGCGGGCCTGCGGACCCTGGTCCTGGGCGCCACGCCGGAGCACCGGCAGCGGCGTGTGGCCGGGCTGCGCGCTGTCGATCAGCACGACCCTGGCCTCGAAGGAGGCCGACAGCCGGTAGGGGGTCTGGAACACCGACCACAACGAGTAGATGTCCTTCTCCTCCAGCGACTGCCAGGTGATGCGAACCCGGTCGATCTGCTGGGACACGTTGCTGTACGGCGCCGCCGCCGCCAGGTCGGCCCTGCTCAGCACGGGATGGTCGTGCAGCGCGCTCAGGGCGCCGCCGAGCATCCGGTGCGCCCCGAGATCGTCGCCGTCCCGCGAGATCGCCGTGACCAGGTACCGCAGCACGAGCGGCAGTGCGGGTTCGCCGGACTCGCCGGCTCCCGCGTCCACCGGCGGTTCGTTGCGCAGGGTCGGATCGAGAAGCGTCTGGTACAGGAACAGGTTGACCTGCAGGTCGAAGTTGGTGTCGGCCACCCGATCCGGTGGCCGGGCGATGGCCACGGCGCCCGCCTCCACGTCCTTGACTCCGACGTCGATGAGGTTTCGCAGGGTCTCGGTGACAGCCTCGATGGCCCGGGCGTCGCTCATCGGTGATCGCCGGACTCGCGCCGGGCCAGGTAGTCCTGCAGCCGGATGGCCTGGCGCGGCCGGGGTCGCGAGGACCGCGCGGACGGATCGGCGCCGGGGCGGCCGACGCCCGCCGCGTCGAGGCGGACGTCCACTCGGGCGATGGTGACCTCGACCGTGGTTGGTTCGGCCGGTTGCGACCGGCGCGCCAGTCGGCCCGACCGCGCGCCGTATCCCGTCCCGAACGAAACCGCCTGGTCGGACCCGCCCGGGTCGAGCCCTGTCGTCGAGGTGGCCGTGGACGGATCGGCCTGGGCGGAACTGTGCACGTGCGCCGCACCACGAGGCGAGGAGCCGGAGCCACGCTCAGCCGGCCCGGGTCGGCGCGCACCTGCGTCCGTCGCCGCCAGCGCACCGGACACCGCCGCCGGCAGCGCCCGGGCCAGCGCGTCGGACACTGCTGTGGGCACGACGTCGGACACCGAGTCTGACACCAAGTCGGACACCAAGTCGGGCACCACTGCGGCCCCCGCGTCGGAGAGTCGATTCGGCAGGATCCCCGCGCCGCGGCCCGTCGCGGTCACAGCGCCGAAAGCGGAGGCGTCCGTGCCGTGACGGTCGGGCCAGCCGTTGCTCCCGCGACCCGGCGCCGACCCGGCGAGATCGATCGCACGCCTACCGGCCTCGCTGCTCCGGGACCTCCCCCCGGACTGGTTCTGGGGTGATCGTCGATCCCCGTCCGCATCCGCGCGGCTGCCGGGCTCGGCCGCCGCCCGGTGCAACGAAAGACCGGTGGCGGTGCCGGACACCGACCACATCCCCGCCAGCGGCCCCCCGCCCGCTGCGTCGCCCGCGTCGGTCGCGTCGCCCGCCTCGGTCGCGTCGCCGGACGCGGGCCCGCCCGGAGCACGAGGCTCCCAACCGCCGGGAACGGACGGCGTCCCCGGCTCGCCCGGAGAGCGCAACCGCTGCCCCGGCTCGAACAGTGACGGCGTGCGCGGGCGCAGGGCCGCGTCGTCCGGGGCGGGTCCACGGGCGAGCAGGCGGTCCAGGTGTGGACTCATGCCGGCACCGCCTCGAGGTAGAACTCCCGCCGCGCCGGCCCGACGGCCAGGACGTCGGCCTCGGTCCAGCCGTAGCCGGTGGCCAGCCGATGCACCTGGTACATCAGGCGCCGGGCGTAGGCGTCCACCTCGGCCCACAGGTACAGGCCGATGTCGAACGGGGCGTCCCAACCGTGCGCGCAGCTCTCGCAGGTCAGCCGCACGCTGAGGTCGGACTGCGGATCGAGTTCGGCGAGCTGGCGCTCGATCTCGGCCCACTGTCCGGGTCCACCGTCGTCGTCCAGGGGATCGAGCAGACAGCGGGTGGCCAGCTGATTGCGCACCAGTTCGGCGGGCTGGTCCGGTGGCAGGGCGAGCAGGTCCTCGCTGGTGACGGCCCGGCAGCGCAGCGTTCGATCTCCGAGCCGCACGTGGTGTTCGGCCTCCTCATCCTGGCTCCAGAGAGCAGGACGGACGTACAGATCCTCGACGGCGAAGACCAGTTCGAGCTGATCACCGCAATGTGGGCAGCCCACGGCGCAGGTCAGCTCGCTGCCGAAGCAGTTCCTACGCACGTCGAGCAGCAGGCTGTCGAGCCTTCCCAGTGGCCAGCGGGCCAGTTCCCCGCAGGGCAGTCCACTGGCGGCCGAGGCCAGGCTGAGCGCGCGCTGGACCGGGCCGGCGAACAGGCCGGCCTCCCAGGCCCCGAGCAGGCGCCGCTCGTCGAGGATCAGCACGGATCAGCCGACCGGGTCGTCGAATCGTAGGTCCGAGGGCGCCACCACGTCGAGATCGCGGACCCAGCCCTCGTTCTCCAGCTTGACGTGCTGCAGCGAGATCGCATTGGCGTTGCTGTCGAAATCGGCGACCGGCTGGTACTCCGACACCCAGCAGTTGAAGACCTGGTAGGCGAGGACCTTCTGGCCGGACTCGTCGAACACGTCCACGGTGAGGTCCCTGCGGAAGTCCTGCAGGGAGGCTTCCAGACCACCGGCGGCGTTGCGGAAACTCCAGGTGCGATTGGCCCATTGCTCCAGCACGGTGTCGGCGGTGACCGCGCGTTCGAGGATGAGCGGGTCGTACTCCGTCCGTCCGGGCAGCTTGTAGCTGGTGGCGGGGTCGCCGCCGTTGCGGTGCCTGATGACCTCGGTCGTCCTCTTGAAACCGGAGATCTTGCTGACGTAGGCGATGTAGTCGGTGCTGTCGCTGAACTTCACCTTGAAGCGGAAGTTCTTGAACGGATCGACCCTCTTGGCCCTGACACTCACTTGTGGCATCGTGCCCGCTCCTTAGACCTGGATCTGTCCGGCCAGCTGCTGGATGTGGATGATGACGAACTCGGCCGGTTTGAGCGGAGCGAAACCGACGAGGATGTTGACGATGCCGCGGTCGATGTCGTTCTGGGGATTGTTCTGGGCATCGCACTTGACCAGATAGGCGTCCTGGGGCGTGCGACCCTGGAATGCCCCTTGTCGGAAAAGGGAATTCATGAAGGCGCCCACGTTGAGCCGGATCGAGGACCACAGGGGTTCGTCGTTCGGTTCGAACACCACCCATTGGGTGCCCCGGAACAGGCTTTCCTCGATGAACAGCGCCAGCCGCCGAACCGGCAGGTACTTCCACTGGTCGGCCAGCCGGTCAGCACCCCGCATGGTGCGCGCGCCCCAGGACACCGGCCCGATCACAGGGAAGCTGCGCAGGCAGTTCACCGCCAGCGGGTTGAGCTCACCGTTCTCGAGGTCGGTCATCGGCACGCTCGGGGCCGTGACACCGTTGAGCGAGGCCGCCGTCCCCGCCGGCGCCTTCCACACCCCGCGCTGGACGTCGGTGCGCGCCCACACCCCGGCCAGCACGCCACACGGGGCGAATTCGCGGCTACGCCCGTCCTGCAATGGGTCGGGCACCATGACGTTCGGGAAGTAGAGCGCCGCGTTGCGGGTGGAGTCGCCGGTCAGCGGGTGCTGCCCCTGAGCGGCGGCGACCGAGGTCCAGGTGGCGGGAGGGTCCACGACCAGCATCGAACGGCGATCCAGGCAGAGTTGGAGTGCGGCCGACTGGATGTCGGCCATGTCCTGGGCGCCGGGCAGGCAGAGGATATTGAAGATGTCGGTCTTGAGCAGGGCGTAGAGGCCGAGCTTGTCGCGGCCGAAGTTCGTGCCGTTGCCACCGAGGTAATCGGCCGAGGCGAGCGTCGAGTTGCCGTCGATCCCCCCGGTGCCCTGGATGAACTGCTGACCGGCCGTGCCGGAGACGAACGGATCCCGCCCGGGCGCGGCGTCCTGTTGCTCGTCGGGCCGCGCATCGCCCCCCGATTCCAGGCGCACGAGGCTTGAGGTCGACAGCAGGTTGCTGGCGCTGCGGGCGTTGGCGGTGTCGGTACTGACGTTCAGGTAGCGCTCCAGGACACCGGCCGGGTCGAAGACGCTGAGGTTGTAGAGGGTGCCGTCGGTGGGGTCCTTGGTCTTCCAGTCGACGCGGGCGCGCAGGCCGTTGCCCCAGGTTCCGACGCTGACCGCGGACAGCACCATGGAGCCACCACCGGCGGGAAGGGTGATCGTCGCCTTGGCGGTGTCGCCTCCGCCGGCGAGGCGAACGACCTCGGCCTCCATGCCGCCGTTCTGATAGAACTGGTACACCGCGTAGCTCATCGGACTTCTGGGGTTCAGTCCGCCGAAACTCTGTTCGTAGTCGGCGAAGCTGGTGATGTGGACGGGGTAGTCCGGTCCGCGGGCGGCCCAGCCGACGAAGGCGGCGATCGAGGTAGGCACGCCGATGATCGTCCTTACCGCGCTGGGTAATTCGTCGATGTAGACACCGGGGTACGTCGGGGCGATGGGCATGAGGATTTCCCTTCCGCGGCCAAGATGTGGCGCTCACCCTGACCGGTCGGCCGTCACGGGTGCGTTACCGCGCCGTCACGCACCCGGTGACGCGGTGGTGACGGGGGGCTGCCCACACTCGGCACGTCGACCTGGCTCGCAGGCCGACGGCGCAAGTGGAGCCCGTCCGACATGACCAACGGCGTCACCTTCACCGACACCTCGTACTACCAAGTGCCCATCGACAACGCCTATCCGCACGGCGTTGTCTCCTTCCGTGTGCTCGACGGCAGCTGGGAGGATCCGATCTTCCGCACGAACCTGCGGCGGGCCGCGGACCTGGTCACCAAGAACCGTCTCATCGCGGTCGTGACCTACCTGGTCTACCGCCCAGGAGACCAGAGGGCGGCAGCGGCCGCCTTCCGGACCGCGGTCACCGACACCCTGGGTGCGATTCCGCGCTGGCTGGTAGCGATGATCGACGCCGAGTCCTGGGGTGGTGCGATCCGCGGCAACCAGTCCGACGGTCTCAACCGGCTCTACGTGCTGCTCGCCGCGATTCTGGGCGGTGATCCCCGCCGCGTGCTGGGCTACGCCAACCGCGGCGATTTCGCGCAGTTGTGGCCGCAGCGGCCGGCCAGGATGCGCACGGTCGTCGCCTCCTACGGGGGCTCGCTGCCCGAGTTCGGCAACCTGATCGCATGGCAGTACACCAACGGCGAATACCAGGTGGACGGTCTGCCCTCGGCCACCCGACCCTTCGGCGCGTGCGACCACAACGTGGCGCCGGATCTGACCCCGGCCCAGTTCGCCGAACAGGTCGGCGTCCTGCACCTGCCGACGGACCCCCTGGAGGAAGTCATGGCGATGTACGCGAGCAAGGAGGCCTTCGAGGCGATGCTCGACCGCAAGCTCGGGATCGACCCGCAGAACACCGACAAAAGCGGCCGGACGAGTGTGAACGGGCTGTTCCAGTTCTGGATGACCCGGACCATCGCGACGTTGCGCACCGGCACCAAGAACCGGGCGTTCCTGGGACCGCCGTCGATCATCGACAATCAGGGACTGCAGGGCGCGATCAGCAGGACGGTGAAGACGGCCAACGCGCCGGTCATCGATCAGCACGCCCTGAACGCAGCGGTCAACGCGGCGGTCGCCGCCGCGGTGGCACCGCTGGCCGCACAGGTGGCCGACCTGCACAAGACGCTGAACGAAGCGCTCAAGCCGGTGGACCGATGACCAGCGCGACGACCACCCCGAAACGCCCGCAGCCTGTGATTACCCCGCAATTCATCATCGCTGGAGTCACGTTCGTGGTGGGCCAGGCCGTCGCCTTCGGTCTCATTCCAGAGGCGACGAGCACCAAGGTGGTGAGCTCGGCGCCGATCGTGGTCGGGGTGGCCTTCGCGGTGATCGCGGCGCTGCACGGCACGGCAGCGGTGTACAGCGCTCGCAAGGTCACCCCGAACGCCGACCCGACGGCGATGGTGACCCAGCCGGACGGCAGCCAGGTGCTGGAGCCGCTGGTGCCGTTGTCGCTGGCCGTTCAGGCCGCTCCCAACACGGCCGGCATCGAGGACGGCGACCACGACTTCTCCGACCTCGACGGGAGCTCGAGTGGCTCAACGCTCGACGGGACGGGTCTGGCCGATCCGGCGGGCACTGCGGGCACTGCGGGCACTGCGGGCACTGCGGGCACTGCGGGCACGGCGGGGATGGCGGGCACGGCGGGCTCGGCGGGGATGGCGGGCATGGCGGGGATGGCGGGCATGGCGGCGGATCCGAATCCCGGCGCCGGAGTCCTGGGCGGGGCGGGTATGCCGGCCCGGTCGACGTTCCAGCCGGCTTCGTAGATCGTTTCCCCGAGCTCGGCTGCCCTCAGCGGGCCGTCAGCCCATGTCGCGGACGAGTTCGGTCACCTGCGGGGACGGGTCGAGCCCGAGTTCTGAGCGAAGCAGCCGCCGGTACCAGTCGTACTGTCTCAAGGCCTCGCTGGCATTGCCTTCGGTGAGATAGATGGAGATGAGCACCCGGTGCGCGCTTTCGCGAAGCGGCTCGGCGCGTACGGCGGCCAGCCCGGCTTCGACGGCCTCGCCGAAACGTCCCTGATCGAGCAGGCGCCGCGACATCGCCTCCAGGCCGTGCAGGCACAGCTGTCGCAGCCGCTCCCGTTCGACGAAGATCCAGTCGTCGGCCGTCCAGTCGGGAAGCAGTTCCTGCGTGAGGTCGCCGGGGTCGGACTCCGCTTGGGTGAACGAGCCGCTGGGGTCCATGAGCCGGCGCACGAGGTCGGAGACCAGATAGACGTCGACGGTCAGCGATTCCGCCAGCCGCATATGAGTGTTGGTGCTCATGACCAGTTGGGAACACGGGGTCCGCATCCGCCACAAGGTCGAGCGCAGGCTGGCCTCGGCGCGGGGCTGGGTGCTCTCAGGCCACAGGCTGCCGGCGACGTAGGTGCGTACCAGTTCCCGTGGGTGCAGGGCGAGGAACGCGATCAGCCGCTGGACACTGAACGGCAGGTCGATGCGGTGTCCGGAGCGCGATAGGGAGAAACCCCCCAGTAGCGAAAGGTGATACTCGGGCGGTATCCGTATTCCGTCTTGTTGGTCTGTGTTGACCATATTCACGCTCATAGGGCCCCCCAGCCCGGCGATCACGCCGAGAGCGGACGGGTGGGGTATCCACTCAGCAACGGACAGTAGCAGCACTTTCGCCCGTCAGGGGAAAGTATTCCCACCGCCAGGAGGCGCACTCGGTGCGTCCTGATACCGCCGCGGCGCCATGCTGGTGGTGTGCCGTCGCGCAGAGCCCTTGGTGAGGCTGTGACGCGCGGGTGACGCTCGGTCCCTAGCGTCGTACCCGGGATGCAGGATGTTCAGGCTCGCTGCGTCGACGGCGGGGAGGGCGCGACAGATGACGATGACCGATACCTCTGAGCCGGCCGCCGCGTCGGGGCCGAGCGCACGGCCCGACCGGACCCACGAGCGACTGCCGATCGTCTATGTCCGCGGCTACGCCGGACCGACCGCGGGCATCGACAGCCAGGTCGACGACCCGTTCTACGGTTTCAACCACGGCGCCACCCACGTTCGGGTCGGCGGGGACGGCGACCCGTCGTACTACCAGTTCGAAGGCCCGCTGCTGCGCCTGATCACCGAAGAGGGCTATCAACTGCTGGTGCACG
This sequence comes from Jatrophihabitans telluris, assembly GCF_023516435.1. GTDB lineage: Bacteria > Actinomycetota > Actinomycetes > Mycobacteriales > Jatrophihabitantaceae > Jatrophihabitans_A > Jatrophihabitans_A telluris. The sequence goes on along the minus strand of NZ_CP097332.1, from coordinate 3,825,785 downwards.
GCGACCAGCAGCAACTGCTCGAGGACGCCGAGGACGGCAGCATCGCGCCCAATTCTCTGTGGGTCTACCGCTTCTACGACCAGGCCGCAACGACGTTCGCGGCGCCGCAGCACCACGGCCTGCTCCCGGATCTGATGGCCAAGATGCATCACCGGGTGAGCGCCGACGGCTTCGACATCGAGACCGCCGCTCGAGGGCTGTACGACCTCATCCTGCTGGTGCGCCGTCGCACCGGCGCGGAGAAGGTCTACATCGTCACGCACTCCATGGGCGGCCTCGTCGCGCGCTGCATGATGCAGAAGATCTGCTTCACCGACACCGACACCGACACCGACGACCGGAACGTCGACCGCGACGGCGATGGCAGGCCCGACGGCAAGCACCGGTTGCCGCCACGCGAGATCGTGGCCCGGCTGTTCACCTACGGCGGCCCGCACGGGGGCATCGCCTTCGACGCGCAGGTCCTCGACTGGGCCGAGAAGGCGTTCGGCCCGGCCGGATCGGACATCTTCGCGCCGGACAAGATGTACGGCTACCTCACCCCTGGCGCCCACTTCGGTGACACCGCGCCGCACGGGACCTCCTGGGACCCGCAGCGGATCGATCCCGAGGTCTTCGACCCGAACGACATCTTCTGCCTCATCGGTACCGATCCGAAGGACTACGGCGCTTCGCGGGTCGTCGTCGGACCGAAGAGCGACGGTCTGGTCAGGATCGAGAACGCCTACGTCCGCGGGGCGAACCGGGCCTATGCCTACAAGTCCCATTCGGGTTCCTACGGCGAGGTGAACTCCGAGGAGGGCTATCAGAACCTGCGCCGGTTCCTGTTCGGCCGTTGGCAGGTCAAGATCACCCTCGGTGGGGTCGTGCCGCCGGGTGAGCGTGACGGCAACCAGATCTGGCAGGCCGACCTCGCGCTCGCAGTGCGCGGACTGCCCGTCGTCCTCAGTCAGCAGGCCGCCGAGCACTGGTGCCCGATTCAGCTCAACGACGAGATCGGGCGCGTCGTCGACACCCCCGATCACCCCGTACCGCTGGCCAGCACCTTCTTGCTGGACCCGCGGACCCTGCCCGGTGCGGCCGCGGTCCGGCACGGCGGACGGGCCCGCCACGTCCTGTCCCTGAAGGTCTTCCAGCTCGACCAGCGCGGTGGGGTGTTCCACTTCGGTGAGCACCTCGAACAGATCTCGGACTGGAACGACGCCTTGATCGTCGACGTCGGCCCGGACGACACCGGCCGTTTCCAGGCCTGGGCGAACTGGAACCAGGCGGTGCTGGGCGCGAACGCCTCTGTGGACCCGATCGGGCCGCCGGTGGAGTTGGACGGCTCCAACGGCCGATACCGGGCCAGCATCGCGCTGCCGGCCGCGGCCCAGGCGTTGCCGATCTTCGGCGCGCACGCCTGCCTCGGCCTGGAAATCCTCGACCGGGCGACTGTCGCAGCCCAGCCGGCGGACGCACATCGGTCCTGAGGAGCCAGCCATGCTCAACGACCACGTCGACCTCGATCTCATCCTGCGCTGGAGTGCCGCGGCCGACGGCTTCGATGTCACGCTGATCTTCGACTACCCGAGAACGGCGCAGGACTACCAGGAGTTCGTCGACAAGCCGCTCGTCCTCGACCTGCCCCGGCTGGACGCACTGCGCGGCGACGAGCAGGGCTACGGCAACGCGCTCACCGAGATGGTCTTCGGAGAAGCGCAGTTGCGCGCGTCCTTCGCTCGATCCCTCGGCCTGGCCGGCCGGCTCCCGGTGCACCTGCGGCTGTTCGTCGATCCGCGTTCTGACCCGGCGTACCAGGCGGTGCGGTGGGAGTCGCTGCGCGATCCGGAGTCCGGCAACCGGCTGGCCCTGAGCGAGGGCCTGCGCCTGTCCCGGTACCTGAACAGCTCCGACTGGCGCCAGATCGCCCCGCACCCGCGCGAGGGCGACCTGAGCGCCCTCATCGTCGTGGCCAATCCTGCCGATCTGGACGACTACGTACCGGCCGGGACGGTGCTCGGTCAGGTGGACGTGGCGCGCGAGCTGGCTCAGGCCGAGGCCGCGTTGGCCGGTATGTCGATCACGCGGCTGCCCGACGGTGCCGGCCGTGGCCCAACGCTCAACGCGATCGTCGATGCGCTGCGGGCGGGGACCGACGTGCTGTACCTGGTCTGTCACGGCACCATGCACACGGGCGCGTCCGAGCTCTACCTCGAGGACGAGCGCGGTGACACCGACCTCGTCGCGGGTGAGGAACTGGTGCGCCGGATCTCCGAGATCGGTCGGCTGCCCGCCGTGGCCGTGCTGTGCTCGTGCCAGTCCGCCGGTCCGGGCGATGAGTACCGGGCCGGCGATCCCGAACCGCTGGCCGGTCTGGGGCCGCAGTTGTCGGCGGCGGGGGTGGCGACGGTGGTGGCCGTGCAGGGCAACATCACCATGATCACCGCGGGAAAGGTACTGGGAAAGTTCTTCAGTGAGCTGTCGGCCGACGGGCTGGCCGACCGGGCGATGGCGGTGGCGCGTGGTGGCGTCAGCGACCGGCCGGACTGGTGGATGCCGGTGCTGTATTCACGCCTGCGACGCGGCCGCTCGTGGTACGAACCCCGTTTCGGTGGCCGCGAGCACGGACTGTTCAGCGATCTGCGCACCCGCATCAGGCAGAGCGAGTGCGTCCCCGTGGTCGGCTCCGGGGTCGCGGCGGAGGGATTCATGCCCACGCGGGAGGCGCTGGCGCACAGTTGGGCCGACCGGCGGCAGATGCCGATCACCCCAGCGGGACGGGGTGATCTGGCCAAGGTGGCGCAGTACCTGGCCGTGGACAGTGGGCCGGACATGCCCAGGACCGAGCTCAAGCAGTACCTGCACAGCTACCTCAAGCGGCGCCGGTCGGCGCAGTGGCCGGACCTGAACTGGGACGCGCCGCTGCAGGAACTCATCAGCGAGGTGGGGCGGCGCTACCGGCAGGAGGCCGGCACGGACGACCTGTACGCGATGCTGGCCGCGCTGGAGCTGCCGATCTACATCACGACCAGCTGGACCAACCTGCTCGAGGATGCGCTCGCCGAGGCCGACCGCGAACCACTGACCCGCTTCTTCGACTGGCACCGGCGTCGCTTCGTCGAGCCGGACTCGCGCCGGCGGCAGAACGATTCCCCGACGGTGGAGCAGCCCTTGGTCTATCACCTGTTCGGTGCGCTGGATCGGCCCGACTCCGTCGTGCTGACCGAGGACGACTACTTCGGCTGGTTACGGGCCTGGATCAAGCGGGTGGACAAGGGCGCGGACATCCCCAACTGCGTGAAGGCGGCGCTGACGTTCAAGCCGTTGCTGTTCCTCGGTTACGGCCTGGCCGACTGGGAATTCCGCGTGTTGTTCCAGAGCATCAAGAGCTTCGAGGGCAACGACAGTCTGCGTGACCGCGGCAATGTCGGGGTGCAGGTGAGTCCGGAGGCGCTGACCATCGATCTGGAATCGGCCCACGACTACCTCAAGGAGTACTTCGAGGAGGATCGGGTGGAGATCTACTGGGGTAGCTGCGGCGACTTCCTGCGCGACCTGCACCGGGTCGAGGTCCCGTCATGAGTTCGGCCACGGCGATGGAATCGACCGGGACCGCGGCGGAGGAGGGACCTCGAAACCCCTACGTCGGGCCCCGGCCGTTCCGGGTCGAGGATCTCTACTTCGGCCGGGAGCAGGAGGCCCTGGGGCTGTCCGACAGCGTGCTGGCCGGACGCGTGGTGTTGTTGCATTCGCCTTCGGGCGCGGGAAAGACCTCGTTGCTGCAGGCCTCCGTGGTCCCGGCACTGGCCGCACGCCGCTTTCAGATCTGTGCGCGGCGTAAGCCGAATCTGTCTGCCCTACGGGTCAATGCCCCGGTACCAGCGGGGGGAACCGGCAACCGCTACGTGTACAGCGTGGTGGCCGATCTGGTCGGGGGACTGCCGGTGGGCGTGGCTCCGGACGAGCGCGAGGTGCGGGACTGGACCATCCGCCGGGCGCTCGACGCCCTGGCCGAAGTGGCCCAGGCGCCGCAACGGCAGTTGATCGTGCTGGACCAGTTCGAGGAGATCCTGACCCTGGACCCGACCGACCAGGACGGTCAGCGGGTGTTTTTCGAGCAGCTGGGCGAGGCCCTGGATGCCGACAATCGCTGGGCGATCTGCGCGATGCGTGAGGACTACATGGGTGGCCTCGATCGGTTTTTGCGTTACGTTCCCGGCCAATTCCGCTCCACCTACCGGCTCGACCTGCTCGACCTGGAGGCGGCGCTGCGGGCGATCCAGGAACCGGCGGCCGCGCGCGGCGTCCACTTCGGCGACGAGGCCGCCGCGACGCTCATCGACGATCTGCGCCGGGTCAGGGTGCAGAGCCCGGAGCAAGAGGTCAGCGAGCTCAAGGGAAACTACGTCGAACCGGTGTTGTTGCAGGTCGCCTGCGACGGTCTGTGGCGCAAGCTCGAGGAGGACCGGGAAGAACAGGGTGGCCGGTTCGGCGAGATCACCACCTCCGACGTGATCGACTTCGGCCCGCTGGACACGGCGCTGTCTCGCTACTATCGGCTCGTCGTCCGCAAGGCGGCCAAACGCGACGAGGCAGAGGAGCGGATCATCCGGGACTGGGTTCAGGACCATCTGCTCACCGAGGCCCAGTTCCGCAGCCAGACGCGCACCCGCCCGGCGGTGAGGAATCCGCAGGAGGTCATGCAGTATCTGCAGCGCCGCTACCTGGTCCGGGAGGACCCACGACCGGGCGCGGTGTGGTGGGAACTCACCCACGATCGCCTGATCGACCCGGTGGTCGAGGACAACCGGCTGTGGCGTGACCGGCACCTGTCGCGCTGGCAGCGCGATGCCTACGAGTGGGGTCGATCCAATCGAGATTCCCGTTTGCTGCTGGGCGATCGCGCCTATCGGGCGGCCAGGTCGGCCACCCGCCGGGCGAGTCTGACCGAGGTCGAGCAGGCCTTCCTCGACGAGTCCGGCAAGGCCGTCGCGCACGAGGGGAAGTTACGTCGGATCCAGTCCTGGCTCGGCGTCTTCCAGGCGATCCTGGTCGTCTCCGTCGCGTTCAACCTGGTGTTGCTCTACCTGCTGCTGCGGTGATCGCGAGAGGAGGACGTCATGGGCTTTCGTGCCTGCCGTCATGAGGACCCGTTCACCAGACGGGTGCGTGATCTCTACGGCGCCAATGTGGTCGCCGCACCGCGGACCGGTATCGATCCGCTCCGGGTGCTGGCGGTGCGCAATCGAAGGGTGCAGGACCGCGGTCTGCTGCCGGCCTTCCTCACCTCGCCGCAGGAACTGACCCTGCCGCCGGTGCAGACGCAACAGGTGGCCGGCCTGCAGGGCACCCGGTCGGCGGGACTGGATGTCGAAGGCGGCCTCGCGCTGACCGGTACCTTCCTGCAGGCGTTGGGACTTCCGATCCCCGGGGGGGAGCTCAAGACCTCGCTGTGGAAGGGCGCCACGTCCGTGGAGTTCGAGGTCCGCGAGGTTCGTCAGCACCAGGTGGATGTGGGCGCGTTGGGCGCTGCCGTGACCGGGCTGGCGATGAACCGGGCCCAGCCGGCGGCGGCGGTGTTCTTCGACCCCGACCCGGACCGGATGCTCATCGTGACCCGGACGCTGACGAGCACCGGTTTCGCGGTGCGCTGCACGGACAGCGGCGCTCAGTCGATCGAGGCCTCGGTCGACGCCATCTCCGACGTCCTGGGCAAGGCCGACGTCGGGGTGTCGTGGAACCGGGAGAGTTCCGACGTCGTCTCCTTCCACGGTCCGGTGGCGGTCACCTTCGCTTTCGGCGCGATCGGGTGCACGATCCAGCCCGACGGCACGGTGCTGTTCGGCCGCGAAGCCGACGACCTCAGATTCGGCGCCGGTCGCCAGGACTCGCCGGCGCTGGTGGCCCGCCCGGTCGTCGACGAGGACGGCCTGCTCGTCCTCGACGGCTGACCCCGCGGCGGCCTTGCCGTGCCCCCGCGGCGGCCGTGCAGCGCCCCCGCGGCGCCCCCGCGGCGCTTCCGCGGCGGCCGTGCAGCGCCCCCGCGGCGAGCTGCTGTCGGTGCCGGTCCCTACGCTTGTCGGTATGGCAGATCTTCCGCTGACGCTCATGGCCGTCCACGCCCACCCCGATGACGAGGCCACCGGCACGGGCGGTGTGCTGGCTCGCTACGCGGCCGAGGGCATCCGCACCGTGCTCGTCACCTGTACCGACGGCCGGTGCGGCGACGGTCCCGGCGGCGTGAAACCGGGCGAGGACGGCCACGACCCGGCCGCGGTGGCGGCCATGCGGCACGACGAGCTGGAGGAAAGCTGCGCCATCCTCAAGGTCAGCGCGCTTGAGGAGCTGGGCTACGCCGATTCGGGGATGATGGGCTGGCCCACCAACGACGCACCGGGCTCCTTCTGGACGACGCCGGTGGCCGACGCCGCGTCCCGGCTGGCCGAGCTCATCCGTCAGTACCGCCCCGACGTCGTGGTGACCTACGACCAGAACGGCTTCTACGGCCACCCCGACCACATCCAGGCGCACCGCATCACCATGGCCGCGGTGGAGCTGACCGGCATCCCGGCCAAGGTGTACTGGACCACGGCCCCGCGCTCGCGGATGGCCGACTTCGAACGGATCATGCGCGAGCACGGTGCCGATTGGGACGAGCCCGCGGAAGCGAACCCGGACCACGACGAGGCCGCGGCGAGCGAATCCGCCGGCCAGCTGCGCCGGGACGAGATCGGCCTGCCCGATGATCAGATCACCACCTGGGTCGACACCGCGGCCTACAGCGATCAGAAGTTCGACGCGCTGGCCACCCACGCCAGCCAGAACGACAACATCTTCTTCCTGCGGCTGGGCCGGCAGACCTTCGCCGACTTGATGAGCACGGAGGCCTTCCTCCGGGTCGCCGACTCGACGGGGGCACCGACTCCGGAGGACGACCTGTTCGCCGGTCTGCGCTGAACCGAGCGGAATCGCCGGTGAGCGCCGGTCAGGGCCGTGGGCGCAGCAGGGTGACGTCGAGGAGGTCGACCGCGGCGGTGAGCTGGGCCGCCAACGCCTCCGACGGGATCGGCCGCGCGAGTAGGTAGCCCTGCACCGTGTCGCAGCGGTAGGCGTCCAGGTGCTGCAGAATCTCGGTCGTCTCCACGCCTTCGGCGGTGACGGTGAAGCCGAGGCTGTGACCCAGTTCGATGACCGAACGCACGATGGCGGCGTTGCGTTCGTCGCTGAGCATCGCCAGCACGAAGGCCTTGTCGATCTTGAGCTCGCTGATCGGCAGGGTGGCCAGGTACCCCAGGCTCGTCTGCCCGGCGCCGAAGTCGTCGATCGAGATACGGACCCCGGCCTGATGCAGCTCGTCCAGGGTGCGCGCGGCCCGTCGTGGGTCGGCCATCAGCGAGGTCTCGGTGATCTCCAGGATGACCCGCTTGGGGTCGACCTGGTGCTCGGCGAGGACGGTGAGCACGTCCTCGGTGAAATCGGCACGGGCCAGGCTGCGGGCCGAGATGTTGATCGCAACGGCCAGCTGACCGGTCGGGTCCAGCGCGGGCAGCGCCTCGCCTGCGCTGGCCAGCACCCACCGGGTCAGCTCGTCGATCAGCTCGGTCTGCTCAGCCGCAGGCAGGAACGCGTCCGGGTACAGCAGGCCCCGCTTCGGGTGCTGCCAACGCACCAGGGCCTCGACGGCGGTCACGGTTCCGTCGCTGAGCGAGCCCTTCGGCTGATAGTGCAGCACGAGTTCCCCGTTGGCGATGGCTTGGCCGAGTTCGCCCACCAGCGTCAGGGTCGTCGAGTCGTACTGATCGAAGTCGGGCCGGTAGTGCACGACCCCCAGATGCTGGCGTTTGGACTCGTACATGGCGACATCCGCGCGTTGCAACAAGGCGTCGGCGTCCGTCCCGTCGTCCGGGGCGAGCGCGAAACCGATGCTGGCCTCCATCGCCAGCGGCAGCCCGTCGAGCTGCAGCGGCTCGGCGACGGTGGCCCGGAGCCGGCTCAGTACCTCGACCGCCTCGCCCGGCCCGTGCAGGCCGGACAGCACCACGCCGAACTCGTCGCCACCCAGGCGCGCGATCGTGTCGCCTTCGCGCATGTTGAGCTCGAGACGTTCGGCCAGCATGATCAGCAGCCGGTCGCCGTTGCCGTGCCCGAGAGTGTCGTTCACTTCCTTGAACCGGTCGAGGTCGACGACCGCGACGGCGACCTGGCGGCTCGCCGTGGCGGCCGCTACGGCATTGGCGGCCCGCTCGCCGAACTGGGACCGGTTCGGCATGCCGGTGAGGGCATCGTGCGAGGCGAGGAATCCGTTGGCCGCCGACTGGCGCCGCAACTTCCGGGTTACCGACACCGAGACCGCCAGCAGACAGACCCACAGCAACGCCAGTCCGGCCAGCAACGCGACCGTGAGGGCGCGACGGCCGTGCGCGATGTCGGCGGCGATCGGCGCGTAGGGCAGGTACAGCTCGAGCACTCCGACCGGCCTGCTCGAATCCACGGCGCGTAGCGGCAGGTAGGTCTCGACCACCCGAGGACCTCGCGGTCCGGAGTCGCCGGCATCGGCGTTGAGAAAGCTCAGTTTCGAGACCACCTCGCCGCGGGCGGCTTCGGCGGCCTCGCCGTCGTCGGCGCCTTCGCCCAGGCCAGTGCCGTCGTCGGAGAAGATCACGATTCCGGCCAGCGAGCGGATCCGCAGGCGGGAGACGAGCCCGGCGGTCACGGCGTGGCGCACGTTGGCCCGCAGCTGCGACTGTTCGCTGCTGGACAGCCCGGCCGCGAGATCGCTGCCGTCCAGGGCCGGGACGATGGTGGTGTGGGCCAGCAGATCAGCTTTCGCGCGCGCTTCGGCCATGCCGTGGGCGTCGGCCTGTCGGCCCAGCAGACCGAGCAGGGTCGCACCGAGGATCAGGACAGGGACCAGGCTCACGGCTGCGTACACGGCGAACAGGCGCCGCACCGCATGGCGGGCGCCGATGATTCCCCGGGGCAGTCTCACGCCTGTCAATCGACGGACGCGGCGTTGATGTGAGCGCGGTCAGTTCACGCCGGCCCAGGGTGGGCGTTCAGGAGTGGCCCGGGAGCTGCTCACCCAACTGGTGGGCCCGTACCCGCGCCTCGCGCTTGGCCCGGTAGGCGATGGACGGCTTGCCGTGGGTGTCGACCGCCGCCAGTAACAGTCCTCCGACCATGCTCATGTTCTTCAGGAAGTGCAACTGCTGCTGAGCCCGCTTGGCCGGATCGGTCTCCTCCCAGAAGCGGTGGCCGGCCAGCGTGGTCGGGACCAGGCTGGCCGCCAGCGCGAACGCCGACAGGCGGGGGAACTTGCCGAGGCCGAGCAGGATGCCGGCGCCCACCTTCACCCCGGCGTCGACCCGCACGAGCTGGGCGGTGTTCGACATTCCTGGAAGCTTCGCCGGCAGATCACCGACCACCTTGTCGGCCGCGGGGGCCTTGGTCTCGGGATTGCGGAGGGCGTCCATCCCGCCGTAGACGAAGGAGCTGGCCAGTAGGGGGCGCGCGAGGCGGCGAACGAGGGGCATCTGTCCATTCTGCGCAGATCGCACGGCGATCACCACCATCCGAGGGGCGAGCCGGTGCCGGCGCCGGTTTGGTCGGAGGTGATCTCGGCGTGTCGCTACCAAACGGGGCAGAACTCTTGACGGTCAGGTCGGAATCTAGTTAAGTCCCCGCTGAGTGTTTACAGCGGGTTAAGGACGGGCCAGATCCGGACATTTCCCGACGTCTACGGGGGACGTGTATGGGGGAAATGCGCGCCTATCGGGGTGCTGATCGACGGCATCCGGTGGCGATGGCCACGAACCGGCGATTGCACCGGCGCGTGCGCTCGTTCAGCGTGCTCGCCCTGCTCGGGGTGCTCGTGCTCGCGGTAGCGGCCCCCCGGCTGCGCGCCACAGAGTTCCAGCAGTTCATGGCCTCATTGCGGGCGGTGGGCGCCACCCTGTTCATGGCGGCCGGATTCCTGCGCCTGGCCCGCTGGCGGCTGACGGGCGAGGCCCGGGTGGCCTGCAGCGCGATCGCGCTCGTCACCCTGGGCTCGGCCCTGTGCCTGGTCGGGATCCTGGGCCCGTTGCTACGCCACGATCCCGGCGTCGCGACGTCGATCCCGCTCGCGCGGCTGTTGTTCGTCCTGCCCGTGCTCGGCGTCCTGGCGATCGGCCTGCGGACTGCCCCGGTGCGGGCCGGCCTGCGCCCGGGGCGGACGATCGCGGTCCTGCTGGCCGGCATGATCGCGCTGTCAGCGCTGGTCAGCGCGCCGGGCATGCTCTGGTTCACCCTCGGGTCGGGCTCGCCGGTGTGGTTCGGAGTCGAGTGCTCCGCCGCGCTGGCGTGGCTTGCGCTGGCCTGGGGGCACTTCCGCGGCGGTCGCGCCGAGGCGCGTCGGGTCGGCCGGCTGACAACCCGCTGGGTCGCCTGGGGTATGACATTGATGGCGGCCTCGGAGCTGCTGCGGGCGATCAGCCTGGGTCACCCGGGTGCGGTCGCCGTGCTCGGCTCGGGGACGCAGGCGATCGCCGCGGGGTTGGCGGTGTCGGCAGCGGCCTGTGATCTGTGGGAGGCGTTCTTCTCCTACGGCAGCCGGACGGTCCGTCTCACCGGCGAGCTCGACGAGACCCAACGGGTGCTGGCCGACACCGAACAGCGGGAACGCGAACGCATCCACGACGCCCGGACCGCGGTGGTCGGTGTGCTCGGCGCGTCCCGTCTGCTGAGCTCGAACCCGAACCGGCGCACGGAGCACGGCCGCCTGCACGAGCTGATGACCGCGGAGCTGACGAGGCTGTCCACGGTGCTGGACCCGGTCGCCCGCGAGGAGATCGCACCGTTTGCGCTGGCCGTCCTGCAGCCCGTGCTGGAGGCGCAGCGGCTGGCCGGCCTGGATGTCCACTGGGATCTCGGCGAGCACGTCGTGCTGGGCCGGCGACTGGCGACGGCCACCGTGCTGGCCAACCTGCTCACCAACGTCGGGCGCCATGCGCCAGCCGCGTCGGTCAGCGTGACCGGTCGGCTGGCCGAATCGTGCGTGCGGATCGAGGTGTGCGACGACGGCCCCGGCATCGCCGTGGGCGACTTCGACCGCATCCTCGACCGAGGTGCGCGCGGGGCCGCGAGCACCTCCTCCGGCGTCCCCGGCAGCGGACTCGGCCTGTTCACCGCCGCACGGGCGATGGCCGAGCAGGGTGGCTGTCTGAGCCTGCACCCGTCGCCGTCCGGCGGCCTGCTGGTCCGCCTCGACCTGCCCTCGGCCGAACAGCGACGCCGGTTCAGCCCAACGACGGTGCTCCCGGGCGAGACGGTCGCGGTGTCGGCGTTGCGGGCCGGGTGATGAGCCAAGCGCCGGAGCGGCCCGACTGCGTCCCCGACTCCGTCCCCGAATTCGCGCTCGACTTCGTGCTCGTAGAGGACCACCTGCTGCTGGCCGAGACGCTGCGGCTGGCCCTGATCGATCGAGCGCTGACGGTCGAGATCCTCGCCCCGGCGCCGTTGCCGATCCTGCAGCAGGCGCTGCTGTCCCGTCGTCCCGCCCTCGTACTGCTCGATCTGGACCTCGGGGCCTTCGGCGACACCACCCCGATGATCCAGCCCCTGAGCCGGGCCGGCGTCCGGGTGCTGCTCGTCTCCGGGGTCAGCGACCCGCTTCGAGTGGCTGCGGCCGAACAGGCCGGCGCCATCGGCTTCGTGGCGAAGGCCGACGGTTTCGACACCCTGCTGGCCAGCGCCGAACGGGCACGGTTTCACGACGGATACCTTGATCCGCCGGCTCGGGCGGCCAGGCTGGCTGCCCTGACCGAGCATCGTGCGGAGGCGGCTGCCCGGCTCGGTCCCTTCGACCGTCTCACCGAGCGAGAGCAGCAGGCGCTGGTGGCGCTGGCCGAGGGGCATTCGGTCCGCGACATCGCCGATGATTGGTTCGTCTCCGAAGCCACCGTGCGCAGTCACGTCCGAGGCGTGCTCACCAAGCTCGGCACCGCCTCCCAGCTCGGCGCGGTCGCCGCCGCTCTCCGTTCGGGCTGGCTGCGAGCTCGCTGAGCGTTCCCTACTTGTTCAGAACCGGACGAATTCCGCGGACGTACGGTGAAGTATGGGGCGCAGCCGGCGGTGGACGATCGTGGTCGCCGCCGTCGCGACCCTGATCGGCTTGTCCCTGCTCGTCGCAGCCCGCCCCGCGCCGGCGTCCGGCCTGTCCGCCGCCGACCTGCGTGGCCGGGTGCTGGCCTCGGCGGGCATGCCCTACTCCGGCTATGCCGAAGCGGTAGGCAGCCTCAGCCTGCCGGTGACCACCTCCTTCAGCTCGCTGACCGACCTGCTCGGCGGTCGCACCCAGTTGCGGGTGTGGTTCGCCGGCCCCGCTCAGTGGCGGGTCGATCAGCTCAGCCTGGTGGGCGAGAGCGATACGTACCGGGACCACGACGGCACCATCACCTGGGACTACGAGCGCAGCCGGGCCACCTTCGCCGAGGTCGGCGCCGACGGTCAGGTGAGGTTGCCCGTGGCGACCGACCTGCTCCCACCCGAGCTCGGACGGCGACTGCTGTCGCAGGCACAGCCGGACGAGCTCGCCCGGATCGGGCAGCAACGCATCGCCGGTCACGCCGCCGCGGGCCTGCGGTTGGTGCCTCGGCAGACCGGCTCGACGATCACCCGGGTGGAGCTGTGGGTCGACGAGGCCAGCGGAATCCCGCTGAAGGTCCAGGTCTACGCCGGCGCGGGTTCTGCCGATGTCAGCACATCGTTCCTCGACTTCAGCGCGTCGCCTCCCGCCGAGCGCGACACCGCCTTCAGCACGCCGGTCGGCGCGAACCTCCAGGTCGAGCGCGGTCTGGACGTGCCGGGGCTGGTCCGGCGGTTCGCGCACGGCACGCCTCCGCCGGCTCTGGCGGGAGTGGCCCGTAACGACCAGTTGGGCGCGCTCGCGGGCACCGACCGCATCGGCGTCTACGGACGGGGCATCACCGAGTTCATCGCGGCGCCGCTGCCTGACCGATTGGCCGGATCATTGCTGTCCCAACTGGAGAAAGTTCCCTCGGCCGTCAAGGACGCCGTCGGCATCCACGTCGCCGTCGGACCGGTCTCCCTACTCCTGGCCACGGCCTCGCCGACACGATCGGCGTGGCTGCTCACCGGTTCGGTCACCAGCTCGCTGCTCAACACGGCGGCGGCGGATCTGCCCAGCAACGACGGGGGAAACCCGTGATCTCGACGTCCGGACTGACCAAGCGATACGGCAAGATCGAGGCCGTCTCGCAGGTCGATCTCGACGTGCGGGAAGGTGACATCTACGGGTTCCTGGGCGCCAACGGCTCCGGCAAGACCACCACCGTCCGGATGTTGCTCGGGCTGGTCCTGGCGACCTCCGGTGAGATCCAGGTTCTGGGGCAGGACATGCCGGGTGCCTCCTCGCGGGTGCTGGCTGAGGTTGGTGCCCTGGTCGAAGGACCGGCCGCGTACGGCCATCTGTCGGGCCGGAAGAATCTGCGGCTGTCCGACGCGGCCGGCCCGGCCAGACCCCGGCACAGCCGGGCCGAACGGATCGAGCGGGTACTGGCCGAGGTGGGCCTGGACGAGGTGGACGAACGGCCGGTGCGCGCGTACTCGCTGGGAATGCGCCAACGCCTCGGAATCGCCGCCGCGCTGCTGGGCCGTCCCCGCCTGCTGGTTCTGGACGAGCCGACGAACGGCCTTGATCCACAGGGCATTCGGGAGATGCGCGAGCTGCTGCAGTCCCTCAACGCCGCGGGGGTCACGATCTTCCTGTCCAGCCATCTGCTCGCCGAGGTGGAACAGCTCTGCACGCGCATCGGGGTGCTCGACCGGGGTCGGCTGATTCTGCAAGCCCCGCTGGCCGAGCTGCGGCGCCCGACCGGCAACACCGTGCTGATCACGCCCGACCCCGAGGCAGCGCTGGCGCTGCTCAACGGCCGCGTTCGCCATCGGGACGGGCAACGCCTGGTGGTGCGCGGCGCCGACCCGGCTGAGGTCAACGCCCGCCTCGTCTCGGCGGGCGTTGCCGTGTCCGAACTCGTGGCCGAACGCCGCGCTCTGGAAGACGTGGTGCTGGAAGCCAGCTCCGCCAGCGCGGATCGGATGAGCGCACGATGACCCGCCTGGAATTGCGAAAACTGTTCGGCCGCAGGCGAACCTGGCTGACGTTGATCCTGCTCAACGCGCTGCCCACCCTGGTGGCCGTCCTGCTGGCGACCACGCACATCGCCCCGCGACCGGGCCAGGGCCCGGCGTTCCTGTCGGCCGTCCTGACCAACGGATCGCTGTTCTCGGTGGCGGCCCTGGCCATCGTGCTGCCCCTGTTCCTGCCGATCGCCGTCGCGGTGGTGGCCGGGGACTCGATCGCGGGGGAGGCCCAGGCCGGCACGCTGCGGTACCTGCTCATCCGTCCGGTCGGACGCACCCGGCTGCTGGTCGCCAAGCTCGCCGCGGTGTTCGTCTTCGTCATGGTGACCGTGGTGGTGGTCGCCGGCGTCGGTTTCGTGGTCGGCCGGTTGCTCCTGGGTCATCAGCCCTTGAGCTCGGCGGTCGTCAGCGTCTCGGGAACGGAGCTGACCCCGGCCCAGTTGACCTGGCGCATCGCGATCGCCATTGCGTACACGGGTTTTTCGATGCTCGGCGTCGCCGCGATGGCCATCTTCCTGTCGACGCTGACCGACTCACCGCTTACGGCGTCCCTGGGTGCCATGGCGTTCCTGATCGGCTCCTCGGTATTCCTCACTCTCGACGCCGCGCGCTCGCTGCAGCCTTACCTGCCCACTCGCTACTGGCTCTCGTTCGTCGACCTCTTCCGCGATCCCGTCCTGCTGCGCAACGTCGAGCGTGGGGTGGTGCTGCAGGCTGTCTACGTCGCTGTCCTGCTGCTGGCGGCGTGGGCAAACTTCCAGTCCAAGGACATCACTTCTTGACGCGTGGTCGGGCGGTCTGACCACGGGCCGGAAAGGGGCTTCAGCCAGTACACCGCTTCAGCCAGTACACCGCTTCAGCCAGTACACCGCAGCGCCGAGAGTGGCACCGGTGCCCCCACGGCCAGTTCGGACTCGACCAGCGACTGCACCGCCGGGTCGGTGGGCAACGCGCTGTGCGTGACCTGGCTGGCCGGGCAGACGGCTTGGACCTGCACGTCCAAGGCGCCGGCCAGCTGCGAGGAGGTCGGCGGCAGGATCACGTCGTCGCGGGTGCTCCAGATCGAGACGAGGCTGGGCGAAGCTCGCACCGGCGAGGCGTTCAAACCGCTCAGCAGGGGGCTGTCCGGGGTCAGCTGCTGACAGGCCACCGGGCAGGCCGAGCTGAACAGCGAGCCGAGCGAGGCCAGTTCGGTGCCGTGATGCGGCGCGCCCAACGTGACTATCCGCCGCGCTATGGAGGATCCCCCGTGTGCGTCGGCCCAGAGCCTGGCCACGATGCCGCCGGCCGAATAGCCGACGACGTCCAGGCTGCCGGCGCCGGTGCGCGCCAGCAGTGCCTTCGCCGTCACCCCGAGGGCCACCGCCTGGGCCTGCAGGTCACCGGTTCCGCTGCCGGGCAAGGTCATCACCGAGACCGTCCGTCCGGTGTCCTTCGCCAGCCGTGCGGCCAGGATCGACAGACCCGTGCGGGAACCGCCGTAGCCCGGCACGAGCAGGATCGGACCGACCCGCTGTTGGTTCACCGGTGCGGGCGCGGCCTCGCCCCGCGAGCGGGACACCAGCAGCGCCGCCGAGGCCGCCAGCACCGCAACGACGATCAGGGCGCCCAGCACCAGGACCAGCCGGCGACGGGCCGGTGCGAGCGCGGACAGCATGGCGTCCATGATGCGCCAGTAGGCTGAGGCGGTGGCGGACTTCGACCTGGCGATCATCGGTACCGGCTCCGGCAACAGCGTTCTGACACCGGATTTCGACGGCAAGCGCGTCGTCATCATCGAGGAGGGCACCTTCGGTGGCACGTGCCTCAACGTCGGCTGCATCCCGACGAAGATGTTCGTCTACGCGGCTGAAGTGGCGACCACGATCACCGAATCCGCTCGCTACGGGATCGACTCGCAGCTGACCGGCGTCCGCTGGCCCGACATCCGCGACCGGATCTTCGATCGGATCGACCCGATCTCGGCCGGTGGCAAGACCTACCGCGAACGCTCGGACAACGTCACGTTGCTCACCGGGCACGCCCGCTTCATCGGGCCCAAGCGCCTGCAGGTCAGCACCGGTGAGGGCGATGTGATCGTGACCGCCGAACAGATCGTGATCGCGACCGGCGCGCATCCGATGATCCCCGACGTCATCGCCGAGTCCGGCGTGCCCTTTCACACCTCGGACACCATCATGCGCCTGCCAGACCTGCCGCGCCGACTGGTCATCGTCGGCGGTGGCTACATCGGGGCCGAGTTCGCGCACGTGTTCTCGGCCCTGGGCAGCGAGATCACCCTCATCTCCCGGTCATCGGCGCTGCTGCGGCATCTGGACACCGAGATCTCCGAGGCCTTCACCAAGATCGCCGGCCAGCAATGGGATGTACGGCTCTCGGTGCAGATCGAGGACGTCACCGCGACGGGCGGCCAGATCAGCCTGCGCCTGTCCGATGGTGGGGTGGTCGACGGCGACGTCCTGCTGGTGGCGACCGGGCGCGTTCCCAACACCTCCGGCCTCGACCTGGCCGCGGCGGGCATCGACGTGCTCGACGATGCCCGACTGCGCGTCGACGACTACGGCCGGACGAGCGTTCCCGGCGTCTACGGCCTGGGTGACGTGTCCTCCGAACATCAGCTCAAGCACGTGGCCAACCACGAGTCCCGCATCGTCGCCCACAATCTGGCCCATCCGCAGGACCTGCGCCCGTTCGATCACCGCTTCGTGCCGGCCGCGGTGTTCACCCATCCACAACTGGCAACGGTCGGCCTGACGGAGGAGGAGGTCGTGGAACTGGGCCTGGACTACGTCAGCGCGACCCAGCATTACTCCGGCACCGCCTACGGCTGGGCGATGGAGGACACCCTCGGCCTGTGCAAGCTCATCGCGGACCCGAACACGGGTCTGCTGCTCGGCGCGCACCTGATGGGCTACCAGGCCTCGAACCTCATCCAGCCGTTGATCCAGGCGATGTCCTTCGGTCAGCGGGTGACCGACGTGGCCCGAGGCCAGTACTGGATCCACCCCGCGCTGATGGAGGTCGTGGAGAATGCCCTGCTGAAACTGGGACTTTCATGATCGTCCCCGCCGTCCCCGCCGTCCCCGCCGTCCCCGCCGTCCCCGCCGTTCGCGCGGTCCCGATTCTGGAGGTCGGCGGGACGCACGTGACCACGGCCTGGATCGACCCCACCGGCTGGCAACCGTCCGGAGTGCGTCGGCGCTCGCTCGACGCCACAGCGGATTCATCAACCCTGATCGGCGAGTTCGTTGCGGCGGCGTCGGCACTGCAGGCGCCGGCGGGTGCGTGCTGGGGCGTGGCGATGCCGGGACCGTTCGACTATCTCGCGGGCATCGGTCGGTTCGCCGGCGTGGCCAAGTTCGAGAGCCTGAACGGGGTGAACCTGCGGACGGCGCTCCTGGAGAGTATTCGTCCGCAGCCGGGGTCGATCGGTTTCATCAACGATGCCAGCGCATTCCTCGTCGGCGAATGGCTGGCCGGGGCCGCCCGCGGCCGGGACCGGGTCGTCGGCATCACCCTCGGCACCGGGATCGGCTCGGCCTTCCTCGCCGACGGGGCCATCGTCGACGAGGGGCCACAGGTTCCGCCGCACGGTGAGGTTCACCTGCTCACGCATGACGGACGTCCGGTGGAGGATTGGGTTTCTCGTCGTGCCCTGCTTCGTGACTATGCCGAGGCGGGGGGCGATCCCGCCGCTGATGTCCGCGAGATGGCGCAGTCGGCCCGGGCAGGCCGGGGACCGGCCCAGGCAGTGCTCGATCGCTCCTTCCGTCTGCTGGGCGAGATCCTCGGACCGGTGCTGGCGCGCTTCGGAGCCGAGCAACTCGTGCTGGGTGGATCGATCAGCCGGGCGTTCGAGCTGTTCGAAAAGCCTTTCCGGATCGGGTTGTCGGCGGCGGCGCCAGGGCTGGCGATCGTGCTGGCCGCCGACGCCGAGCGCGCGGCGTTGGTCGGGGCGGCCTACCCGGCGCTGAGCGCGGCGGCATCGGCTGGCTGAGGCGATCCTGGCGCCCCGACCGTGACTCGCCCCGACGCGGTCAGTGCCGGTCGGTGAGCGTAGGCGGGGACAGCCGCCGGACGTCCAGCGCGTCGACCGGGCCGTCGCCCGCACCGAGACCGACCAGGCCGCAGCGCACCGCCTCCGAGGCCACGGTGCCGGCGGTCCGCGCCGCGCCGGCCAGATCCATCCCGCGCGCCAGGCACGCCGCCAGCGTCGCCGAATGGGTGCAACCGGCGCCGTGGGTCGCGGCCAGCGGGTAGCGCGTCACCGGCATCTCCAGATGGGCGCGACCGTCGTACAGGTGGTCGATCGGGTCGATGCCGTGGCCTCCCGTGACCAGGGCTGCCGGGGCGCCCAGGGCGACGAGCGCCTCGGCGATCTCCGCGCGGTTCTCGGTGCCCAGTCCGGTGAGCGCCTGGGCCTCCATCAGGTTCGGTGTGATGACCGTCGCGAGCGGGAAGAGTTCCTCGATCAGCGCGGCGACCGCGTCCTCACGCAGCAGCCGCGACCCCGACGAGGCCACCATGACCGGATCGATGACCAGCGGAATCCCCTTTCCGGCAAGGTGGTTCGCCACCGTGGTGATGATCGGGGCGGACAACAGCATGCCAGTCTTGATCGCCGCCGGCGGCAGGTCGGTCAGGACCGCCTCGAGCTGATCGGCCACGAACCGGGGCGGGCATTCGTGGATGGCGCTGACGCCGGTGGTGTTCTGCGCGGTCAGGGCGACGATGACCGACATGCCGTGCACCCCGCAGCGGGCGAACGCCTTCAGGTCCGCCTGGATGCCGGCCCCACCGCCGGAATCGGAGGAGGCGATGGTCAGCGCACGGGCGGGCAGGGCGGCAGCCGCCGCGGTGGAAGACACCGGGCGAGCGTACTAAGCTCGGCCTGTCCCGCGGGAGCCCGTGCAATTCGGGCTGAGAGGGCCACCAGTTTCTTTGACTGGCCGACCGCAGAACCTGCTCCGGTTAGTACCGGCGAAGGAAGAGGTGACAGCGGTGTCCGCTGTATCGCAACGTCCCGGCTCCCGCTCCGCGGATCGCCCAGCTCCGCCGGCCCTGCACGACGACGTCGTGACCGAGCATGCCGAGGCGCCCAACACCCTGCGCGAACGGGCGCCCCGCACCCTCGGGCTGCTCGACCAGTTCGGGTTCTGGGGCAATCTCGGGGTGAGCCTGTTCGGGCTGACCACGGCGAGCACGGTCATGTACGCGCTGCCCGACGGACGGCCGCTGCCGTTCTGGGCCAGCGTCCTCGCACTCGTCGTGGCCAGCGCGCTGGGTGGCGCCGTGCTGGGGGTTTCGCTCGTGCTGGGTGCGCGGACCGGCGCCCCGGCAATGGTCCTGCTGCGAGGACTCTTCGGTGCCAAGGCGTCCTACCTGCCGACCGTACTGAACATCGTCCAGAACCTCGGCTGGGGCACGGTGGAGATCATCCTGATCGCCGAGAGCCTCAAGGCGGTGACGCATGATCATCTGCCCCGCTGGCTGTGTGTGCTCGTCGCCGGAGTCATCACGACCGGACTCACGATCCGGCCGCTCGGGGCGATCCGGGTCATCCGCAAGTACGTCACCGCCCTGGTCGTGCTGGCGATCGTCGTGTTGGCGATAGGGCTGCTGCGTAGGCACATTCCGGCCGTCGCCCACTCGACCTGGGGCGGATTCTGGCTGGGAGTCGACGCGGTGATCGCCGTGAGCATCTCGTGGGTCCCGCTGGGCGCGGACTACTCGCGCCATTCCCGGACGGAGCGGGCGGCCTTCCTCGGTGGCTTCGTGGGCTACGGCGTGACGCAGGTTCTCTGTTACCTCGTCGGGCTGATCGCCCTCGTCGAGCTGGCCGACGGTGCCGACATCTTCAGCTTCTACCTGGGTCTGCCGCTGGGTACGGTCGCGCTGGCCGTGCTGGTCCTGCGGGAGACCGATCAGAGCTTCGCCAACACCTACTCGACCGCCCTGTCGATCCAGAACCTCCGGCCGACCTGGGATCGGCGCGTGCTCTCGGTCGGGATCGGCGCGCTCATGACGCTCGCCGCGCTCAAGGTCAGCCTGGCCAACTACTACAACTTCCTCTATCTGATCGGGGCGGTGTTCATCCCGATGTCCGGGGTGCTGATCGCGGCCTGGTGGCGAGGCTCGGCTCGGGGCGACGCGCGCCGGGCTGGTTCGGCCGGGGGCGCTTCGGTGTGGGAGTGGGACGTCTCCGAGCAGGCTCCGACCCGGCCCACGCTGCTCGTCGCCTGGCTGGTGGGGTTTGTGACCTACCAGGTCGTCAACCCCGGTTCGCTGGGGCACTGGGCGCCGTTCTGGTCGAGGATCGGACGGGACCTGCACACGATCGGGCATCCCTGGCTGTCGGCGTCCATCACGTCGTTCGCGGTTGCGCTGTTGCTCGCGCTGCCGTTCGCCGCTCCGGCAGGACCTCGGGGCCCCGTTCCGGCCGCGACCGGTGCGAGTGCTGACGGGGGCACGGTTGGTGGCGCCGGCGGTTGAGCCGGCGCGGGGGCTGACGGCCCGACTGCGGGCTGTCGACCGGCTTGCGGGCTGTCGACCGACTTGAGCCGGCAGGGCTGACGGCTGTGTGCCCTTGTGCGCTAGCGTGCGAGTTGTGACGACTTTTCCCGTTCGTATCGGTGTCCAACTCCAGCCGCAGCACGCTGACTACCCGGCCATCCGGGACGCGGTCCGCCGAGCCGAGGACCTCGGGGTCGACGTGGCCTTCAACTGGGACCATTTCTACCCGCTCTACGGTGAGCCCGACGGCCAGCATTTCGAATGCTGGACGATGCTGGGCGCGTGGGCCGAGCAGACCACCCGCATCGAGATCGGTGCGCTGGTCACCTGCAACTCCTATCGCAACCCTGAACTGCTCGCCGACATGGCTCGTACGGTGGACCACATGTCCGAGGGCCGACTGATTCTCGGTATCGGTTCGGGCTGGTTCGAACGCGACTACGACGAGTACGGCTACGAGTTCGGTACTGCCGGCGGGCGGCTGGACGAACTGGGCCTGGCCCTGCCCCGGATCGAGTCGCGTTGGGCCAAGCTCAACCCGGCGCCCACCCGCAAGATCCCGGTCCTGATCGGTGGCGGAGGGGAGAAGAAGACCCTGAAGTTCGTGGCCCGGCACGCCGACATCTGGCACTCGTTCTCCGACCTGGACACCCTCAAGCGCAAGCTCGGAGTGCTGGCCGGTCACTGTGGCGATCTCGGCCGGGACCCGTCTGAGATCGAGATATCGGTGGGAACCCCGGCCGGTGATCCGGGCGAGGTCGGACCTGCCCTGCTCGAGGCCGGTGCCAGGCTGTTCACCGTCGGCCTCGACGGCCCGAACTACGACTTCACGACCCTGGCGAAGTGGGTCGCCTGGCGCGACACCCTCTGATCCCGAGCCGTTGAGGTTGCCCTCGTTGCGGGTTCCGAGCCGTTGAGGTTGCCCTCGTTGCGGGTTCCGAGCCGTTGAGGTTGCCCTCGTTGCGGGTTCCAAGCCGTTGAGGTTGCCCTCGTTGCTGGGGGTTTGCGAGCAACGAGGGCAACCTCAACGGGGTTTGCGAGCAACGAGGGCAACCTCAACGGGGTTTGCCAGCAACGAGGGCAACCTCAACGGGGGTTTGCCAGCAACGAGGGCAACCTCAACGGGGGGCGGCACGGCTAGATCATGCCGGTGAACATTCCTTCGTAGGACGACGAGGCCTGGGCCCAGTGACGTTTGCTGATCCGGCCGGCGAGGAAGGAATCCCGCCCGGCCAGCACCGCCAGCCGCATGGCGCGTGCCATCCGCAACGGGTCGGCCGCGCGGGTGACCGCCGAGGCGACCAGGACGGCGTCGCATCCCAGTTCCATCGCGGCCACGGCGTCACCGGCGGTCCCGATCCCAGCGTCCAGCACGATCGGGACCCCGGCCTGCTCCACGATCATGGCGATGTTGTGCGGATTGGTGATGCCGAGGCCGGAACCGATCGGGGACCCGCCAGGCATGACGGCCGCGCAGCCCACCTGCTCCAGCCGCCGTGCCAGCACCGGGTCATCGTTGGTGTAGGGCAGCACGACGAAGCCGTCGTCGACGAGGCGTTCGCAGGCATCGAGCAGTTCGGGGCCGTCCGGTAGGAGGCTTCGTTCGTCGGCGACGACCTCGACCTTCACCCAGTCGGTCTGCAGGGCCTCGCGGGCGAGCCTGGCGGTCAACACGGCCTCGGCGGCGGTGCGGCAACCGGCCGTGTTGGGCAGCACGTTCACCCCGACCGAGGCCAGGACGTCGAGTACGGACCCGGAGGCGGCAGCGTCGACCCGGCGCATGGCGACGGTGGTCAGTTCGGTGCCGGATTCCTGCAGGATCCGCGCGAGCCCGGCCAGGCTCGGTGCCCCGCCGGTCCCGACGATCAGACGCGAACCGAAGCTGCGGCCCCCGATCACCAGCGAGTCGGTGAGACTGGTTTCTCCCTTCGGGAGCGTGCCATTCTCAACCCCGCTGTCTGCATACTCAGCCACCCTGGACCGCCGTCACGACATCGACGCGGTCGCCGGCGCTCAGCGCGGTGTCGGCCCAGACACTTCTGGGGACGACTTCACTGTTGAGGGCTACGGCAATGCCACTGGGACGGTCGGAGACGGCTTCGACGAGGACGTTGAGCCGGCTGCCGTCCTCGATCTCGCGGGGCGAGCCGTTGACGATCAGTTGCACGATGCTTCCTTCTGCGAGAGGAACCGCTGCGGACCGAACGGTGTCCATTCTGCCGACGCGACGCCGCCCACGACGAGTGCCCCCACGGCGTTCGCGGTTGCCGCCGACAGCAGGATGCCGTTGCGGTAGTGCCCGCTGGCCACGAGCAATCCGGGGCCGAGCCGTCCGACGATCGGGCCGTTGTCCGGCGTACCAGGGCGGGATCCGGCCCGCGCCTCGACGAACTCGAATTCCGAACTCACCGGCAGGAGCTCATAGGCATTGCGCAGCAGCTCGTACACGCCGCCGGCGGTGACCGTGGTGTCGAAGCCGCGCTGTTCGGAGGTGGCGCCCACGACGATCTCCCCGGAACGCCGCGGCACCAGGTAGACCTCGCTGCCACGCACCAGTCCCCGCACGGTTCGGGTCAGGATCGGACCGCTCGCGGCGAGCTGCCGCGGTATCTGCAGCCGCAGGATCTGGCCCTTCACCGGCTCGATGGGCAGGTCGGCCAGCTCCCGGGTCGCTGCGCCCGTGCAGAGCACCACCTCCTCGGCATCGAGCACCACGCTTTCTGCCGCCCCGTCCCCGCCGGCCACCACGGCGCCGGTGACCGTTGCCCCGTCGGAGGAATCGCGGCGCAGTCCCGACACCGACCCGCGACGGAACTCGACGCCCGCTGCCCGGGCCGCGTCGTGCAGCACCTCGGTGTACTGGCGGTTGTCGACCGACAGGTCGTCGGCGGTGTAGACCCCAGATCGCACCTCGCGAGCCAGGTACGGCTCCAGCGAACGGGCCTGGCGGGAGTTCAGCTGTTCGGTGGCCAAGCCGAGGGAGTCGCGGTATTCGGTCAGCCGGCTCAACGCGGCTCGATCGTCGTTGTCGAACGCGACGGCGAGGGTCCCCTCGTGACGTAGCTCGACCGGCCGACCCGTCCGCAGGGCCAACTCAGCGGCGAAGTCGACGAATTCGGCCACCGCCCGCAGGTTCAACCGGGTGAGTTCGTGTTCGCCGAAGACCGCCTCGCTGACCGGAGCCAGCATCCCCGCCGCCGCCCAGGTGGCGCCGCGTGTGCCGCTCGTGTCGATCAGCGTGACCCGGGCTCGTCCGGCGAGCCTGAAGGCGACCGCCAGCCCGATGACGCCGCCACCCACAACGAGGATCCGGGGCGGGTGGGTCACGGATCCGAGGGTACCGACGGCGCCGCAGCGATGAACTTTCGGTAAACAGTTCCCGGATCGCGGCCTCGTGCGCCGCCGTCCACCGGACCCGTCGCGCCAGGTCGCCCGGCGGTGGGTGGCGGTGGGCGGCGGCATCGCGAGCGGGGTGATTGGATGATCCGATGGGTAACGAAGCTCTCGACCGCGCTCTGCTGTACCTGTGCGTGGGCTCCCGCAGCGCCGAGGACGACCTGCCCGAGTTTCTCGACGAGGTGCTGGGCGCGGGCGTCGATATCGTCCAGCTGCGCGAGAAGAACCTCGAGGCCGCCGACGAACTGGCGTTGCTGGAGGTGTTCCGGGCCGCCTGTGAGCGGCACGGTGCGTTGCTGGCGGTCAACGACCGGGCCGATCTCGCGCTCGCCGCGGGCGCTGACGTGCTGCATCTGGGGCAGCGGGATCTGCTGCCCGCCGTGGCTCGCCGCATCCTCGGACCGGACGTGATCCTCGGACGGTCCAGCCACAGCCTGGACCAGGCCAGTGAGGCGGCGCTCGATCCCGACCTGGACTACTTCTGCCTGGGCCCGATCTGGCCTACGCCCACCAAAGCGGGCCGGCCGCACACCAGCCTGGATCCCGTTCGCAAGCTGGCGGCAGACCAGCCCTCGCGTCCATGGTTCGGTATCGGCGGTGTGGACGAGTCGACTCTGGACGAGGTGCTGCAGGCCGGTGCCACCCGGGTGGTGGTCGTACGCGCCATCACCGAGGCTGCCGACCCGGCGGCGGCGACCGCGCGGATCAAAGCGCGACTGGTCGCGGCGCAGGACGGCAGGGGGACGAGCTGATGGAGCTGGCGGCCCGTCGATGGTTCGACAGCCACACCTACCTGGCAACGGACTTCACCCTGCCGGAACTGCTGGAGCGAAAGCGAGAGCAGAACCTGAGCATCTCGGTGGTGATCCCGGCGCGCAACGAGGAAGCGACCGTGGCCGAGGTGGTGAGCCGGATCTCCGACGCGCTGGTGGAACCGGGTCTGGTCGACGAGCTCGTGGTGATCGACTCCGACTCGACGGACGCCACCGCGGCCCTGGCCGCCAAGGCGGGCGCGCAGGTCTATGCGGCCGGCGCGATCGAGACCGGCCTGAAGTCGCTGCCCGGCAAGGGTGAGGCCCTGTGGCGCTCGCTGTTCGTGACCCGCGGGGACATCGTCGCTTTCATCGATGCCGACCTCACCGAGTGGGGTGCGCACTTCATCACGGGTCTGCTCGGCCCGATGCTGCGTGATCGGAAGGTGTCGCTGGTGAAAGGGTTCTACGACCGGCTGTTCTCCTCCGCCGACGGTGGCCATTCACCGCAGGGTGGACGGGTCACCGAACTTGTGGCGCGTCCACTGATCAATCTGCACTGGCCCATCCTGTCCGGCGTCGTCCAACCGCTGGCCGGGGAATGGGCGATGCGACGCAGCCTGGCCGAGACACTCCCCTTCCCGGTCGGTTACGGGGTCGAGTTCGCGACCCTGACCGACACGGTGTGGCGGCACGGACTGGGGGCCGTGGCTCAGGTCGATCTCGGCCAGCGCGGCCATTCCCACCAGAACGTGCACGACCTGGGCGTGATGGCGACGGAGATCCTGGCGACCGCGACCCGGCGCCTCAATCGCGGGCGTCCGCCCGCCTCGGTGGGCTACACCCACGCCTGGACCGACCTGTACCAGTACGACCGGAGCGTCGAGGGATTCTGGCGGGCGCGTGACGTACCGATCGCCGAACGCCCCCCGGCGATCACCGTGCAGGCCTATCCTTTTGCGGATTCGGCGCCCGCCTGATGCTGCGACTGGGCCGACAGCGCTTTGCCGACAGCGCCTTGCTGATCATGGCAATCGTGAACCGCACGCCTGACTCCTTCTACGACCGGGGGGCGACCTTCGCCTTCGGCAAGGCGCTGGAGCGGGTGGACAGCGTGGTCGCCGACGGCGCCGAGATCGTCGACATCGGTGGGGTGAAGGCCGCTCCGGGCGAGGACGTCGATGCGGCCGAGGAGATCCGGCGGACGGTCGACTTCGTGGCCGCGGTCCGCGAGCGGTATCCCGAGCTCATCATCTCGGTCGACACGTGGCGAGCCTCGGTCGGCCGCGCCGTGTGCCAGGCCGGCGCGGACCTCCTCAACGATGCGTGGGGCGGCCACGATCCGGAGCTGGCGATGGTGGCCGCCGAGTACGACGCGGCGCTGGTCTGCACGCACGCCGGTGGAGCGGCGCCCCGGACGCGTCCGCACCGCATCGACTACCCGGATGTGATGGCCGACGTGCTCCGGCGCACGGTGGCCGAGGCCGAGCGGGCGGTGTCGCTCGGGGTCGCAAGGGACCGGATCATGATCGACCCCGGTCACGACTTCGGCAAGAACACCTGGCACTCGCTGGAGGTGACCAGGCGCCTGCGCGAAATGGTCGACACCGGCTGGACGGTCCTGGTGTCGCTGTCGAACAAGGATTTCGTGGGCGAGACGCTCGATCTTGCGCTGGATCAGCGATTGCTCGGCACCCTGGCGGCCACGGCGGTCTCCGCCTGGGAGGGTGCGTCGGTCTTCCGGGCCCACAACGTGGCCGAGACCCGGCAGGTGCTCGACATGGTGGCGGCCATTCGTGGCGACGTCCCGCCCCGCCGTGCCGTTCGAGGACTCGCGTGAACGGGGCGCGCCGATGACCGTGGTGGCGATCGCCTCGGTACCGCAGGCGCCGGTGCTGCTGCCGGGCCGTACCGGCTTGCCGGTGGCCGAGGTCGAACTGTTGCGCGCGGCGTGCGTAGAGGCCATCGACGTGTTGTTGGCCGCCCGCCCCGAGCGGGTGGTCGTAGTCGGCCAGATCCGCCCGGTCGAGGTCGGCGAGCCGTTGAGCCTGCAAGTGGGCAGGTGCCTGCTTGCCGCGGCGGACGCCGACGTGCCGGTTGAGCAGTTGTTGTTGGCGGAGACCGCCGAGCCCGGGGTGTGCGTGGCGGCGGGCGGGAAACTGGCGGCCCGTGCCGGCCGAACGGGCATCCTGGTGGTGGCCGACGGTTCGGCCTGCCGGACGGTGAAGGCGCCCGGCTACCTGGACGAGCGGGCGCATCCCTTCGACGGGGTGGTGACCGACGCGCTGCAGAAGCCGGACGCCGAGGTGCTGGCGGCGATCGATCCGGCCCTGGCCGGCGAACTGCTGGTGGCCGGACGGGTGGGCTGGCAGATCCTCGCTGGTGTCCTCGGTGCCGGTGCCGGTGCCGGTGCCGGTGCCGGTGCCGGTGCCGGTGCTGGTGCTGGTGCTGGTGCTGATCGGCGTGACTGGGCCGTGACCACGCACTACGTGGGGGACCCGTTCGGCGTCTGGTATCCCGTGCTCAGCTACGTCCCGGCGGCCTGAACCAGACCGCCGGGCGCTCCTTCATGCTGCTGGTTACAGCTTGTCCAGGTTGTCGGTGACGACGTTCTTGGCCTTCTCCACGCCGGCGTCGACCTTGTCGTTGTCGACCTTGTCCTGGATGAAGTCGGCAGCCTTCTCCACGCCGTCCTCGACCTTGTCCTTGTTGTCGTGAACGAAGCCCAGCGCCTTGTCCTTCAAGCCGTCGAAGTCCATCGGTTTACCTCCTCAGAGTCGGTGTATCAGCAAGAATCTAGCGGCCGGTGGCCGCCCGGTGCGGGTGAATGCGCAGAAATGATCGGCTTCGCTGGGCCGGCGGCCGTCCTCGGACCGCGGTGGACCTGGAGCCGGCGAGGCGGCGTCCGCTCGTGACGTACCGTGGCGGCGTGGCCTCGCGCGCGGATTCTCCGACTGCGGCGGATCGGACTGGCACCGCTCCGGCGAGTCACGGTGCACCCTTGTGGAGCGTCTGGTTGCTGGCGCTGACCATCCTGGCCGGCCTCGTCGCCGCGGTCGTGCGGTACCTGTCGATGCGTGGTTCCGCGGCGGGGACGATGGACGCCGGTTCCGGTGGCAGCGGCGCGATGCACCACGGCCAGGCCGCTGACGCCTTGCTGCGGATGGGGGCCGGAAACGATCTGGGGCAGCTACTCGGGACCTCCCTGCTGAGGACCTGGCAGCTCGACTCGATCGCGGTCGCGTTCGTGGTGCTCGCCGCGGCGGCGTATCTGACGGCTGTGCTCAAGGTTCACCGGACGATGGCCTGGAGCGGGGCACGCACGGCCCTGTTCCTCGCCGGGCTCGCGGTGTGTGTGGTGTGCACCTGCGCCAGCATCGGCGTCTACGACATGGCGCTGTACTCGGCGCACATGCTGGGTCACCTGGGCTTCGTGATGGTCGCGCCGGCTCTGCTGATGGCCGGGCGGCCGATCGAGCTGGCGCTGCTGGCGCTGTCGGAGTCCCGTCGCCTGGCGTTCGAGCGCTTCCTGCAGGGCCGGTTCTGGACCGTCTTCACCGCGCCCCCGGTCGCGCTGGCCAGCTACGCGGTGGTCATCGTGGGCAGCCACCTCACGGGCCTGATGGACACGATCATGACCAACCCCTGGGCCGGTCAGGTCGAGCATCTGGTCTACCTGGTCATCGGCAGCCAGTTTTTCCTGCTGATCCTCGGTGACACTCCCGGCCGCTGGCAGTTGTCCACTCCGGCGCGCTGGCTGATGCTGGCGCTGTCGATGGCGGTGGACACCTTCGTCGGCATCGTGATCATGCAGGGCAGCACGCCGGTGCGGATGCTGGCCGTACCCGGGTTGTCCGTGAACACCCTGTCGGACACCCATACCGGCGGGGCGATCATGTGGTTCGGCGGTGACGGGATCATGGCCGCGATCATGATCGGTCTGGTGCTGGGTTGGCTCAACGATCCGGAACGTCGCAAGCACGACAGCAGTGGCTGGCTGGAGCAGGCCCGCCGGGTGAGCTTCGACGAACGCACCGGCGCGGGCGGGTCACCGGCCAGCGCCGCCGACGATCTGGACTTCGACGATGAGGATTCCAGCCTGAACGCCTACAACGCCTACCTGGCCAAGCTGAACGGCGACGCCGCGGGTTCGGAGCACTCCAGCAGTTCGTAGCGGGGATTGGCCAGTGCCAGGTGGCCCTTGTATTCACCGACCCGGCCGCTCGCCCTGACCACGGTGCCGGGCTCGAGCCCCGGGATCGCCGTTCGTCCGAAGAACAAGAGCCGGATCCCGCCGGTGTGGTCGAACACCTGTACCTCCAGGGACTTGCCGGCCTTCGTTCCGACCTGAACCGACTTGATCGTGCCCTCGACGACCACCGCCTGGCCACGCCGCAAGGCGGCGATCGGGTGAGCGGCGCCGGGATCACCGGTCACGGTGTCGGTGTCGGTGTCGGTGTCGGTGCGGCTGTCGGCGTCCGTGCCGCTGGGGGCGGCGACACCGCTGTCCACGGTGGTGTCGGTGGGCAGCCGCGGCTCGTCGTGATGGGCCCCGGTCGCGGCGGTCAAGGTGGTGTCGAACGGCACGATCGTGGCCGCGACGTGCGGGATCCGGCTGACGGCGTAGGCGATCCGGTCGGCGGTGCGGTCATGAAGCAGGCGCTGCCACCCCCGGCGGAAGGAGCGGCGGGGCAGCAACACGGTGACCTCGGCCTGGTCCTGGATGACCGTCCGCAGTGCGAGCGTCGCCGAAGCCCGGATCAGGCGCCGGTCGGGGCAGGCGAGCAGCTCCAGCGGCACCCGGTCGCCGAGGCCGCGTTCGATCCAATCGTGACGAAGCTCGGCGGCCACACTCGAGTCGAGGGTGATGTGAACGGCGCGCACGTCCGTCGGCCGCAGGCTACCGGCGTAGCGCAGCGCGCGGATGACGGCCAGGTCGAGCCGGTCGACGAGCACGAGAACGACGTGGCGCGGGTAGTGAGCGGTCGGCGGAGTCTGCGGCTGATCGGTGCCGGGCTCATCGAGCGGCTCGGAATCGGCCCGACGGCGGCGCTGCGTGGTCACGATGTCGAGGGACCGGGCCTCGGCCCGGTACTGCCGGTTGAGACGCATCAGGGCGAGCCAGCCGAGCGGGAAGAGCAGCACGACGAGCCACGCGCCTTCGGTGAACTTGACGACCGCGAAGATCGCCACGATGAGCAGCGAGACGCCGCCCCCCGTGGCGTTGACCGCGAGCTTGGTGCGCCACCGGTTCTCGCGGTGGGTGTGGTGGTAGCGAGCCATCCCGAATCCGGCCATCGTGAACCCGGTGAAGACGCCGATCGCGTAGAACGGAACGAGCTTGTCGACGTGGGCGCCGACGCCGAACAGCAGCGCCAGCGCGGCCACCGTGAGCACGATGATGCCGTTGGAGAAGGCCAGACGCTGTCCGCGCCGGGTCAGCTGCCGGGGGAGGAACGAGTCGTCGGCGATGAAACTGGCCAGGAAGGGGAATCCGGTGAACGGGGTGTTCGCGCCGGTGTAGAGGATGAGCGCGGTCGCTACCTGGACGATGACGAAGCCGAGATGCCCGTACCAGGCGGTGCCGAAAGCGGCTTTGGCGACCTGGCTGATCACGGTCGGGCTTCCGTGGTCGTAGGGGGTGGCGTGGGTTTCGTAGGCCAGGTAGCTGATCCCCAGTACCAGCGTGCCCAGCAGGGCACTCATCACCGACAGGGTGCGGCGCGCGTTCTCGCCGGGCGGGTTCTTGAACGCGCTGACCCCGTTCGAGATGGCCTCCAGCCCGGTGAGCGACGAGCCACCGTTGGCGAAGGCCTTGAGCAGAACGAAGATGGCGGCACCGGTGAAGATCGCGTGGCCGGAGTCGTGGACGTCGATCATGCCGGGCAGGTTGGTGGGGTATTTCGGTAGGTCTCCGGCGAGCTCACGGACCAGGCCGACGATGACGACAAGGCCCGCGGCCACGACGAAGAAGTACGTGGGGAAGGCGAAGGCGCGGCCGGCCTCTCGCACGCCCCGCAGATTGCCATACGCCAGGACCAGGACGACGGTCACCGTGATCGCCAGCGGGATGCTGCCGTGACCGAGGCTCGGGATGAGCGAGGTGATGGCCGCGGTCCCGGCGGCTGCCTGCACGGCGACGGTGACGATGTAGTCGATCAGCAGGGCCACCGAGGCGATCTGCGCGATGCGCGGTCCGAAGTTCTCCCGGGCCACGACGTAGGACCCGCCCGCGCGGGTGTAGACCGTCACGACTTCCCGGTACGACAGGGTCATGACGACGAGGACGAGCAGGACGACAGCGGTCATCGGGAGGAGAATGTTGAATCCCGCCAGGCCGAACACGGCCAGCAGCGCGATGAGCATCTCTTCGGTCCCGTAGGCGGAGGAGGAGATGCAGTCGCTGGACAGCACGCCCAGGGCGGCCTTCTTCGAGAGTTTCTCCTCGTGCAACTGGGCCGTGGTCAGCGGCGGTCCGAGCAGGGCGCGCTTGATCCGGTACCCGGTGCGCTCGGGGAGGTGCAGATCATCGTCGATGTATTCCAGTGCTGTCGTTGCCACACCATCGACGATGGCAGGACCGCGCGGCGCTCACCGGGCTGCCCGCCGCCGCACACGCGCGCCCCCGGGAACGCTCACGTTTCCCTCACGCCCCCTCCGTTGAGGTTGCCCTTGTTGCGCGCGAGACCCCGTTGAGGTTGCCCTTGTTGCGCGCGAGACCTCGTTGAGGTTGCCCTTGTTGCGCGCGAAGTCGTCCGTGCGGGTGGGTCAGACGACAGTGAACGTGGCCTTGTCCGGGGCAGAGGACGTCGTCCCCAGATAGACCTCGATCTGACCGGGCTCGACCACGAACCGAGCCTGGTTGTCGTAGAAGCCCACGTCGGCAGGCGTGAGGGTGAACGACACCGTGGTGCTCTGCTGGGGATCCAGACTCACTCGTCGGTACCCGCGGAGGCGGCGAACCGGTTGCGCGATGCTGGCCACGGGATCGTGGATGTAGAGCTGGACGACCTCGTCCCCGGCGACGTCGGAGGTGTTGCGCACCGATGCGGTGACCCTGATCGAGCCGTGCCTGCGGTTCATCCTGGTCGAGGAGAGCGCGAAGCCACTCACCTCGAAAGTGCTGTAGGACAGGCCGAAACCGAATTCGAACAGTGGTCCGCTGGGCAGATCGAGGTACTTCGAGGTGTACTTGTTCAGCGGATCGGCCGGACGTCCGGTGTTGAGGTGGTTGTAGTAGATCGGTATCTGACCGACCGCCCTCGGGAACGACACCGGCAACTTTCCGCCCGGATTGACCTTGCCGAACAACAGGTCCGCGACCGCGTTACCCGCTTCCACCCCGGGTGCCCACGCCTCGAGAATGGCCCCGGCCACGTCGACCACCGGCTGCAGCGTCAGTGGACGGCCGTTGAACAGCACGGCCACGATGGGGGTGCCGGCTCCGGCGACGGCGGCGACGAGTTGCTCCTGCACGCCGGGCAGGCCGATGAGGCTGCGGGCAGAAGCCTCACCGCTCTCGGCCGCGCTTTCCCCGACGGCAAGGATCACGACATCGGCTTGGGCCGCCGCGGTCCGGGCGGCGGCGAAACCCGAGGTGTCCGTCGAATCGATGCCACAGCCGGCGGTGTAGGTCACGGTGGCCGAGGGCGCGGCTGCCTTGATCCCGTCGACGACGGTGACCGGAGGAGTTGTCGATGAGCCGGTACCCAGGCCTGTCCAGGTCCCGTTGAGGTCGTAGGTCGCGTTGCCCAGCGGCCCGATCACCGCGATGCGACCGGTCTTGTGCGTACCGGTCAGCGGCAACAGGGCACCGTCGTTCTTCAGCAGCACCATCGAACGGGTCGCCGCCGTGCGGGCGGCAGCGCGCGCGGCCGCCGACACCGCGGTCACCTCGTGTGCCTCGTCCACGTACGGGTGCTCGAACAAGCCGAGCGCGAATTTGACCCGCAGGATGCGCCGCACCGCGTCGTTGATCTGGGCCTGCGTGATCCGGCCCGCGGCGAGCAATTGTCTTGCGTAGTCGACGTAGTTGGTCGACACCATCTCCATGTCGACCCCGGCGTTGATTCCCAGCGCCGCGGCGTCGGCACCGTTACCAGCAACGCCGTGCATGATCAGTTCCTGGATTCCGGTGTAGTCCGAAACCACGAATCCGTCGAAGCCGTAGGTGTTCTTCAGGATCTCGCGCACCGTGTAGACATTGGCGTGCGCGGGAACTCCGGCCACCGTGTTGAACGAGGTCATGACGGTAGCGACACCGGCCTCGACCGCCGCCTTGAACGGTGGCAGGTAGTGGTTGTGCAACTCCTGGATCGAGACGTCGACGGTGTTGTAGTCCCGTCCGCCCTCGGTCCCTCCATAGGCGACGTAGTGCTTGGCGCACGCGGCCAGCCGGTTGGCCTGGGAGTAGTCGTTGCCCTGATAGCCGCCTACCTTCGCGGCGGCCAAGGTGCTGGTGAGATAGGGATCCTCGCCGTTGCCTTCAGCGATCCGGCCCCAGCGCGGTTCGTGCGTCACATCCATCATCGGCGAGTACGTCCAGGTGATGCCGCTAGCGCGTGCCTCGGCAGCGGAGATCTCGGCATCGGTGACAGCCACGCCCGGGTCGAAGCTGGAAGCCTGCGCCAGCGGGATCGGGAAGTTCGTGGTGTAGCCGTGGATCACATCGAGCCCGAAGATCAGGGGAATTCCCAGACGAGTGTTCTCGACGGCAAGCTTCTGCAGCGCGTTGAGCTTGGCCGCGCCGACGACCGAGAAGACACCGCCGGGTGGCATCGATCCGGCCAGTGCGGTCTTGGCCAGATCCTCGGTGTTGAGCAGTTGCAGCTGCCCGATCTTCTCCGCCAGCGTCATCTTCCTCAGCAGCGCGTTCACACGCTGGTCGTCGGCGCCCGGTCGAGATACCGGATGACCGGCTGTCGCGGCGGCGGACGGCGCGACGCCCACTGCATCCGCGCTCGCCGGCAGTAAGCCGCTGGCAGCGACTGTCCCTAACACCCCGGCGGTACCGGCTCCGATCAAGGCGGATCGACGGGTGATCGTGTGATCAGACATGGCTGCTCCCGAGTGTCGGACGGTTGCCGGTTCAAGCAGGGATGTCCTGAAACTGCCACTTCAGTGGTAAAAAGCCGGTAACGAGGGGGTAATGCGCCCGACACACGTTGAGGTTGCCCTTGTTGTGAGGCTGCGGGCGTTGAGGTTGCCCTTGTTGCGCGGCTGCGGGCGTTGAGGTTGCCCTAGTTGTGAGGCTGCGGGCGTTGAGGTTGCCCTAGTTGCGTAAGACGGATCTCTCGTACGACCTGGCCTGTGGATAACCCGGAAACGTTGTCGGAAGCCGTGTTTAGCGTTGCGGGCGTGAGAGTGATCGACGAGCAAACCGCCCCTGCAGCAGTAGGCGTTTCCGCCTGCCGTGGGGTCGGCGATGTAGTCCGCCCGGGAACGGGCCGTTCCGCGCGGGAGGGCGTTGGCAGTGGAACGAACGCCGAGCGGGCCTCCGAGGGCAGTGCCGCGGTCTCGTACCTGGCTGAGGCGGTCTCAGGGTGGCTGGGGTGGGCGGCTTCGGCAGGCCTGTCGGGCTTGTCGACGCAAGCCCTGCTTTCCGAGCTACGGGCGATGGAAACGACCCGCCGCAGGCTTGAGGCCATCGACGTTGCCCTCGTAGCCGAGCTCGACAACCGAGCCGTTGCCTCGACGGTCGCGGCCAGGTCGACCGCGGATTTGCTTTCGAGCATGCTGCACGTATCCCGCGCGGAGGCACGACGGCGGGCCTCGGCAGCAGGGGCTCTGGGCCCGCGGGCCGATGTCATCGGCGATGCCCTGCCGCCGGTGGTACCCGAGTTGGCTTCCGCTCTGGCAGCGGGCGAAGTCTCTGCAGAACATGTTCGCGTCGTCCTGGCAACGTTGGAGAAGGTGCCCGCCGAGCTGGGCGCATTTGTCTTCGAGCAGGCAGCAACGACCCTGACCAATGCCGCCAGATCCACGAACCCACGCGAACTGGGGCTCACCGCACAACGGCTGCTGGACACGGTGGACTCGGACGGCACCGTATCGCGTGACGCGATCGTCGACCGGCGGCGGGCGGTCTCGTTGACACCGGTGTCCGACGGATCCTGGCGGTTACGAGGCGAGCTCACGGCGGGATGCGGGCAGTTGCTCTGGGCATTTCTCGACTCGCGTTCTGCGCCACGCCCGTCCGATGAGTCGGGCCGCGATGAACGCTCGGCAGCTCAACGCATGCACGATGCTCTCGACGATGCGGCCGGCATCCTCGCGCGTCACCGTGGTCCGGCCGAATCTGGTGCGCCGGCGACGGTCCTGATCACCGCCAGCCGCGACAGCTTGCGATCGCCCGGTGGTGTTGCCATCGTCGAGGCGGGCAGCGGTCAGCCGATGCCCGTCGCGAGCGCATGCCACCTGGCCGACGAGGCGGAGCTGGCGGTCGTGGTGTCCGACGCGAGAGGTGCGATCCTCAACTTCGGCCGAGCCCGACGCATCGCCTCACGTTCCCAGACCTTGGCTCTGATCACGCGTGACAAGGGCTGCACCTTCCCGGGCTGCGATGCGCCGCCCTCATGGACGCAACGGCACCACATCCGCGCGTGGCGGGACGGCGGAACCACCGACCTCAATAACCTCACCCTTGTCTGTCACTACCACCACCGAGAATTCGGCCCTCGGGGGTGGACGTGCCGCATGATCGACGGGCTACCCGCCTGGGTGCCGCCACGTTCCATCGATCCGCTTCGGCTTCCGCGCTTCAACCGTCGCGTCTCTGCACATCCTCGGTGCTGAGTTGACGATCCGCACGGCTGCCTGCGTGACCAGAGGCCCACTCCGGCGGCGGAGGGTGATCGAATCCCGCTCCGCGCGGCGGTCGACGAACGTGCCCTGACGGTGCGATCACAAGCCCACTCGCTGCGCGCAACGGGCAAGCCTCCTGGGTCTGCCGAGCCCGCGTTCGGGTGGTGTCGGAGATACTGGCGCAAGGCCTAGACTGCTTCGTGGTGTTCGTGAAAGTTTTCACGAGCTGTCGAAGGCTGCGTCCCGGAAGAGACCGACTGCGCCCGCGACAACTCGACTCGCACGATTGAGGAGATCCGGATGACGCTCACCGCCGAGCAGGTGCAGCGCGCCACCGCGGTCGGGCAGGCGCAGCCCGGCATCGTTCCTGACGACCAGCGTTACGACGCCGACGTCATCGTCGTCGGCGCGGGGCCGTCCGGTTCCGCGGCGGCATACTGGCTGGCCACCGCCGGCATCGACGTCTTGCTGCTCGAAAAGACCAGCTTCCCGCGGGAGAAGGTGTGCGGCGACGGCCTGACCCCGCGCGGCACCCGTGCCCTCGTTGACATGGGAATCGACGTCAGCCAGGAGGCCGGCTGGCTTCACAACAAGGGTCTGCGCGTCATAGGCGGCGGCCTCCGGCTGGAACTGGACTGGCCAGAGCTCGCCTCTTTCCCGAACTACGGCTTGGTCCGGCCACGGGCGGACCTCGATCACCTGCTCGTCCAGCAGGCGGTCAAGGCGGGCGCCCGTCTGCACGAGCAGACCTCGGTGACCGGTCCGATCACCGACAGGACCGGCCGCGTCGTAGGCGTGAGCGCCAAAGCCGGCCCCGACAAGACCGAGCACACCTACCGTGCCCCGGTGGTGCTTGCCTGCGACGGCGTCTCGGGACGGTTCGCGCTGGCGCTTGGCCACCAGCGAGACGACAAGCGTCCGATGGGCGTCGCGGTCCGCCGCTACTACCGCAGCCCCCGTACCCACGATGACTACCTCGAGTCCTGGCTCGAACTCTGGGACGGCCCGCCCGGTGCCGACGGTGCCAAACTGCTGCCCGGCTACGGCTGGATCTTCGGCATGGGCGACGGCTCGGTCAACGTCGGTCTGGGCGTCCTCAACTCCTCCGCCGGCTTCCAGAAGACCAACTACCGCAATCTTTTGACGACCTGGCTCGACAACACTCCCGAGGAGTGGGGCTTCAGGGAGGAAAACGCCCTCGGCACGACCCAGGGCGCCGGGCTGCCGATGGGCTTCAACCGAACTCCGCACTACTCCAACGGTGTGTTGCTCGTGGGGGACTCTGGCGGCTCGGTCAACCCGTTCAACGGTGAAGGCATCCCGTACGCAATGGAGTCGGGAAAGATGGCCGCCGAGGCCGTGGTCCAAGCCCTCGCCCGGCCCGAAGGATCCTCCCGTGAGAAGGCGCTGCACGGCTATCCCACAGCGATGGCAGCCGAGTGGGGTGCCTACTACCGGCTCGGCGGAGTGTTCGTGAAGCTGATCGGCAACCCGGCCGTGATGCGGGCGTGCACCCGCCACGGACTTCCACACCCCGGGCTGATGCGCTTCGTCCTGAAGCTGCTGGCCAATCTGACCGATCCGCACGACGGAGACGTCTCCGATCGCGTCATCACCGCCCTCACCCGGATCACCCCGGCGCTCAGATGAGTCCACGAGTCGGGTCCTCCGACTCCCGGTATCAGCACAACCGCAAGTAAGGCAAGCCTAAGAAACGGAACAGCGAAACGCGAGACTAGCCTGACCAACGATGTGACGGCGATGAGCCGCCCTTCGGTACGACCGCCCGCCGGGCAGTTCCGACCGGCGCCGGAAGCACGCAGAACTGCACGACTGACAGAACGAGAACAACGAGAACAACGAGAACGACGAGAACTGCATCAGGTCGCCGCCCGCGTCGAGACTCACGCCGAGACGCAACTCGAGACTCCCCTCGATATCGGGCGGGGACGGTGCACGAATGAGAAGGGAAGCAGGGTCGCCCATGCTTTCGCAGTACCTGCCGATCGTGTTCCTCTTCGCGCTGGCCTTCGGGTTTTCCGTGTTCTCGGTCATCATCGCCACGATCACCGGCCCCAAGCGATACAACAAGGCCAAGCTGTCCTTCTACGAGTGCGGCATTGAGCCCGCGCCGATGAGTTCCGGGCCCAACCGGTTCCCGATCAAGTACTTCCTGACGGCGATGCTGTTCATCGTCTTCGACATCGAGATCATCTTCCTGTACCCGTATGC
Source organism: Jatrophihabitans telluris (assembly GCF_023516435.1). Classification (GTDB taxonomy): domain Bacteria; phylum Actinomycetota; class Actinomycetes; order Mycobacteriales; family Jatrophihabitantaceae; genus Jatrophihabitans_A; species Jatrophihabitans_A telluris. Next base: position 3,787,965 of record NZ_CP097332.1, on the reverse strand, counting down.
GGTCACCAACAAGGAACTCGGCCTGTTCGGGCTCGTGGAGATCTTCTTGTTCATCGTCACCGTCTTCGTCGCCTACGCCTACGTCTGGCGGCGCGGCGGCCTGGACTGGGACTGACGCGTGTCCCCGGTATTGCTGCAATCACCACACGGCGCAGAGGTCACCCGATGACCAGCTGTCACACCCGCACCGCCACTGTCGAGAGATTGGCCCGCTGACATGGGTTTGGAAGAGAAACTGCCGGACGGCATCCTGCTGGCCAGTATCGAAACGCTGGTCAACTGGACGCGCAAGTCCTCCCTCTGGCCGGTCACCTTCGGGTTGGCCTGCTGTGCGATCGAGATGATGACCTTCGGTGCGCCCCGCTTCGACTCTGCTCGCTTCGGCATGGAGGTCTTCCGGCCCTCGCCGCGCCAGTCCGACCTGATGATCGTGGCCGGCCGCGTCAGCCAGAAGATGGCACCGGTCGTCCGTCAGATCTATGACCAGATGGCCGAGCCTCGCTGGGTCATCGCGATGGGCGTGTGCGCATCGTCCGGTGGCATGTTCAACAACTACGCGATCGTTCAGGGCGTCGACCACATCGTGCCCGTCGACATGTACCTGCCCGGCTGCCCGCCGCGGCCCGAGATGCTGATCGACGCCATCCTCAAGCTGCACCACAAGATCATGAACGAACCTCTGGGCCCCAAGCGGGCGGAGAAGAAGGCCGGCCAGAAGGTCGAGCTGGTGCCCTCGAGCCAGAAGTACGGCAAGAAGTTCCACACCTTGGAAGAGGTGTAGCGCGTGGCCAGCATCGAAGACCGCGAGACCGAGCTCGCCAGGCTCGAAGGCGCGTTGCCGGTCAGCCAGGAACGTCCGGGAATGTTCGGAGTCACCGGCTCCGGCGATACCTCTGGATTCTCCGGCCTGCAGCGGCAGCCCTGGGTCGAGTTGCCCGCGCAACGCCCGTACGGAAGTTACTTCGACGAGCTCGTCGACAACCTGGCCGCCGCTTACCCGGCGCTGGGCGAGGCCACCGAGAAAGTCGTGGTCGACCGCGGCGAACTGACCCTGCACATCAAGCGCGAGCACCTCATCGGGGTGCTGACCGAGCTGCGCAACAACCCGGCGCTGCGGTTCGAGCTGCTCTCAGCGGTCTCGGGGGTGGACTACCTCGCCCGTGAGGGTGCCGACGGCGCTCGGCTGCACTCGGTCTACCACCTGACCTCGATGACCTACCGCCGGCGCGTCCGCGTCGAGGTTGCGGTCACCGTGGCCGATCCGCACGTTCCCTCCGCCACCGGCCTCTACCCGACGGCGGACTGGCAGGAGCGCGAGACCTGGGACATGTTCGGGATCATCTACGACGGTCACCCCGCGCTGACCCGGATCCTGATGCCTGACGACTGGGACGGCCACCCCCAGCGCAAGGACTACGCCCTCGGCGGTGTCGAGGTCGAATACAAGGGCGCGAGCATCCCGCCCCCCGACGAGAGGCGGGTGTACCGGTGAGCACCGACTACTCGACGTCACGCCAGACCACCGAAGGCCGCGTATACAACGTCAGTGGTGGCGGTGACTGGGATTCCGTCTTCGGCAGCGATCCCCTCCGCGAGGAACGTCTCGTGGTCAACATGGGCCCGCAGCACCCGTCCACGCACGGGGTTCTCAGGCTCGTCCTCGAACTCGAAGGCGAAACCGTCACCGACGCGCGACTGGTCGTGGGCTACCTGCACACGGGCATCGAGAAGACGACCGAGTTCCGAACCTGGACCCAGGGGACAACCCTCGTCACGCGGTGCGACTACCTGGCCCCGATTTTCAACGAGACCGCATACTGCATGGCGATCGAGAAGCTGCTGGCCGTCCAGGTTCCCGCCCGCGCCGAGCTGATCCGCGTGCTGATGATGGAGATCAACCGGATCTCCTCCCACTGGGTGTGGCTGGCCACCGGCGGCATGGAGCTCGGTGCGCTGACCGCCATGACCAACGGCTTCCGGGCCCGTGAGCGCTGCCTGGACATCATGGAACTCGTCACCGGCCTGCGGATGAACCACGCCTACGTCAGGCCCGGCGGAGTCGCACAGGATCTGCCGGACAACGCGATCCCGAAGATTCGCCAGTGGATCAAGGAGACGGACCAGGAGATCACCGGGGTCGACAAGCTGCTGCGCGGCCAGCCGATCTGGATCAACCGGCTCAAGGGCGTGGGCTGGATCGGCGTGGAAGGCTGCATCTCGCTCGGACTGACAGGTCCGATGCTGCGTGCCGCCGGCCTGCCCTGGGACATGCGCAAAACCGAGCCCTACCTCGGGTACGAGACCTACGACTTCGACATCCCCACCGACGACGGCGGTGACTGCTGGAGCCGCTTCGTGGTCAAGGTTGCCGAGATGCGCGAGAGCCTGCGGATCATCACCCAGGTTCTCGAGCGCATCGAGCAGACACCGGGACGCGTCATGGTCGACGACCCGAAGATCGCCTGGCCGGCTCAGCTGTCCATCGGTCCTGACGGCATGGGCACCTCGCCCGCGCACGTCAACCGGATCATGAACTCGTCGATGGAATCGCTGATCCACCACTTCAAGCTGGTCACCGAGGGCTTCCGGGTGCCTCCCGGCCAGGCCTACGTCGCGGTCGAGAGCCCGCGGGGAGAACTCGGTGCGCACGTGGTGTCCGATGGCGGCACCCGGCCCTACCGCGTCCACCTGCGCGAGCCGTCATTCATCAACCTGCAGGCAACGGCGGCGCTCTCGATCGGTGGCCAGGTCGCCGACGTCATCGCCTCGGTCGCCTCACTCGACCCCGTGATGGGTGGCTGCGACCGATGACCCTGCCGCCCTGTTCGACCTTGCTGACGCCACGTCCGAGAAAGCTGACGCCACATGGCTAACACTCGTCTGAGCCTGATCGACATCGAACGTCCGGGGAATCCGGACGTCTTCGCTGCCGGCGTCCGTGCCGACGCAGCGGCGATCATCGCCCGCTATCCGGCCGGCCAGTCCCGCTCGGCGCTACTGCCGATGCTGCACCTCGTGCAGTCCGAGCAGGGCTACGTCTCCGCGGACGGGATCGCCTTCTGTGCCGACGTCCTCGACATCACCAAGGCCCAGGTCGCCGCGGTCGCGACGTTTTACACGATGTACAAGCGCAAGCCGACCGGTGAGTACCTGGTCAGTGTCTGCACCAACACCCTGTGCGGCATGCTCGGCGGGGACGAGATCTACAAGACCCTGTCCGAACTGCTCGGCGTCGGCATGAACGAAACGGCCGGCGAGCCCGGATCAACTGGTTCGATCACCCTGGAGCACGCGGAGTGCCTCGCCGCCTGTGACTTCGCGCCGGTCGTGACCGTCAACTACGAGTTCTTCGACAATCAGAGCGCCGAATCGGCGGTGGACCTGGTGACGGACCTGCAGGGCGGCCGGCGACCGCTGCCGACCCGGGGCGCGTCGTTGTGCTCGTTCAAGGAGATCTCTCGCCAGATCGCCGGTTTCGTCGATACCCGTCCCGATGCGTTGAACGCGCCCGCGGCCGGTCCGCAGACGCTGGTGGGTGTGAAGCTCGCGGCGGACACCGGCCAGTCCGCGCCGGCCTTTCCGCACGGGGACCAGTCGGCCTCGGCGGCCAGCCGGCACGCCGACACCACCGAATCAGCCGACGGCGCCAAGGCTGCCGAGCACAGCGCAGCCGACAACACGGGGGCCTCGCAGCCCACGAGCGCGCACGACGCCCCGTTGGAAACAGCTCAGAGTGACAAGGACAATTCCGCCGCGCCGCAGGGCAACGCCGGTTCCTCCGGCGGCGCCGACGGAGCCGGCCAGGGCGAGCTTTTCGGGAAGGGTGAGTAACGATGCCGCTGACCCCGGTACTGACCAAGCGCTTTGGTACCAACGCGCCATGGCTGATCGAGAACTACCTCGCCCTCGACGGCTACGAAGGCATGAAGAAGGCCTTTGCGATGCAGCCCGATGAGATCATCGCGCTGGTCAAGGAGTCGAACCTGCGCGGCCGTGGCGGTGCGGGTTTCCCGACCGGCATGAAGTGGCAGTTCATCCCGCAGAACGACGGCAAGCCTCATTACGTCGTTGTCAACGCCGACGAGGGCGAACCCGGCACCTGCCGGGATCTGCCGCTGATGATGAACGATCCGCATTCGATGATCGAAGGCATCATCATCGCCTGCTACGCGGTGCGTGCCAATCACGCGTTCGTCTACATCCGAGGCGAGGCGGTGCACGCGATCCGCCGGGTAACCACCGCCGTCAACGAGGCCTACGCCAAGGGGTACCTCGGCGACGACGTCCTGGGCTCGGGTCAGCGTTTCGACATCACGGTTCACGGTGGCGCCGGTGCGTACATCTGCGGCGAGGAGACGGCCCTGCTCGACTCGCTCGAAGGCAAGCGTGGCCAGCCGCGACTCAAGCCACCGTTCCCGGCGACCAACGGCCTCTACGACGCACCCACTGTGGTCAACAACGTCGGCACCCTGGCCAGCGTCCCGTACATCGTGCTGGGCGGAGCCGCCTGGCACAAGGAGATGGGGCCTGAAGGCTCGCCCGGGACGTCGATCTATTCGCTGTCGGGACGAGTGAAGAACCCCGGGCAGTACGAGGCGCCGATGGGCACCACGCTGCGGGAACTCCTGGACCTGGCCGGAGGGATGAGCCGCGGCAAGGCGTTGAAGTTCTGGACGCCGGGTGGCTCGTCGACCCCGATCTTCACCGACGAGCACCTCGACGTGCCGCTGGACTTCGACGCGGTCGCCAAGGCCGGTTCGATGAACGGCACGTCCGCGGTGATGATCTTCGACGAGGACGACTCGATCGTGCAGGCGGTCCTGAAGTGGACCGAGTTCTACGAGCACGAGTCCTGTGGCAAGTGCACGCCGTGCCGCGAAGGAAATTACTGGACCGCCCAGATCCTCGAACGAATCTGGCACGGCGAGGGCACGCGGGAGGATCTCGACACCTTGCTCGACATCTGTGACAACATCCTGGGCCGTTCGTTCTGCGCGCTCGGCGACGGCGCCACCAGCTCCATCTCGTCCTCGCTGAAGTACTTCAGAGCCGAGTACGAACAGTTGATCAACCAGCACACGGCGGCCCCCGCACTGACCGGAGCGACTGCGTAATGACCGTTGCACCAGACAAGCCCCGAACCGAGCAGGCGGAGGATCTGATCACCGTCACCATCGACGGCATCGAGATCTCGGTTCCCAAGGGCACGCTCCTGATCCGGGCCGCCGAACAACTCGGCATCCAGATCCCCCGCTTCTGCGACCACCCTCTGTTGGACCCGGCCGGCGCCTGTCGACAGTGCCTGGTCGAGGTGACCGACATGGGCAACGGCCGCGGAATGCCCAAGCCGGCGGCGTCCTGCACCACCACCGTCATGCCCGGCATGGTGATCAAGACCCAGCTTTCCTCGCCCGTGGCCGACAAGGCGCAGCAGGGTGTGATGGAGCTGCTGCTCATCAATCACCCCCTCGATTGCCCGGTCTGCGACAAGGGCGGGGAGTGCCCGCTGCAGAACCAGGCGATGTCCAACGGCCGCGCCGAGTCCCGGTTCCACGACCACAAGCGGACCTTCCCGAAGCCGATCGCGGTGTCCAGCCAGGTGCTGCTCGACCGCGAGCGGTGCGTGCTGTGCCAGCGCTGCACCCGTTTCTCCGAGCAGATCGCCGGTGACCCCTTCATCGACCTGCTCGAACGCGGCGCCCAGCAGCAGATCGGGACGTCGTCCGACACACCCTTCCAGTCCTACTTCTCCGGCAACACGGTGCAGATCTGTCCGGTGGGCGCGCTCACCGGGGCCAGTTACCGGTTCCGGGCCAGGCCGTTCGATCTCATGTCCACCCCGAGCGTGTGTGAGCACTGCTCGTCGGGCTGTGCCCAGCGCACCGACTGGCGTCGCGGCAAGGTGACCCGCCGCCTGGCCGGCGAAGACGCCGCGGTGAACGAGGAATGGAACTGCGACAAGGGTCGGTGGGCGTTCCACTACGCCACCCAGTCCGACCGCATCCTCACCCCGCTCGTGCGCGATGAATCCGGCGTGCTGGTCGAGGCGTCCTGGCCCGAGGCGCTGGAGGTCGCTGCCCGGGGACTGGCCCAGGCCAAGGCCGGCGGTGGTGTCGGGGTGCTGCCCGGCGGACGCCTCACCGAAGAGGACGCCTACGCCTACGCCAAGTTCGCCCGGCTGGTGCTGGACACCAATGACATCGACTTCCGGGCTCGTCCCCATTCGACCGAGGAGCTGTCGTTCCTGGCCTCCGCGGTCGTCGGCGTGAGCCCCGCCAACGGCGGCGTCAGCTACGCCGACCTGGAAGCTCCCGGAACCGTGCTGCTGGTCGGCCTGGAGCCGGAGGAAGAGTCTCCGATCGTGTTCCTGCGGCTGCGGAAGGGCGCCCGGGCCGGTCGTACGAAGGTCTCCTCGATCGCCGCCGTCGCTTCGCGCGGCTTGACGAAGCTCGACGGAAACCTGATCCCCACGACTCCGGGCAACGAGCCGGCCGCGCTACGGAACCTGGACGTGTCGCTGGCGGATGGTCTGACCGCCGGCGGCCTGATCCTGGTCGGGGAGCGGATGGCCAGCGTCGCCGGCGCACTCACCGAGGTACTGGCCCTGGCCGAGCGAACCGGCGCCCGCGTCGCTTGGGTTCCCCGGCGGGCCGGTGACCGCGGCGCGCTCGACGCCGGCGCGGTCCCGACCCTGCTGCCGGGTGGACGTCCGGTGACCGATGACGAGGCCCGGGTCGAAGTCGAGCGGGTGTGGGACGCGAGCATCCCGGCCACGGCCGGCCGCGATCTGAGCGGCATCCTGGCGGCCGTGCTGGCCGAGGACAACCCGCTGGCCGCGTTGGTGGTGGGCGGCGTCGAGCTGTCCGACCTGCCGGACAGTGCGGCCGCTGAGGCTGCCCTGTCCGCCGTCGGGTTCGTCCTGAGCCTGGAGGTGCGCCGCAGCGCTGTGACCGCCTTTGCCGACGTCGTCCTGCCCGTGGCCGCCCCGGCCGAGAAGGCAGGTCGCTACGTCACCTGGGAAGGCCGCCGACGTCCGTTCGATCTGACCCTGACCAACAGCGGGCAGATGTCCGACGGCCGGGTGCTGAACGCGATCGCCGACGAGTTGGACGTCAACCTCGGGCTGCCGACGGTCGAGGCCGCGCGGCTCGAACTGGACGCCCTCGCCGTCACCGCGGCCCGGCTGGCGCACGCTCCGGTCTCGATGCCTTCGCCGGCCGAGCCCGGTGCGGGAGAACTGCTGCTGGCGACCTGGCACGAGCTGCTCGACGCCGGTGCGATGTCCGACGGTGATGAGAACCTGGCCGGCACGGCCAAGCCGTTGCGTGCGGTGGTGTCCGGGGCGACGGCCGCGGGCCTGGCTGCGGAGGAGGGCACGTTGGTGGCGATCTCCGCCGGACCCGGCCGCAGCGTGGTGGCGCCCTTGATGATCGATTCAAGCGCCGTCGACGGCGTGGTCTGGCTGCCGTCCAACCATCGTGACGGTTCGGTACGGGCTCTGCTGGGTGCCGTGCACGGAGCCCGAGTGAGCGTCACCGTCTCCGGAGGAGAAGCCTGATGACCAGCGTGCGGGCGGCGAGCAGCGACACGATTCCTACCCTGGCCGGCTTCGGCCACGACGCCATCTGGCTGATCCTGATCAAGGTTCTCGGCGTCTTCGTCTTCCTCGTGGTCATGACGCTGTTCTCGATCGTCTTCGAGCGCAAGGTCGTCGGCCGGATGCAGAACCGCATCGGACCGAACCGCACCGGCCCTTGGGGCATCCTGCAGTCGTTGGCCGACGGCGTGAAGCTGGCCTTCAAGGAAGAGATCATTCCGCTGCTGGCGGACAAACCCGTGTACTGGATCGCTCCGGTGCTCTCTTGCGTTCCCGCTTTCCTCGCCTTCTCGGTGATCCCGTTCGGCCCCGAGGTGTCGATCTTCCATCACCACACGATGCTGCAGCTGACCGATCTTCCGGTCGGCGTGCTGGTGATCTTCGCCTGCTCATCCCTGGGCGTCTACGGGATCGTGCTCTCGGGCTGGGCCTCGGGCTCGACCTATCCCCTGCTGGGCGGCCTGCGCTCGGCCGCGCAGATGATCTCCTACGAGGTCGCGATGGGTCTGTCGATGGTCGCGGTGTTCCTGTTCGCGGGAACCATGTCCACCTCGGGCATTGTCAGCGCGCAGAACCATCTCTGGAACGGTCTGCCGCTGTTCATCTCCTTCGTCATCTACGTGATCGCGATGGTCGGCGAGACCAACCGGGCACCGTTCGACCTTCCCGAGGCCGAGTCCGAGCTGGTCGGCGGGTTCCACACCGAGTACTCGTCGATGAAGTTCGCCCTGTTCTTCCTGGCCGAATACATCAACATGGTCACCGTGTCCGCGCTGGCGACCACACTGTTCCTGGGCGGTTGGCACGCCCCGTTCGGCCTGGTCTCGCTCTGGGGCGGCGCCAACTCCGGGTGGTGGCCGTTCGTCTGGTTCACCGTCAAGGTCGTCCTGTTCATCTTCTTCTTCGTCTGGCTCCGCGGAACGCTTCCGCGGTTGCGCTACGACCAGTTCATGCACTTCGGCTGGAAGGTCCTCATCCCGATCAACCTGGTCTGGATCCTGGCCATCACGACGGTGCGGACGCTGCGCGATCGCTGGGGCAACGACACCGGGACGGTGCTCAAGATCGTGGCCATCGTGCTGATCCCCGTGATCATCGCGCTCATCATCTACACCTGGGCCGACGTCCGTCGGCAGCAGCGCCTGGACGCCGATGAGGCCGCGGCCGAGGAGGAGGAGGTGGCGCGCGGGATCACCTTCCCGATCCCTCCGCTCAACCTGGTCGTGCCGCCGTCACCGCGGCTGGTCGGCGCATCCGCCGGCGTCCCGGTGATCGAATCCGGATCTGCCCACCGCACTACCGACGGAGGACAGCCCCATGGCTGACACGCCCGTACCCGACCGGCCCGCACATCGGGCCGCGGACCAGCCTGCGGTCGATGCCGCCCTGCCGACCGGAGCGGCGGTTCCGACCGTCACCGAGAACGCGGTACCCACGGTCACCGGCCGGCCGCCGCAGGTGGACCTTCCCATCAAGCGCCTGGAGGAGGACGAGTTCAACTCCGGGGCCATCACGATCGGCGGCTTCGCCTCCGGCTTCGGCGTCACCTTCACGACGATGTTCAAGAAGGTGTACACGCAGCAGTATCCGTTCGAGGTCTTCCCGACGGCTCCGCGCTACCACGGTCGCCACGTGCTGAACCGGCACCCCGACGGGCTGGAGAAGTGCGTCGGCTGCGAGCTCTGTGCCTGGGCCTGTCCGGCCGACGCGATCTACGTCGAGGGCGGCGACAACACCGACGAGGCACGGTTCTCGCCGGGGGAGCGCTACGGCAAGGTTTATCAGATCAACTACCTGCGCTGTATCTTCTGCGGACTGTGCATCGAGGCCTGCCCGACCCGCTCGCTCACGATGAGCAACGAGTTCGAACTCGCCTTGGACAACCGCCAGGACCTCATCTACACCAAGGAGCAGTTGATGGCTCCGTTGCTGCCCGGAATGGAAGCCCCGCCGCACCCGATGCGCCTCGGTGAGGACGAATCGGCTTACTACACGCCTCAGCCGACGAAGGGTGCTCCGCAGAGCGAGGCCAACATCGCCGGCAAGCCGATCGTCGGCAACGCGATCGAGGTCGGGGGCCACCATGCTTAACACCGTCGTCCTGGCGGCCGGTGCCGATGTCTCCACCGGCGAGGCCCTGTCGTTCTGGATTCTGGCCCCGGTCGCCCTGGCCGGAGCGATCGGCATGGTGATCGCCCGCAACGCGGTGCACTCCGCGCTTTCCCTGGTCGCGACGATGATGTGCCTCGGCCTGTTCTACGTGATCGAACAGGGTCCGTTCCTGGGTCTCGTCCAGATCATCGTCTACACCGGCGCGATCATGATTCTGTTCCTCTTCGTGCTGATGCTCATCGGCCGCGATTCTTCCGATTCGCTCGTGGAGACGTTGCGCGGCCAGCGCGTTGCGGCCCTGCTGTCCGGCTTGGCCTTCGCGTTGCTGGTGGCCGTCACGCTCGGGCGCGCGTTCACCGACAAGCCGCCGAAGAACCTGGTCGCGGCCAACGGCGGCGCCAACAACGCCGGCAACGTCAACAACATCGCGCACAAGCTGTTCAGCGATTATCTGTTCGCCTTCGAGTTGACCTCCGCCCTGCTGATCGTGGCTGCCGTCGGGGCGATGATCTTGGCGCACATCGAGCGCGAAGGTCCCCGGCCGACGCAGAAGTCCCTGGCGCGTGAGCGCATCCGCTCCGGTCGGCCGCAGCCGTTGCCCGGTCCGGGCGTGCTCTCATCCGGCAACGCCGTCGGAACCCCGGCACTGCTGCCGGACGGCTCGATCGCCACGGAGTCGCTGCTCGGCAACGCCACCACGGTCAACGTCGGAGCCGGGTCTCCCAGCTCAGCGAGGGAGCTGGACCGATGACCCCCACCTACTACCTGGTGCTCAGCGCAGCGTTGTTCTCGATCGGCGCCGTCGGCGTCCTGGTTCGCCGCAACGCAATCGTCGTGTTCATGTGTGTCGAGCTGATGCTCAACGCCGTGAACCTGACCCTGGTGACGTTCTCTCGGATCAACGGCACCCTCGACGGTCAGATCATGGCGTTCTTCGTGATGGTCGTGGCCGCCGCCGAGGTTGTGGTCGGCCTGGCCATCATCATGTCCATCTTCCGCACGCGGCGTTCGGCTTCGGTCGACGACGCGAACCTCCTGAAGTACTGAGGGGCAACCGAGCGTGAACGCTGCACACGGAATCCAGTCGGCCGCATGGCTGTTGGTGGCGCTGCCGGCGCTGTCATCGGCCCTGTTGCTGTTACTGGGTAAACGCGCCGACAAGTGGGGGCATCTGCTGGGCGCTCTCGTCCCGGTGGGGTTGTTCGTCTACGCCGTCCTGCTGTTCTTCTCGATCAAGGGGGAGGCGGGCCAAGGCCGCGTTCGCGACCTGCACCTGTTCAGTTGGGTGCCGGTCGGTGGCTTCAACGTCGACGTGGGTTTCCTGCTCGATCCGCTGTCGCTGACCTTCGTGTTGCTGATCACCGGTGTCGGGTCGTTGATCCACATCTACTCGATCGGCTACATGGCCCACGACGCCGGGCGCCGGCGCTTCTTCGGTTACCTCAACCTGTTCGTGGCCGCGATGCTCTTGCTGGTGCTCTCCGACAGCTACCTGACGTTGTACGTCGGCTGGGAGGGCGTCGGCCTGGCCTCGTACTTGCTGATCTCCTACTACTACACGCGGGACTCCGCGGCCACCGCGGCGAAGAAGGCCTTCATCGCCAACCGCGTCGGTGACGTCGGACTGTCGATCGCGATCATGCTGATGTTCGCCTACCTGGGAACGACGTCCTTCCAGGGCGTGTTCGCCGGCGCGGGTGGTCTCAGCCACGGAGTCGTGACGGCGATCGCGCTGATGCTGTTGCTCGGCGCCTGCGGCAAGTCCGGCCAGTTCCCGCTGCAGACGTGGCTGCCTGACGCGATGGAGGGTCCGACGCCGGTCTCGGCGCTCATCCACGCGGCGACCATGGTCACGGCGGGGGTCTACCTGATCGCACGGTCCGCGCCGATCTTCAACCTCACCGGCGCCGGTCGCACGGTGGTCACCATCGTCGGCGCGATCACGCTGCTCTACGGCTGCGTGTGCGCATTCGGCCAGGACGACCTGAAGAAGGTGCTGGCCTACTCAACGGTCAGCCAGATCGGTTACATGTTCCTGGCGGTCGGCCTCGGCAAGGGCGTCTACGCCATCGGCATCCTGCACCTGGTCGGCCACGGCTTCTTCAAGGCCGCGCTCTTCCTGTCGGCCGGCTCGGTCATGCACGCGATGAACGACCGGATCGACATGCGCCGCTTCGGCGGTCTGGCCCGGGTCATGCCGATCACCTACGGGGTGTTCGTCTGCGGATACCTCGCCATCATCGGATTCCCCTTCGCCACCGGGTACTTCACCAAGGACAAGATCATCGAGTCCGCGTTCGACAAGGGCGGCACATCTGGTTGGGTACTCGGCCTGGCGGCTCTGCTCGGCGCCGGCCTGACCGCGTTCTACATGACCCGCGCTCTGCTCATGACCTTCCACGGCCAGCGGCGGTGGGAGGACGACGTGCACCCTCACGAAGCCCCGCGCACCATGACGGCGCCGATGATCGTGTTGGCCGTGCTCGCCCTCGTCGGCGGCGGTGCCCTCACCTTCGGGGGCGGGTTGCAGAACTGGCTCGAGCCGGTGCTCGGCAAGCCGGAGGAAGCCGGCGTACACACGATCAGCCCCACCGCGCTGCTCGCGCTCACCCTCGTGGTCGTGACCGGTGGAGTCGCCGGTGCATGGCTGGTCTTCGGCCGTAACCCCGTCCCGGCCACGCAGCCGGCGGGAAACCTCGTCACCGTGGCCGCGCGCCGGAATCTCTACGCAGACGCGTTCAACGAGAGCGTTCTGATGCGTCCTGGACAGTGGCTGGTCCGAGGCCTGGTGTTCTTCGACAACAAGGGTGTCGACGGCGCGGTGAACTCGATCGCGGCCGGCTTCGGCGGCGGCTCCGGCCGGCTCAGAAGGATCCAGACCGGGTTCGTCCGCTCCTACGCACTGTCCATGCTTGCTGGCACCGCCGCGGTGCTCGCTGTCCTGCTCGCGGTGAGGTTCGCGTGACCCACATGCACAACGTATCCCTGCTCATCCTGTTGCTGATCCCGCTGCTGGGCAGTCTCGTCCTCTTCGCCCTGCCCGCAGGCAGCGAGCGCACGGCCAAGCAGATCGCGCTGGCCGTCTCGGTCATCACGTTCGTCTTCGCGGTCGTGCTCGGGGCGGGCTTCGACACCAAGGGCGACCGGTTCCAGTACAGCGGTTCCTGGATGTGGATCCGCTCGTTCGGCGTGCATTTCGCCTTCGGCGTCGACGGCATCGCCCTGGTGCTCATCGTGATGTCGACGTTGCTCGTACCCTGCGTGATCCTGGCGTCGTGGAACACCTTCGACTCCCTCGAGGATTCGGAGGAGCCGGGACGGGCTGACGGCACGGTCGCGACCCGACGGTCGGTCACGACGTACTTCGCGCTGCTCCTGCTGCTGGAAGTCTTCATGGTCGGCGTCTTCGCCGCGACCGACGTGTTCCTGTTCTACGTTTTCTTCGAGGCCATGCTGGTCCCGATGTACTTCATCATCGGCAGCTTCGGCGGCCCGCGCCGGCAATACGCGGCGGTGAAGTTCTTCCTGTACTCGCTGCTCGGTGGACTGCTGATGCTGGCCGCGGTCATCGGGCTCTACATCAGCGCCGGGACCTCGAGCTTCGCCTTCACCGATCTCGTCGGCCATGTTCCGACCGGGGCGACGCAGAAGTGGCTGTTCCTGGGCTTCTTCATCGCCTTCGCGATCAAGGCGCCGCTGGTTCCGTTCCACACCTGGCTGCCCGACGCGGGCGCCGAGGCGCCGGCTGGGGGCGCGGCCCTGCTGGTCGGTGTGCTCGACAAGGTGGGCACGTTCGGATTCCTGCGCTACTGCCTGCCGCTGTTCCCCGAGGCCTCGCGTTACTTCGCCAAGGCGATCATCATCCTGTCGGTCATCGGCGTCTTGTACGCGGCGTTCCTGGCGATGGGCCAGCGGGACATGAAGCGGCTGGTCGCCTACACCTCGGTGGCTCACTTCGGCTTCATCGGCCTGGGCATTTTCGCCTTCACCACCCAGGGCGGAACCGGCGCGGTGCTGTACATGGTCAACCACGGCCTGTCGACCGGGCTGCTGTTCATCGTGGTCGGGTTCCTGATCGCGCGGGGTAAGTCCCGCCAGATCTCCGACTACGGTGGCGCGGCGGCCGTCACCCCACGGCTCGGCGGCGTCTTCCTGCTCGCCGGCCTGGCCTCGCTGGCGTTGCCGGGCATGAGCACCTTCATCTCGGAGTTCCTCACGCTGGTGGGCTCGTTCACGCGGCACAAGGCGCTGGCGATCCTGGCCACCACCGGCATCATCCTGGCCGCGCTGTACGTCCTGTTGCTCTACCAACGCACGATGCAGGGCGGCCTGAACCCGAAGGTCGCCGCGGCGAAGGCCGCTGGTCATTTCCGCGATCTCAACGCTCGGGAGTTGCTGGCCGTCGGCCCGTTGGTCGCGCTGATCCTGGTGCTCGGCGTGTATCCGAAGCCAGTTATCGACATCATCAATCCGGCGATCAAGGCGACCATGCACGACGTCGGGGCGACCGATCCCACACCGCAGAACGCGGCCCAGTCCGGAGGACACAAGTGAGCGCGCTGAGCACGGTTTCGGTTCTCGCCGCCGGAACAGCCACCTCCACCGACAGCCCGTTCACGGCGCCGTCGATCAGCTATGCGGCCATCGCGCCGATCCTGATCGTCCTGGCCGCCGCGTGCGCGGGAGTCCTCGTCGAGGCGATCGTTCCGCAGGCCCAGCGGTTCTACACCCAGGTCGGCCTGACCGCGCTCGCGCTCGCCGCCGCGTTCATCGACGTGGTCGCGATCCGCGGGCACTCGGTGGTCACAGCTGGAAACGCTCTGACCATCGACTCGACCGCACTGTTCATCCAAGGCACGATCCTTGTGCTCGGTCTGCTGTCGGTGCTGTTGCTGGCCGAACGAAGTGTGGAGTCCGGCAGCGCCATCGTCGCCTCGGCCGCGGTCGTCGTGGGATCGGCGGCGGACCGGCGCCTGGCAACCAGCGAACGCGTCCAGACCGAGATCTTCCCGCTGACCCTCTTCGCGGTCGGCGGCATGCTGATCTTCCCCGCTGCCAACAACCTGCTGTTGATGTTCGTGGCGCTCGAGGTCTTCTCGCTGCCGTTGTACCTGATGGCGGGGCTGTCCCGTCGCCGGCGGCTGCTCAGCCAGGAAGCGGCGATCAAGTACTTCCTGCTCGGCGCCTTCGCCTCGGCGTTCTTCCTGTACGGCATCGCGCTCATCTACGGCTACGCCAACACGGTCAACCTCTCTGGTGTGCTGCTGGCCCAGAGCACGTCGTCACAGTCGGACGTTCTGCTCTACCTCGGTTTCGGCATGCTGATCGTGGGACTGTTGTTCAAGGCGGGCATCGCGCCCTTCCACTCCTGGACACCCGACGTCTATCAGGGCTCGCCGACGCCGGTGACCGCGTTCATGGCCTCGTGCACGAAGATCGCCGCGTTCGGCGCGATCATTCGCGTGCTGTACGTGGGCTTCTCGGTCAGCAGCTGGAACTGGCGCCCCATCATCTGGGCGGTCGCGATCGCGTCGGTCGTGGTCGGGGCGGTCCTGGGTCTCACGCAGACCGACGTCAAGCGCGTGCTGGCCTATTCCTCCATCGCCCACGCCGGATTCATCCTGGTCCCGCTGGTGGCCGTGCAGTCCAACGGCAAGGACGCCTTGTCGTCGGTGCTGTTCTACCTGGCCAGTTACGGCCTGACGACGGTGGCGGCCTTCGGGCTGGTGACGCTGGTGCGCGACTCCAACGGTGAGGCGACCCACCTGTCGCAGTGGTCGGGGCTGGCCAAGCGCTCGCCGTTGTTCGCAGCGACCTTCACCTTCCTGCTGCTCGGTTTCGCCGGCATCCCGCTGACCAGCGGGTTCATCGGTAAATTCGTCGTCTTCCGCGCCGCGTTCCACACGGCCGCTCCGCTCGTCGTGGTCGCGCTCGTCGGCTCGGCCGTGGCCGCGTTCTTCTATCTGCGCATCGTGGTGATGATGTACTTCGCCGAACCGGCCGAGGACGGGCCGACCGTCACCATCCCCTCGATCTTCTCGTACCTGTCGATCGCCGTCGGCACCATCGCGACGGTCGTGCTGGGTGTGTTCCCGCAGCCGCTGCTCGACCTCGCGAACAACGCCGCGAAGATTCGCGGCTAAGCTTCGCCGGTGACTGGAACTCAGGCCCCCAACGCGGTCGGGATCGAATTCGCCGACTCGGTGCTGGAGGCGTCGGTCCGGGACGGGCTGGGCGCGGTCGAGAAGGCCCTGCTGGCCGCGGTGTCCTCGGAGGACGAGTTCATCGCCACGGCGGCCAAGCATCTCGTCGACGCCGGCGGTAAGCGGTTCCGTCCGTTGGTGACGCTGCTCGCGGCCCACTTCGGCGAGCCGCACACGGAGGAAGTGACCCTGTCGGCCGTGGTCTGCGAGCTCACGCACCTGGCCACGCTGTATCACGACGACGTGATGGACGAGGCGTCTGTGCGGCGTGGGGTGGTTTCGGCGAACTCGCGCTGGGGGAACTCGGTCGCCATCCTGACCGGTGATTTCCTCTTCGCCCGCGCCTCGGACATCCTCGCCGACCTGGGCCCGGAAGCCGTCCGGATCCAGGCGCGGTGCTTCGAACGGCTGGTGACCGGTCAGATCCGCGAGACGGTCGGCCCGAAACCGGGCATCGACCCGATCGATCACTACCTGGCGGTGCTGTCGGAGAAGACCGGTTCGCTGATCGCGACCTCCGCGGAGTTCGGCGCCCGCTTCGCCGGTCTGGAGGACCACCAGATCGAGGCGTTGCGCGTGTACGGCGAGCAGATCGGGGTGGCGTTCCAGATCTCCGACGACATCCTCGACATCGACTCGGACTCCGTTCAGTCCGGCAAGACCCCCGGAACGGACCTGCGGGAGGGAGTTCCGACCCTGCCGGTGCTCTACGCGCTGCAGGACACCGACCCGAACGGTGCGCGCCTGCGAGCCCTGGTGAGCAAGCCGCTGACCGACGACGCCGAGCACGCAGAGGCGCTCGGTCTGCTGCGGGCGTCCTCCGCGCTCGTCCAGGCGCGGGCCACCACCCTGGAATACGCCGAAGCCGCGCGCGCCGCGTTGGCTGATCTACCGGACGTCTCGGCCCGGACGGCTCTCGATGCGCTGGCCGACCTGGTGGTCTCCCGCACGGGCTGAGCTGAGATGACGCCCAGTCGGAGCACCCGGATCAGCGGCATCGCCGCGGACCGTTACCGCGCTGCGCTGCGTCGCCTCGGCCACTATCGCTGGTTCGCGCGTTTCGGGCGAGCGATGGTGCCGATCGACCGCGCTGTGCAGCGACGAAGCCGCGGCCGGCTCAGCATCCTCGGCGCCGACGTGCTGCCTGAGCTGCTGCTGACCACAACCGGGCGTTCGACGGGACGACGGCGCACCGTGGCCCTGCTGTACGCCGTCGCCGCGGAGCCCGACGACTACGTTGTCGTGGCCTCGAACTGGGGCCAGCCCCACCATCCGGCCTGGTCGGCGAACCTGCTCGCGCAGCCACGCGCCACGGTCGAACTGCGGGGACGGGAGCAGGTCGTACAGGCGCGGTTGGCCGAAGGAACGGAGCGGGATCAGGTGTGGCCTCGGGTCCTGGAGATCTGGCCGGCGTATGCCACCTATTCCGCACGAAGTGGTCGTACGCTCAGGGTGTTCCTACTGCGGGTCATTCGTCCGTAACGGTCCGCAGGCGTAACCTACGGAAGCGTAGCTTTCTTAGTCCAGCGTTCGGAGTGAGTTCATGACCGTGACCGGCAGCCGTATCCCATCAGGTCCCGAGGGCGTCCAGACTCGCCTGCTCTTCGAGCTGGAACCTGTCGTGGAGGAGAACCTCGAGCGCCATCTGAAGGTCACCAAGGACTGGATGCCGCACGACTACGTCCCGTGGAGCAAGGGCCGTGACTTCGCGTTCCTCGGCGGCGAGGACTGGGTGCCCGAGGATTCCCCACTGGACCCGGTGGCCAAGACCGCGATGGTCGTCAACCTGCTGACGGAGGACAACCTGCCGTCGTATCACCGCGAGATCGCGACCCGTTTCTCGCGGGACGGCGCCTGGGGTGAATGGGTGGGCCGCTGGACCGCCGAAGAAGGGCGGCACGGGATCGCCCTGCGCGACTATCTCGTGGTCACCCGGGGCGTCGACCCGGTCAAGCTCGAGCAACTGCGCATGGAACACATGACGGCCGGCTACGACTCCGGTGACAAGACCGCGCTTCAGGCCGTGGCCTACGTCTCCTTCCAGGAACTGGCGACCCGCGTCTCGCACCGCAACACCGGCGCGGCAACTGGATGTCCGGTGGCTGAACAGTTGCTGCAGCGGATCTCCCTGGACGAGAACCTGCACATGATCTTTTACCGAAACCTCGTCGCCGCCGCCTTCGATCGGGCGCCGGACGAAACGATGGCCGCTATCCGGGACGAGGTCGTGGGCTTTCAGATGCCCGGCGTCGGCATGAGCGATTTCACCCGGAACTCGGTGACGATCGCCAAGGCCGGCATCTATGACCTTCGCCTCCACCACGATGCGGTCGTGCAACCAATTCTGAAGTTCTGGAAGGTTTTCGAGCGCACCGATCTGGGCCCCGCCGGTGAGCAGGCCCGTGAGGACCTGGCCCAGTTCATGGCCGGTCTGGACGCCCAGGCCGAGCGGTTCGTCGAACAGCGGGACAGGATGCGTGCGCGCGAGGCGGCCCGAGCCGAGCGAACCGCGGGTGCTTCATCCCCGGCGTGATCCCCGTCGGGCCGGTCTTCATCCGCTGAATCCGAGTTCGCGCCGACTGGCGGCGGATTTGTCCGTTTCTGGACTAGATTTAACAGGCACAGAACAGGTACAGTTGTGGGACTGGTGTTGGGAATCGGTCTCGACTGGGTATAGATCCAGATCGGGCCGGGCGTCGGGGGTCGTTTCACCGACATCAGTGCCGATACGTACGAGTGTCCGCGTTTCCGTTTCTTGGGGGACCATTGCCAGCCACAAACCGCTTGCTCGCGACCGCCGCTCGTCGGCGTGCCGCAGTAGGTGCGTTCGGCATCCTCGTTGCCGGCGGGCTCATGCTCGGCGCCCAACCCGCGTCCGCCTCAGCAGCGCACGTCACCTGCCACGGTTCACACGGCAAGTCCGCTACCGAGACCAGCGCCTACAGCTACTCCGGCACCGAGTCCGGCTCGTCGAAGTACGGCTCGTCGAAGTACGGCTCGTCGAAGTACGGCTCGTCGGAGTCCGGCTCGTCCAAGGACCGCAAGAAGAGCAAGCACGGGCCCCGGGACGGGCGAGGGCGGTCGACCTCGCACGGCGAAGACTCCGAGGCCTCAGTCGTCTCCTACGCCACGAGCACGGCATCTTCGGACGGCAAGTCACTGCACTCGCGCCATACGGCCAAGCCGGTGCAGGGCGTCACGGCCGCGGTCACCGGGGTCGGCACAGTGGTGAAGACGCTGGTCACGAACGAGCACTCCAACGGATCGTCGGCATCGTCGTCATCGCACTCGTCCAGCTCGGCGTCGGCCGGTTCGTCATCGACGTCCACCAGTACCAGCAGTAGTTCCTCCAGCGGTTCGTCCGGCGCGGGGAAGGCGGGCACGCCCAAGTCGGCAACCACGCCCGGGACCAAGCCGTCGAGCGGCAAGCAGCCGGCCAAGGCGCCGGCCAAGGCCGCGACGAAGACTGCCACCAACAAGCCCGTCCTCATCACCACCGCAGCGGTCAAGACGACCGACAGCGGGACCGCCCACGCCGCTTCGCCTTCGCTGGCCGACCAGGTCGCCGGCAATCAGCGGCAGGCCGCCGCCACGACCCGGCCGGGGCCGTCGAGTTCCGCGCCGCCTGCCGTCACGGCGAAGCCGCGTACGGCGTTCGTCGCCGAGCCGCAGATCCTGCAGATCGCTGCGGCCAGCCCACTCGGCGCAACCGGTGCCCTGCTGGGAACCGGCGTGCTGTTCCTCGGCCTGGCTCTGATCGTCGCCGGTACCCGCCGCGGCCGGACGCGTGCGTCCGCCTGACCGGCGTTTTGCCGATCCCTCCTCGTCTCCTTCCCGCCGCCGGTTCCTGACGACCGTAGGTGTCCTCGCGGGCGTCGCTTCCGCGGCCGGCCTCGGCCTCGCTGGTGTCGCCGAAGGATTGCTGCCCGGACATGACCGCTGGGAACGGCTCGTCCACCCGCCGCCCCCGGGCGTTCCCACGGCGAGGCCCGGGCGGGTGATCAGCGGTCACTTCACCTCAGCCGCCCGGGGCGGAGTCGTGACTGGATGGTCGCTGGCCTTCCCGCCCGGAACTCACGCAGGGCGGCTGCATCCGCTCATCGCACTGCACGGGCGCGGAGGCACTCACCGGGACAGCTTCGACGGCAGCCTGCACCTGGATCGCTACCTGGCCGCGCTCAGCAGCGCCGGTCACCCGCCGTTCGCGATCGCCTCCGTCGACGGCGGCGATCACGGGTACTGGCATCCGCGACAGGACTCCGATCCGGCGGCGATGGTGCTCAACGAGTTCCTGCCGTTGCTGGCCGGGCAGGGTCTGGACACCTCACGTATCGCGTTTCTCGGCTGGTCGATGGGCGGCTACGAGGCGCTGTACCTCGCCGGGCGGCTGGGCGCGGGCCGGGTGGCGGCAGCGGCGGCCGAGAGCCCGGCGCTCTGGCGATCAGGCTCCCAGAGCGCGGCCGGAGCGTTCGACGATGTCGCCGACTTCGACCGTCATGCGATCTTCGGCCGACTGAACCTGTTGTCCGGAATCGCGCTGCGGATCGATTGCGGCGACCGGGACGGGTTCGCCCCCATCACCCGGGACCTTCGCGCCGCACTCGATCCGACACCGGCCGGCGGTATCGAACCCGGTGGTCACGACGCCGGCTTCTGGCGTAGCCAGGCTCAGGCCCAGCTGAGTTTCGTCGGCCGACACCTCGCGAGCTAGGCGGCCGGCGTCCGGCGGGAAGCCCGCAACGCATCGACCGTCAGCATGATCAATGCCAGCCAGACGAGGGCGAATCCGGCCAGCCGAGCCGGTGGCAGCGGCTCGTGGCGGATACCCACACCGACAGCCAGCTGCAGCACCGGCGCCAGGTACTGCAGGAGACCCAGCACGGACAGCGGCAGCCGGCGTGCCCCGGCGGCGAACAGCAACAGCGGGACGGCGGTCACCACGCCGGTGCCCATGAGGAGCAGGGTGTTCACCACGCCGTGGTGGCCGAACTGCAGCTGCGAGGTCGTCCCGATCACCGACAGGGTGATCACCGCGGGAACGAACAGAACCCCCGTCTCGATGGCCAGCGACTCGATCGCTCCGACACCGGTGCGGCTCTTGACGAAGCCGTAGCTGGCGAACGAGAAGGCGAGCACCAAGGCGATCCAGGGCAGCCGGCCGAAGTCGATGGTGAGCACGACGATGGCGGCACTGGCCACGCCCACCGCGCACCACTGCATCGGACGCAGGGTTTCCTTCAGCACGATTACGCCGAGCAGGATGGTCAGCAGCGGGTTGATGAAATAGCCCAAGCTGGTCTCGACGACGTGACCGTGATTGACGCCCCAGATGTAGACGCCCCAGTTCACCGAGACGAACAGTGCACCGACGGCCAGCCGCCAGACCACACCGGGCTGGGCCAGGGCCGCACGGACCGCTGCCACTCGGTGCCGAACCAGGATCAGGACGGCGACGAAGACCAGGGACCAGACCATCCGCTGCGCGAGGATCTCCAGCGCGCCGGCAGGCTTGAGCAGCGGCCAGTACAGCGGGAAGAGTCCCCACAGCAGATAGGCCGCAACGCCATAGGTGAGGCCGTCGCGGTGCCGCTCGGCGGCCGTCTCAGGCGCGATTGCGAGGTCGGTGACCGTGGGTTCAGCCACGGGCGGTGCGGGTGTTCGGGCGGTTCGCGATCAAATCGTCCATGCATCCTGGCCGCGGAGCAGGGCCTGCACCGCGTCGTCTGAAGTGCCGTCCGGTCCAGCGGTCTGCTTGGCGGTGTCGAGCTGCAGGTTGAGCAATTCGTCGTAGCTGGGCCTGGTCACGTCGCGGAACACGCCCATCGGAGACAGCCGGGTGTCGAGCTGCGAGAGCCGGCTGATGGCGAAGGCGTAGGACGGGTCCTCGTTGTGGGCATCGTGGATGACGACTCGTGGGTCGTCGGCGGCAACGTTGTCGGCGACCGACAGTGAGCCGGTCCCCGGGTCGCGGATCACGGCCTTGGTGGCGCCGTCCTCGGTGGAGGCACCGAAGCGGATCGGCTGGCCGTGTTCGAGCGGGATGATCCAATCGCCCTTGGTACCGGCGTCCTTGAGCAGGTCGAAGGCGCCGTCGTTGAAGATGTTGCAGTTCTGGTAGATCTCGACGAGCGAGGTGCCCGGATGCGCGGCGGCGGCCCGGAGCACCGAGGTGAGGTGCTTGCGGTCGGAGTCCAGGGTGCGGCCGACGAAGGTCGCCTCGGCCCCGAGCGCCAAGGAGACCGGGTTGAACGGGTTGTCCAGCGAGCCCATCGGGGTCGATTTGGTGATCTTGCCCTGCTCGCTGGTCGGGGAGTACTGGCCCTTGGTCAGCCCGTAGATCCGGTTGTTGAACAGCAGGATGGTCAGGTTGACGTTGCGGCGCAGGGCGTGGATCAGGTGGTTGCCGCCGATGGAGAGGGCGTCACCGTCTCCGGTGATGACGAACACCTTCAAATCGGGTCGGGACGTGGACAACCCGGTCGCGATCGCCGGGGCGCGGCCGTGGATCGAGTGCATCCCGTAGGTGTTCATGTAGTACGGGAAGCGGCTGGAGCAACCGATGCCTGACAGGAACACGATGTTCTCGCGCGGGATGCCGAGTTCGGGCATGAACCCCTGTACGGCGGCCAGGATGGCGTAGTCGCCACAGCCGGGGCACCAGCGCACTTCCTGGTCGGTCTTGAAATCCTTGGCCTTCAGGCCCAGATCACTGGTCACTGGTCGTCACTTCCTTCCGGACTCACGCAACGGGTCAGCGACTTCCCCGCGGTCCTCGCTCGGGCCTGGCTGCGAGCCTCAGTCAGCATTGCTGCTCAGCACTCCCTGCAGCATCTCGGCCAGGTCCGCGGCGCGGAACGGCATGCCGCGCACCTGGGTCAACGAGATGACGTCGGTCAGGTACCTGGCCCGGATCAGCTGGGCGAGCTGGCCCAGGTTCATCTCGGGGATGACGACCTTGTCGTAGCGGTTGAGGACCTCACCGAGGTTGGCCGGGAACGGGTTGAGGTGGCGCAGGTGGGCCTGGGCGATGGTGTAGCCGGCCCGCCGCGCGCGGCGTACCGCGGCCCCGATCGGACCGTAGGTCGAACCCCAGCCGAGAACCAGCACCCGCGCCGCGCCGGACGGGTCGTCCACCGCCAGGTCCGGGACGACGATGCCGTCGATCTTGGCCTGCCGGGTGCGGACCATGAAGTCGTGGTTGTCCGGGTCGTAGGAGATGTTGCCGGTTTCGTCGGCCTTCTCGATGCCGCCGATGCGGTGTTCCAGACCAGGAGTGCCGGGCACCGCCCATGGACGCGCGAGGGTCGCCGGGTCGCGGCGGTAGGGCAGGAATTCGCCGGGAGTTCCGTCCGGGCCCGGGTCACCGTTCGGTTCGGTGGCGAAGTCCACGGTCAGATCGGGCAGGGCGGAGAACTGGGGGACCTGCCACGGTTCCGAGCCGTTGGCGATGTAACCGTCGGACAGCAGGAACACCGGGGTGCGGTAGACCGTGGCGATCCGGATCGCCTCGACCGCGGCGGCGAAGCAGTCACCGGGCGACTGGGGCGCGATGATCGGCACCGGCGCCTCACCGTTGCGTCCGTACATCGCCTGCAGCAGGTCGGACTGCTCGGTCTTGGTCGGCAGCCCGGTCGAGGGGCCACCGCGCTGCACGTCGACGATCACCAGCGGCAGCTCCAGCGAGACCGCGAGGCCGATGGTCTCAGCCTTCAAGGCGATCCCGGGACCGGAGGAGGTCGTCACGCCGAGCGCGCCACCGAAGGCCGCCCCGAGAGCGGCGCCGATGCCGGCGATCTCGTCCTCGGCCTGGAAGGTGGTCACGCCGAAGCGCTTGTGCTTGGACAGCTCGTGCAGGATGTCGCTGGCCGGCGTGATCGGGTAGGCCCCCAGGTACAGGGGCAGCCTCGCCCGCCGGGCGCCGGCGATCAGACCGTAGGCCAACGCGAGGTTTCCGGCGATGTTGCGGTACTCGCCCGCGGGCAGCGGAGCGGGTTTGACCTCGTAGGAGACTCCGAACGCCTCGGTCGTCTCGCCGTAGTTCCACCCCGCCTTGAACGCCGTGATGTTGGCTTCGGCGATCTCGGGCTTCTTCGCGAACTTCTCCCGCAGGAACGCCAGGGTGCCCTCGGTGGGACGCGAATACATCCAGGACAGCAGACCCAGCGCGTACATGTTCTTCGAGCGTCCGGCGTCCTTGCGGGACAGGCCGCTGTCGGCCAGCGCATCCAGGGTGAGCTGGGTCAGGTCCAGGGCGTGGACGGTGAAGTTCTCCAGCGTCCCGTCAGTGATGGGATTCGAGGACCAGCCGATGCGGGCCAGCGCGCGTTCGGTGAAGTCACGGGTGTCGACGATGATCGTGGCGCCCTTGGGTAGGTCACCCAGGTTGGCCTTCAGCGCCGCCGGGTTCATCGCCACGAGAACGTCCGGTCGATCACCGGGGGTCAGAATGTCGTGGTCGGCGAAGTGCAGCTGGAACGACGACACTCCGGCGAGCGTGCCGGCCGGCGCCCGGATCTCGGCCGGGAAATTCGGCTGGGTGGACAGGTCGTTGCCGAAGTTAGCCGTCTCCTGGGTGAACCGATCGCCGGTCAGCTGCATCCCGTCGCCGGAATCACCCGCGATCCGGATCACGACACGGTCGAGCTGCTTTACCTCTGTGGACATGCGGGTGGTCCGCCTCCAGATGACGACGACTGGGGTGCCGGCAGCCCACAGGTCTTGGGCGGGACGGCGTACTGCCAACCCACAATCCTACGGGCCGTTTCCGGATGCGCCGGAGTGGGCTCGCTCACCGGGCGCAACGAGTTCGAAACGCCGCCTGAACGGGCCGGTCGATCGGGTCGTACCCGCCAGCCGCTCGTCCCACGGACGGCTCGTCGCGCTTCCTGTCCGGTTTGCCGGGGATTGCTCTGTGACTTTCCGGATTCAGGTCTAAGAGCTGAGTAGCCGGGGTATGTGTTTACCGGGTCACCAAAAAAGCACGGGGACCGGCGACAGCTTGCCCGAGGACACAACGAGTCCGGCCGGCGCGGCGTCCACTCACACTGCACCAAGCCTGCACCGGTTCTGCCGCGTGCGGCTCGTGACCAGCAAAGGGGTTTTGGACATGGACAGCGACCTGCACTCGATGGAACTGCCCGCCTTCGAACTCGACTGCCGCGAATGGCTGGTAGCTACTCCCGACGACGGCAGCGTGCCTGAGGAGATAGCCGGCGCCCCAGTGGTGGCCGTGCTGAGCACCGTCGTGATCGGCGATCAGGACTTCGAGCCCGCGAGCGCCATTCTCAGCGTCGGTCTGCTGGACGAGCCGGTCACCGCCGTGGAGATCGACGACCGGTCGCCGGTGGCCGAACTGGTCGATGTCGATTTCACCGGCGGCCACGCCCGCTACGTCGTGCCCGCCCCGGACAGCCGGCTCGCGCTGCTGGCCGAGTTCAGCGGTGGCGAGCACTGCGACGATGAGCTGATGCGGCGATTCGAACGCTTGATGACCAGCTTCCGCTGGGCCAGCTGACCGCTCGGCCCACTCATTCCTATAGGCACAGTAGAGATTTGCATTCTGTGTGCCAGGCCTCCATACTGCTGTCATGAACATGCGGCCGGGCGCGGGCGAGGTAGGCCCCGCTGCGCCGTTCTGGCAGGTTTCGTTCTGGACGACAAGGCGCGCGCAGTCCTTCGACCAGATGTGTAGCTGGCGCTGACCCCACGGGGTCACCACGTTCCCGGCTGAGCGTTTCGCTCGCCGTGAGCGCCACCCAGCCCAGCACATCCATGGTTCGGAGCCCACCTTGAGTACCTCGCGCAGGCGAGCGCGCGCTCGCATTTCTTCCCTCAATCCGATCGAGTTGGTCGACTTCACGCGGTTCGTCGCCGCGGAGGTCGCCGCCGGTCGCTATCCCTATGTCGAGTACGACGCCGATGACCGCTGGCATCAGCGGCTCTACCGCGACCCGCGCGTGGACATCTGGCTGATCAGTTGGCTGCCCAGTCAGGGCACCCAACTGCACGATCACGGCGGTTCGTCCGGAGCCTTCACCGTGCTCTCGGGCGAACTCAGCGAGGCGCTGTACCGACCGCACCACACGGCCGAGGACGCCCTGCTGGAAAACGTCCGCCCAGCCATGACGGCGATCGGATTCGGCGAGCACTACGTCCACGACGTCCGTAATCTCAGTGACGGCCCGGCAGTGAGCGTCCACGCCTACTCCCCGCCCCTGGACACCATGAACTTCTACGACGTCGACGACCACGGTGGCCTGAGCCGGCTGGCGACGATGGCCACCAGCGATCCCGAACCCGCGGTGGATCTGGATCGCCCGCGGACGGGCGGGAGTTCGGCGGCATGACCGGCACCGTCACGTTCGAGAGTGTCGATGCCCTGCTCACCGCCGCCCGGGCCGGGCTGACGCGGTTGGCGCCGGCGGAGGCGGCCGCGGCCGTCGCCGGACCTGACGCGGTCCTGCTGGTTGACATCCGTCCGGCCTGGCAACGCCGGCGCGAAGGCGAGATCCCTGGATCGCTGATCGTCGAGCGCAATCATCTCGAATGGCGGCTGCACCCGTCCTCGCCCGCTCGCGTCGCCCAGGCCAGGGCCGGGCAGCAGTGGATCGTGGTCTGCTCGGAGGGATACACCTCCTCGCTGGCCGCCGCGGCGCTGAACTCGCTGGGCATCCCCGCTACCGATCTGGACGGTGGACTGCACGCCTGGCGCTCGGCCGGTCTGCCGGTGTCGTTCGGGCTGACACCCGTCGAACAGATCGTCGGCGCCCCGAAGGCCGCGCCAGCATCCGCCCGAGCGTCGGTCCGAGCATCCGCCCGATCATCCGCCCGATCATCCGCCCGGGGGTCTCGACGCGGATCAGCGAACCTCGGTGATCTCGGCGGTCCGGACGTCGAACACGAAGCCTCGCACTGAATCGCGGTGCACGAGCCATGGGCATGACCGGATGGCCGCCACCGAATCGCGCACGCTCTGCTCCACATCGGTGAACCCGGGCACGTCCCACGGTGGTTGCTGACCAGATTCGGCGGCCAGCTCGGCTCGGAATCGCGCGTCGTCGAAATCGAGCATGCCGCAGTCGGTGTGCTGGATCACCGCGACCTCGCGGGTGTTCAGCTTGCGCTGGCTGATCGCCAGCGAACGCAGAGTGTCAGGGGTGGCGATACCTCCGGCGTTGCGAACCAGGTGGGCATCGCCGATCCGCAACCCCAGCGCCCCGAACAGCGCCAGTCGCGAATCCATGCACGCCAGCACGGCGACGTGGAGTTCAGGCTCCCGGTCGTGGGGTTCGGGAAACCCTTCGACGTAGGTTGCGTTCGCGGTCAGGAAGGTGTCGATCGCGCCACTGCTGGGCTGGCCCACGACTGTGTCCTCTCTTTTCTGCTCAGGAGCGGGCGAGCGCTCGGGTGGCGACGTCGACGATGTACTGCCCGTACCCGGACTTGGCCAGCGCGCGGCCCTGGGCGAGGGCCTGCTCCGGGGTGATCCAGCCCTTGCTGAGGGCGATCTCCTCCAAACAGGCGATCCGGACGGCCTGCCGGTGTTCCAGAACCTGGACGAAGAGGCCGGCCTCCAGCAGCGAGTCGTGCGTGCCGGTGTCCAGCCATGCGGTCCCGCGGCCGAGGTCGATCAGTTCGGCCGTGCCCCGTTCGACGTAGACGTTGTTGAGGTCGGTGATCTCCAGTTCCCCTCGGGCCGATGGCTTGAGGGAGGCCGCGATGTCGCAGACGTCCCGGTCGTAGAAGTACAGCCCGGTGACCGCCAGATCCGACTTCGGCTCGGTGGGCTTCTCCTCGATCGAGAGCAGCTTGCCCTCAGCGTCGGCCTCGGCCACTCCGTACCGCTCCGGGTCGCGCACGCGGTAACCGAACAGTCGGCAGCCGCTCTGCAGGTCGGCGGCATCCGAGAGACTGGCACCGAGGGCGTGACCGTAGAAGATGTTGTCGCCCAGGACCAGGGCGGCGGTGTCACCGCCGATGTGGTTCTTGCCGATGATGAATGCCTCCGCCAGGCCATTGGGCTCGGGCTGGACCGCGTAGCTGATCGCGATCCCGAAGTCCGAGCCGTCGCCCAGGAGTCGTACGAACTGTTCCTGGTCATGAGGCGTCGTGATGATCAGGATGTCGGAGATTCCCGCGAGCATCAGCACCGACAGCGGGTAGTAGATCATCGGCTTGTCGTAGACGGGCAGGAGTTGCTTGCTCACCGCGCGGGTGATGGGGTGCAGCCGGGTGCCGGAGCCCCCTGCGAGGATGACGCCTTTCATTCGTGCTCCGTTCAGCGGTAGTTGGTGAACTGCAGGGCGACGCCGAAGTCCTCGCCCTTGAGCAACGCGATGACAGCCTGCAGGTCGTCGCGCTTCTTGCCGCTGACCCGGAGCTGGTCGCCCTGGATCTGGGCCTGGACACCCTTGAGGCCGGCGTCGCGCACAGCCTTGGAGATCTTCTTGGCGACCTCGGACTCGATGCCCTGCTTCAGAGTCGACGTGATCACGTACTGCTTGCCCGAGGCTTTGGGTTCGCCGGCGTCGAGCGCCTTGAGGGAGATGTCGCGCTTGATCAGCTTCTCCTTGAACACCTCCAGAGCTGCCGTCGCCCGCTCCTCCGTGTCGGCCCGGATGACGACCCCGAGTTCACCGGACCAGTCGACCGAGGCGTTCGTCCCTCGGAAGTCGAAGCGTTGGGAAAGCTCCTTCGCGGCCTGGTTGAGAGCGTTGTCGGCTTCCTGACGATCGATCTTGGAGACGACGTCGAAGGACGGATCGGCCATGACTGAGCACTTCCTCTCGCTGGCTACGGTGCTGGCCGGACAGAGCTGCGTCGTGTCCGAACGGAGCCAGGTTACCGGCCGTGCGACGGGCGGTTCCGCTCGTGTACCCTCAGCTGCGCACCAAGCCACACGGCAGTGTGCACACGGCGGTTTGCCCGAGTGGCCAAAGGGAGCAGACTGTAAATCTGCCGGCTATGCCTACGTTGGTTCGAACCCAACAGCCGCCACAGGCCCCGATCGCGCTGAATGGTCAGCCCGAGCGGGGCCTTTGTGTGTCCGGGGTCGGCTGACGTTGAATTTGTGTCCGGATTGTGAGCCAGATCACAGAAAATCGGGACTGTATCCGTCGCTGGGGGTTGCAGGTCGACTACCCACGGTTCATACTTGGAAAGCCCTGGTGGTCGTTCCCCCGTGCGATCACCAGGGCTTTTCCATGCCCGGACGGCGGCCATGCGGTCGATTCGGAATTCGGACGACCGGTCATGTAAAGTTCAGCGGGCGCCTGGGACAGCGGGCGTTGACAAAGTTCATATCGCGTGCCCCCTTAGCTCAGTCGGCAGAGCGTCTCCATGGTAAGGAGAAGGTCTACGGTTCGATTCCGTAAGGGGGCTCTGGTTCGCTCGAAGGCCTGTTCGCCCGTCGTCCTCGGGTGGGCCGGGATCAAACCCTGATCAGTGCGCCAAAGCAAGACCATCAGGGCGGGGTAGCTCAGCCTGGTAGAGCAAGCGGCTCATAATCGCTGTGTCGCCGGTTCAAGTCCGGCCCTCGCTACCGAAGACTCACGCACCACCTAACTCACCGAAAGGTACGACCGTGGCCGCCACCGACGTACGCCCGAAGATCACTCTGGCTTGCCAGGTCTGCAAGCACCGCAACTACATCACCAAGAAGAACCGGCGCAACGACCCGGACCGCTTGGACCTGAAGAAGTTCTGCCCGAACTGCGGCAAGCACACCGACCACCGCGAGACCCGCTAGCCCGTCGGCGCCCCTCGGGTCGCCTGCCTGCTCGGCGCTGCACCACATCCAGGCGCGATCGATCGCCTCGACCCCTTTCAGGGCTGTCCCACCACCGGGGCAGCCCTGAATTCGTCTTGTGCCCTCGCCTAGTACCGTCGCTGGCATGCCGCTGGATGAATCGTTCGTGGGCCGCGTCTACCCGCCCACCGCCGCCTACGAGGTCGGCCGGGAGAAGATCCGTGAATTCGCTGAGGCCATCGGCGACGACAACCCGGCCTATACCGACCCGGGCGCCGCCCGGGCGCTGGGATATCCGGATGTCATCGCGCCGCCGACCTTCCCCATCGTGATCACCATGAAGGCCGCAGGAGCGATCATCGCCGACCCCGGGTTGGGTCTGGACTACACCCGCGTGGTGCACGGCGAGCAGAGTTTTCTCTACAGCCGCCCGGTGCACGCCGGAGACGTACTGCAGGTGACTGCCTCGGTGGAATCGATCCGCTCGGCCGCGGGCAACGACCTGATCACCACACGCAGCGAGGTCACCACGCTCGACGGCGAGCACGTGGTCACGGCCCTGTCGACCCTGGTCGCCCGGGGAACGGCGGCCGCCGAATGAGCCCGACTCTGGCCGACCTCGCGGTGGGCACCGAATTGCCGAGCGCGACCTTCCCCATCGAACGCGTCAGCATGGTGCGTTACGCCGGAGCCTCCGGTGACTTCAACCCCATCCACTGGAACGAAGACTTCGCCAAGCAGGTCGGCCTGCCGGATGTGATCGCCCACGGCATGCTCACGATGGCCATCGCGGTCCGGGTCGTCTCCGACTGGGCCGGTGACCCTGGAGCCGTGGTGGAGTACGGGGTCCGGTTCACCCGCCCGGTCGTGGTTCCGGCTGACTCCGGCGCGGCCCTGCACGTCAGTGCGAAGGTGCGGTCGATCGACAGCGCGGCGGGTACCGTGGTCGTCGACGTGACGGCCTCCGTGAACGGCGAGACGGTGCTCGCGCGTGCGCGCGCCACCGTGAAGGTGCCCGCTTCATGAGCGAGCAGGTCGAACTCATCCGCAACGATGAGGCCGGCCGGTACGAGCTGACGGTCGACGGGCGCCGGGTCAGCCTGGCCGACTTCTACGAGCGCGACGGCGTCGTGGTCATTCCGCACACGGAGACGCTGCCTGCCTACGGAGGCCGTGGCCTGGCGGGCCGGCTGGTGAGGTTCGCGCTGGACGACATCGCCGCGCAGGGCAAACGCGTCGACCCGGCCTGCCCGTTCGTCGCCGTCTACATCCAACGCAACCCCGAGTACCGGCCGTTGCTGGTCGGCTGAGCGTCAGGACTGGGCTGCGTCGTATTCCTCGCTGGCCAACCGGATGCAGACCGCGACCACCCGCATGGCCAGCTCCACGTCGGCCAGCTCGGGCCGGGTGGGTGCCAGGCGGATGTTGGTGTTGGTCTCGTCCCGTCCGGGCGGGAAGGTCGATCCGGCTGGGGTCAGGCTGACCCCGGCACCGTTGGCCAGCTCCACGACCTTGTCGGCGATCGGTCGCGTGGTGTCGAGGCTGACGAAGTACCCGCCCTTGGGGCTCGTCCACCGCGCCAGGCCGGTTCCGCCCAGCTCGCTGGACAGGATCTGCTCGACCGCGGCGAATTTCGGCGCGATCAAAGCCGCGTGCGCGCTCATCAGGCCGGCGATGCCGCCGGGGTAACCGCTGAGGAACTTCACGTGTCGCAGCTGCTCGATCTTGTTCGGGCCGATGGACAAGGCGAACAGGTACGAGCTGAGATGCGCGATGTTGGTCTCGCTGGCCCCGACGAAGCCCAGTCCGGCGCCGGAGAAGGTGATCTTGGAGGTGGAGGCGAAGACGTAGGCACCGTCGGGATTGCCGGCCGCGGCCACCAGCTCGACGAAGTTGACGGGGGTGTCCCGGTCGGTGTCGGACAGGTGGTGGGCCCGGTAGGCGTCGTCGGCGAAGATCGTGAAGTCGGCGGCGGACGCGGTCAGGGCCGCCAGCCGCTCGGCCTTCGCCGCCGAGATGGTCTCGCCGCCGGGGTTCGAGTAGGTCGGCACGAACAGCACTCCGCGCACCGACGGGTCGCGCTCGACGAGGGCCTCGATGGCCTGCACGTCAGGACCGTCGGCCTGCATGTCCACCATCGCCAGCCGGAATCCGAGGCTTTCCAGCAGCGTGAAGTGCCGGTCGTAGCCGGGCGTAGTGACGACGATCGTGGGGGCGTGCGCGGCCCACGGACTCCGATTGCGCGGTCCCTGCAGCAGCATCTGGGTCAGGACGTGGCCCTGCAGTTCCAGGCTCGCGTTGTTCCACACCAGGACGTTGGCCGCGGCCAGACCCAGGTAGTCGCCGAAGAGTTCGCGGGCCTCCGCCAGCCCCGCGACGCCGCCCGGGTAGTTACGGATGTCGATACCGCCGGCGGCCACGACGTCGTCGGCCCCGACCGCCTGGAGCAGCGCGTTGGACAGGTCGAAGTCGGCGTCGGACGGTTGGCCCCGCTGCATGTTCAGCTTCAGCCCCCGGGCCTTGTAGGCGTTGTAGGCGTCGTAGGCCTCGGAGGCCTCGGAGGCGTCGGAGGCCGGGCGGGCGGGTGAGCCGAGGGATGGGTTCACGGTCGGGGAGGTCGGAGCCGTCATGACCTCTAGGCTATCCGGTGGGTCCGTCGTGAATTTTCGTTACCCGACGCCAACCCCTACACTTGCTACTCGGGTCCGTTGGGGCCGTGCGCAAGCGTGCGCGCTTGAGGTCGTGAACCGTCCTCCGGTCGACGCGTTTGTCATGGTTGCAGGGGTTCCACCTCGGTTCTGTCGCCGCCGTTCGGCGGCCGGAATCGAAGGGGTGTGGCTCAATTGGTAGAGCACCGGTCTCCAAAACCGGCGGTTGCAGGTTCAAGTCCTGTCACCCCTGCGCCATTCAGCGCCGATGTCGGCAGGCACTTGTTTCGCAGGTGCCGGCTTGCGGCGGCGCTTCCGAGAGGAGAACACGTGACCGAGACGCAGGAAGCACCTGCTCCGTCCTCGCGCCCGAACAAGGGGACGGGCGGAGGCGGGCTGAGCCTGCTCTGGCGGTGGCTACCGCTTCTCGTCACAGCAGTGCGCCGACGCTTCCGCGAGACCGTGGCGGAGATGCGAAAGGTGCTGTGGCCCTCCCGCAAGGAGATGATCACCTACACCACGGTGGTGATCGTGTTCGTGGTGATCATGGTGACCATCGTGGCTGTGCTCGACCTCGGCCTGGCCAAGGCCGTCCTCGCGGTGTTCGGCTGATCCACCCAGGTGCGGCCCCGACCGGAGCACACCCCGCCCCATCGCACCACAACAGCAAGGAAGAGACCCTGTGACTGAGTTCGACAACGACCAGCGCGACGACGTGCTGTCGACGTCCGCTGCGACCGCGGAATCGGTGGAGCTGCCGACCCTGGACGTCGAGGACCAGGTCTACGGCGTCACGCGCGAGGAGAAGTACAACGAGGCCGCCGAGGAGGCTGCCGACGAAGCGTGGGTCGAACACGTCAACGAGGTCGAGGCCGAGCTCGTCGCCGACGACGCCGCGGCGGCCTCGCACACAGCAGACGCTGACACCGACAGCGTTGCCGGTATCGAGGAAGAAGAAGCCGAGCAGGACCCGATCGAGGAATTGCGTGCCCAGCTGCGCCGCTCGCCGGGTGACTGGTACGTCATCCACTCCTACGCGGGCTACGAGAACAAGGTGAAGACCAACCTCGAGAGCCGGATCTCCTCCCTCGACATGGAGGACTACATCTATCAGGTCGAGGTGCCCACCGAAGAGGTCATCGAGATCAAGAACGGCAAGCGCCAGCAGATCAACCGCAAGGTGTTCCCGGGCTACATCCTGGTCCGGATGGATCTGACCGACGACTCCTGGGGTGCCGTCCGCAACACCCCCGGCGTGACCGGTTTCGTCGGCGCCACCTCCAAGCCCTCGCCGCTGTCCCTGGACGAGGTCGTAAAGATCCTCGCGCCGCCCGCGACCAAGGCCGCCGCGCCGCTCAAGGCCGGCGAGAGCGCCAGCAGTTCGGGCCCGGCCCAGGTCGAGGTCGAGTTCGAGGTCGGCGAGTCGGTGACGGTCATGGACGGCCCGTTCGCCACCCTGCCGGCGACCATCAACGAGATCGACGCTCTGCACGCCAAGCTCAAGGTGCTGGTGTCCATCTTCGGCCGCGAGACCCCGGTCGAGCTGTCCTTCGCCCAGGTCTCCAAGATCTAGAACGGTCCCTCAGTTCCACGGGCCGTTCGAGTCCCAGCAATTCCAGCAACCAGAAGAAGAGAAGACATGCCTCCGAAGAAGAAGCTCACAGCGATCATCAAGCTGCAGATCCAGGCCGGTGCGGCCAACCCGGCTCCGCCGGTCGGTCCCGCGCTGGGTCAGCACGGCGTCAACATCATGGAGTTCTGCAAGGCGTACAACGCGGCCACCGAGTCGCAGCGCGGGCAGATCGTCCCGGTGGAGATCTCGGTCTACGAAGACCGCTCCTTCACCTTCGTCACCAAGACCCCGCCGGCGGCTCGGCTGCTGCTGGCCGCGGCCGGCGTCCCCAAGGGCTCGGGCGAGCCGCACAAGACCAAGGTCGCCAAGGTGACCATGGCGCAGGTCCGCGAGATCGCCGAGACCAAGAAGGAAGACCTCAACGCCAACGACATCGACCAGGCCGCGAAGATCATCGCCGGCACTGCTCGCTCGATGGGCATCACGGTCACCGACTAGTTGTTCGAACCGTGTCCGGCCCGGGAAGCCGAGCCGGACATCGCCCGGGCTGACCTCAGCCGGGGTGTCCACAGATTGCGTGGGAGGACGCCGAGGGACGGCGTCCGGTGACCACTGACAGAAACGGAGCACCACCATGGCAAAGCGCAGCAAGGCCTACGAGGCCGCCGCCAAGCTCATCGAAGCCGACAAGATCTACAGCCCGCTGGAAGCTGCCCAGATCGCCGTCCAGGCTTCGCCGAGCAAGTTCGACGGGACTGTCGAGGTCGCCATGCGCCTCGGAGTCGACCCGCGTAAGGCCGACCAGATGGTTCGTGGCACGGTCAGCCTGCCGCACGGTACTGGCAAGACTGCCCGCGTCATCGTGTTCGCGACGGGTGAGCAGGCGGCCGCAGCCACCGCAGCCGGAGCCGACAAGGTCGGCAGTGACGACCTGATCCAGGAGATCACCGAGGGCTACCTGGACTTCGACGCCGCCATCGCCACCCCCGACCAGATGGCCAAGGTCGGCCGGATCGCTCGTATCCTGGGCCCGCGTGGCCTGATGCCGAACCCGAAGACGGGCACCGTCACGCCGGACGTGGCCAAGGCCGTCAACGACATCAAGGGCGGCAAGATCACGTTCCGGGTGGACAAGCAGTCGAACCTGCACTTGATCATCGGCAAGGCGTCGTTCAAGCCCGAGCAGCTCGTCGAGAACTACGCCGCTGCGCTGGATGAGGTCCTGCGCTCCAAGCCGTCCTCGGCCAAGGGCAAGTACCTGCGCAAGGTCAACTTCTCCACCACGATGGGCCCGGGCATCCCGGTCGACACCAACCGGACCCGCAACCTGCTGGAGGAACCGACCGCCTGATCTGGACGGTTCTTCCCGGTCTACCCGAGCGAATGGGCAGTTCCGGCGCGAATGGGCAGGTACAAGTGCCCATTCGCCGCCGAACTGCCCATTCGCGTATCCGGACGTGAGTCAGGCCAGCGGTGGCGTGTCGATTCCCCCGAGATCGATCCAACGGCCTCCGGGACGGACCCGGCCACCGAACCACACGCTGCTACGCCCGACCCAGTGGCCCATCACCACGCCGGTTCGTCCAACACGCTGATCAGGAGGGCCTCCGGCCGCCCCTGATACCGCCGTCCCGACATTCGTTCGCCGGGGCACCGACCGCGATCACCGTCCCCGACAAACGGGGCGTTCTTCGCGAGATTCGTCTCACCCGCCCGAGGTATCAGAAGCGTCCCCCATTTCTCCTTGTGTTCGTAAGCGAGGTTGGGAGACAGTCTTGTCACAGCTGTTCCCTGGGCGGTTGACACCGGTCGGGGTCGGGGTTCCGAACAGACGGAATGGTCAGACGATGGTCAACGCTGAAGCAGAACACTCGACATTGGCTTGCCGGGCCGGTGACGCCTTCGCGGCGTACCGGGACGGGAACGCGGGGGCGATGGCGTCCCTGGTCGAGATGCTGACGCCGATTCTCTGGCACACCGTCCGGGCTCAGCGGCTGGACGCCACCACCACCGAGGACGTCTTGCAGACGACCTGGTTGGCGTTGGTGCGAAGTGCCGACAAGATCGCCGATCCGAGATCGGTTCTGCAGTGGCTGATTGTCACCGCGCGTCGCGAGGCGTGGCGAGTGTCGCGGGGACAGTCACGGCAGACCCCGACCGAGCTGGTCGACGAGGACTTCGTGAGTGCGGAGGAATCGCCGGAAGCGCTGGCGCTGCGCAGTGACTCCGAGAAGCTGCTCTGGCAGCACGTCTCGGCACTGCCGGACCGGTGCCGGGAGTTGCTGCGGGTCATCGCGTTCGCAGACCGCCCGGACTACGCGGAACTGGCTCGTTCGCTCGCGATGCCGGTCGGTTCGATCGGGCCGACTCGTGGGCGTTGCCTGGCCAAGCTGCGTGCCTCACTGACCACTGACGCTCGATGGGAGCCTCGATGAACACGCCGAACCCCACGGACTGGGAAACTCTTGCCGGCGAAGCCCTTGACCCCACCGACGATTTGATCATGACGCAGCTCTCGAGTCTGTACGACGCGATCGATCCGGTACCCGCCGACCTGGTCGACCGTCTGAGCTTTGCCATCAGCCTCGACGCCCTCAACGCCGAGCTGGCCGAGCTGGTCGCCCTGCCACTGGAGGCGATGGCCGCCCGCGGCGCCGAGACGAGCGAAGTCAAGACCCTCACGTTCACCAGCGACAGCCTGACCACGATGGTCAGCATCAGTCCGGCCGGGCCGGACCGGGTCCGCATCGACGGATGGTGTGCTCCGGGCGCCGGTGTGCGAGTGGAACTGCGCCAGGTCGAGACGACCATGAGTGCCGATGCCGACGAGGACGGCCGGTTCGTCTTCGAGGAGGTTGCGCACGGCCTGACGCGCTTCGTGGTTCAACTTGCGGGGGAGAACCGGCCGCCCGTGATCACGCCCGCCGTGGAGTTGTAAGCCGTGCGGACTGCGCGTGCCCAAGCCCGACGCCGTGGGCAGCACACCCTGAGCCCGAAGGCTATTCGCGTTCTCACACCCTGAGATGGAGCCATGACTTCGAACGAGCGCCCGCCCGGCGATACCCCGCCGCAGCCCACCCCGAGTCGTCGCCACGAACCCAACCTCTCGCCGCCGGACTACGTGATCAACAACCACGGCGCACGGACGCTCGACCCCGCCGGGGCCCTGACACTGCCCGGGCAGACGGTTCGTCCGACGGTGTACGTGGCCAACAAGCTGCTGGTGCGCGACGGCGACGACCCGCAGGTCCGGCAGGCCCTCGACGCCGCCGCGGCGCGGTTCAAGCTCAAGGTCGTGCCTGACGGGGACGATCCCGAGATCCGTGCGCTCGCGCAGGAGGCGGACCTGACCGAGCTGGCGATCCGGGTCCTGAACATCCGGGTGCGGCTCGAGCCCGACACCACCGAGCCGATCCCGCCGGCCGATGCCTGGGCCGTGCTGCAGGTCTACCGCTCCATCGTCGGGCCCGGCACGGAGCTGGCCAACCGGGTGAGCCTGGAACACCTGCTGACCGCGACCAGCGTGGACATCGGCGGCTCGCCGTTCATGAAGGGCGGTCCGTTCATGAAGGGCGGTCCGTTCATGAAGGGCGGTCCGTTCATGAAGGGCGGCAGTGCCAGTTCGCAGTACGGCGATCCCGGTTTCGGCGGGCGGACTCCGGTGACCTGGGCGGGCCTCGCCCCGGTGCGTGCTGATGAATCCGAAGCCAGGACGCGCGGGCGACGCCCGGTGGTGGCCGTCCTCGACACGGGGGTCGGACGTCACCCGTGGCTCCGGTCGCCGGTCGTCAAACGCAATCTGACCGTCGGCGCACTCGAGATCGGTTTCCACGACGCGGCCACCGATCCCGAGCAGGGCGGCGCGCTGGATGACCCACTGGAGGGCACCCTGGACTCCGACGCGGGCCACGGGACCTTCATCGCCGGACTGATCCGGCAGCTGTGCCCGAACGCTGACATCCTCGCCATCAGGGTCATGCACAGCGACGGCGTCGTGCCCGAAGGGGATTTCCTCGTCGCGCTCAACCGGCTGTTGCTGCGCCACGCGCTCGGCCAGGCGCTGAACCGGCCGGAGTGGATTGTCGACGTGGTGTCACTGTCGCTGGGCTACTACCACGAACTGCCGGCCGACGTGGCCTACGACCAGTTGCTGCTCGAACCGTTGTGCGAATTCGGACGACGCGGGGTTGCGGTGGTAGCCGCGGCCGGCAACGACTCGACGAGCCGCCACATGTACCCGGCCGGCTTCGCGCCGCATGACGAAGGCCTGGTCCCGCTGGGGCACGACGCGATCCCGTTGGTCAGCGTCGGAGCGCTCAACCCCAACCTCGAGACCATCGCCCTGTTCAGCAACGCCGGCGACTGGGTGATCACGCACCGGCAGGGCGCGGCGTTGGTGAGCACCCTGCCGACGACCTTCGACGGTTCGTTGCAGCCACTCGCGGAGTTCTACGTCGAGGGTGACGGCGAGCGGGCGACGATCGATCCCGACGACTTCCACGGTGGTTTCGGCACCTGGAGCGGCACGTCGTTCTCCGCACCGATCGTGGCGGCTCAGATCGCGGAGGACCTCTGGCGCCACGGCGGTATGGATCAACTGGCCTCTTCGGCGGCCGTGGACCGGGCCTGGCACGCGGTCGAGAAGGTCAGCCGGCTGAAGCGGCCGTAACGACAGGGCGTTGCTGCGGTGACATGATCCGTTGGTGGCTCAGCGGGGTGAGGCAACAGGGACGGTTCGGCCGGGACCGCAACCGTCCGGCTCGGGCGCAACCGAGCGTGCGTTGTCGCGTGCGCGATCGCTGCACGCCCGCGGCGTGGAGGACAACAACGCCGGTCACCCGATGCGAGCGCGACGATCGCTGCGCACCGCGATCGCCGCGCTGGCCGCCGTCCGGGACTCCGGTGCGGGCGAAGACGTCGGTGAGCTGGCCGCCCGGATCTGGATCTCGGTGGCGACGGCCGAGAGTGAGCTGCAGGGCCTGCAGGCCGGCCTCGATGCCCTGGCCGAGGCGGAGCGGGCGCTGGGGGAGTGGGAGCTGCCGCAGGTGCGCGTCCTGGTGCACATGCAACGCGGGTACATGCACGTGCGCGGCGGAAACCTACAGGTCGGAATGGTCGAACTCGATCGAGCCGTCGACCTCATCGCGCACGCCGATGACGACCAGGCTCATTCGATCCTGCTCAACCGGGGCACGGCGCATCTGTTCGCCGGTCGGCTGAGGTCCGCGCGTGGTGATTTCGAGCGAGCGAGCGAGATCGCCGGACGGCTGAAACGGCTGCCCGACCTGGCCATGACTCGGCACAACCTGGGCTATCTGGAGTTCCTGGCCGGCAACCTCGCCCTGGCGCTGCGGATCATCGACGAGGTCATCGCTCTCGACGCCGACGTCTCGCGTGCCGTCATCCTGCTGGACCAGGCGCGGGTGCTCATCGAGGCGGGCTTGCACCGGGAGGCCGATGACGCGCTGCGCGAAGCCGGCACCCTGTTCGCGGCGGACCGGCTGTCCTCCGCAGTAGCGGAGGTGGAACTCGCGCGGGCCGAATGTGCCTTGCTGGACGGGGAGATCTCCGCCGCCCGCCGACTCGCCGCCAGTGCCCGCGATCGCTTCCGTCGACGGCGCAACGACCGGTGGCGCCGAGACGCCGAGTTGGTGCTGTTGCAGGCCGATCTGGCGGCCGGACGTCCCGGCAGCCGGCTGGCCCCGCCGGCGCTGCGGCTCGCCGAGGAGTTCCGGGCCGAGGGCCTTCCGACCCGGGCGCGCACCGCGCAGCTGGTGGCGGCCGAGGCCCTGCTGGCCGCCGGGCGATTGGAGCAGGCCCACCACGCCGCCACCGAGGCCGGCCCGATCCGGGCATCTGACGCCATGTCGGCGCGGCTGCACACTCGACTGGTGCGGGCGCGCACCCAGCTGGCCGGCGGCGATCGGGCCGGGGCCGGACGTGAGATCCGGACCGGACTGGCCGAGCTGACCCGGCATCGCGCCCAGTTCGGCAGTCTCGACCTGCAAACCGCCAGTGCGGTACACGGGCGCCAGTTGGTCGAGCTCGACCTGCGATTGGCCGTTTCCGACGGTCGCCCCGCAGCCGTGCTTGCCGCCGCGGAGCGGGGTCGCGCGATCTCGGCCCGGCTCCCGGCGGTCACCGCCCCGGCCGACGAGCTCACCGCCGACCTGCTCGCTGAACTGCGCCAGGCGACCGAGGAGCTGCGGACCATCGAGTCCGATCCGCTGGCGCGCGAGCGGGCCGGGGACCAGCGGCGCCGGATCGACGAGCTGCAGCAGAGCCTGCGATCCAGGGCTTGGCAGGCTACGGGTGCTGGTCAGGCCAGCGCCGTGACCGCAACCCCCGAGCTGCTGGTCGGTCTGGACGCCGCCGGTGCCGCGCTGATCTGCTTCGTCGAATCGGCGGGCCGGCTGCATGCGGCGGTCCTGATTCCCGGCGGCGGCTCCCGAGTGGTGCCGCTGGCCGAGTCCGGCGCCGTAGCGGAGGCGATCCGACGATGCCGCGCCGATCTGGACGTGCTGGCCAACGGTCACGTCCCAGCTTCGCTGCGCGCAGCGGTGCGCGCCTCGGTGACTCGCAGCCTCACGTGGCTCGATTCCGAGCTGATCCGCCCACTGGATCCGGGCACCGACCAGCTGGTGATCGTTCCTACCGGCCCGCTCGGCACGGTGGCGTGGGGGCTGCTGCCATCCCTGCGAGGACGGCCGGTCACGGTCGCACCGTCGGCAACGGCCTGGTACAGCGCCCAGATCGCGGACAGCCAGCCGCTCGTCGGGGTCGCTGTGCTGGCCGGCCCGGACCTCGCCCACGCCGGCGCGGAGGCGGCACTGATCGGGCGGCAGTGGCCGGGCGCCAGTCTGTTCGAGGGCGGGACGGCCGGACGTCAGCAACTGTTGTCGGCCATGCGCGACTGCTCGGTCGTCCACGTCGCCGCGCACGGCCAGCACCAGGCCGAGAACCCGTTGTTCTCCTCGCTTCGGCTGTCGGACGGCCCAGTCTTCGCCTACGAATTCGACGGCGCCGCCCGCGCCCCCGAACACGTCGTGCTCTCGGCGTGCGAGCTCGGCCAGGCCACGATCCGACCCGGCGACGAGGCGCTCGGCCTGACCAGCGTCCTGCTGCATCTGGGCTCACACGCGGTCGTCTCAGGGGTGGCGCGCGTCCACGACGAGATTTCGGCCCAGGTCATGGGTCGATATCACCGCGACCTGGCTGGTGGGGCAAGCTCGGCCCGGGCGCTGGCCGACGCCATCGAGGCGGCCCGCGACCTGCCCGCCCCCTTCGTCAACTTCGGCGCCAGCTGGCGGGTACCCACAGCGCTTGCCTAATCGCCGACACTGGCCGACAGTGACGGTGCCGGGTTACGTTGCCACGGTTCGTCCGAATGGAGCACCCATGTACCGAACCGGCCGATCGGTGCTGGTGAGCGCGGCCGCAGCGCTGGCCGGCATCACCGCGGTTGCGGTCGTGGCGAGCCTCGGCGCCCCCGCCGCGGTCGCGGATCCGAGTTCCCCGCAGGGCCGATCCTTCGACGCCCGCACCGCGGTCGTGCATGCTTCGGCCGACGGCGGAACCCCGGCGGGCATGTACCGAGCGCTGAGTACACCCCGGCGCGTGCTCGATACCGGCACGGCAGGTCTGGCCGCGGGCGCCGGCCGTACCGTGTCGGTCACCTCAGCGGGAGTTCCGTCCTCCTCCGCCGGCGTCCTACTCGAACTCGAGGTCCTCACGCCGGCTGCCGACGGTTCGATCACCGCCACGTCGGGCGGTACGTCCAACGGCACCAGCGCGTTGACCTACGCCACCGGACGCTCGGTGACCACGTCGGCAATGGTCCGGTTGAGCTCCGCCGGGACGCTTCGGTTGGGCAACAACGGACCGAAGAAGGTCCGCCTGGTCGTTTTCGCCCTGGGCTACGTCAGCGGCGGGCCCGCAACCGCAGCCGGCTCCTTGACCGTGCTGGGCACCCCCGCCCGCATCCTCGACACCCAGACCGGCGCCGGCGGTGTGCGCAAGCCCCTCCCCGCCGGCGGTGCGATCAACTACAGCCCGCTCGGTCGCGGCGGGGTCCCGGCCAGCGGGGTCTCGGCGGTCCTGGTGAACCTGAAGGTCATCGCGCCCAAGGCCGCGGGCTCGCTCGTCACCTATGCCTCCGGCACCGGGCGACCGGCCTTGTCCGACGTCTACTTCAGCGCCGGTCGCACCACCAGCAGCCTCGTGCTCGCGTCCTTGAGCAGCGATGGCCGGCTCGCGCTGGCCAATCGGGCCGCTCACGCGGTCCGGGTGGTGGCCGACGTGGTCGGCTTCGTGCACAGCGGCGTGCCTGACACCACCGGCGCGTTCGGCTCGGTCCCACCGGTCACGGTGCTCGACACCCGCAGCGGGATCGGGGCGCCTCGCCGCGCGGTCCCGGCCAGGGGCGGCGTCGCCGTTACGCTGGCCGGCCGCGGCGAGGTTCCGGCTCATGGCGTGTCTGCGGTACTGCTGCGAATCATCGTCGCCAGCCCGGGCGTTACGGGCTCGGTCACCGCCTACCCGTATCTCGGCGCCCGACCCGGGCAGGCGGATCTCGGCTTCACCGCCGGCGCCACCGCGGCGAACCTCGTCGCGGTGAACCTGGGCTCGGGCGGCGCGGTGGCGATCCACAACAACGCGGGCCGGGCGGTGCAGGTCGTCGCCGTCGTCGTCGGATACGTCCTCAACGCCGACCTGCCCAGCGCCAGCCTCAGCCGATACGTGCGCAACATCCACGGCACGCCGGCCGACGTCGGCACGATGTACGCCGAGGGCAAGACCGATGCGCAGAGCAACGGGTCCGGTGACCACGTGGTGGTGCTCGACATCGGGGCCCAGACGAACAACGCGGCACTGCCGAGCCCGGGTGTGCGCCTGAGCGCGACCGCTATCCGATTGACCTACGCCCAGCTGGTCACCGCGCTGCAGGGCTACCTGCACGGGTATCACGATGGTGGGGGTGGCGCTGGGGGCGGCGGTGGTGCCACGGTTGCCATCGCGGCGAGCAGCGCCGGCGTCTACGACCCCGCGACGATGGGCACGGACTGGGCTGACCAGGTCGTCGATCCGCTGGCTGCCTACGCCGGCGGTCTCGGTGCGGG
Organism: Jatrophihabitans telluris; assembly: GCF_023516435.1. Taxonomy (GTDB): domain Bacteria; phylum Actinomycetota; class Actinomycetes; order Mycobacteriales; family Jatrophihabitantaceae; genus Jatrophihabitans_A; species Jatrophihabitans_A telluris. The sequence goes on along the minus strand of NZ_CP097332.1, from coordinate 3,744,966 downwards.
CTTGACCGTCGTCGGGGCGAACGACATCGAGGCGGGATTCGCGATGACCGAAGCCGCCGTCGAGACGTGGATCAGCAGCTATCTCGCCGCGACCACCGGCCAACTCGTGTTCCTCGGTTCGGCCGATGCCTGCCCGACGGCCGCGGGAAGCACCGGTCGCAGTTGTGGCACCGTGCCCATCGCCGAGCCGCTGAACAACGGTCCGACGACCAACACCTGGACCCAGGAGCAGTACTACCGCATGGCCCACGGCCTGAGTCCGGCGCGCATCCTCGCTCTGCCGCAGATCTACTCACAGGCGCAGGCCGACCAGTGGGTCGACATCGACGCCACCAAGGCGACCTCCGCTTCCGACCGGATCGAATTCCTCGGACCGCTGACCGAGCAGGCGGCCTGCGCGCCGGCGGGTTCCGGCTGTACCAGTTGGACGCCCATCCGTGCCTATTACGCGTTGAGCGCGGGTCTGGCCTCGGTGCCCGTGCTGGCCGGCAGTCCGCTGCCCTACCTCACCGACCTGACCGTCTGAGCGTCTGGCCTCGTCGGTTCGTTCGGGCTGTCGTTCGGCTTGTTCGTTCGCCGGCCGACCGGCGGCTCGATTTGGCCGGACCGGGGCGCGGTGCGTACGCTGATGCACGATCCACCTGTTCCAATCCAAGACCGCTGGTCGCCGCATGCGCACATGCGTCCGAACAGCTCCGGAGCGCCGGAGCGGCCCGCGCAGGTTGGTACGAAGCCGATGCGAAGGCATCTTCCGCTCCGTGCGCCCTGCGCTCGGGGCGTTTCTGGTTTCTGCGGGGTAGTTCAGGCGCCCGTACTCATGTGGTTCAGCACGAGATACATGAGAGGAGGGACATGCCGAACACCGAGAAGGTCACCGCCGTCGCCGAGATCGTCGATCATTTCAACGAATCCTCTGCCGCTGTGGTCACCGAGTACCGCGGGCTGACCGTCAAGCAGATCAGCCAGTTGCGCCGCGACCTGGGTCGTGACACGACCTACGCGGTCCTGAAGAACACGCTGACCAGGCGCGCTGCCAGCCAAGCTGGGATCGCCATCGACGACAGCCTGCTGGTCGGTCCGACCGCGATCGCGTTCGTCAAGGGCGACCCGGTCGAGGCCGCCAAGGGCCTGCGTGATTTCGCCAAGACCAACCCGCTGCTCGTCATCAAGGGCGGTGTGCTCGACGGTAAGACGTTGAGTGCCGCCGAGGTCAACAAGATCGCCGACCTCGAGTCCCGCGAAGTGCTCCTCGCCAAGGTTGCCGGTGCCCTCAAGGCCCTGCCGACCCGCGCAGCCGGCCTGTTCCAGGCCCCGCTGTCGCAGGTTGCCCGCCTGGCGAAGGCGCTGGAGGAGAAGACCCCGGGCGAGGCAGCTCCTGCTGCCGAGGCCGCTGCTCCTGCCGAGGCTGCTGACGACGATGTTGACGCTGCTGTAGCCGAGGCTGGCGCTGAGGCGGCTCCCGCTGCCGAAGCGGCCGCAGCTACCGAGGAACCGGCTGCTGACGCAGCCGCCACTGAAGAAACTCCCGCCGAGCCGGCGGAGTAAGTAACCAACCTTTGCCGGCTTTCCGGCGATTGAAAGAAAGGACGCCATCATGGCGAAGCTCAGCACCGACGAGCTCATCGACGCGTTCAAGGAGCTCACCCTCCTGGAGCTGTCCGAGTTCGTCAAGCAGTTCGAAGAGGTCTTCGACGTCACCGCCGCCGCTCCGGTCGCGGTTGCCGCTGCCGCTCCGGGCGCTGCTGCCCCGGCTGAGGCCGAGGCCGAGCAGGACGAGTTCGACGTCATCCTCGAGTCGGCCGGCGACAAGAAGATCCAGGTCATCAAGGAGGTGCGCACCCTCACCAGCCTCGGTCTCAAGGAGGCCAAGGACCTGGTCGACGGTGCCCCGAAGCCGCTCCTGGAGAAGGTCAACAAGGAAGCCGCCGAGAAGGCCAAGGCTGCCCTCGAGGGTGCCGGCGCCAAGGTGACCGTCAAGTAAGACCACTGAGTCACCCGTCCGCGCCTGATGGTTCGGACTGGTCACCGGTTTCCGCCGAAGGGGCGGCTCGCACTCGTGCGGGCCGCCCCTTCTGCTGTTCGGTGGCCCGCCGTGCTGGCGCCCTTCGCGTGCGGACAACAAGATCGTGCGCGACTGATTATCCTGGGGTCATGGCTGATCCCATTGTCGTGGACGACTTCCTGTGCCTGGCTCTGTACCGGGCATCGCGCGCGATGACGGCGGCGTACCGCCCGCTGCTCGAGGCGCTGGGCCTGACCTACCCGCAGTACCTGGTGATGGCCTTGCTCTGGGAGTCCGGCCCGCAGTCCGTGGGACAGATCGGGCGAAGACTCAGCCTGGACTCCTCCACCCTCTCTCCGCTGCTCAAGCGTCTGGAAGGACTGGACCTGCTCTCACGTCAGCGCAGCGCCGTCGACGAGCGAAGCGTCGAGATCGCCCTGACCGCGTCCGGAGCCGCTTTACGCCGCAAAGCCACTGGCATCCCGGACGCCATCTGTGCCGCGACCGGCCTCGGCCTGAACCAGTTGAACGAGCTCGTCGGGGAGTTGCGTGAGCTTGCCTCCCAACTGGAGCCCTGACCCGTTCCCGTTGAGGTTGCCCTTGTTGTCGGGACCTTTGCGTTGAGGTTGCCCTTGTTGTCGGACGCGCCGCGTTGAGGTTGCCCTTGTTGTCGGGACCTTTGCGTTGAGGTTGCCCTTGTTGTCGGGACCTTTGCGTTGAGGTTGCCCTTGTTGTCGGACGCGCCGCGTTGAGGTTGCCCTTGTTGTCGGACGCGCCGCGTTGAGGTTGCCCTTGTTGTCGGACACGTCGGGCTATTGATCGTGCACGATTTAATCGAGTACGATGAAAATGTCGATCAATTGGTCGATGAACCGTTCACTTTGGAGGGCACTGATGCCTACTCGTACCGCTCGAACCGCTTGGACCGGCGATCTGCAGACCGGGTCTGGTCAGGTTGAACTGTCGAGCTCACACGTCGGCACCTACGACGTGTCGTTTCCCAAGCGCGCTGCTGAGAATGCCGGGGGCACCACGAGCCCCGAAGAACTGATTGCTGCTGCGCACTCTTCCTGCTATGCCATGCAGATCTCCGCGTTGATCGGCGAGGCCGGGGGCACGCCGCAGAGCGTGGACGTTACCGCCGATGTAGAACTCGGCCCAGACAAGGACAATGGCGGTTTCCGTCTGACGGGCATCAAACTCACCGTCCGTGGTGAGGTGGACGGGCTCGACGAGGCCGGCTTCGTTGCTGTGGCTCAGGCCGCCAAGGAGACCTGTCCGGTGAGCAAGGCTCTCACCGGTGTCGAGATCACCCTGGATGCCGCTCTCAAGAACTGACCCCTTTTGGCCGTTGAGGTTGCCCTCGTTGCGCACAACGAGGGCAACCTCAACGGGCGGGGGCGCGCAACGAGGGCAACCTCAACGGGCGGGTCGGCTATTCGGCTGCCAGTTCGCCAACGACGACACCCGGCAATGCATCCTCCATCCGGGTGACGGTCACGGTGGCGTTCTCACCACTCGTGGCGTCCCACTTCGCGATGAGCGTTTGGCTGAACGCCTGCGCGAGATCCCACGAATCGAACGGGCCGATCACCCGAGGATTGATCATGGGTTGGTCGGGGACCGTGATGACAACAACGAACATGCTGGGCCTTTCGTCCGGTTTGACAGCCAGTCAACCAGACCACTGGCCCGACGTCCTCGCAATACCCGCCCGGGCGCCATCGACGGCAGGCGGGCGGCCAATGGACAGGCACAGCGGATGGCCCCGGCAGCGCTTGGTCAGCGCGAGACAACCGCGAGCAGCGGAGCGCGGCTGCCGGCCGGCCGGAGCTGCAGGCGCAGGTGGCCGTCGTGGGCCAGCCTGAGCGCGACCACCACCGTCGCGATGCCGGGAACCACACCGGACACAAGCATGCCGGTGCGCGGCCCGAAGTGCTGATCGATTGCGCCCAGTAGTGGCCCGCCGATCGCACCGCTACCGATGAAGACCAGCAGGTACACGCCCATGACCCGCCCTCGGATTCCGTCCTCGGCGGCCAACTGCACCGTTGAGTTGGCGGAGGTCAGAAAGAGCAGAGTCGCGGCTCCGACTGCGGCCAGCAGCGCGGTGTACGCCCACTGCTCGCCGACTGCCGCAGTAAGCACGGTCAGCACGCACACGATGGCTCCGAGCATGGTGAGGCCGCGAAGGCGGGTTCTCGTCCTTCGCGCCGACACGAGCGCGCCGACGACGGAGCCGAGCGCCACCGCGGAGCTCAGGGTGCCGTACCCGCTGGCTCCGGAATGGAATTCGGTATTCGCGTATGCAGCCAGCGTGACGGGCAGATTGATGGTGAAGATGCCGAACATCCCGACCAGCGTCGTCGGCCACAGCACGTCCGGTCGTGATAAGACGTACCGCAGGCCGTCGCGAAGGCTGGCTCCTGATCGCGTGGTCGTGACCGTCCGATTCAGTTGAGATTCGTCGATACGCATCAGCGCGATGAACGGCGCTACGAACGAAAGGGTGTTGATCGCAAAGGAGTATCCCGACCCGACCGCGTTGATGAGATAGCCGCTGACGGCAGGCCCGATCAGCGCCCCGAGCTGAAACACCGATGCGTTGAGGGAAATCGCGTTTCGCAGTTGTTCGGGTCCGACCATCTCGTTGACGAACGACTGCCGAGTCGGGTTGTCGACGGCCGTCACGAGGCCTAGCCCGAACGCGATCCTGTATACATGCCAGGGGAGAACTCGATCAGTCAAGGTGAGCCACGCCAGGCCTGCCGACATGGACGCCATGCCGATCTGGGTCAGCAACAGCACCCTGCGCTTGTTGTATCGATCAGCGATCAGGCCGCCGTACAAGCCGAAAAGGAGCGTCGGCAGGAACTGTAGGGCGGTCGTGATTCCGACGGCCGTCGCACTGCCGGTCAGGGTCAGTACGAGCCAGTCCTGCGCGATTCGTTGTACCCAGGCTCCGGTGTTGGACACCACCTGCCCGGAGGCGAAGAGCCGGAAATTGCGGGTACGTAGGGATGAGAAGGTGGACGTGAACGAGGCGGTGGGGGTGCTCAACGGGCATCCAATGCTGGTTTCGTGTAGTTGCTTCTGTAATCCTCGTCCGCGAAGGGGCATTCCAAAAGCCAATTGATCGTATTAGTGTTATTGCCATAATGAATGAGTCCGCGAGGCGTTGGTATGACCCGGAGTTGCTGCGTACGTTCTTGGCTGTCGCGCAGTCCCTGAGTTTCACCCAGGCCGCGGCCAACCTGGGCCTGCGCCAACCGACGGTGAGTCAGCACATTCGCAAGCTCGAAGACTCTGTGGGACGCCCCCTGTTCGTCCGTGACACCCGCAGTGTGGCCCTCACGGCGGACGGGGAGGCCCTTGCCGACTTCGCGCGGACGATCCTCGCGGCCCACGAGCAGGCCGTCGGTTACTTCACCGGATCAGGACTGGCCGGCCGCCTGAGGCTCGGCGTGACCGACGACATCGCACTCACGCAGGTCCCGCGGATTCTGCGGGACTTCCGACAGCTCTACCCCCGGATCGACCTGGAGCTGACCGTTGCTCAGAGCGCCACCCTGCAACGCCGGATCGAGTCCGGGCACCTTGATCTTGCTTTCGTGAAGAACCCCGCTGGGCCGTTGGACCCCCGTGGGCGGCTGGTACGTCGCGACCGGTTGCTCTGGGCCAGCATCGCGGGGACGAGGGTCGAGGACGAGCGGCCGGTGCCACTGGTGGTCTACCAGGCGCCGAGCGCGAGCCGGTCCCTGGCGGTCGAGGCCTTGGAGAGGGTCGGACGGTCCTACCGCATCACCTGTACGGTCCGCGGCGTGAACGGCGTCCTCGCGGCGGTCCGGGCGGGCCTGGGCATCGCCGTGGTCGCCCGGTCCTTGTTTCCGGGTGACTTCGTCGAGTTGCCGGCTTCGGCGGGACTGCCCGAGCTAGGTCAGATGGATCTGGTTCTGTTGCGCTCCTCGCGCAAGGCCAGCGAACCGGTGGAAGCACTGACCGCAGCGATCCTGTCCAGCGGCAATCCGATCAAAGTCTGATTTATGTGCAACGAGGGCAACCTCAACGGCGGCGGCGAGCAACGAGGGCAACCTCAACGGCGGCGGCGAGCAACGAGGGCAACCTCAACGGCGGCGGCGTGCAACGAGGGCAACCTCAACGGGCGGCGGCGTGCAACGAGGGCAACCTCAACGGGCGGCGGTGTGCAACGAGGGCAACCTCAACGGGCGGCGGCGGGCAACGAGGGCAACCTCAACGGGCGCGGGTGACCGGGACGTGGCGGACCTCGAAGTTGACCGAATTTGCGATGAAGCACTGGCGCCGTGCTTCGGCGTGAAGGTGTCCGGCGGCCTCGATCATGCTCTCGTCGGCGACGGTCACGACCGGGTGAAGTTCGGCCCACTCGAAGCGTCCACTGTTTCCGGCCGCCTCCACCATCCTCCCGGTGGCCTCGTCCGAGTAATCGGTGACGACGACGCCCGCGAGCGCGGCGACGCTCAGATAGGCCAACATGTGGCACTGGGACAGGGCGGCGAGCAGCAGTTCCTCGGGATTCCACCGCGACGGATCACCCCGAAAGGCGCGGTCGGCGCTGCCGAGCAGCCCAGGCTTACCCTCGGCGCTGACCGCGTGATCCCGCCCGTAGCCGCGGATGTCCGCGGTGCCTGCGCCCCGATTGCCGGTCCAGGTGACCGAAAGCCGGTAGTCATGGGTACGGCCGGGCATCAGGGCCTCCGGAACAGGCGGACAACAACCTCGCTGGAGTTCTCAACGCTGTCACACAGGAGCAATCCAGTTTCTACCCGACGGTAACCTGCGCCGCCCCGCCTCGTTGTACCGCGCGACAGGGCTTCGTCCGCAGAAGTCGTGTCGTGTCCTGTCGGTCACTCTCCGACACATCGTGGCACCCTGCACAAGCTGGTCAAAACTGCGGAGTACTCGACGACGGGAGAACGTGACGGCAATGGGCGTTGAGGTCGCGGTTGAGGGGTTGTCGAAGTCGTTCGGGCGCCAGTCGATCTGGCAGGACGTCACCCTCACCCTGCCCCCCGGAGAGATTTCGGTGATGCTGGGCCCGTCGGGTACCGGTAAGTCGGTGTTTCTCAAGACCCTGGTCGGCCTGCTCAAGCCCGATCGTGGCTCGATCCTGATCCGCGACGTGAACCTGGCCAAGTGCAGCGAGCACCAGCTGTACGAGACCCGCAAACTGTTCGGGGTCTTGTTCCAGGACGGCGCACTCTTCGGATCGATGAACCTGTTCGACAACATCGCCTTTCCGTTGCGCGAACACACCCGCAAGTCCGAGTCCGACATCCGCTCCATCGTCATGGAGAAGCTGGAGATGGTCGGCCTGACCGGGACGGAGAAGAAGCTTCCCGGCGAGATCTCCGGGGGTATGCGCAAGCGGGCCGGGCTGGCCCGCGCGCTTGTCCTCGATCCTGAGATCATCCTGTTCGACGAGCCGGACAGCGGCCTGGACCCCGTCCGCGTCGCCTACCTGAACCAGCTGATCGTCGACCTCAACGCGGTCACCGACTCGACGTTCCTGATCGTCACCCACGACATCGGTACCGCCCGGACCGTCCCCGACAACCTCGGCCTGCTGTTCCGGCGCGAGCTAGTCATGTTCGGACCCCGCGAGGTTCTGCTCACCAGCGAGGAACCGGTCGTCAAGCAGTTCCTCAACGGCCGTCGCGAAGGCCCGATCGGCATGAGCGAGGAGAAGGACGCGGCCCAGGTCGCCGCGGAGCTCGCCAATCTCGACCAGGACGCGGCCCCCGCGCCCGGCACCGGCCCGAAGGGGGCCAGCGGTGGCGGGGTGCCCCCGCAGTTGTTGCCCTCGCCTGGGCTGCCGGTCCGGCAGGCGGCAGGCCGGCGGCAGGCCCGTGTGCTGGAGATGCTGCACACGCTGCCACCCAAGGCGCAGGCCGTCATCACCGCGGCCCTGGACTCGGAGCGACTGGCCGAGTCACCCCGCGCCGACTCCACCCGCGCCGACTCCACCCTCGCCGAGCAGCCGGTAGCCGCGGCACCCCCGGCGGTGGGCTGACATGGCCGGGGTCTCACTCGTCTCAGGGGTAAGCCAGGCAGGACGACTGTTCGCCCTGTTCCTGGACGTCGTGCGGCTGACCTTCAAGCGTCCGTTCCAGGGACGGGAGTTCATCCAGCAGGCCTGGTTCATCGCCAGCGTCACGATCGTCCCGACCGCCTTGGTCGCGGTTCCCTTCGGGGCCGTCATCGCCTTGCAGCTGGGGACGGTCACCCGGCAGCTCGGTGCCCAGTCGTTCACCGGGGCCGCCAGCGTGCTGGCGGTGATCCGCGAGGCCTCACCCATCGTCTGCGCCCTGTTGATCGCCGGGGCCGGTGGCTCGGCGATCTGTGCCGACCTGGGATCGCGCAAGATCCGCGACGAGATCGACGCGATGGAGGTGCTCGGCATCTCCCCGGTCCAGCGGCTGGTCGTGCCTCGCGTCCTGGCGTGCATGCTGGTCTCGATGGCGCTCAACGGCCTGGTCAGCGTCGTCGGCGTCACCGGCGGTTACTTCTTCAACGTCATCCTGCAGGGCGGGACCCCGGGGGCCTACCTCGCGTCCTTCTCCGCGCTGGCCCAGCTGCCCGACCTGTACGCCGGCGAGCTCAAGGCCCTGATCTTCGGGCTGATCGCAGCGGTGGTGGCCTCGTACAAGGGACTGAATGCCGGCGGCGGCCCGAAGGGCGTGGGAGACGCGGTCAACCAGTCGGTGGTCATCACCTTCCTGTTGTTGTTCTTCGTCAACTTCGTCCTCACCGCGGTCTACTTCCAGATCGTCCCGCCGAAGGGCTCATGAGATGACCTCGATGGTCCTGGGCTCGGTGCTGTCCCGCGCGCGCAAGACCGCCGGTCGCCCCGGGGTGTTCCTTGACGACCTCGGCGACCAGGTGATGTTCTACGCGAAGGCGCTGGCCTGGACGCCGCGAACGATCCGTCGGTACAAGAAGGAAGTCCTTCGCCTGCTCGCCGAGGTCACCTTCGGCACCGGCGCGTTGGCGGTCATCGGCGGCACCATCGGGGTCATCACCTTCCTGTCCTTCTTCACCGGCACCGAGGTCGGCCTGCAGGGGTACGCCGCCCTCAACCAGCTGGGTACGGGGGCGTTCACCGGTTTCGTCTCGGCGTACTTCAACACCCGCGAGATCGCGCCGCTCGTGGCCGGGCTGGCCCTGTCGGCGACCGTGGGCTGTGGCTTCACCGCGCAGCTGGGCGCGATGCGCATCTCCGAGGAGATCGACGCACTCGAGGTGATGGCCGTCCCATCCCTGCCCTACCTGGTTACGACCCGAATCATCGCCGGCTTCATCGCAGTCATTCCCTTGTACGTCATCGGATTGCTCTCCTCCTACCTGTCGACCAGGACGATCGCCACCGCCTACTACGGCCAGTCGACGGGCAACTACGACCACTACTTCCACCTGTTCCTTCCCCCCGGTGACATCCTGTGGTCGTTCTTCAAGGTGCTGATCTTCGCGGTCGTCATCATCAACACCCATTGCTACTACGGCTACACCGCATCCGGGGGACCGGCGGGGGTGGGCACCGCGGTCGGACGAGCGGTGCGGACCGCGATCGTGGCGATCAACGTCGTCGACTTCTTTCTCTCGCTGGCGATCTGGGGCGCCAACACGACCGTGCGGATCGCGGGCTGACATGGCCAGACAAAGTCGAGCGTGGCGGATTCGGCGGCGGCTGTACGGCCTCGTCTTCATGGCGGTGCTGGTCGGGCTGATCGGGTTGTCCATCGCCGCCTACCAGCAGGTGTTCACCAAGGTCACCCTCGTGACCCTGGACACCGACCACACCGGCGCCCAGTTGATGCCGCAGTCGGATGTCAAATTGCGGGGCATCATCGTCGGGTCGGTCCGTTCGATCTCGACCTACAACGTGCCCGCCGCCGGTGGTCGGCAACCGCTGACCCGGGCGCGGTTGACGCTCGCGCTGCAGCCAGGGCGGACGGATCTGATCCCGGCCGGCGCAACGGCCCTGCTGTTGCCCAAGACCCTTTTCGGGGAACGCTATGTCTCGTTGCAGATTCCCGACGGCCTGAGTGGGACGAGCGCGCAGCCGATCAGGAGTGGCGACACCATCACCAGCGCGAAGGACGCGGTTGAGGTCGAGCAGGTTCTCAACGACCTCTACCCGGTCCTGCTGGCCTTGCACCCCGAGGATCTGAAGGCCACGCTCACCGCGGTCGCCTCCGCGCTGCAGGGCCGGGGCAAGCAGCTCGGGGACAACCTGGCCTCGCTCAACGACTACCTCACCAAGCTCAACCCCAAGGTGCCCCAGCTCGTCGACGACATCGACAAACTCGGCCGAGTGGCAACCCTCTACAACGACGCGGCCCCAGATCTGTTGTCCAGTCTGAACAATCTCAGCGTCACGGCGACCACGATCGCGAGGCGGCCGCAGGCCCTGGCCCAGCTGCTGATCTCGGCTACCGCGACGTCGGACACCGTCGACGGGTTCCTCAACGACAACGGCAACTACCTGATCTCGGTCGCGTCCTCGTCCAAGCAGATCGTGGGACTGCTAGCGCACTACGCACCCGAATACCCGTGTCTGCTCTCGGGTCTGGCCGGCATCGAGCCACGCTTGGAAGACGCCTTCGGCGGCAAGCAGCCCGGCCTGCACATCACGCTCGAGGTCATCAAGAGCCAGGGCAAGTACGTCGCCGCCGACCGGTTCCGGTACCCGACCTCGTCTGCGGTGCGGCAACCCCACTGTTTCGGGCTGCCTGCGCCGGCCAACCCGTTCCCCGGCGTCGACTTCGGCTCGGCCGGCTCGCCCGACGGAGCGGCCTACAACCCGCCCCAGGGCCTCGGTAGCGCCGACCGTGCCGCCTACAACGCCGCGGGCGTCGGTTCCCCGGCCGAGGAGAATCTCGTGGCCGGCCTCATCGCGCCCTCGTGGGGCGGCGACCCGACGAAGGTGCCGAGCGTGGCCGCGCTGCTGGCGGCGCCGCTCCTGCGCGGAAGTCAGGTGACGGTCGGATGAGGGGTCTGCTGTCACCGCTCCTGAAACTGGTCGCGTTCCTGGTCGTCACGAGTCTGGCCACCTACGTCCTGGCCGCGACGATCACGAACGCGAGCTTCGGCAAGACCAGAAGCTATTACGCGCTGTTTCATGACGCGACCGGCCTGCTCATCGGCGATGACGTCCGGGTCGCCGGAGTGCGGGTCGGCACGGTGGAGGGCATCAAGCTCGTCCGCGAACCGGCCACCGCCGGCGCCGCGAACGCCGGTTCTACCAGCACACCGGCCGCCGGCGCGTTCGTTGCCCGGGTCAGGTTCTCCGTCGCCGACAACCGGCCCCTGACCACCTGGTCGCTGGCCAAACTTCGGTTTCGCAATCTCGTCGGCCAGCGTTACGTCGACGTCGAAGAAGGTAGTCCGATCGACGGGGTGGCGCAGCAGACGCTGCCGGACAAGGGCACGATCCCGCTGAGCCAGACAACCGACGCCCTCGATCTGTCGACCCTGTTCGCCGGCTTCAAGCCATTGTTCGCCGGACTGGATCCGGCGGAGATGAACAGCCTGTCGTTGCAGATCATCCAGACGCTGCAGGGCGAAGGCGGAACTGTGGACGCGCTGTTGCAGCAGACGGCGGCGCTCACGTCGGCGATCGCCGACAAGGACAAGGTCATCGGAGATCTGGTCGACAACCTGTCCTCCGTGCTGGACACCCTTGGCCAGCGTGATCAGAAACTGTCGGACCTGATCAGCGAGCTCCAGCGGTGGGTCAGCGGGCTGGCCGGCGACCGTAAGACGATCGGCGATTCGATCGCGGGTGTGAACACGCTGGCCCAATCCACGACGGGGTTGCTGAGTCAGATCCGTCCGTCCCTCAAGCAGGACGTCGTCGATCTCAACGGTCTCGCCTCGACCCTCAACGCCGGCGGCACCGAACTCGACGGCGTGCTGCAGCGATTGCCGAACAAGGTCGCGAGCCTGACGCGGACCGCCACGTACGGCTCCTGGTTCAACTTCTACCTCTGTTCGATGAGCGGCACGGTCACCCTGCCCGGCAACGTGAAACTCGATCCGAGCATCGCCTCGGGCACCACGAGGTGCAACTGATGGCCGTCCTAGGCATCAAACGCGGTCTGAAGAAGGCGCCGCGCGGCCGGTCCTTCGCGTCCCGCAACCCGACGATGATCGGGGCCATCGGCCTGGTGATCATTGCGGTCTTGCTGTGGGCGGCGTTCAACGCCTCGAAGCTGCCGATCATCGGCGGCGGCACGCAGTACTCAGCGGTGTTCTCCGAGTCCTCGGGCATCAATCCCGACGACGAGGTCCGGATCGCGGGTGTGAAGGTGGGCACCGTGACGGCCGTGAAGCTCACCGGCAAGGACGACGGTGCGGTCATGGTGAGCTTCCGCGTCAAGAACGCCTTCATCGGCGACCAGACCCAGGCCATCATCAAGATCAAGACGCTGCTCGGGCGCAAGTATCTGGAGCTGGATTCGCAGGGGACGAACAAGCAGAAGCCGAACCAGGCCATCCCGCTCAGCCGGACCCTGACGCCCTATGATGTCTACCCGGCCTTCTCGGACCTGACCAAGACGGTCGGCGATATCAACACCGTGAATCTGGGCCGGTCGTTGGAGACGATTGCCCAGACCTTCGCGGGTACCCCTGGCGATGTCGGTACCACTCTGAAGGGTTTGTCGCGGCTGTCGAACACGATCGCCTCGCGGGACCAGGCGCTGCGCACCCTGCTGGCCCGAGCCAACCAGGTGACCGGCGTCCTCGCCGACCGCGACGCGCAGATCGCCAAGCTGCTCAGCGACGGCAACCTGCTGTTACAGGAGCTGGACCTGCGCAAGCAGGCCATCCACACCCTGTTCCTGAACACCTCGGCGTTGTCATTGCAGATCAGCGGCTTGGTCGCCGACAACCAGAAGACGCTGAAACCCGCTCTCGATCAGCTCAACGGGGTTTTGCAGATTCTGCAGAAGAATTCCGACAACATCGACCGCGCCCTGGCGTTGCTGGCGCCCTTCTACCGGGTCTTCGCCAACACATTGGGCAACGGCCGTTGGTTCGACACCTACATCCAGAACCTCACCGCCGTCGGGTTGTTCGGCCTCGCGGCTGGGACCGGGGGCTGACGTGACTGTTCCTGCAGACCGGGCTGACTCGCGGTGGTCGGTCCTGCCGAAGAAGGCTTCCAGGCTGCTGGCCATCGGCCTCGTCGCCGCCATCGTGGTGGGAGTAGCGATCTTCGTCCTGCTCCCCTCGCCGACCAAGACGGTGACGGCTCGATTCGAGCGGGCGGTTGGGCTGTACACCGGCTCCGACGTCCGCCTGCACGGGGTGAAGATCGGCACCATCACGGCCGTGAAACCGGACGGCGACGGGGTACTCGTGACCATGCGCTACGACCGCTCGGTGCGGTTGCCCGCCTACGCTGCCGACGCCAAGGTGGTCCGGGCCGCGATCATCCCGCCGTCACTGGTGTCCGACCGCTACGTCCAGGTTGCCGACTACGCCTCCTGCCAGGGCAGGTGCACCGTGCTGGGCAACGGTGCCTCGATCGCCCAGAACCAGACTGCGTCACCGGTCGAGCTCGACGACATCTACTCGGCCCTGAACAAGCTCAACGTCGCGCTCGGACCGCAGGGTGCGAACTCGAAGTCGCTGTCGAGCAAAGGGCCGTTGTCCGACCTCATCGATGTGGGCGCGGCCAACCTGCAGGGCAACGGCCAGGCACTGGGCGAGACGATGAAGAACCTTTCCCAGGCGGTGCAAACGCTCGCCAACGGACGCCAGGATCTGTTCGGGACGGTCAAGAACCTGCAACTGTTCACCGACACCCTCGCCGCCAACGACAGCCAGGTGCGCAAGTTCAACGACCAGTTGGATTCGGTGACCAGCGAACTGGCCGATGAGCGCAACTCGATCTCGGAGGCGTTGAAGAACCTGTCCGCCGCGTTGTCCGACATCGCCGCTTTCATCAAGACCAACGGCAACAGCATTCACACCGACATCGTCGGACTGAAGAACGTCACCACCACCCTGAACCGGCAGAAGAGCGCCATCAACGAGATCCTCGCGGTCGCCCCGGTCGCGGTGTCCAACCTGACGCACACCTACAACCCGGTCTCGGGCACGCTCGACACGCGCGACAACGTCGGTGGCCTCCTCGATCCCTCGGTGATCTGTTCGGTGCTGGACAAGCAGGTCGGCCTGCCGGTGATCGGTGGCACGGTGGCGCAGACGTGCACCGCGATCTCCAAGCTGCTCGGCGGCCTGCCCGGCATCCCGGGGCTTTCTCAGCCCGGCACGGGCAATGGCTCGGGCGTGCCCGGTTTGCCGACGATCCCAGGGGTGAACGGCTGATGCGTGGGAATGTGGCTCGGCATGCACGCCTGATCGCGGCGTTGTCCACCGTCGTTGTGGCGCTGACCGGCTGCGGATTCCACGGGCTCTACTCGGCTCCGCTGCCCGGCGGCGCCGACGTCGGCTCGCATCCGTACCGGGTGCTGGTGGATTTCGACAACGTCCTGGACCTCGTTCCGCAGTCCTCGGTCAAGGTCAACGACGTCTCGGTGGGCCGGGTCGAGAAGATCACCCTCAACGGCTGGCACGCCCAGGTCCAGGTCCTGGTCAACGGCAACGTGACCCTGCCGGCCAACGCCTTCGCCCAGGTCCGGCAGACGTCCTTGCTGGGCGAGAAGTTCGTGTCGCTGTCCTATCCACCGAACGGTGAGGTCCCGGACCCGACCTCTCTGGCCGACGCCGCGCATGCCGGCTACGCCTATCCCCATATCGGAATCAACCGCACCGGATCGACCCCAGAGGTCGAGGAGGTGCTCGGTGCTCTGTCGCTGCTGCTCAACGGCGGCGGACTGGAGCAGCTGAAGACGATCACCCATGAACTCGATCAAGCCCTGACCGGGCATACCCAGCAGATCCGTAGCCTGCTCGCCCAGGCCACGGCGCTGACGACCACCCTGAACGCGCAGAAGAGCCGGATCCTCACCGCGATCGACAGCCTCGACACGCTCAGCCAGACGCTGAACCGTCAGAAGCAGGTGCTGGCCAAGGCGCTGGACACGATGCCGCAGGCCGTGAAGATCCTCGCCGACGAGCGCAGCCAGTTCACGACCTTGCTCAAGAGCCTGGACCGGTTGAGCACGGTGGCGACGACCGTCATCAACGGCTCGACCGCCAACCTGGTTTCGACCCTGAAGGATCTGGACCCGGTGCTGACTCAGCTCACGAGGGCCGGTGCGGACCTGCCCAAGTCCATGGAACTGTTGGCGACGTTCCCGTTCCCGAAGACGGCCGTGAACGGTGTGAAGGGCGACTACACCAACCTGTACGTCACCTCGGACCTGAACCTGTCCACGCTGTTGAACAACCTGCTCACACCGGTGCCGACCGGCGAGCCCGTCGGCGGCCAGCCGGGCCAGGGCCAGAAACAGGGCAGCCGATCCGGGCAGAGCCTCCCGAGCCCTGTGACGAGCCCGATCCCGGGCCTGGGGAAGTGAGGCCGGCATGATCACTCGCACCGTCAAGTTTCAGCTTCTGGCGTTCCTGCTCATCTCGCTGCTCGGCGTCAGCTACGTCAGCTTCAATTACGTCGGTCTCGGCTCGTCGCTGTTCGGACCGGGTGGGTGCACGGTCAGCGCGAACTTCCCCGATTCCGGTGGAATCTTCACCAATGCCGAGGTGACCTATCGCGGCGTCACCGTCGGCAAGGTCGGGGAGTTGCACCTGCTCGACTACACCGATTCGAGCGGGACGAAGGTGCACGGCGTGCGGGTGGACCTGCGCCTGAACGACTGCGGCGGCAAGAACCGGATTCCACTGAGTTCGCAGGCCTATGTCTCGGATCGCTCGGCGGTGGGCGAGCAGTACGTCAACCTCGAGCCGAGTTCGAAAGCGGGTCCGTACGCGACCAGCGGCTCGGTTCTGAGCACCCCTGGGCAGGTGCCGATCGCGACCCAGGTGCTGCTGGCCAACCTGGACAACCTCGTCTCCAACATCGACTCGGCCAAGCTCAACACCGTCATCACCGAGCTGGGCAAGGCCTTCTCCGGACGCGGTCCCGACCTACAGGCGTTGCTGGACTCCGGTGACCAGTTGCTCGCGGCCGCTCAGCAGGCGTTGCCGGAGACGCTCAGGTTGATCGACAACTCCGGCAGCGTTCTGCAGACCCAGCTCGACAAGGGCTCGGCGATCAAGGCCTGGGCGCACAACCTGAACCTGATCTCGGCCCAGTTGCGCTCCAGCGATCCGGATCTGAACGCGTTGCTGAGTCAGGGACCGTCCGAGCTGCAGACGGTGCAACAGTTCGTGGCCACGAACTCCGACGGCCTGCACGTGCTGCTGGCCAACATGGTCTCGACGAACCAGGTGCTCGTGGCGCACCTGCAGGGCATCGAGGCCATTCTGTTGCTCTACCCGGCCGCGGTGGCCGGCAGCTACACGGTGGCGCCGGGCGACGGCACGGCGCATTTCGGACTGGTGCTCAACGTCGACGACCCGCCCTCGTGTGTGGACGGCTACGGTGGCACGACCAAGCGGCAACCCAGTGACACCGGCCCCGCGCCGGTGAACACCAACGCCCAGTGCACCCTCGGCAGCGGGTCCAAGACCGAGGTCCGCGGGGCCCAGAACGCGCCAGGAGGCGATCCCATCAGCACCGGCGGCGGCGGCGCGGCCTACCCCAGGGTGACCCCCGGGCAGCGAGCGCCGGTGTCCATCGGAGGCACCGGGACCGCCTCGGACCTGCTCGGCGACCAGTCCTGGTTGCCGCTGCTGACCGGAGGGCTGAAGTGAGCGCCGCGCATGCCACCGACCGCGACGTAGCTGATCGCACCGCTCGGGCCGGGGGGCGCGGTCTGACCGCCCGTACCGTGGCGCTGCTCGCCGTCCTCGCGCTGGCCCTGGCGGCGCTGGCCGCGTACCAGCTCCAGCTCCGCTCGGACCACCGTGGACTGTTCACCGGCCATGCGGGTCTGGGTGGGCTCACGGATGGCGAGCGGGCTGCCGTCACTGCGGCGAAGGTCGAGATCGTCAACCTGCAGACGATGCGCCGCACGAGCTTCGACGCCGACTTCGCCCGGGCCGCCGAGGGGATGACCCAGACCTACGCCGTTCAGTTCCAGGCCACCAAGACCGATCTGAAGGCCGCACTGGACCGCGTCAAGCGCGACACCTCGGCGGACGTGTCCGGGGCCGGACTGGTCTCCCTGAAGTCGAACACCGCGACGGTCATCGTGTCGGCCGACCTCAAACGCAGCGACAACGGGGCCGCCGCGACGACGTTCGCACTGTCCCGGTTCCAGCTGACGATGAAGAAGGTCGGCTCGCGATGGCTGCTCGACCAACTGAGTGCGGTGGGCCTGTAGATGACTGAGCAGACGCCCGAACGCCGGCCCCGTCCCACCCGTCCCAGCCCGACTGCAAGGGCCCGGCGGGCTGCGGCGGCCCTCGGCCCCGCCCCAACCCCCGCGCCTGCCCCAACCCCCGCGCCTGCCCCTGCCCCAGCCCCTGCCCCTGCCCCAGCCCCAGCCCCTGCCCGTCCGTCCGCCCCGACCATCGATGCGACGGCCCGTCCGCTCGAGGTCCTCCCGGCTGAGACCGCGGACGCGCCGGCGGCTGGTCGGGCCGGTGGGCGCCGGCCCGTGCCCGGTCTAATGATCGCCCTGCTGGTCGCACTCGTCCTCGGGCTCGCCGTCGCCAACGTGGCCCTGGTGGTCCTCAAGCCCGCCAAGGCCACGGGGGCAGGCGACCGCGCCGCGGTGCTGGCCGCGGCCCGGACCGGTGTCGAGCCGGTGCTGTCCTACAACTACAAGACGGTTCCCGCCGACGCAGCCCGGGCGCGCCGGTATCTGACCGGCACGTTCGCCACGCAGTACCAGACGTCCATCGACAAGGTCGTCGCGGTGCAGGCGCCGAAGGTCAGGGCGGTGGTGAGCGCGCAGGTCGACTCGGCCGGGCTGGAAGCGGTCAGCGGAGACGGCAAGCAGGCGACGGTCGTCGTGTTCGCCCAGCAGAAGGTGACCAACACCAGCATCACGCAGCCCCGGGTCGATCTGGTCCGGCTGCGGGTCACCTTGAACCTGGTCGGCTCCCGGTGGCTGATCGCCAACCTCCAACAGCTCGGCTGAGCGTCCGCGCACCGCTTCCTGACCTGAACAACGGGCCCGAAGTGCCGAAATGCTTGACTGAGGGCGCAGATCGGTGCACCCTGTCCCTGCACCATTCCGGCCGAAACCGGCCGTGATCCCGATCCACCGGGTGCTGGCCCAGCGGCGCTGAAGCCGCCGAAGACCAGCCTGGGGATCGGGTCGAGCCGCCTTCGCTCGACGATTTCAAGGCGGCCTGGACAGGCGTGCCCAATGTGGCTAGACTGTCACTTTGCGCTGCCCTCATACACGTCCAGGCCCGGTCAGGGCCTACTTCCTGCTGTCCAGTACGTGACGCAGGTACCGCCGCTCCGGCGGACGTCGCGAGATCAGCGGTCTAACTGAACAGCAAGAGCTGTGTGCGTTACAGCACCGTTGGCTGGCAACCGGCGGCAGTATCACAGCAGTGGGCCCATGTCCTCGGAAGGACGCATCTTGGCAGTCTCTCGCCCCGGCAAGTCCGTCGCGCAAGGAACGAGCATTCAGGGAATCCCAGGAGCTCCCCCTCGCACGTCTTTCGCCAAAATCCGGGAGCCCCTCGAGGTTCCCAACCTGTTGGCGTTGCAAACGGAATCATTCGACTGGCTGATCGGAAACGCAGCCTGGCAGGAGCGGGTCGCCAAGGCCGACCCGACTTACACCAACTCCACCTCGGGCCTGGAGGAGATCCTCGGCGAGATTTCGCCGATCGAGGACTTCTCCGGTTCCATGTCGCTGTCCTTCTCCTCGCCCCGCTTCGAGGACGTCAAGGCCTCCATCGAGGAGTGCAAGGACAAGGACATGACGTACGCGGCGCCGCTGTTCGTCACCGCTGAGTTCACCAACAACACCACTGGCGAGATCAAGAGCCAGACCGTGTTCATGGGTGATTTCCCGATGATGACCCGCAAGGGCACCTTCGTGATCAACGGCACCGAGCGCGTCGTGGTGTCCCAGCTCGTCCGGTCGCCGGGTATCTACTTCGACCGCACGCTGGACAAGACCTCCGACGTCGACGTGTTCTCGGTCAAGGTCATCCCGAGCCGAGGTGCCTGGCTGGAGTTCGACGTCGACAAGCGCTCGACCGTCGGTGTGCGTATCGACCGCAAGCGCCGTCAGCCGGTCACCGTCCTGCTCAAGGCCCTCGGCTGGAGCGCGGACCGCATCCGCGAGCACTTCTCCTGGTCGGAGACGCTGCTGGCCACCCTGGAGAAGGACCACATTCCGGGTCAGGACGAGGCGCTGCTCGACATCTACCGCAAGCTGCGTCCCGGCGAGCCCCCGACCCGTGAGTCGGCCCAGGCGTTGCTGGACAACCTGTTCTTCAACGGCAAGCGCTACGACCTGGCCAAGGTCGGCCGCTACAAGGCCAACAAGAAGCTGGGCACCGACACCGAGATCGACCACGGCACCCTGACCGAGGACGACATCGTCAAGACCATCGAGTACCTCGTCCGGCTGCACGCCGGCGAGGACGGCTACGAGGTCGACGACATCGACCACTTCGGCAACCGCCGGCTGCGCACCGTCGGGGAGCTGATCCAGAATCAGATCCGCGTCGGCCTGTCCCGGATGGAGCGGGTCGTCCGCGAGCGGATGACGACCCAGGACGTCGAGGCGATCACGCCGCAGACCCTGATCAACATCCGCCCGGTCGTCGCCTCCATCAAGGAGTTCTTCGGCACGTCGCAGCTGTCGCAGTTCATGGACCAGACCAACCCGCTGGCGGGCCTGACCCACAAGCGTCGGCTGTCCGCGCTCGGCCCGGGTGGTCTGTCCCGTGACCGTGCCGGCATGGAGGTTCGTGACGTCCACACCAGCCACTACGGCCGGATGTGCCCGATCGAGACCCCGGAAGGCCCGAACATCGGCCTGATCGGATCGCTTGCCTCCTACGGCCGGATCAACGCCTTCGGCTTCGTCGAGACCCCGTACCGCAAGGTCACCAACGGTTCGGTCACCGACGAGATCCACTACCTGACCGCCGATGAAGAGGACAAGAACACGATCGCGCAGGCCAACGCGACGATCGATGCTCAGGGCCTGTTCACCGAGCCCAAGGTGCTGGTTCGTAAGAAGGGCGGCGAGGTCGAACTCGTCGACTCGGCCGAGGTCGACTACATGGACGTCTCACCGCGCCAGATGGTGTCGGTCGCGACGGCGATGATCCCGTTCCTCGAGCACGACGACGCCAACCGCGCCCTGATGGGCGCCAACATGCAGCGCCAGGCTGTGCCGCTGCTCCGTTCCGAGGCCCCGCTCGTGGGCACCGGCATGGAGCTTCGTGCCGCGGTCGACGCCGCCGACGTGGTGGTCGCCGACAAGCCCGGCGTGGTGGAAGAGGTCTCGGCCGACTACATCACCGTGATGGCTGACGACGGCACCCGCAACACGTACCGGCTGTCGAAGTTCGCGCGCTCGAACCAGGGCACCAGCTTCAACCAGAAGCCGATCGTGGACGAGGGGGCCCGGGTCGAACATGGCCAGGTGCTCGCAGACGGCCCGTCGACCGACTTCGGTGAGATGGCGCTGGGCAAGAACCTGCTCGTGGCGTTCATGCCGTGGGAAGGCCACAACTACGAGGACGCGATCATCCTCAACCAGCGGATCGTCCAGGACGACGTCCTGACCTCGATCCACATCGACGAGCACGAGGTCGACGCTCGCGACACCAAGCTGGGCGCTGAGGAGATCACCCGGGACATCCCGAACGTCTCCGACGAGGTTCTGGCCGACCTCGACGAGCGCGGCATCGTCCGCATCGGTGCCGATGTGGTGACCGGTGACGTGCTGGTCGGCAAGGTGACGCCGAAGGGCGAGACCGAGCTCACGCCGGAGGAGCGCCTGCTGCGCGCCATCTTCGGTGAGAAGGCCCGCGAGGTGCGTGACACCTCGATGAAGGTCAGCCACGGTGGTGACGGCAAGGTGATCGGCGTTCGGGTGTTCTCCCGCGAGGACGGCGACGAGCTTCCGCCGGGCGTCAACGAGCTGGTTCGCGTCTACATCGCCCAGAAGCGCAAGATCCAGGACGGCGACAAGCTCGCCGGCCGGCACGGCAACAAGGGCGTCATCGCCAAGATCCTGCCGCCGGAGGACATGCCGTTCCTCAAGGATGGCACGCCGGTCGACATCGTGCTCAACCCGCTCGGCGTGCCGGGCCGGATGAACATCGGCCAGGTTCTGGAGACCCACCTCGGCTGGGTCGCCAAGACCGGCTGGGAAGTTGAGGGGACCCCGGAATGGGCCGCTCGACTGCCTGAGCCGGCCCGCCAGGGCGATCCCGGCACCAACGTCGCGACCCCGGTCTTCGACGGCGCCCGGGAAGGGGAGATCACCGGTCTCCTCGACTCGACCCTGCGGACCCGCGACGGTGACCAGCTGATCGGTCACACCGGCAAGGCCCAGCTGATCGACGGACGCTCCGGCGACCCGTTCCCTGAGCCCGTCTCGGTCGGCTACGTCTACATCCTGAAACTGCTGCACCTGGTCGACGACAAGATCCACGCCCGTTCGACCGGCCCGTACTCGATGATCACCCAGCAGCCGCTGGGTGGTAAGGCGCAGTTCGGTGGTCAGCGCTTCGGCGAGATGGAGTGCTGGGCGATGCAGGCCTACGGCGCGGCTTACGCGCTGCAGGAACTGCTGACGATCAAGTCCGACGACATCCTCGGCCGCGTGAAGGTCTACGAGGCCATCGTCAAGGGCGAGAACATTCCCGAGCCTGGTATCCCCGAGTCGTTCAAGGTGCTGCTGAAGGAACTTCAGTCGCTGTGCCTGAACGTCGAGGTGCTGTCCTCCGACGGTGTGGCCGTCGAGATGCGCGACACGGACGACGACGTCTTCCGGGCCGCCGAGGAACTGGGCATCGATCTGTCGCGGCGCGAGCCGAGCAGCGTCGAAGAGGTCTGAGTCGATGTGTTCACGGTCGGGACGGGCTGACGTTGAC
Organism: Jatrophihabitans telluris; assembly: GCF_023516435.1. Classification (GTDB taxonomy): domain Bacteria; phylum Actinomycetota; class Actinomycetes; order Mycobacteriales; family Jatrophihabitantaceae; genus Jatrophihabitans_A; species Jatrophihabitans_A telluris. The sequence goes on along the minus strand of NZ_CP097332.1, from coordinate 3,722,864 downwards.
GCCGGTCCGTCCCGGCCGCTGAACGCACAGACGGCGGGGCAACCCGCCACGAGCAGCTAGCAACACCCACAGATTTACAGAGCAAAGAAGGTAGGAACCTTGCTCGACGTCAACGTCTTCGACGAGCTTCGGATCGGCCTGGCCACCGCGGATGACATCCGCCAGTGGTCGCACGGCGAGGTAAAGAAGCCTGAAACCATCAATTACCGGACTCTCAAGCCTGAGAAGGACGGTCTCTTCTGCGAGAAGATCTTCGGCCCCACCCGGGACTGGGAGTGCTACTGCGGCAAGTACAAGCGCGTGCGCTTCAAGGGCATCATCTGCGAGCGCTGCGGCGTCGAGGTGACCCGGGCCAAGGTCCGTCGTGAGCGCATGGGCCACATCGAGCTGGCCGCGCCGGTCACGCACATCTGGTACTTCAAGGGTGTGCCGTCCCGGCTCGGGTACCTGCTGGACCTGGCGCCGAAGGATCTCGAGAAGATCATCTACTTCGCCGCCTACCTGATCACCAGCGTCGACGCCGAGGCTCGCCATCGCGACCTGCCGACGCTCGAGGCCGAGGTCAGCGCGGAGAAGAGCACGCTGGAGAAGCGTCGCGACTCCGACATCGACACCCGCGCCAAGAAGCTCGAAGCCGATCTGGCCGAGCTCGAGGCCGAGGGTGCCAAGAGCGACGTCCGCCGCAAGGTCCGCGAAGGTGGCGAGCGCGAGATGCGCCAGCTGCGTGACCGGGCCCAGCGCGAGATCGACCGTCTCGACGAGGTCATGGACACCTTCCGCAAGTTGGACGTCAAGCAGCTCATCTCCGACGAGATGCTCTACCGCGAGCTGCGTGACCGCTTCGGCGAGTACTTCGCCGGCGGCATGGGCGCGGAGTCGCTGCAGACGCTGATCGCCGGCTTCGACCTCGACGCCGAGGCCGAGTCGCTGCGCGAGACGATCCGCTCGGGCAAGGGCCAGAAGAAGATCCGCGCACTCAAGCGCCTGAAGGTGGTGGCGTCGTTCCTCAACACCACCAACTCCCCTCAGGGCATGGTGCTCGACTGCGTCCCGGTCATCCCGCCGGACCTGCGTCCGATGGTGCAGCTGGACGGTGGCCGCTTCGCGACCTCCGACCTCAACGACCTGTACCGCCGCGTGATCAACCGCAACAACCGCCTCAAGCGACTGATCGATCTTGGTGCTCCCGAGATCATCGTCAACAACGAGAAGCGGATGCTGCAGGAGTCCGTCGACGCGCTGTTCGACAACGGCCGTCGTGGCCGTCCGGTCACCGGCCCGGGTAACCGGCCGCTGAAGTCCCTGTCGGATCTGCTCAAGGGCAAGCAGGGCCGGTTCCGTCAGAACCTGCTCGGCAAGCGCGTGGACTACTCCGGCCGCTCGGTCATCGTGGTGGGTCCGCAGCTCAAGTTGCACCAGTGCGGTCTGCCCAAGCAGATGGCGCTCGAACTGTTCAAGCCGTTCGTGATGAAGCGCCTGGTGGACCTGAGCCACGCGCAGAACATCAAGTCGGCCAAGCGCATGGTCGAGCGTGCTCGTCCGGTCGTGTGGGACGTGCTCGAAGAGGTCATCCGCGAGCACCCCGTGCTGCTCAACCGCGCACCGACGCTGCACCGCCTGGGCATCCAGGCCTTCGAACCGCAGCTGGTCGAAGGCAAGGCCATCCAGATCCACCCGCTCGTCTGCACCGCGTTCAACGCGGACTTCGACGGTGACCAGATGGCGGTGCACCTGCCGCTGTCGGCCGAAGCCCAGGCCGAGGCCCGGATCCTGATGCTGTCGACGAACAACATCCTCAAGCCGGCTGACGGCCGTCCGGTGACCATGCCGACCCAGGACATGATTCTGGGTCTGTACCACCTGACGACCCTGCGCCCGCAGCAGGACGGAGCCGGCCGCGCGTTCTCCTCGCCGTCCGAGGGCATCATGGCGCGCGACGCCAAGTCTCTCGGGCTGCAGGCGCCGGTCAAGATCCGGCTGCAGGGGATCACGTCGGTCGACAACGGCCCCGGGGAAGACAAGTGGACGGCTCCCGAGGGGTGGACTCCGGGGGAGACCCTGCTCGTCGACACGACTCTGGGTCGGACGCTGTTCAACGACGCCCTGCCGGCCGATTACCGCTTCGTCAACTACGAGGTCACCAAGAAGGAACTCGGCCAGATCGTCAACGACCTGGCCGAGCGGTATCCGAAGGTGGCGGTCGCCAACGCGTTGGACAACCTGAAGGCGGCCGGGTTCCACTGGGCCACCCGTTCGGGTATCACCATCGCCATCGACGACGTCGTGACGCCGCCGAAGAAGGCCGAGATCCTCGAGCGGTACGAGAAGGACGCCGAGAAGATCGAGAAGCAGTACCAGCGTGGTGTGATCACCGGTGACGAGCGCCGTCAGGAGCTCGTGGAGGTCTGGACCAAGGCGACCAGCGAGGTCGCCAAGGAAATGGAAGCCAACTTCCCGCGGACCAACCCCGTCTACATCATGGTCAACTCGGGTGCCCGAGGAAACATGATGCAGATGCGTCAGATCGCGGCCATGCGTGGTCTGGTGGCCAACCCCAAGGGCGAGATCATCCCGCGGCCGATCAAGGCCAACTTCCGTGAGGGTCTGTCGGTTCTGGAGTACTTCATCTCCACCCACGGTGCTCGTAAGGGTCTGGCCGACACCGCGCTGCGTACCGCCGACTCGGGTTACCTGACCCGTCGTCTGGTGGACGTCTCGCAGGACGTCATCATCCGCGAGGAGGACTGCGGCACCGAGCGTGGCGTGATTCTTCCGATCGCCGCGGCCGGCGCCGACGGCAAGCTCATCAAGGACGGCCACGCCGAAACCAGCGTGTACGCCCGAGTGCTGGCCGAGGATGTCGAAGCCGACGGAGCCGTTGTGGCGCCCGCCGGTGCCGACCTCGGTGACGTACTCATCGACGAGCTGGTCTCGCGCGGAGTGTCCGAGGTTCGGGTTCGTTCGGTCCTGACCTGTGAGTCCCAGCTCGGCACCTGCGCCACCTGCTACGGCCGCTCGTTGGCCACCGGCAAGGTAGTCGACGTCGGCGAGGCGGTCGGCATCATCGCCGCCCAGTCGATCGGTGAGCCCGGTACCCAGCTGACCATGCGTACGTTCCACACCGGCGGTATCGCCGGTGACGACATCACGCACGGCCTGCCCCGTGTGGCCGAGCTGTTCGAGGCGCGGGTGCCGAAGGGCGTCGCGCCGATCAGCGAAGCGACCGGACGGGTGCGCCTGGAGGAGTCCGAGTCGACGGCCAAGGGCGGTGGGCGCAAGCTCATCCTCACCCCGGACGACGGCACGGAGGAGATCGAATACCCGATCTCGCGTCGGGCCCGCCTGCTGGTGGGTGACGGTGATCGGGTCGAGGTTGGCCAGCAGTTGGTCGCCGGTGCCGCGAATCCGCACGACGTCCTGCGCATCATGGGCCCGCGTGAGGTGCAGCTGCACCTCGTCCGCGAGGTCCAGGAGGTGTACCGCTCGCAGGGTGTGGCCATCCACGACAAGCACATCGAGGTGATCATCCGACAGATGCTCAAGCGCATCACGGTGATCGAGTCGGGTGCTACCGAGTTCCTTCCGGGCTCGCTGGTGGAACGGGCGCTGTTCGAGGCCGAGAACCGTCGGGTTGTCGCCGAGGGTGGCGAACCGGCCTCGGGTCGTCCGGTGCTGATGGGTATCACGAAGGCGTCGCTGGCGACCGAGTCGTGGCTGTCGGCCGCCTCGTTCCAGGAGACGACCCGAGTGCTGACGGACGCGGCCATCTCGGCCAAGTCCGACTCGCTGGTCGGCCTCAAGGAAAACGTGATCATCGGCAAGCTGATCCCGGCCGGTACCGGTATCGCCAAGTACCGCAACGTCGAGGTCAACCCGACCGAAGAGGCCCGCGCGGCCGCCTTCACGATGGCCGGCTACGACGAGAGCGACTACTACGGCTTCGGTCCCGGTGGGGGCCAGGCTGTCGCGCTCGACGACTTCGGCTACAACGACTACCGCTAGACCGCAGCTCGGCCAGTGATTGGTCACTGACACCGCGAACGGCCCGGTTCCTCCTAGGAGGAACCGGGCCGTTCGCCGTTGACGTTGCCCTTGTTGCCGGCTCGGGGGCGTTGACGTTGCCCTTGTTGCCGGTCATCGGGCGAGCAACGAGGGCAACCTCGACGGAACGCAGCAAGGGCCGCACCCTTTCGGGTACGGCCCTTGCGTGTTGCTAGAGACTAGCGGTGGTTCAGACCGGGCGGACGTTCTCCGCCTGGGGGCCCTTCTGGCCCTGGGTGGTGTCGAACTCGACGCGCTGGTTCTCGTCGAGAGTCCGGTAACCCTGGGTGGTGATGGCCGAGTAGTGGACAAACACGTCCGGGCCGTCACCGTCCGGAGCGATGAATCCAAAGCCCTTTTCCGAGTTGAACCACTTCACGGTTCCCTGTGCCATGTACTTCTCCCTGCTCAATGCGGTTCGGGAACCGCACTGCGCGGACCCCGGGTTGCGGCGCTCAACGCATTCCCGGTTCGAGAAAGCAAAACGCCCGCTGCTGGTACCCGCGGGCGTCACAAAACGTCGTGGAAAACTGCAACTACAACCAAGTAGACGGTAGCACGCGCGGGAGCGAAAGCCACACACTGCGCCGAGATTTCTGTTTCGTTATTCCCGCGGTCCCCGTACGGCAACCAACTGACCCGGCCTGCGCCCGGCACGGAGCCGCTGCATCGCGGCGCCCCGACGGCGGCCGGGCTCAGTAGGACCGCCCGACGCCGACCCAGGAATAGGGGCAGCATCGTCCAGGTTCCAGTCGCAGCCACGAGCGGTGGTGCCCGGGGCTGGTTCCGAAGCAGATTTTCCCGCCCGTGAGCGAAGCACGTCTCCAAGCGTGTTTCCGGGGCGTACCTTCCGGGGCTGGACAGCCCTCACGGCCGATGCGGGGAGATCCGCGCGGCGCCGGCCGACCGGTTCCGGCCTCGATTTGGATACGGCCCGCGACCTCGGTATTGTTTGACCTTGTGCCCGGATCCTCTGGGCACTCGTCCGTGCTTGCCGCGGGGGACTGTGGAGCCGGCATGTCCGGGTTCCAGGACTCAGGTGAGACGGATCGTCCATCAATCCGTCCGAATCTTTGTACGGATTGCTCTGGGGCCAGGCGCGACACGCCCGACCTCGGGGACCGGACGAGTACCCGTACGACTCACAACAGCAGAGCAGACACGTTGCCGGGGTTGCCTACCCCTGCCGGTGCGGAGCGCAAGCTTCCCCGCCAGGACAGCACGGCCCGCAGACGTACCGCAGACGAACGAGCGAGGAGATTGCAGGCCACATGCCTACGATCCAGCAACTGGTCCGTAAGGGCCGGCAGGACAAGATCGGGAAGACCAAGACCCCGGCGCTGAAGGGTTCCCCCCAGCGTCGCGGTGTGTGCACCCGCGTCTACACGACCACGCCCAAGAAGCCGAACTCCGCCCTGCGGAAGGTCGCCCGCGTGCGCCTCACCAGTGGCATCGAGGTCACGGCCTACATCCCCGGCGTCGGGCACAACCTGCAGGAGCACTCAATCGTGCTCGTTCGCGGCGGTCGTGTGAAGGACCTGCCCGGTGTTCGATACAAGATCATTCGCGGTTCGCTGGACACCCAGGGTGTTCGCAACCGCAAGCAGGCGCGTAGCCGCTACGGCGCGAAGAAGGAGAAGAGCTAATGCCGCGTAAGGGTCCTGCCCCCCGCCGGCCGCTGGTTATCGACCCGGTCTACAACTCGCCGCTGGTCACCCAGCTGGTGAACAAGATCCTGCTCGACGGCAAGCGCTCGACCGCAGAGGCCATCGTGTACGGCGCCCTGGAGGGCGCCCGCGAGAAGAACGGCACCGATCCGGTCGTCACCCTCAAGCGCGCGCTCGACAACGTCCGGCCCACGCTCGAGGTCAAGAGCCGCCGCGTCGGTGGTGCGACCTACCAGGTCCCCGTCGAGGTCAAGGCCGGTCGCGCCAACACGCTGGCGCTGCGCTGGCTGGTCGGCTACTCGCGTGCCCGTCGCGAGAAGACCATGACCGAACGCCTGATGAACGAGCTGCTCGACGCCAGCAATGGCCTGGGAGCGAGCGTCAAGCGCCGCGAAGACACGCACAAGATGGCCGAGTCCAACAAGGCCTTCGCCCACTACCGCTGGTAGTACGGCCGAACGCTGGAGGTACGCACCACCGCCTCCCGCTCATCCACCCGGCCGCCAGGAACAAAGACGACAGAAGAAGGAACGATGGCTAGCAACGCCACTCTTGCCAAGACCCGGAACATCGGGATCATGGCGCACATCGACGCCGGTAAGACCACGACGACCGAGCGCATCCTCTTCTACACCGGTATCTCCTACAAGATCGGTGAAGTCCACGACGGCGCTGCCACCATGGACTGGATGGAGCAGGAGCAGGAACGCGGTATCACCATCACTTCCGCCGCCACCAAGTGCGAGTGGAAGGGTCACGCGATCAACATCATCGACACGCCCGGGCACGTGGACTTCACGGTCGAGGTCGAGCGCTCGCTGCGCGTCCTCGATGGTGCCGTCGCGGTGTACGACGGTGTCGCCGGTGTAGAGCCGCAGACCGAGACCGTGTGGCGTCAGGCCGACAAGTACAACGTCCCTCGCATGTGCTTCGTCAACAAGCTCGACCGCACCGGCGCGGATTTCTTCCGCTGCGTGCAGATGATGAAGGACCGGCTCAACGCGACTCCCCTCGTGCTGCAGATCCCGATCGGCAGCGAGGGTGACTTCATCGGCGTCGTCGACCTGCTGGGTATGCGTGCGCTCGTGTGGCGCGGCGAGACCCAGAAGGGTGAGGACTACACGATCGAGGAGATCCCCGCGGACCTGCTCGACTCGGCCAACGAGTGGCGCGAGACGCTGCTCGAGACGCTGGCCGACGCCGACGACGCGATCGCCGAGGCCTACCTCGAGGGTGAAGAGCTGTCCGTCGAGACGCTGAAGGCCGCGATCCGTCGGGCCACTCTGGCCGACAAGCTCAACCCGGTGCTCACCGGATCCGCGTTCAAGAACAAGGGTGTCCAGCCGATGCTGGACGCGGTCGTCGACTTCCTGCCCTCACCGCTGGACGTCGACCACGTGACCGGCACGCTGATGGACGGCGAGACCGAGGCCGAGCGCAAGGCCGACGAGTCCGAGCCGCTGTCTGCGCTGGCGTTCAAGATCGCCACCGACCCGCACCTGGGCAAGCTGACTTTCGTGCGCATCTACTCGGGTGTGCTGGAGAACGGCTCGCAGGTCCTGAACTCGACCAAGGACCGCAAGGAACGAATCGGCAAGATCTACCAGATGCACGCCAACAAGCGTGAAGAGCTGCCCCGCGCCGGCGCCGGCGACATCATCGCTGTGGCCGGTCTGAAGCAGACCACAACCGGTGACACGCTGTCGGACTCGGCCAAGCCGATCATCCTCGAGTCCATGACCTTCCCGGACCCGGTCATCTCGGTGGCCATCGAGCCGAAGACCAAGAGCGACCAGGAAAAGCTGGGCGTCGCGATCCAGAAGCTCGCCGAGGAAGACCCGACGTTCAAGGTCAACAACGACGAGGAGACCGGTCAGACGGTCATCGCCGGTATGGGCGAACTCCACCTGGAGATCCTGGTCGACCGGATGCGCCGAGAGTTCAAGGTCGAGGCCAACGTCGGCAAGCCCCAGGTGGCCTACCGCGAGACGATCAAGCGGACCGTCGACCGGGAAGACCTGACCTACAAGAAGCAGACCGGTGGATCCGGCCAGTTCGCGAAGGTCCAGGTGTCGGTCGAACCGCTGCCGCTGACCGCCGACGGCCCCACCTACGAGTTCGACAACAAGGTCACCGGTGGCCGCATCCCCAAGGAATTCATTCCTTCGGTGGACGCGGGTGCGCAGGAGGCTTTGCAGTACGGCGTCCTGGCCGGTTACCCGATGGTGGGCGTGAAGCTCAGCCTGCTCGACGGTGGCTACCACGAGGTCGACTCGTCGGAAATGGCGTTCAAGATCGCCGGTTCGATGGTCATGAAGGCAGCGCTGCGCAAGGCGTCGCCGACCCTGCTCGAACCGATGATGGCCGTCGAGGTCACCACGCCCGAAGAAAACATGGGCGACGTGATCGGCGACCTGAACTCCCGCCGTGGCCAGATCCAGGCCATGGAGGAGCGCTCCGGTGCCCGCGTCGTCAAGGCGCTGGTCCCGCTGTCGGAGATGTTCGGTTACGTCGGAGACCTGCGGTCGAAGACCCAGGGCCGAGCGAACTACTCCATGCAGTTCGATTCGTACGCGGAGGTTCCGGCCAACGTGGCGAAGGAGATCATCGCAAAGGCGACGGGAGAGTGAGCATCGCAGCGAGCGCCAGCGAGCGAGGAGCGGAGCTCGATCGGAGCCGAGCAATGAGTATCGCGAAGGCGACAGGCGAGTAGGCAAGACCGTACGACCCCGGTTTTACAACCCAAGACCATCCAATAAGTAGAAGCCCGAAAGAGGGAGAGGACCCACAGTGGCTAAGGCGAAGTTCGAGCGGACGAAGCCGCACGTCAACATCGGCACCATCGGTCATATCGACCACGGCAAGACGACGCTGACGGCCGCCATCACCAAGGTGCTGCACGACAAGTACCCGACTCTGAACGAGGCTTCGGCGTTCGATCAGATCGACAAGGCGCCGGAAGAGCGTCAGCGCGGCATCACGATTTCGATCGCGCACGTCGAGTACCAGACCGAGAAGCGCCACTACGCGCACGTCGACTGCCCCGGTCACGCCGACTACATCAAGAACATGATCACCGGCGCGGCCCAGATGGACGGCGCGATCCTGGTGGTTGCGGCGACCGACGGCCCGATGCCGCAGACCAAGGAGCACGTGCTCCTGGCTCGCCAGGTCGGCGTTCCCTACATCGTGGTGGCCTTGAACAAGGCCGACATGGTTGACGACGAGGAGATCCTGGAGCTCGTCGAGCTCGAGGTACGTGAGCTGCTCAACCAGTACGAGTTCCCGGGCGACGACGCTCCGATCATCCAGGTTTCGGCGCTCAAGGCGCTCGAGGGTGACGCTGAGTGGGGCGCCAAGCTGCTGTCCCTCATGGACGCCGTGGACGAGTCCATCCCGCAGCCGGTTCGCGAGATCGACAAGCCCTTCCTCATGCCCGTCGAGGACGTCTTCACGATCACCGGTCGTGGAACCGTCGTCACCGGCCGTATCGAGCGCGGTGTGCTGAAGGTGAACGAGACTGTCGACATCGTCGGCATCAAGGACACCAAGCAGACCACGACGGTCACCGGCATCGAGATGTTCCGCAAGCTGCTCGACGAGGGCCAGGCCGGCGAGAACGTGGGCCTGTTGCTTCGTGGCATCAAGCGCGAGGACGTCGAGCGCGGCCAGGTCATCATCAAGCCCGGCACGACCACTCCGCACACCAACTTCGAGGCGAACGTCTACATCCTCTCGAAGGACGAAGGCGGCCGCCACACGCCGTTCTTCAACAACTACCGCCCGCAGTTCTACTTCCGCACCACTGACGTGACCGGCGTCGTTACCCTCCCCGAGGGCACCGAGATGGTCATGCCTGGTGACACGACCGAGATGCTGGTCGAGCTGATCCAGCCGATCGCCATGGAAGACGGTCTGAAGTTCGCGATCCGGGAAGGTGGCCGCACCGTCGGCGCCGGCCGGGTCACCAAGATCCTCAAGTAGTTCGCAAGGCCGCGGGTCGGCCGGGTCACTTTCCCGGCCGACCTGCGGGTACGACAGCACGACCCGCTTCGGCGCCGGACATCCGGAGCCGCGAGCTCGATCCCAGGCAGTAGCACCATCGAAAACAGTGAGGACGAGAAAGCCACTATGGCTGGACAAAAGATCCGCATCCGGCTCAAGGCCTACGACCACGAGGCCATTGACGCCAGCGCGCGCAAGATCGTCGAGACCGTCACGCGTACCGGCGCTCGCGTCGTCGGTCCGGTGCCACTGCCGACCGAGAAGAACGTGTACTGCGTCATTCGTTCGCCGCACAAGTACAAGGACAGCCGCGAGCACTTCGAGATGCGCACTCACAAGCGTCTCATCGACATCCTCGACCCGACGCCGAAGACGGTCGACGCGCTCATGCGTATCGACCTGCCGGCCAGCGTCGACGTGAACATCCAGTAGCGAACAGCGAGAGAATCGATGTCTAAGAACTTGAAGGGGATTCTGGGCGAGAAGCTCGGCATGACCCAGGTCTTCGACGAGAACAACCGGGTCGTCCCGGTTACCGTCGTCAAGGCCGGGCCCTGTGTCGTAACCCAGATTCGTACCCAGGAGAAGGACGGCTACGCCGCTGTTCAGCTCGCCTACGGTCAGATCGACCCGCGCAAGGTCACCAAGCCGCTGTCCGGCCACTTCGCCGCAGCCGGCGTGACCCCGCGACGTCACGTGATCGAGCTGCGCACCGACGACGCCTCGACCTACGAGATCGGCACCGAGATCACGGTCGACGGCATTTTTGCCGACGGCGCGGCGGTCGACGTGACCGGTACGACGAAGGGCAAGGGAACCGCGGGTGTCATGAAGCGACACGGCTTCCACGGTGTCTCGTCCTCGCACGGTTCCCACCGCAACCACCGCAAGCCCGGTTCCATCGGCGGCTGTTCCACGCCGGCTCGGGTGTTCAAGGGCATGCGGATGGCCGGCCGGATGGGTGTCGACAAGCAGACCACCCAGAGCCTGCGCGTGGTCAAGGTCGACGTCGAGCGTGGCCTGCTGCTCATCGAGGGCGCGGTGCCCGGCCCCAAGGGTGGCCTGGTTCTCGTTCGCTCCGCTGTGAAGAAGGGGGCCTGAGACCATGTCGCTCACTGTTGATGTCATCGACCCGACCGCTGACGGTTCGTCCAAGGCGAAGTCCAAGTCGGTTGAACTGCCGGCCGAGATCTTCGACGTGGACACCAACGTCGCGTTGATCCACCAGGTCGTCGTTGCCCAGCTCGCCGCCGCGCGGGCCGGCACGCACTCCACCAAGACCCGTGGTGAAGTCCGCGGTGGTGGCAAGAAGCCCTACCGCCAGAAGGGAACCGGCCGGGCCCGTCAGGGTTCGACCCGTGCTCCTCAGTTCGCCGGTGGTGGCGTCGTTCACGGCCCGCAGCCGCGGTCCTACGAGCAGCGCACCCCCAAGAAGATGAAGGCCGCGGCCCTGCGTCAGGCGCTGTCCGACCGGGCGCGTCACAGCCGGGTTCACGTCGTCACCGCTCTTGTCGGCGCGGACAATCCCTCCACCAAGGCGGCGGCGACCGCGCTGGCGACCATCAGCGAGGCGCGCAACCTGTTGATCGTGGCCGAACGTGGTGACGATCTCACCTGGAAGAGCTTGCGCAACCACGTCTCGGTCCACCTGATCGAGCCCGGGCAGCTCAACACCTACGACGTCCTGATCTCCGACGACGTGGTGTTCACCGAGGGCGCGCTCAACGCGTTCCTCGCCCGACCGATCACTGGCAAGTCCGCCAAGGGCACGGCTTCGTCCAGCGAAGTTGAAGAGGAAACCGTCTGATGTTTGACGATCACCGCGACGTGCTGCTCGCTCCGGTCATCTCGGAGAAGAGCTACAGCCTGCTGGACCAGAACAAGTACACCTTCGACGTCCACCCGGACTCGAACAAGACCCAGATCAAGATCGCGGTCGAGAAGGTGTTCAACGTCAAGGTCACCGACGTGAACACGCTCAACCGCCAGGGCAAGCGCAAGCGGACCCGATTCGGCTACGGCCAGCGCAAGAGCATCAAGCGCGCGGTCGTCACCCTCCGCGAGGGGGACCGTATCGAGGTCTTCGGCGGGCCGGCGAGCTAGAGGGACTGGACTAATGGGTATCCGTAAGTACAAGCCGACGACCCCGGGTCGCCGCGGTTCGTCCGTGGCCGACTTCGTCGAGGTCACCCGGACCACGCCGGAGAAGTCGCTGGTTCGCCCGCTGCACAACAAGGGCGGCCGCAACAACACCGGTCGGATCACCACCCGTCACCAGGGTGGTGGCCACAAGCGTGCCTACCGCGTCATCGACTTCCGTCGTAACGACAAGGACGGCGTGCCGGCCAAGGTCGCACACATCGAGTACGACCCGAACCGCACGGCTCGGATCGCGCTGCTTCACTACGCCGACGGCGAGAAGCGCTACATCCTCGCCCCGCGCAACCTGAACCAGGGCGACACGATCGAGAACGGTCCGGGTGCCGACATCAAGCCGGGTAACGCCCTGCCGCTGCGCAACATCCCGGTCGGTACGACGGTCCACGCGATCGAGCTCCGTCCCGGTGGCGGCGCCAAGATCGCCCGTTCGGCGGGGGCCAGCGTTCAGCTGGTCGCCAAGGACGGTCCCTACGCCCAGCTGCGGATGCCTTCCGGCGAGATCCGCAACGTCGACGTGCGCTGCCGCGCCACCGTCGGCGAGGTCGGTAACGCCGAGCAGAGCAACATCAACTGGGGCAAGGCCGGCCGTATGCGCTGGAAGGGCAAGCGCCCCACGGTTCGTGGTGTGGCCATGAACCCGGTCGATCACCCGCACGGTGGTGGTGAGGGTAAGACGTCCGGTGGTCGTCACCCCGTCAACCCGGCCGGTAAGCCCGAGGGCCGCACCCGTACCCGCAAGGCGAGCGACGCATTGATCGTCCGTCGCCGTAAGTCGAACAAGAAGCGATAGGACGTAAACGATGCCTCGCAGCCTGAAGAAGGGCCCGTTCGTCGACGGCCACCTCTTGAAGAAGGTCGACGACCAGAACGACAAGAACACCAAGAACGTGATCAAGACCTGGTCGCGCCGTTCCACGATCATCCCCGACATGCTGGGGCACACCATTGCGGTGCACGACGGCCGCAAGCACGTCCCGGTGTTCGTCACCGAGGGCATGGTCGGGCACAAGCTCGGCGAGTTCGCGCCGACCCGCACCTTCAAGGGTCACATCAAGGACGACCGCCGGTCACGCCGGTAAGTCGAGCTCTAGGCCAAGGACACTCAGGAATACAAGGGATATCGCAGATGGCAGCCAACGCTGAAGACTCCGACGTGCGCACCGCGTTCGCGCGGGCGTCGCAGGTCAACGTGACGCCGATGAAGGCTCGTCGCGTCATCGACCTGATTCGCAACAAGCCCGCCGTCGACGCGCTCGCGGTGCTGAAGTTCGCGCCGCAGGCCGCGTCGGAGCCGGTTGCGAAGGTGCTCGCGTCCGCGATCGCCAACGCTACGAACAACTTCGACCTCGACGAGGACACGCTGATCGTCTCGCGCGCCTTCGTCGACGAGGGGCCGACGCTCAAGCGTTTCCAGCCCCGAGCGCAGGGTCGGGCGTTCCGCATCCGCAAGCGCACGAGCCACATCACCATCGAGGTCGAGAGCGTAGACAGGGCTGCCCGCAAGGGTGGCGCGAAGAAGAGGAGCACCCGCTAATGGGGCAGAAAGTCAACCCGAACGGGTTCCGCCTCGGTATCACCACCGACTGGAAGAGCCGTTGGTTCGCCGACAAGAACTACGCCGAGTACGTCAAGGAAGACGTTGCCATCCGTCGCCTGATGTCGACCGGCATGGAGCGGGCCGGCATCGCGAAGGTGGAGATCGAGCGCACCCGTGACCGGGTCCGCGTCGACATCCACACCGCGCGTCCCGGCATCGTCATCGGTCGCCGCGGCGCCGAGGCCGACCGCATCCGTGGCGAACTGGAGAAGCTGACCGGCAAGCAGGTTCAGCTGAACATCCTCGAGGTGAAGAACCCCGAGGCCGACGCCCAGCTGGTCGCTCAGGGTGTGGCCGAGCAGCTGTCGAACCGGGTCAGCTTCCGTCGTGCGATGCGTAAGAGCATGCAGTCGACGCTGAAGTCTCCGGGCGTCAAGGGCATCCGGGTGCAGTGTTCCGGTCGCCTCGGTGGCGCTGAGATGAGCCGGTCGGAGTTCTACCGCGAGGGCCGCGTGCCGCTGCACACCCTGCGCGCCAACATCGACTACGGCTTCTACGAGGCCCGTACGACCTTCGGCCGCATCGGCGTGAAGGTGTGGATCTACAAGGGCGAGGTCCCGACCGGTTCGCGCGCCGAGCGCGAGGCTGCGGTGGCCGCCGAGGCGCTGCGTCAGCGTCGTGATCGTCCGGCGTCCTCGCGTCCGCGCCGTTCTGGTGCTCAGGGCACCACGGGTGTATCAACTGAAGCCGGCCGCGCGGCCGACGCCGGGACCAGCACGGCTCCGGTCGAAGCTCCGGTCGAAGCTCCGGTCGAAGCAGCCGTGTCGGCGCCGGTCGAAGCAACCGTGACGGCGCCAGTCGCCGCTCCGGTCGATGTCACCGCCGAGGCGCCCAGCGCCGCGCCGGTCGACGACGCTGCCGATACCGCAACCGAGGCCCCGGTGGCCGACGTCCCAGCAGCCCCGGCCCCGGAAGCATCTGCTCCGGTGGCCACCGAAACCACGGAGAGCTGATCCATGCTCATTCCTCGGCGGGTCAAGCACCGCAAGCAGCATCACCCCGACCGCACTGGTGCGGCCAAGGGTGGTACCCGAGTGACCTTCGGCGAGTACGGCATCCAGGCACTGGAGCCGGCCTACGTCACCAACCGTCAGATCGAGTCGGCACGTATTGCCATCAACCGGCGAATCCGCCGTGGTGGCAAGGTCTGGATCAACATCTACCCGGACCGCCCGCTGACCAAGAAGCCGGCCGAGACCCGCATGGGTTCCGGTAAGGGTTCGCCGGAGTGGTGGGTCGCCAACGTCAAGCCGGGACGGGTGCTCTTCGAGCTCTCGTTCCCGAACGAGGTCGTCGCGCGCGAAGCGTTGACCCGGGCCATCCACAAACTGCCGATGAAGTGCCGCATCGTGAAGCGGGAAGTTGGTGACATCTGATGAGCACGCCTGAATCGAACGAGTTGCGCGAACTCCACGACGAAGAACTGCAGAGTCGGCTGCGTGAGTCCAAGGAAGAGCTTTTCAACCTGCGCTTCCAGATGGCCACCGGTCAGCTCGACAACAACCGGCGACTGCGGACTGTCCGCCACGAGATCGCCCGGATCTACACGATCCTGCGCGAGCGTGAGCTCGGTCTGTCGGTCGCTCCTGAAGGAGGCGCGGCATGACGTCCGCACAGAACGACACCGCCGCCCGGAACTCTGACCGCAAGGTTCGTGAGGGCCTGGTGGTCAGTGACAAGATGGACAAGACCGTTGTGGTCGCCGTCGAGGACCGCGTCAAGCACCCTCTGTACGGCAAGGTCATCCGCCGCACGAACAAGCTCAAGGCGCACGACGAGGCCAACACCGCTGGTGTCGGTGACCGGGTTCTGCTGATGGAGACCCGTCCGCTCTCGGCCAGCAAGCGCTGGCGCGTGGTCGAGATCCTCGAGAAGGCCAAGTAAACAAGCACTTTCGTTGATCGCCGTCCGGCTCGAACGGGTCGGTGGCGGCCAACGGCGGCACAGTAAGGGCTCGCCGTGAGAGCCCGGTTAGCCAACCGCGTCCGAACGCCTCCAGCCGGGGCGGGAAGACTGAGAATGAATTGGGAGTTCGGCTGTGATTCAGCAGGAGTCGCGACTGCGCGTCGCCGACAACACCGGGGCCAAGGAAATCTTGTGCATCCGCGTGCTGGGCGGCTCGGGTCGCCGTTATGCCGGTATCGGCGACATCATCGTCGCCACCGTGAAGGATGCCCTGCCAGGTGCGGGCGTCAAGAAGGGCGATGTGGTCAAGGCCGTCATCGTCCGGACCGTCAAGGAGCGCCGGCGTGCCGACGGCTCCTACATCAAGTTCGACGAGAACGCCGCCGTGCTGATCAAGGCCGATGGTGAGCCGCGAGGCACTCGTATCTTCGGCCCGGTCGGCCGCGAACTGCGCGACAAGAAGTTCATGAAGATCATCTCGCTGGCACCGGAGGTGCTCTAACCGATGAAGATTAAGAAGGGCGACGAGGTCGTCGTCATCGCTGGCAAGGACCGCGGCAAGACCGGCAAGGTCATCGCTTCCTACCCGACCGAGAACAAGGTTCTCGTCGAGGGCATCAACCGCGTCACCAAGCACACCCCGGTATCGGCCAACGCCCGCGGCGCGCAGACCGGCGGCATCGTGCACCAGGAAGCCAAGATCGACGTAAGCAACGTGATGGTGGTCGAGGACGGCAAGGCCGTACGGGTCGGCTACCGGCGTGACGAGGAGACCGGGCGCAACGTCCGCGTTTCGCGCGCCACCGGAAAGGACCTGTAAGCCATGACTGACACCCAGACGGCCGTCCCCGCGCCGCGGCTCAAGCTGCGCTACCGCGAGGAAATCGTGCCTGCGCTGCAGAGCGAGTTCTCCTACTCCAACCCCATGCAGGTTCCCGGCGTCGTCAAGATCGTCGTGAACATGGGCGTCGGCCAGGCGGCCAAGGACGCCAAGCTGATGGACGGCGCGGTTCGTGACCTGACCCTGATCACCGGCCAGAAGCCGCTGGTACAGAAGGCCCGCATCTCGATCGCCCAGTTCAAGCTGCGTGAAGGCATGCCGATCGGCGCCAAGGTCACACTTCGCGGCGACCGGATGTGGGAGTTCCTGGACCGGCTGCTCAGCCTGGCCCTTCCCCGCATCCGTGACTTCCGCGGGCTGTCGCCCAAGCAGTTCGACGGTAACGGCAACTACACCTTCGGGCTCACCGAGCAGTCGATGTTCCACGAGATCGACCCGGACACCATCGACCGCCAGCGCGGCATGGACATCACGGTCGTCACCACCGCCAAGACCGACGACGAGGGTCGCGCGCTGCTCCGGCAGCTCGGCTTCCCGTTCAAGGAGAACTAAGCCATGGCCAAGACGTCCCTCAAGATCAAGGCGGCCGCCAAGCCGAAGTTCGCGGTGCGGGGTTACACCCGTTGCCAGCGCTGCGGCCGCGCGCATTCGGTCTACAAGAAGTTCGGCCTGTGCCGGATCTGCTTGCGCGAGATGGCGCACGCGGGCGAGCTGCCCGGCGTGACCAAGTCGTCCTGGTAGTTCGCAGATAGCCGTACTTCGCAGGTGGCTCCACCCGCTCGAAAGTCCTGCGATTTCATAATCGAGCACCCGATCAGGCAGACTTGTCTGGTTGTCCATTGCTTCGAGATAGGCCCCACTCCGGTGTACCGGGCTGAGGAACCGTCCCGAGAGAGGTAGTAGCCGTCACATGACGATGACAGATCCGATCGCAGACATGCTGACTCGTCTGCGTAATGCGAACTCGGCATTCCACGACACCGTGTCGATGCCACACAGCAAGCTCAAGGCGCACATCGCCGAGATCCTCCAGCAGGAGGGTTACATCGCCGACTTCGCGGTCGCCGACACCGAGGGTGACGCTCCCGGCAAGGTCCTGACCCTGAACCTGAAGTACGGCCCCAACCGTGAGCGCAGCATCGCCGGTGTCCGGCGCGTGTCCAAGCCCGGCTTGCGGGTCTACGCCAAGTCGACCGGTCTGCCCCGTGTACTCGGTGGCCTCGGTATCGCCATCATCTCGTCCTCGTCCGGTCTGGTTACCGACCGGCAGGCCGCCAAGCGTGGAGTAGGCGGGGAAGTCCTCGCCTACGTCTGGTAAGGGAGGGCACGCAATGTCTCGTATTGGCAAGCTGCCGATCCCGGTCCCCAGCGGTGTCGACGTGACGATCGACGGTCAGACGGTGACGGTCAAGGGCCCCAAGGGCAGCCTGACCCACGTCGTGGCCGAGCCGATCACCGTCGCTCAGGAGGAGGGCACCCTTCAGGTCGCCCGTCCCGATGACGAGCGGGTGTCGAAGTCGCTGCACGGCCTGTCGCGCACCCTGATCGCCAACATGGTGACCGGTGTGACCGCGGGCTACATCAAGAACCTCGAGATCGTCGGCACTGGTTATCGCGTGGTCGCCAAGGGTTCGGACCTCGAGTTCGCCCTGGGCTTCAGCCACCCGGTGATCATCCCGGCGCCCGACGGCATCTCGTTCAAGGTCGAGACCCCGACGCGTTTCTCGGTCGAGGGCATCGACAAGCAGAAGGTCGGCGAGGTGGCCGCGAACATCCGCAAGCTGCGCAAGCCTGACCCGTACAAGGGCAAGGGCGTGCGGTACCAGGGTGAAGTCATCCGCCGCAAGGCCGGAAAGACGGGTAAGTAGTCATGGGAGCCTCCATCATCGTCAAGCGCGCTCGCCGCTCGGCCGGCATTTCCGCCGGCCGGCGTACGGGTAAGGCGCGTCGTCACTTCCGGCTCCGCAAGAAGGTCGTCGGCACCGCCGCTCGGCCGCGGCTGGTCGTCAACCGCTCGTCGCGGCACCTGTTCGTTCAGGTCGTCGACGACAGCAAGGGCATCACCCTCGCCTCGGCCTCGACGTTCAAGCTGGACGCCTCCAGCGGGGACAAGACCGCCCAGGCCAAGCAGATCGGTGCTCAGCTCGCCGAGGCCGCCAAGGCCGCCGGCGTCACCCAGGTCGTCTTCGACCGGGGCGGTGCGACCTACACGGGCCGGATCGCCGCGTTCGCCGACGCCGCCCGTGAAGCGGGACTGGAGTTCTAATGCGCAAGATTTTCGATATGAGTGAGGGGAACGCCTGATGGCTTCCGCAAGTCAGGGAACGCAGCGCGGTCCTCGTACCGGCGGCACCGGCGGCACGGGTGGCAACGAGCGCGGTGGCGGCGAGCGCGGCGGTAACGACCGTCGCGACCGTCGCGACGGTGGCGGACGCGACCGGGGTGCCTCAGCGGAGAAGAACCCGCATCTCGAGCGCGTGGTCACCATCAACCGTGTGGCCAAGGTCGTCAAGGGTGGTCGCCGCTTCAGCTTCACCGCGCTGGTCGTGGTGGGCGACGGCGACGGCACGGTCGGTGTCGGCTACGGCAAGGCCAAGGAAGTTCCGGCCGCCATCGCCAAGGGCGTCGAAGAGGCCAAGAAGAACTTCTTCAAGGTTCCTCGCATCGCCCAGACCATCCCGCACCCGGTGCAGGGTGAGAAGGCAGCCGGCGTCGTTCTGCTTAAGCCGGCCAGCCCGGGTACCGGCGTCATCGCCGGTGGTCCGGTGCGCGCCGTTCTGGAGTGCGCCGGTATCCACGACATCCTGTCCAAGTCACTCGGCTCGGACAACCCGATCAATATCGTGCACGCCACGGTAGATGCCCTCAAGCAGCTCGTCCGTCCGGAGGAGGTCGCGGCTCGCCGCGGTCTGCCGCTGGAGGATGTGGCTCCGGGCGGTCTGCTCCGGGCCCGCGCGGGCCAGGGGGCGTGACGTGGCGCGATTGAAGGTCACCCAGATCCGTTCCGAGATCGGGTCCAAGGACAACCAGCGTCAGACGCTGCGCAGCCTAGGCCTGAAGCGGGTACGCGACGTTGTCGTCAAGGAGGACCGCCCGGAGATCCGTGGCATGGTCCAGACCGTGACCCACCTGGTCACGGTCGAGGAGGTTGAGTAAGACATGGCGAACGGACCTCTGAAGGTTCACCACCTCAAGCCTGCCCCGGGCTCCAAGACCGCCAAGACCCGTGTTGGTCGTGGCGAGGGCTCCAAGGGCAAGACGGCCGGTCGTGGTACCAAGGGCTCCAAGGCCCGGTACCAGGTGCCTGCCGGCTTCGAAGGTGGCCAGATGCCGATCCACATGCGGCTGCCGAAGCTCAAGGGCTTCCGCAACGCGTTCCGGGTCGAGTTCCAGGTCGTGAACGTGGCCAAGCTGGCCGAGCTGTTCCCGGCCGGTGGCGCTGTCAACGTCGACGACCTGGTCGCGGCGGGAGCAGTGCGTGACGGCAGCCCGGTCAAGGTGCTCGGCACCGGCGACCTGGGCGGCGTAAAGCTGGATGTCACGGCGAATGCGTTCTCGGCCAGTGCGGCTGAGAAGATCGCGGCCGCCGGCGGTAGCGTCACCGCCCTGTAACACCGGGACAATTGCACATGCGCAGGGCCGGACAGGAGACTGTCCGGCCCGCTGCATATCCGTGATCGGGTCTAGACGAAGTTCGGAAATTCCGCGCGACTGTTAGGCTCGCCCACGGTGGCACGGAGTTTTCCACAACCCCGTGTCGACCTCTGCCCCACCCGAGTAAGACCCTCTCGGTTCGGACCAACGACCGCTCTGAGACGACCAGCCCGCGCAGGAGGATTTGTGCTCACCGCATTCGCGTCTGCTTTCCGGACGCCCGACCTGCGGAAGAAGTTGCTCTTCACGCTGGCCATGGTCGTGCTGTACCGCCTCGGTGCTTCGGTACCCACGCCGAACACCAACTCGGCCGCCATCCGGGACTGCATCAGCCAGGCCGCCAACGGCAGCAGTCAGACGACCTACGCGCTGATCAACCTCTTCTCCGGCGGGGCGCTGCTCAAGCTGTCCGTCTTCGCGCTGGGCATCATGCCCTACATCACCGCGAGCATCATCATCCAGCTTCTGGTCGTGGTGATCCCGCGGTTCGAGACGCTGAAGAAGGAAGGGCAGTCCGGTCAGAACAAGCTGACCCAGTACAGCCGGTACCTGACGATCGGGCTGGCGATCCTGCAGTCAGCCGGCTTCGTGGCGCTGGCTCGAAACGGGCAGTTGTTCCAGGGCACGACCAACTGCAACCCCCTGTACAAGAACAACGACATCTTCGCCCTGGCCGTCATGGTCATCACGATGACCGCCGGAACGGCCGTGGTCATGTGGCTCGGCGAGCTGGTGACCGACCGTGGTGTCGGAAACGGCATGTCGATCCTGATGTTCACCTCGATCGCCGCCCGTATCCCGAACGAGGGCAACACGATCCTCAAGAACTCGGGCGGCTTCGTCTTCACCCTGATCATCCTGCTGGGGCTGGCGATCATCGCTGCCGTGGTGTTCGTCGAGCAGGCTCAGCGACGAATTCCCGTGCAGTACACCAAGCGCCAGATCGGGCGCCGAATGTACGGCGGGACGTCGACCTACCTGCCGCTCAAGGTAAACATGGCCGGTGTCATCCCGGTCATCTTCGCCTCGTCCCTGCTCTACATCCCGCAGCTCCTCCTGCAGTTCAACTCGAACTCCACGTCCGGGCTCGCGCTGTGGGTGAACAACCACTTGATCAACCAGCAGGACTGGGTGCACATCAGCGTGTACTTCCTGCTGATCATCTTCTTCACCTACTTCTACGTGGGCATCACCTTCAACCCCGAAGAACGCGCCGACGACATGAAGAAGTACGGCGGGTTCATCCCGGGCATCCGCCCCGGACGCCCGACCGCCGAGTACCTGCAGTACGTGTTGTCACGGATCACGTTGCCAGGAGCGTTGTACCTGGGCATTGTGGCGGTACTGCCGAACTTCTTCTTCTCGATGACCGGAGGGAACAACCAGAACTTCCCCTTCGGGGGGACGGCCGTGCTGATCATGGTTGGCGTCGGGCTTGACACCGTCAAGCAGATCGAGAGTCAGCTCATGCAGCGCAACTACGAAGGGTTCCTGCGTTAATGCGTCTTGTTCTCGTCGGCCCGCCCGGAGCGGGCAAGGGTACGCAGGCTGAATTCATCGCGGACCGGTTCACGATCCCGAAGATCTCCACCGGCGACATCTTTCGTGCGAACGTCTCCGGCGGGACCGAGCTGGGCAAGCTCGCCAAGCAGTACATGGATGCCGGGGACCTGGTCCCAGACAAGGTGACCATCGCGATGGTCCGCGATCGCCTCGGCGAGCCGGACGCGGCCGCAGGTTTCCTGCTCGACGGATTTCCCCGAAACGTCGCTCAGGCCTACGAACTCGACTCGATCCTCGGGGACCTCGGCACGTCGCTGGACGTGGTCCTGGAGCTGCAGGTCGACAACGAAGAGGTTGTCCGGCGGCTGTCGGGTCGGCGCACGTGCCGCAAGTGCGGCCACATCTGGCACGTCGAGTACGACTCCACCCAGGCTGACGGGGTGTGCGACAAGTGCGGTGGCGAGCTGTACCAGCGCGACGATGACCAGGCCGAGACCGTACGCCACCGGCTGGACGTCTACGCCGAGCAGACCTCGCCGCTCATCGAGTTCTACACCAACCGATCTCAGCTCGTCGTCGTCGACGCGATCGGCACCGTCGAGGACGTCACCGAGCGCGCGATCCGGGTCCTGACCGCGGCTGCCGCCGAAGCAGCGTCCTGACCCGCGTCTGAGAATGTTCATGCGCCGCCGCCAGCCCAGCATCGAGATCAAATCGATCAACGAGATCCGGCTCATGCGGGCTGCCGGTTTGGTCGTTGCGGAGGGACTTGCCGCCATGGCCGCCGCGGCGGTTCCGGGAGCCAGTACGGCCGACTTGGATCGAGTCGGGCGTGAGGTCATCGACCGCCACGGTGCGGTGTCGTCCTTCTTGGGCTACGCATATCCGCCGTTTCCGGCCGTCATCTGTTCCTCCCGCAACGCAGCGGTCGTGCACGGCATCCCGAGCGCGGCGGACGTGCTCAATGAGGGAGACCTGATCTCGATCGATTACGGTGCCATCCTGGCCGGCTGGCACGGCGACGCCGCGGTGTCGGTCGGTGTCGGAACGAGCGTCGATCCGAAGGTTGCGGAGCTGTCGGAGGCCTGCCGGAAGGCGTTGTGGGACGGTATTGCGGCCGCCGCCGTGGGACGTCGGCTGAGCGACATCTCGGCGGCGGTGGAGTCCTCCGTCCGCCACTCCGGCTCCTACGGCATCGTGGAGAACTACGGCGGACACGGCATCGGCACCTCGATGCACATGGAGCCGCACCTGCTCAACTATGGCAAGCCGGGACGCGGTCCCGATCTGGTTCCCGGCATGTGCCTGGCGGTGGAGCCGATGATCACGCTCGGCTCGGCGTCGACTCGCGAACTGGACGACGACTGGACCGTTGTCACGGTGGACGGCTCGTGGGCCGCGCATTGGGAGCACACGATCGCGCTGCTGCCGGACGGCGTCTGGGTGCTGACTGCCGAGGATGGCGGCCGGGCCGAGCTGGAGTCGCGCGGGGTGCGCGTTTCCGCAGTGGCCGACTAGTTCGGGCGTCCCCCCGGTTGCCGCGGTGATGTGGAGCTGCCTGGCTGATGTCCCCAGATCGCCCGTGGCTTGGCCCGCGGAGTCATCGGTATTGACGGGTTTCGTCGCGCCGGTACGCCCAGATCGAAACCGCGGCGAAGCCCGCGCCGTACGCCGTGAGGGCGATGACCTGTCTGACGGGAAGCTGCCCAGACAGGCCGAACCCGGTCACGATGTCACTCCATTGCCGCGTTGGTAGCCACGGTGAGATGCGCCGCGCGAGGCTGGGGAGCTGGCTGCCGGTCACGCCGAAAAGGCCGCCGGCGTACGACAACGGCAGGAAGACCAGGTTGGTCACCGGCAGCGCGGCGCGCTCGCTGAGCAGGTATCCGAGCATGATTCCGAACAGCGCCAGCGGGACGCTGCCGAGCAGAATGGCCAGCAGGCCGCGGGCCTGTTCGGCGATAGTCATATTCACCGGGCTCACCAGCCATGCCAGCAGCACGAGCGGGGTCAGGCAGAGTACGGAGAACGCCAACGCCACAAGCGTGCGGGCAGCAAAGCGCTCGCCCGGCCCTGCGTGAAGTGTCCGGAGGTAGCGCTCCCAGGCCGATGCCCGGTCGGCCGCAATTCCCACGCCGAACTGGAACATCGCGATTCCCAACACGGCGAAGGCTGCGAAGGCGAGCAGGATCCCGTTGGCCGCGTGGACGTCCCGATGCACCTGCGGCAGCCCAAAGATCAGGTAGGAGATGACCGGCAATCCCGCGGAGGGCACCGTGAATGACGGGTAGCGAATGAGTTCGGCCGCTTGGACATGGGCATTCAGCCAGATGCGGTTCACGCTCACTTCTCCAGCTCCGACAGCAGCTCAGACAGTGGGGTCGCAACTACGTTGACGTCGGTGATGGTGGGGTCGCTCGACGCGATGTGGGCGAGCAGCCGCAGTGGATCCGCGGTGCGCCAGCGCAACGTGGTGTGCGACGGATAGCTGGTGTCGGTACTGACGGACAAGCCGACGCCCGATCGAGCCGCCGCCGAGGTGATCGCGACCGCCTTAACAGCAGGCACCCGAACCTCGACAGTGCGTCCGCCGAGGGAATCCCGGATCTCGGCCAGACTGCCCTCGCGGACCACCCGTCCCGAGGACATCCCGATGACCCGGTCCGCGACGGACTCGAGGTCGGACAGGATGTGCGTGGTAACCAGGACGGCCCCGCCGCGGCGACTGTAGTCCGACACCAGCCGCCACACGATGGCTCGGCCGGCCTCGTCCAGGTTGCTCGTAGCTTCGTCCAGGAGGAGTAGGCCCGGCGCGCGAACCAGGCCGAGGACTACCGCCAGGCGCCGCCGTTGCCCGCCGCTCAGCGCGCCAACGGATCGGTTCAGCACGCTCGACAGACCGAGTTCGTCGCACAGTTCGATGCGGTCGGGAACGAGGTCGCTGGGCGGCCGCTGGCCCTCGACCAGATCGACACACTGGCGCACCGTCACCGGCCCAGGAAAGCTGATGTCCTGAGGGACGAGGCTGAATCGCGTTCGTGCCGCGGCGCCAGCCGGTGGGAGACCAAAGAGTCGGGCGGTGCCGGAGTCGGGCCGGCGAAGACCTGCCGCGATGTTCACCATGGTGGTCTTGCCTGCTCCGTTGGGGCCTAGGAGGGCGGTGACGGATCCGGGGGCGCATGCGAGATCCACTCCGGCCAGAACCGCTCGTCCGGCGATGGTCTTGCACACGTCCGATAGCTGCAGCGGAAGATCCGGGCCGTTCATCGGTGTACCAAGCGAGCACGAGGAGTCGGAGGCGAAGGCGCTGAGACTGGTCCAACGGTGTAAGCGACGTAGTTGTAGAGCAGGTGCGCCATTGTGGAGGGCACGAGAGAGCGCGATATCAGTGTGGCTCCGGTCCAGCACACACCGTTGACAAGATCGTTTTCCAATCGTTCTCGCACTACACCTCGGGGGGTTCGCCCGTCGACAGAGCAGATTAGTTCGACGGTGTCCTGAATCTCGTCGCTCTGGCTCAGCCCGTTGGTCGTGGAGGCGGTTCTGGCTTGAACACTGAGTTGAACCGAGGGGTCAGCCCCAGGTTCGGCACCCTGAGTCAACACTTCTGAGATTGCCGTCCGCAATGTTTGCCCGGTGGCCAGCGAGACCAGCCGGCGCCCGTCATAGACATGAAGAGCGCCGGCCAGCTCGATTAACCGGGTTCCCGGCCTTAGCACCGGGGACAATCGGTCGAGGCAGGCGACATCGTCAGTTCCGCCGCGGCTTCGACGACGACGAGCTGCTGCTGCAGCAGCAGCAGGCCGACGTGGCAGCTGGTGGAACAAACCTGTCTACTTTCTGATATGACATCGGACGAAGCCACAATAGCCCGACTTCGGAGGAGTTCGAGGCCGAAGCCTGAAATCTGTGGATAACGTCGGCGGAAGGAACGGATGGCGAGCCGGCGGGCGGCGAGCCCAAAGCAGCGGACCGGCGGCGCACGTGTCGTGCCTTTACGTCTCGGACGAATGGCCGCCGGCGTGTGCTGTAAGGCGGCGTAGTCGGCGGCGTTCGGCGGACGTCAAGAGCCCGAGTCGGAGCTGCAGGGTCTCCTGATCGACGTCGAGGGCGGCGGCCAGGGCGGCGTGATCGTCGCCGGTGTAACGGGCGGCATCGATGAGGGCATTCAGCCCGATGAGGCGCCTCGCCACCTCTTCGTGGACGGCCGACTCCTCCCTGGACTGCCACGGGCCGCAGTCGTCCAGGCCGCGTTCGAGGTGCACGATCTCGTGGGCCAGGGTGCAACGCCGTTGCCCAGAAGTGGTGTTCGCGCGGAGCGTGATCTGCAAGCGGCCGTCGCGGAATTCCCTGATCTCACCGAGGAGATCGTCCTCCAGCGGTTCGATCAGGGCCTCAACGCCGGGCCAGTTGCGGGCCAGATCCTGCCAGGGGTCATAGGTGGGCGCGTTCGTCATGCGCGAGATGGTGCCTGGGGGGTCTGACGATCCGGATCGGGGCTGTGGACAAGCGTCAGCGAGTGGGCTTTTCGCCCTTTCCACGACGGGCGGCCGCGCGCCTTTCCGCGGTACTCGAGGCTGCCGACGGGAACTGGCTGACCGTGCCGAGCGGGCTCGCGGTGCCGTCAGCGCCAGTGCTCGTGCGGACTCCCGCGGATTCGGCCGGCTCGAGCATCGCCCGGATGATCTCGTCGACGGCCTTGCGCTGGCGCCGGTTCAGCCGGCTGGCTTCGGTCGGCGGCACGTAGGGCGCGGTCTGCTCCGAAGGTAGCCCGGCGGCTTCACGCAATCTCGTCAGCGGGATCTCCAACGCGGCGGAGAACGCCTGCAGCGTCGGCTCATCGGGACGTCCATGATCACCGCGCAGGTAGCGAGCCGCCGTGTCGTGGTTGAGGGTGAACCCGAGCGACTGGGCTTTCCGGGACACCGAGCGCGCGCTCACGCCGCCGGTGTTGGAGGACTTCAGCAGGTCCGATAGGGCAGTCACCGTGTAGACATTAGCGGCCACCGACCTCGTTCCACCCGGCAAACGGGCGGATTTCTGCAATCCGGCCATGCAGACAATGCGCAGTCATCGATCGATCGCAGCGGTGGTGGTCGGGCGAGCTGCCGGTGGCGTGGCGCGTGACCGGAGCGGTGCGCGGTCGGTTATCCACAGATTGTCGATTGTCTGAACAGATGATCTGCGTTTCAGCTAGCCTTCATCGCGTGATGAACGTGACGATCATGAACCTTGGGCGTGGCTGATGCGACTGCGCAGCCGCGACGTACTCGCCGACTACATACGGCTGCTCGGCATGTCCGAGCGTGCCTTCGCCGCGCAGGCCGGGCTCGGCCATGCCACCGTGAACCACTTGATCACCGGCCGACGGGTGAGTTGCTCAGCGGCCACGGCAGCCGCGATCGAGAGGGCCCTCGGATGTCCCCCCGGACTACTGTTCATGGCGCTGTAGCCGCCGACCGCCGACCGCCGACCGCCGACCGCCGACCGCCGACCGCCGACTGCAGGTTGCGTTCGAGAAGATCAGCCCGCCGCTTGCATGTCTTGAGCGCCCCCGGAGTTGATGCGTCCCGCGACGTCGCTACGTCCGGGGCGAATTCGCGATACCGACAGCTCGGCCAGCAATTCGGTGGCTCGTTCGTAGGGCACCGGCTTGGACCACAGGTAGCCCTGCCCGTACGAGCACGCGGCCAACTCCAGCCAGCTCGCCTGGTCGTCGTGCTCGACACCCTCGGCGACCGTGGCCAGCTTCATCGCGCCGCTCATCGCGATGATCGCGCGGGTGAGCGAGCCACTCTGCTCGTCGGACACGATGCGGTCCACGAACGACTTGTCGACCTTGAGCACGTCCACCGGCAGGTTCGAAAGGTACGCCAGCGAGCTGTATCCGGTGCCGAAGTCGTCGATTGCGATGCGGATCCCGAGCGCGCGCAACTGCGACAGCACGGCGCGAACGCGGTCCAGATCGTTGAGCACCACCGACTCGGTGATCTCCAGGCACAGGCGGTGCGGGGGCAGGCCGGTTTCGGCCAAGACCCGCGTCACCTCCTCGACGAAACCAGACTGATCGAGCTGCTGGGACGAGACGTTCACCGACATCGTCGGCGTGTGGGCGTCGCTCTGCATACTCGCGGCGGCGACGCACGCGTTGCGCAGCACCCAGCTGCCCAGCGGCACGATGAGACCGGACTCCTCGGCGATCGGGATGAACAGCACCGGCCCGAGCAGCCCCTGCTCGGGATGCTGCCAGCGCACGAGAGCTTCGAAGCCGACGACCTGGCGGGTGTTCAGATCCACGGTCGGCTGGAAGTGCAGCACCAACTCGTCCCGGCGAACCGCCTTCTGCAGATCCGCACGCAACTGCAGGCGACGCAGCGACTCCTCGTGCAACCTGGGCTCGTACACCGCGGTGGCGGACTTGCCGCGGTCCTTGGCCAGATACATCGCAACATCGGCGTTGCGCAGCACCTCCTCGCCTGTCAGCTCACCGGGCACCGCCGGCGCCAGGCCGATGCTGGCCCGCACCGTCAGCGGGCGCCCCTCGAGCACGATCGGTTCGCTGAACGAGCCCAGCAGACGCTCGGCCATCAGCTGTGCCTCGATGAGGGTGGCACCCTCCATGAGCACCGCGAACTCGTCGCCGCCCAGACGAGCGACGGTGTCCCGAGCGCCGACGGTGGCACGCATTCGTTCGGCGATCACGGCCAGAACCTCGTCGCCGGAGCCGTGTCCGAGGCTGTCGTTGACGAGTTTGAAGTCGTCGAGATCGCAGAACAACACGACGTGGCTCGCCGCCACCGTGACGCCCGGAGTGAGGGCGTGGTCGAGGCGGTCGCCGAACAGCTGGCGGTTGGCCAGGCCGGTCAGCGGGTCGTGGAAAGCTTGATGGGTAAGGCGTTCCTCCAGCTGCACACGCGCGGTGACATCGCGAATGGTGATCACGATGCCCGACACCGACGCGTCGGCGAGCAGGTTGGACAAGCTGCCCTCGACGATCAGTTCCCGGCCGTCGGCGTGGTGCATCCGGAGCCGCAACGGCTGGTCCTCACCGACCCGTTGCGTGCTCAGATGATGGGTGAACAAGGGAAGGTCGGCCGGGTGGACGAGCGCGGTGTACGGCCGGCCGACGAGCTGCTCGGCCTCGTGTCCCAGCACGGCCCGCACGGACGGCGTCAGAAAGGTGATCGTGGAATCGGCGTCGCAGACGGCCATCACATCGGCGGCGTTGCGAACGAGGGCGGCCAGTCGCTGTTCGCCGATGGCCTGGGCCTGTTGTTCGGTCACCTGCCGCTGGAGGGCGCGGTGGCGCGAGACGAGCTTGCGAAACCAGACCATCCAGCCCAGCGAGGCCCCGACGAGCAGGGCGAGATAGACGAACACGGCCTCGCTGTCCTGGCGGTGTTGCCGAGCGCGCAGCAGGTTTTCGCGGGCGGCGACCGTGTCGCGCAACCCGGCCAGCGCGGTGGGCGAACCCGGATCGGCGGCGAGCGCCTCTGCCTCGCGACGCAGCGTCGTCACTGTGCCCGAAGGAACGCCGGCGGCCGACAGGTCCGACAGGTGAGCAAGGGTGTACTGAGCGGCCGCAGCGCTGCTGTTGCCGGGAGCGGCGGCTCGCGCCGTACCGGCGACGGCGGCGACAGCGAGCCGCTCGGTTCGCGTTGGAGCGCCACGGAAGTAGACGGCGGTGAGCAGCGCGAGTTCGAGCCCCACGATCAGGAGCGTGCCGAGAACGGTCCAGGGCACGGAAGCGCCGCGTTGTGTCGACGTCGCCCCGTCCTTGGGCGCTTCGGCCTCTGTGTCGCGCACCGGTTTCCTCCGTCGATGTCGTGGCGGTGTTCACCCACCCCATCGGCACGCAGGAATCAGTCTTGAATCGTTCAGGGCATCAGGCGCGGGTCGAGGAATCCGCGTTGGCGCGACCGTCGATGGCTTTCTGCAGCCGCGCCCGCTTGGCCTGCTGCTGGTAGGCCGAGGTCATGCCGTTGAATCCGACGACCATGATCGCCGAGACGGGCAGTGCGATGAGAAATCTGACGAGCGCGGTGGAGACCGACATGCTGCCGGTGACGAAGGCGGAATAGATCGCCGGCGAGGTCAGCAGCGCGGCGAGCACGAGAACAGACGGACGGAACACGGCGAAGCCTCCTTCTTGATCAGGTCAGCGTGGTCAGTGCGAGCCGTGCGCGGCGGCGCGTCGCCCAGCCGATGGTGCCGGGGACGAACTCGCTCCCGGCGTGGCCGAGTCGGATACCGCCGACTGGCCCGTGTCCGAGCCCGCGCTCAGCTGCGGCAACGCCGCGAACATCATGCTCGCCCACGCGCCGGCATTGGCGGTGCGACCGTCGATCATCGTGACGGGCAACCCCAGGGCAAAGGCGCTGGCCGGGCTCTTGCTGGCCCGCGCGGAGTACAGCGCGACGCTGTCGATTCCGCCGAGGCGCAGCAGCTCGGCCTGGGCGTCGCCGACCTTGGCGTTGCTGTCGAGCACGAGCCACGAGGTGGTCGGCTGGAGTGCTTCGAGCATCTCGGCTGCCCACGGGTCGTCCGGTTCGAGCTCGACAGTGTCGGTGGCCACCACGACCACGGACGCGACGTCGCGGGTGCGGAGTTCTGAACGCAGTACCCGTGCCTGACCCACACCGCTGATCAGGCGAGCCCGGGACTCCTCGGTCGCCTCGAACAGCGCCGCTGCCGGGTGGCCCGCAAGGCCGCCGATCAGGATCGAGCTTTCGGGGATGCGCAGCTGCGCCGCGACTGCGGCCGCGGTGCGCAGGGCAGGCGTCAGCTCGCCCACGATCGCGATCACGTCTCCGGCCCTGCGGGGCAGGCTCGGCGCGGCGGGGATGAGGCCGAGCAGGTTCTGGACGGCTTCGTAGATGTGGTTACCCGGGACCTCGTCCGCGATATCGGCGGGGACGCCGAGCTCGGCGAGCTGGGCGAGGACCTGACGACGACCCTTGTCCGTCTCGGAGACCAGTTCGGTGACGCTGGCCAGCGGTGCCGGGACCGAGGCGAGACGCACGCGCGGGGTCGCGGTGTGCTCCGCCTGCGGCTGGCCGGTTTCGGTGTCCTGCACGTTCTCGTTCTCGGCCTGGTGGGCAGCGCGGTGACGGCCGGAGGACGCGGCGGCGATGGCCGCTGCCGACGCGACCGGCTGTGCTGCCGGCGCGACCGGATGTGTCGTCGTGACGAGCGACGCCGTGTTGCGGTCGATGGCCGGCGGAATGAACGGCGCCACCTGGCGTCCGCTGATGATCGTGACCGGCTCGAAGTCGGAAGCGTCCTGACCATCGTGGACGGTGTGGGCAACAGCGTCGTCAGCAGCGTCGCCGGGGGAGGTCGGGTTGGCCAGCGCACTGCGCAACAGCGCGGCGAACTCGTCGCGGCTGCTCTCGGTGAACGCGTGGCCGCCAGAGGAGACCTGGTTCTCGGCGGCGTCGGCGGCGGCAAGCAGAGCTTCGAACGAATCCACGGCTGCGGTTTCCTCGGTCATGTCGGGGGAGTGGGGCAAGGAGAAGTCGGTCGTCCAGTTCTCCGACGGCGCGAAGTCGGTCGAGCCGGACTCGGTGGTCGCCGAGTCCGACGCGAACGCTCCGTCGGCGGCGATCCGATAGGCGACCCGGTGCACCTCGCGAGCGAAGAATCCGCCGACGCCGCCGCGACGAACGCAGTCGTGGTAGATGATCGTCGCCGCATCCCCGTGCTCGGCACGGATGTCAGCAATGATCTGAGCCAGATCGGTTCCTTCAGACAGCAACGGTTCGGACATCGCTGATCACCCCTACCGTGTCGACGATTGTGGCGTTGGACGAGATTTCGTTGTACGACAGCACGGCCAGGTCCGGCACAGTGCTGGAGAGCAGACGGCGCAGTGGCAGGCGGATCTGCGGCGAGCAGGCCAGGATCGGGCGCAGACCGCGCTCCGAGGCCGACTGCTGCTGAGCGACGACGGAGTTGAGCAGCGACTCGACCAGTTCCGGTCCGGGAAGCAGCTGCACGCCGCCCTCCATCGGACGAGCCGACTCGAGCAGGCTCTGCTGCAGCCGTGGTTCCAGCGTCAGGACCTGCAGTCGCCCGTCGTAGAGATGCGAGGCGGTGATGGACGGAGCCAGCGCGAGGCGGGCTGCCTCGACCAGGCGGTTCGGCTCGGTGCTCGACTTGGCCGCCACCGAGAGCGCTTCGAAGATCCGGACCAGGTCGCGAATGGAGACGCCCTCCTCCAGCAAGGCGTGCAGCACGCGCTGCACCTCGCCGAGGGTGAGCAGCGCCGGCGTGAGGTCCTCGACCACGACCGGGTGGCTGCGCTTGAGGGCCTGAGTGAGCGCGGAAACCTCTTCCCGCCCCAGGAGCCGGCTGGCGTGGGTGCGCACCGTCTCGGACAGGTGCGTGATGATCACCGAGGATCGGTCGACCACCGTGGCGCCGAGCAGCTCGGCCTGAGCACGCAGCTCCGTGCCGATCCACTTGCCGCGCAGACCGAAGACGGGCTCCTGACCGTCGATACCGGGCAGGTTGTCCAGACCGTCCCCGATCGCCAGCACGGTCCCCGTCGGCGCCTGCCCGCGGGCGACCTCGACCCCGTTCACCAGGATCGCGTAGGTGGCCATCGGCAGGTCCAGGTTGTCGCGGGTTCGGACCGGAGGCATGACGACCCCCAGTTCGAGGGCGAGCTTGCGGCGTAGCGAGCGCACCCGGTCGAGCAGGTCGGCGCCCGGGCCGTCCACCAGGGAGACCATGTCGGCCGACAGGGACAGTTCGAGCGGATCGACGGCAAGCTCGGACATGATCGCCTCGGCGCTGTCCGGCGACGGTCCGGCCGGAGCCGTGCTGGCGGCCAGGGCCGGCACACCGTCCTTTCCCTGCTTGGGGTGCAGACGTTGAGCTATGACGAGCAGGCCACCGCCGACGAGCAGGAACGGAAGCTTGGGCAGGCCGGGCACCGCACACAGGGCCAGGGCGGCGCCGCCGGCGATCTGCAGCGCCTTCTTCTGGCTGCCGAGCTGGGCGGCCACGACGGTGCCCATGTCGTCGGAGTCCGACGCGCGGGTCACGATGAGACCGGTGGAGACGGACAGCAACAGGGCGGGGATCTGGCTGACGAGCCCGTCACCGACCGAGAGCAGGCTGTACTTGCTGATTGCGTCGGTCACCGACAGGTGGTTCTGCACGATCCCGATGACGATGCCGCCGACCAGGTTGATGATCGTGATGATGATCGCCGCGATCGCGTCGCCCTTGACGAACTTCGAAGCGCCGTCCATCGAGCCGTAGAAGTCGGCCTCGGAGGTGACCTCCGAGCGGCGCCGACGGGCCTCGGTCTCGTCGATGAGGCCGGCGTTGAGGTCGGCGTCGATCGCCATCTGCTTTCCGGGCATGGCGTCGAGGGTGAAGCGGGCCCCGACTTCGGCGACACGACCGGCGCCGTTGGTGATCACGACGAACTGGATGACCAGCAGGATCGCGAAGATCACGAGGCCGATGACCAGTGATCCGCTGATCACGATGTGCCCGAAGGCTTCGATGACCTTGCCCGCGTACCCGTGGCTCAGGACGTTGCGGGTGGCAGAGATGTTGAGCGCGAGCCGGAACAGGGTGCAGACCAACAGCAGGGACGGGAAGGAGGAGAAGTCCAGCGGGCGCTGCACGTACATGCTGACCAGCACGATCAGCAGGGCCGAGGTGATGTTCAGGGCGATCAGGAAGTCGAGGATGCCGGCCGGAACCGGGACGACCATCATCAGGATGATCGCCACGACACCGATGGGCACCGCGAGCTGACTCAGCCGCTTGGGGTTCACGTGACCTCTATGGACTAGACGACGTATGGGGCACTACTGGGGGGTTGCCCACTCCGTGGCCTGACTCGTCGCCGTCCATGGCGATGTTGACGCATCAGATAGGTCGGCAGCCGCTCCTTGAACTTGAGAGATACGGGTGATGCCGGTTGGGACAGTCGTCCGTTGTGAAGTCGTGGTAACCACCGTGTAATCGGGCTCGGTGACGATGGGGACGGCTCAGGTGGGGGTGGGTGATGCCGATGGGAACGGCATCATCACGAGCCACCGAGCGAGTCTCAATCCACGAGGCGGCACGTCAAGGAGCACGGAAGGAGCACATCATGGTTGTCGAAGTTGATCGCCGTCCGCGGGAGTTGACCGCCGAGGACCGCTGCGACCGCTGTTCTGCCCGTGCAATGGTGGAGACCGTCATGCTGGGCGGCGGCGCGCTCCTGTGGTGCGCGCATCACTTCTCGGCGTTCGAGACGTCCCTGTCGGGCCTCGGCGCCCAGGTCGTCGCCGACATCCGCAAAAGCGCTGAACCAGTCGTCCATTAGGAAGCAACTGTTCCTGTTCAGCTCGTAGCGTCCCTCTCGTCAAGAACCTCGAGAAGGGACGAAGGATCATGGACCTCCGACTGGAACTGGTCATCATTCCGGTGACCGACATCGACCGGGCCAAGGCGTTCTACGTGGACAAGGCGGGCTTCGTCGCCGACCACGACCATCGGGTGGATGAGAATTTGCGATTCGTCCAAATGACCCCGGTCGGTTCGGGGTGCTCGATCGCCTTCGGGCAGGGCCTCACCGATGCCGAGCCCGGATCGGTCAAGGGACTGCAGCTCGTCACCGACGACATCGAGGCCACGAAGAAGGAATTCGAATCCCGGGGCCTGGACGCCGGCGAGATCCAGGATCTGCCGTGGGGCCGTTTCCTGTTCTTCACCGATCCCGACGGCAACGCCTGGGCCGTTCAGGCGATGCTCCCGCGCACCTGACTCACCCGGCGGCTCATCAGCCGACCCACCAGCCGGCTCACCAGCCGGCTCACCAGCCGTCGACGTGGAGGACCGCGTCCAGGGCCTGCCTGGGCGCGGGTTTGAACGACTCCCCGGTGTAGTACGCCGTCGGAATCAGGGCGGCCTGGTGCACACCGGAGGGAATGCCGAGCAACTCGGCAACCTCGGCCTCCCGGCTCAGGTGCAGCGTCGTCCAGGCAGTGCCCAGCCCGCGGGCCCGGGCGGCCAGGCAGTAACTCCAGGCCGCCGGCAAGACCGAGCCCCAGAGCCCGGCTTGGTTGTCGGGCGGCAGCGTTTGCCCGGCTCGCAGGCAGGGCAGCACGAGCACGGGTACCTCGCCCATCCGCTCTCCCAGCCAGGCCACACTGTCGCCGACCCGCTGCTGCACCGGTGCGCGATCGGGATCGTCGGCGAAGAGTCTGGCGGCCGATCCAGTGGAGTCGAGGTATTCGGCCACCGCGTCGCGGTAGATCTCGCCGATGTGTCGTCGTAGCTGCGGGTCGGTGATCACCAGCCATTGCCAACCCTGCCGGTTGGAACCTGACGGAGCCTGCAGGGCAACCTCCAGGCATTCGCGGACGAGCTCCAACGGGACCGGGCGATGCAGGTCCAGGCGCTTGCGGACCGTGCGCGTGGTGGTGAGCAGTTCGTCGGGAGACAACGCAAGTGTGGCCATCCGCGCAATCTATTCCACCGTTGACGTTGCCCTCGTTGCCGGTGTCGGCGCGTTGACGTTGCCCTTGTTGCCGGTGTCAGCGCGTTGACGTTGCCCTTGTTGCCGGTGCCGCCAGCTCAGAGCCGGAACGCAGCGACCGCGGCATTGAGGTCGGCGGCGATCCGCGCCAGCTCATGGGCCGAGTCCGACGTAGCGGACACGCTCTGAGTGGTCTGACCGCTGGCCGTCGCGATGCCGCTGACGTTCGTCGCGATCTCCTCCGAGCCCGTCGACACCTCGGCGACATTGCGGACCATCGCGTTCGTGGTCGCCGCCTGTTCCTCCACCGCGGCCGAGATGATGACCTGGATGTCGTTGATCTGGGAGATCACGTTGGTGATCTCGCCGATCGCGGCGACCGCGCCCTGGGCATCGGCCTGCGTGGTGGCGACCCGGTTGGAGATGTCCTCGGTGGCGGCGGCAACGGCCTGCGCCAGATCCTTGACCTCACTGGCCACAACGGCAAAGCCCTTACCCGCGTCTCCGGCACGCGCTGCTTCGATCGTTGCGTTGAGCGCGAGCAGGTTCGTCTGCTTGGCGATCGAGGTGATCATGCGAACGACCTTGCCGATCTCCTCCGACGACTCGCCGAGCTTCGTCACCGTATGACTCGCTGCCGCCGCGGCAATGACCGCGGTCTGGGCGACGGACGCTGCCTCGCTGGCACTGCCCGCGATCTCGGAGATCGCTCCGCCCATCTGCTCGCCACCGGCGGCGACCATGGCGATGTTCTGCGAGATCTGGGTCGCGGCGGCCGCAACGACCTCGGCCTGGGTCGACGTTTCCTCAGCGGAGGAGGCCACCGACGTCGCGACCGCGGTCAGCTCCTCCGAGGACGCGGCCAGAGCTTGTGAACTTTGCGAGATGGACGAGATGACGCCGCGGATCCCGGCGACCGCCGCGTTCATGGCGATCGACA
The DNA here is from genome assembly GCF_023516435.1 of Jatrophihabitans telluris. Lineage (GTDB taxonomy): Bacteria > Actinomycetota > Actinomycetes > Mycobacteriales > Jatrophihabitantaceae > Jatrophihabitans_A > Jatrophihabitans_A telluris. Next base: position 3,687,062 of record NZ_CP097332.1, on the reverse strand, counting down.
TCTCAGTCAGTTCGTCGGCGCCGGACGTCTCGGCCGTGATCGCCAGGTTGCCGTCCGCCAGCTGCTGAAGTTGTTCGCGAGTACGTGCCACCGGGCCGGCGACGCTGCGGGTAACGAGCAAGACCAGGCCCGCAGCCAACAACAGGCCGAGCGCGAAGACCGTCCCCATCACCAGTCGCGCGTGGGCGGCGGCCCGGTTACCCGCGGCGATCGCGGTGTCGATCCGGGTGGACGTCGAGCTGATCAGGCTGTCGGTCTGGTCGAGCAGCTTGTAGTAGATCGGGTAGCTGGAATCGACGACGTACTTGCTGGCCTCGGCCTGCTTGTTCGCCTTCAGCAACTCGACGATGTGGTCGTCGGCGGTGAAAAAGGCGTCGACCTGCTGCTTGAGCTGGACGTAGGTCGCCTGTTGGGCGGCGGTCATGGCCGTGGTGTCGACTCCGGCGACCACCGCACGCATCTCGGACTCGTCCTTGAGGAAGCCGGCACGGTTTTCTGATGACGCCTGGACCGAGGCCGGTCCGCCGATGCGCGGGGCGTCGCCGAGGTAGGCGACCTGCCAACCGCTGACGTCGGCGTCGTAGAACTTGAGCGTGTCGACCTTGTGGGAAAGCTTGTGCAACGAGGCCAGCTCATTGGCTCGGTGTTGCGCCGAGGACAGGCTGCTGAAACCGACCAGCACCGCGATACCGAGGAGGACGGCGACCGTTCCGAAACACAGGGACAGGCGCGCGCCGATTCGAAGGCGCCGCACAAGGTTGATCATGTTTCATCCGTTTCGCATCAGTGAGAGTGCCGTCCACACCCATCGACGCCGAAGCTTCGCGTATGAGCGATGTGTCTATGCCGACGGGCACATTTGGTCCCGGCGGGCGGTCGGACTGAGCTCGGTGAAGCCTGCAGCAGGCCACCGATCCGTACCTCTTGCCGCCCGGCTTGTCCTGGGCTGAGCCCTTCGGTGATGTAGTACGCTCTATCAGACAGTCGACACGCGACGGATCGGCCGGCCTTCGGAGTTTCAGTGCTCAAGGACTCCCCTGTCCAATGGGGCACCCAGTAGAGCGGACACCCAACGACTTGCGACGAATCACGGGCTGACATGGTGACTGGGCGTTCGGGCAGCCATCGGATTTCCTCGCCGTCCTCGCCGGCCTCCCGCTGCAGGGCGGCGCGAACCGTCTGCTTCCTTATGGCGATGAGTGTCCTGCTTGTCACCACTCTGCGGACGGAGATCCTGCAGCCGTTCTTCATTCCGTCCGAGTCGATGGAGTCGACTCTGCACGGGTGCGACGGTTGTCACGGTGACCGGATCATCGTGAACCGCTTGATCTACCGGCTGCGTGCGGTTCACGACGGTGACATCGTCGTGTTCCGGAGTCCGACGGACTGGGGCGCCGACGGTGACGAGTACCTGATCAAAAGGGTGATCGCCACCGGAGGGCAACAGATTCGATGCTGTGATGCTGCCGGGCGCGTCGAGCTGCGCCCGTCAGGCGCGTGGGTGTGGCGTGCGTTGGATGAGCCCTACACCTCGTCCGCTCCGCCCCCCGGGCCTGCCGGGCCCGCCGGGTCCGCCGGGCCCGTCGGGTCCGCCGGGCCCGTCGGGTCCGCCGGGCCCGTCGGTCGAGGCTTCGGGCCGCTCACCGTTCCGCTCGGACGCCTTTGGTTGATGGGAGATAATCGTGCCGTCTCGGCCGACTCGCTCTACCACTATCGCTCCAACGGGCAACAGGTGTGGGCCAGCACGGTGCCAACATCCTCGGTGGTGGGGAAGGCGACGGCCATCGTCTGGCCGCGGTCTCGCTGGCGCAGTCTCGGCACCCCCGGGACGTTCGTGGGTCGAGGACTCGCAGCGGGCGGACCCACACCGAGCTGGTGGAGCGCTGGTGCGCTGGTGCTGCTGTCGGTCGTACTTGCGAGGCGCGCGATCGTCCATCGGCCCGGCCGTCGCCCGGTATGACGAGGGTCAGCCGTCGTCGCCGAAACCCGGCAGCCACGACGGTGGTTCGGCCGGCTCATCCTCTGCGTGCACGGGCGGATCGGTAACCCAGCCCGGAATGTCGGACGGCCACCGCGCTGGGACCTCGATGCCTTCGGGGAGCGGGAACTTCTTCAGCCCGGCCAGGATCCAGGTCGACAGGTCGTCGTTGCTGAGTCCCTCGGCCAGTTGAGCAGTCCGGCCCTTGACGCGGCGGGACATGTCCCAGCCGCCGGAGTCTCGGGTCGCAGTGGTGATCTCGGTGACACCCCAGCTGAGCACGCCTTCACTGACCTTGCCGTACACCCACTCCTCGTCGCCGGCCCGGCGCAGCGCCGACGCCAGGACGATCGGATCCCACGGAGCAGGCAAGCGGCACGTGACTGCGGCGGCCAGAGTCATCCGGCAGGGGTAACTCGCACCGCACGCCGCGCAGCTGAACTGGTGACGGCGGTCGTGACGGTGGGCGCCCGGCTGACTGTGATTCGGGGGCGCGAGTTGGGGGACGTGGCGCCCGACCGCGCTCCACACCGTGGTCTCGCGAATGCCGCGCTGGTTCTCCGGGTCCAGCCGGAACAGGAAGTACTCCACGAGGTCGTGGAAGAGCTGAGCCTGCTGTTGCGAGGCGAACGGCGGTAGGGGTATCTCGCTGGTCAGCACGCCGACTCAGCCCTTGCTCGCATGCCTGCATCATGCCCCACACCCATTACGCATTGTGCGGCCCGAACTTTGGTGAACCACCGGCGTGTCGCCAAAGTTCGGGCCGCACTATGCACCGGGACTGGAGTGACTCAACGCCGACGGGTGGATTCCAGTACGACCAGGAACTGGCCACCACCGGGCTGGATCTGCGCCTGGACGTCGAGATCCGGCACGAGGCGGGAGAAGCGGTCGACCAACCAGTCCGCGGCGTCCTCGGCGTCGCCCTTGCTGGGACAACGTCCGACCGCCTCGCGGCCCCCCTTGCGCTCGAGCCGTTCGGCGACTGCGAACAGCGGAGCCGGGTCGGCGACCAGTAACCGGCCAGGCCACGCGATCACCGGGGCCACCGCGCCCTTCTTCGTGTTGCAGGCCCGGTGAGCCAGCCGTTCACCACCACTGCCACCGCGGGCCTTCTTGCGGTCCTTGGCGGAGGAGGACTTGCTGACGTGGAAACTGTCGATACTGGGACCGCGGTCGTCGTTTACCGATCGATCGGGCTCGACCGACTCGTCGCAGAGCCAGCAACGCCAGCCGTCGGTCTGCCCGACTTCGTTCAAGGACGCCATCTGTTCACCCTACGTCCGGCGCGTTGTGCGGCCCGAACAATCGCGACACGCCGACGAACTTGAGAACTCCGGCCGCGAAAGGGGGTCGGGTCCTGGGGGGGACGAAAGGGGGTCGGGTCCCGTGGGGGACGAAAGGGGGTCGGGTCCCCGTTAGGCGTTGGCTAGTTGCTGGATGCCGACGATCGAGCCGCGGCGCTTGAGGCGCATGACGAATGCCAGCACGGTCGCCACGCCCTGGAACATGTCGGCCGGAATCTCGTGGCCGACCTCGCAGGTGCCGTAGAGCGCGCGGGCCAAGGGGATGTCGGCGACCATCGGCACCCGGTGTTCGGCGGCGATCTCGCGGATCCGGGTAGCGATGTGGTCGGCCCCCTTGGCGACCACCCGGGGCGCACCCTTCTTGGGGTCGTACTTCAGCGCGACGGCCACGTGAGTGGGGTTGACGAGGATGACGTCAGCATCAGGGATGTCGGCCATCATTCGGTTGCGGGCCATCGCCAGCGCGCGGGAGCGGATGGCGCCCTTCATCTGCGGATCGCCCTCGCTCTGCTTCATCTCCTCCTTGATCTCCTGCTTGGTCATCTTCAGTTGCTTGTTGTTGCGCCGCCGTACCACCGCCACGTCAGCGAAGGCGAGCAGTACCCCGGCGGCCGAGCCGTAGCGGATCACACTCAGCGCCGCGCCCATGGTCTGGGTCAGCACCTCCGCGAGCGGTAGTGAGCCGGCGCCCATCAGGGTCGGCACGAGGTGGCGGACCGCCAGGTAGGTGACCCCGCCCAGGACGGCGATCTTGAGCAGCGACTTCGTCAACTGCCAGAGGGCCTGCGGCCCGAACATCCGCTTGACGCCGCTGAGCGGATTGAGCCGGCTGAATTTGGGCATCAACAGCTTCGGTGCCACGTGGATGCCACCCTGCGAGCCGGAGGAGATCACCGAGGTGACCATGACCAGGATCGCCAGCGGTGCGACGGCCTTGGCGCCGCTGAAGGCCGAGTCCCTGGCGATGCCCATGGCGCGGTTGACGTCGGGGTTGTCGATGACCGCGCTCGCCTGAACCAGGGTGGTCTGGGCGTTACTCATCAACGACTTGCACACCCCCGGCAGCACGAAGGTAGCCGCAAGCATGGACAACCAGCTGCCCAGCTCGGCCGAATGCCCGATGTGGCCTTCGCTGCGGGCCTTCTTGATCTTGCGGGGTGTCGCCTTCTCGGTCTTTTCCCCAGCAGGCTTTTCGGCCATCAGCCACCACCCCCCAAGCCGATGATGATCTGGCTGGTGTTGTTGGCCAGGTCGGTGACCACCTGTGGCAGTAGGGCGAAACTGAGTCCGACCAGACCGAGGGTGAGCATGATCTTGAGCGGGAAGCTCATCTGAAAGACGTTGAGCTGCGGCGAGATCCGGCTCAGTACGCCCAGAGCCAGGTCGGCGATGAACAGGACCGCGATCAACGGGCCGGCGATCTGCAGCGCGGACACGAACATCGTCCCCAGACCGTGCACCGCTGCCGAGCCGAGCTTCGACAGATCGATGCTGCCGTCCAGCGGCATCGCAGTGAACGTGCGGAGAAACCCTTGCAGGATTATAAGATGCGCGCTGCTCGCGAAGATGAGGGTGGTCGCGAGCATGCCGTAATACTTGCCCAGGATGCTCGTGGTGTTGGTGGTCAACGGGTCATAGGCCGCGGCAACGGAGAATCCGCCGAAGATGTCGAGCAACGAACCGGCAGCCTCGATTGCGGAGAACGCCATCCGGGTGAGGAAGCCCAGGGCCGAGCCGATGACGAGTTGCTCCACGGCACTCTGCACCAGCGGGCCGACCTCGGGCGCCGGCACGTGCTTGCTGGCCGCGCTCATAACCGCCAGCGACAACACCACCGACAGTGCGAACTTCACCGGTTTGGGGATACCGGCCGCTGCAAACGGTGGTGCGATCATCAGCCACGCGGTGATCCGCAGCGAGCACAACAGCAGAGTCAGCAGCGCTGTCTCCGACAGTTGGACGTTCACGGTGGCATGACCTCGATCGGGGAATCGGGCTCGGGCGGGGAGGGATTGGCAGGGCTGGGAGGGCTGGGAGGGCTGGGGCGGAAGAGTCGCGGATCAGCTGTTGAGCAGGCTGGGCAGCTCGGCGAACAGCTGCTGCGTGAAGGTGATCATCGAATGCATCATCCAGCTGCCCGACAGCAACAGGGCGACGCCGACTCCGATCGCCTTGGGGACGAAGGCAAGGGTGACTTCCTGGATCTGGGTGGCCGACTGGAACAGTGACACGCCGAAGCCGATCAGCAGCGCCGTGAGCAGGGTCGGCGCGGCCAGCTGGAAGGCGATGAGCATGGACTTCATCCCGAGGTGGACGATCGCGGTGTCGGTCATGGTGGGGCTCCAGGAAGGGAAAAGGCTGTCGGCGTAGGGAGGTCTGGCCGGACGAGTCGGCCGGGTGCGAGGCGTTAGGTCTGATAACTGTGGATGAGGGCGGTGATGATCAGGCCCCATCCGTCGACCAGGACGAACAGCAACAGCTTGAAGGGCAGCGACACCGACACCGGCGGCAGCATCATCATGCCGAGCGACATGAGCGAGGACGAGACGACCATGTCGATGATCAGGAACGGGATGTAGATGACGAACCCGATGATCATCGCTGACCGCAGCTCGGACAACACGAAGGCCGGGATCAGTGTGGTGAGATCGAGCTTGTCCGGGGTGGGCGGATTGGGCAGATGTCCGGCCCGCAGCATCAGGGCGATCTCTTCGCTGCGGGTGTGGTGGAGCATGAAGTCCCGCATCGGTGCTATGCCGTCGTGAAAGGCCACCGCCTGGGACTTCGTCCCCTTCAGGTACGGCTGGATGCCGAGCTTGTTCACGGCCGAGACCGTCGGCCCCATGATGAACAGACTGAGGAACAGCGACAGGCCGGCCAGCACCTGGTTCGGCGGAACCCCCGTCAGGCCAAGGGCATTTCGGGTCAGGGACAGCACGACGAAGATCTTGGTGAAGCTGGTCATCAGCAGCAGGATCGACGGTGCCACCGAGATCACCGTCAGCAGGATCAGGATGGTCACCGAGTTCGACGGCTTCTGACCGACGTTGACGGACACGCTGCTGTCGCCGGCGTTGGAGACACTCGGCGTGGTCGGCGCGTTCGGCGTGGGGACCGTGACCGGGCCCAGTCCGATCGGCGTGACCTGGTGGATCGCGATCGACTGCTGCGGTGCTGCCTCGGCGCGCGACGATCCGCTCGCCACGCTCAGGATCAGGGCGACGCCGACCAGGCCGAGCAGCACGAGTAGGTGCCGCAGGCCGCGGGGGAGGGAGATGCTCACTTGCGCACCGTGGAGTTCCGGGCCACAACGACGAGCTGGGACCAAGTCTTGGGGGAGAGGATCGAACCGTCGAGCGAGCCGCGGCCGCTCTTGCGGTGCCTGCTGGCGCGCGTGGCGTGTGGGGCCGCTGTCGCCGCGTGGACCGAGGACGTGGCGAGCAGGGCGTGAAGCTCGGCGTCCAGGTTGTCACCGGCAGTCTGGGCGCCGGTCTGAGCGACGGAACCAGCAGGACCCGTAGCCGCAGCCGGAGCCGTGGCACTCGTGCGGGCGGTCACGGTCCGCCGGGAGACCCGAGGGAGCACCTCGACGGCGTCGGATTCGGCACGCAGGCCCTTGGCACCTCGACGCGGCGCCGGCGCCCGGTCGATGTCCAGCGCCTGCTGGATCGGGTCGAGCTCGGTCTCGGCCAGCAGCCGCACGCCGTGCTCACTCACGCCGATGACCAGCGCGCGGTCGGCGACCTTGAGTACGGCCACCGAGGCGTTGCGATTGATCTGCTGACGCGCGAGCACCGCCAGCACCCGGTCGTTCTTACCGGTCAGCGGACGGCGCGCGAACCGCGCCAGCGCCCACATGATCGCCAGGACGACACCCAGCGCCAGGAGCATCCGTCCGATCAGCTCGACCGCATTCACGATGGATCAGGCCGACAGGGCGTCGTCGCCGGAAATGATTTCGGTGATTCGCAGCCCGAAGTTCTCGTCGATGACGACGACCTCGCCGCGGGCGATCAGGTGTCCGTTGACCAGAAGGTCGGCCGGTGCACCGGCGGCCCGGTCCAGCTCGATGACCGCGCCGTCGGACAGCGACAGCAGCTCACTGACCGTCATCCGGGTGCTGCCGATCTGGGCCGTCACATCCATGGCGACGTCGCGCAGCATCTCCAGCCCGTGCCGGTTGATCGCGGCGGGGGCGGCGGCGCGGTTGGCGCGCAATTCGTCGCGAGTGGGGTAGTTGGGGGCCGACGGGGCGGCGTTGCCACCCTCGTCGGCGACCTCGTTGAGAACGATGCCGACCAGCGCGCGGATCTTGCCACCGTGGCTCAGCGGCACGATGGCCGCATTCGGCTTCTCGAGCAGGGAGTCGACGGCGGGGACGGGCTCGAGAGCCTGCCCCGGTCCGAGCACGACGGTGCCGACGGATTCGGCGGCGGCGGTCAGCGACGGTGCCAGCGCTGCCGTGACGTCGAGAGCGCCGAGCGGAGAATTGAGCAGCGCGTCGGCGACGGCCTGCTCGACCGCGACGAGGACCTCCCCGCCCGGGCTGCCGGTGAAGCGCGCGGTGACCGCGACGCCCTCGAACATCAGCCCGGCCGTGGTGGTGATCGGCTTGCCGATCTTCATCTCGTCGGCGATCGGGATGGTGCCGGAGGCGGCGGCGGCGGCCTTGGCAACCACGTCGGCGATCGTGGCCGTGTCAATCACGATTACTTCTCCTTGGGGGTGGCGACGACGAGACCGGCCAGGCGGCTGCCTGAACGTCCGGCAAGTGCGTGCGCAAAGGTGCCCCCGCCGGCCTCGACGGCCAGCGGGGTGGTGACTCGATGGTTGAGGGGAAGGACGTCGCCCGGGGTGAGCGAGACGATCTGGTCCGGAGTGAGCTTGATCGAGGCAAAGCGCACCGAGACCTGGATGGGGGCTCCGGAGACCGCGGTCCGGAGGCGGGCGGTGTGCCGGGCGGCAGCCTCCCGCTCGGCGACCGTGCTGGGCTTCTCGGCCTTGGCGTTGAGCCGCGGCATCACGGTCGTCAGAGGCATGCAGAGCGTGGCCAGGCAGGTCTGGTTGCCGATGTGCATCTCGAAGGAGCCGACGACGAAGATGTCGGTCGAGGAGGAGGCCTGCAGGAACTGGGGGTTGTATTCGATGCGCTCCAGGACGGGCGCGAGCTCGGTCGGTTCCAGGGCGTAGGTCAGCACGCCGAGCATCTGCTCGATGAGGCCGCGCAGCAGCGGTGTCTCGATGTCGGTGAGCGGCCGGGTCGGCTGTTCGCCTCCGGGACCGCCGAGCAGGTAGTCGACACAGGCCAGCGCGGTGGGGACCGAGAACTCCAGGATCCCGGTGCCCGGCCACGGATCGAGGTCCAGCACCGCGAGGATCGTGGTCTGGTTCAGACCACCTATGTATTCCTCGTACGTCTGCTGCTCGATGGCGACCAGGTTCACCTGGCAGACCTGACGCAGGCCCGTGGTCAACTGGGTCGTCAGCCTGCGGGCGAAGGTCTCGAACGCCAGTTGCAGGGCCCGGTTGTCCTCGCGGGAGAGCTTGGAGGGACGACGGAAGTCGTACGCGGTCGCGTCCTCAGGCCCCGAACCGCCGCTGCGGCGCAGCAGCCGGGAGCTGGCCGGCGAACTTCCGTTGGGTGTCACATGGACACTGTTCGGCGGCTAGCCCGCCGACCTGAGCCTGAAGTGAAATCTCGGTTTACCTACTGCATGACGAATTCGGTGTAGATCAGATCCAGGATCTTCTTCGGATAGATCTTCTTGAACTCCTTCAGCAGGGCGTTCTTGGCCTTGGTCCGCGCCTTGGTTCCGGTGAGCGCGCTCACCGGCTGGTTGGAGTACTCGTCGATCGTGGCCTGGATGCCCTCGGTCAGATCCAGCGCGGCCGCGGTTCCCTTGGTCGTGATCACCGAGAGCTTCAACCGCAGGAAGTGCCCGTCGGCCAGGTTCAGCGTCATCTCGTCCATGAGGATGGTCGGGCCCGGGACGGGCTTGGCTGCCGCCTTGCTGGCCGACGTCGTTTTCGCGGCCGGCTTGAGGATGGTGAACTTCGCCGCGCCGCCGGCGACGAGCAGCACGACGACCGCCAGGATGATCTTCATCTTCATGGACTTCTTCTTCCCCCCGGTTTCGTCGGCACCGTCACTGCCGTCGCCGCCCTTGCCGCCCTTCTTGTCAGATCCCTTGACCTGGCTGGCGACCCTCGTCGTATCCGTTGCAGTAGCCATCTGTCTTCTCCATGCCTGTCTTTGTCGATGGCCCGGTCAGCCGGAAGCCGCGTTGTCGGTGATCGCCGAGCCGGTCGACGGCAACGCTGCCGCCGCGGCTGCGGACAATTTGGTCAGTACCACGATGTCGACCCGGCGGTTGCGGGCGACCGAGAGCGGGTTGCTGGGTGAGATCAGCGGGCGGGTATCGGCAAAGCCGGTGGCCCGCAGCCGGTCGTCGGTAATGCCTTCGTGCGACGTGAGATAGGTGAGCACCGCGACGGCCCGAGCCGACGACAGCGCCCAGCCATTCGCGAACGGCGCTGTCGAGACCTTGAGCTGGTTGGTGTGCCCGTCCACCTCGATGTTGTTGTCGATGTTGCGCAACGGCCTGGCGACCAGATCCATGATCACCTGACCCTCTGGCTGCAGGATGTCGGAGTTGCCACCGAAGATCAGGTCGTTGGTCATCACGCTGACAGTCAGGCCGCGCTCGTCGACCTTGAACAGCGCATCGTTGGCCAGGCCCTTCTTGGCCAGCGAGTCGTTGATCGCCTTCTTGATCTTGCTGAACTCCTCGACCTCCCGTTGCGCCTGGGCCTTGCTGGCCGCGGTAGCGGCCGTCGAAGGTATCCCGGCGCTGCTGGGCGGGTTCACGCCGATCTGGCTCTGGTTGGAGACCGACTCACCGCCCACGATCCCGCTGCCCTGGGTGAGGACAGAGGGCGTGCCGTTCTTGAACGCACTGGCCAGGCCGCTCTTGAGCTCGTTGAACTTGGAGGTGTTGACCGCCGAGATGGCGTACAGCACCACGAACAGGACGAAGAGCAGAGTGAGCATGTCGGCGTAGGTGACCAGCCACCGCTCGTGGTTCTCGTGTTCCTCTTCATCGTGAGGACGGGACCGGCGCCCCCGTGACGCCGTCCCGCCGCCGCTCATGCCGCGTCCTTCTCGGCAGCCTTCTCAGCACCGCCGGGAATGAGGCTGAGCAGCTTCTGCTCAACCAGCCGCGGGTTGGACCCGGACTGGATGGACAGAATGCCCTCGATGATGATTTCCATCCGTTCGACCTCGGTCTCGCTGACCCGCTTGAGGCGGTTGCCCATGGGCAGCCAGAAGAGGTTGGCACTCATGACGCCCCACAGGGTCGCCACGAACGCGCTGGCGATCTCGGCACCGAGTTCCTCGGGAGAACCAAGGTGGCTCAGCACCTTGACCAGCCCGAGCACAGTGCCGATGATGCCCACGGTCGGCGCGAAGCCGCCCATGTCTGTGAAGATCTTGGCCGCGGAACGGTCCTGCTTCTTCTTGGTGGACACTTCAGCCTCGAGGATGATCGCGACCTCTTCGGCATCCGTGCCGTCGATGGCCAGCTGGAGTCCCTTCCTCAGGAACTCGTCCTCGATCTGGTTGACCTCTTCCTCGAGAGCCAGCAGTCCCTCTCGCCGCGCCCTGCCGGCCAGGCTCACGATCGTCTCGACCGCGTCGTCCGGGCTGACCTTCTTGGCCGTGAACGCTTTGATGAACGTCTTGGGAAGTGCGCTGACATCGCGCATCACCCCACCGGCGATCGCCGCTCCCGCCGTGCCCAGAAAAACCAGGACCATCGGCGCGGGCAGAAAGATCGCCGCGATATTGCCACCTTCCATGAAGGTGGAGCCGACCACGGCGCCGAGCGCCAGGACGACACCGATGATGGTTGCCGGATCCATCTCAGGCTTCCCGTGACCGGATCGGAACGACCGCGTTGTCGGTATGGGCCGAGACGTCGTGCAGGTGTGGCGCGTTGCCGCGGGCGGCGCTCTGCGCGATGCTCGAGCTGTCGATCGCCATCGATTCGGCGGTCGCGATGATCCGGGCACGGTGGTCCCGGATCAGCTCGGTCATCTCGGTGAGCGATTCGCACACCAGGTATTTGTTGCCGTTGACCATGGTCACGACAGTGTCGGGCGTGGCCTCGGCCCGCTCGATCAGATCAGGGTTGAGGGCGAAAAGTGGTCCGCCCAGCCGGCGCAAGAGAATCATCGGATCCATCCAAGGTTTGCGATCAGACCCGTCCGTGGGTCATCCTTCAGTTATCTATTCGGTCGATTCGGGCAGTACCTGAGCGTCCGCACCGGCTTTGTTAAGCCTTGGTGTGTGAGCGGTAGCCCCCTTACCCCGCCAGCAGATCGGACCGTTGCGTCGGTTCCTCGACCGGGGCCAGGAGCTTCTGAGCCTCGCCGAGGGCGACCGGACGCGACCAGAGATAACCCTGGCCGTAGGCACAGTCCGCCTCGGCCAGCCACGAGGCCTGCCCGACGTGCTCGACGCCCTCGGCCACCGTCGTCATGTTCATCGTCCGCCCCATCGCGATGATCGCCATGGTCAGTGAGGCGCCGTTCTGGTCGTGCATGACCCGGTCCACGAAGGACTTGTCGACCTTGAGGACGTCCAACGGCAGCCGGCTGAGGTAGGCCAGCGAGCTGTAACCGGTGCCGAAGTCGTCGATGGCGATGCGGATACCGTGCGCGCGCAGGGACAACAGCCGTTCGGTGATCATGTCGATGTCCTTGAGCACGGTGCTTTCGGTGATCTCCAGGCACAGCCGGGTCTCGGGTAGACCGGTTTCTTCGAGCACCTGCAGTACTTGGTCGACGAAGTCAGGCTCAGCGAGCTGGGCGGCCGCGACGTTGACCGAGATGATCGGTCGGTGGCCGGCCCGTTCGAGCTCGATCGCGGCTCGGCACGCAGTGAGCAGCACCCAGCGTCCGAGTCGCACGATCAGGCCGGACTGCTCAGCCAGCGGGATGAACCGATCCGGGGCGATCATGCCCTTGCTCGGGTGCTGCCAGCGCAGCAACGCCTCGAAGCCGACGATGCGACCGGTGTTCAGGTCGACCGTGGGCTGGTAGTGCAGCAGCATCTCCGCCCGGTCCATCGCGCCTTCGAGGTCTTCGGACAGTTGCAGCCGTTCGACGGCGTCGGCATGCAGGCGAGGCTCGTACAGGGCGATGCCGGATTTGCCATGACCTTTGGCCTCGTACATCGCCAGGTCGGCGTTGCGAAGGGCCTCCGCGCTGGTGAGCTCGCCCGGTGCGGCCGAAGCCAGTCCGATGCTCGTGCGGACGTTGAGGCTGCGGCCGTCGATGACGACCGGAGCGGCGAACTTGGCCTGGATCCGCTCCGCGACGGTGCAGGCTTCGGACAGGTCGGTGTCCTCCATCAGGATCGCGAATTCGTCCCCGCCCATTCGTGCGACCGTGTCACCGGTGCGAACGGTAGCCAGGATGCGACCACCGAGGACGGCCAGGACCTGGTCGCCGACGGTGTGGCCCAGCCCCTCGTTCACGGTCTTGAAGTTGTCGAGGTCGCACAACAGCACGATGTGGCCGGGCCGGTGTGCCTCGAGTGGGCCGTCGGCGGCCGTGATTCCGGTTCCGGTTTCGGTGGTTTCGGTTTCGGTGGTTCCGGTTTCGGTGGTTCCGGCGGCGGTTTCGGCGGCGGCGGTGGTGAGGACGTCGGTCAGCCGCTCGGTGAAGTGCTGCCGATTCGCCAGTCCGGTGAGCGGGTCCAGCGACTCGGGGCCGATCAGGACCGGCCGCCGTCCGCGCTTACGACGACTGCCACGGGCCCGGATCGGATCGACGTCGGCCGATCGGCGGGTGCGCCACTCGGAGATTGTCACCGCCCCGCCCACGAGACACACCAGGCCAAGAGCGAACGCCGCGGGCCCGGAGCGCAGCAGCATGAGCAGGGCGCTTACCGACGCCAGAACGGCGACGCTCGGCAGGAGTTTCCCGGTGATCGGGTGGGCATTGTTAGTGCGCGCAGCACTCGATCGCCCACGCGAACCGCTGGGCGCATGTCGTCCCTCCATGGACTACCTACCTCTCAGTGGCTCCTATCGGTGCGCCGTCGATGCGACCTGAGCGGTTTGAACGATCCATTCCTGTCGTCGTGGCGGTGCCGGTTTCCTGCACCATCTGCGAACGGGCGGTTCGGCGGCGGCGAATGGGCAGCGTCGGGCTCCCATGCGTTGGCGAATGGGCGGTTCGGTGGCGAATGGGCGGTTCTAAGTGCCCATTCGCGGTGCAAGTGCCCATACGCGGGGGCGGGCCGGGGAGCGGACCTTCGTCGGGACGGGCCGGGCGGGCCGGGGCGGGCCGGAGCGGCTGGGGGAGGTCGGCGGTGGGCGGGCTCTGGTGCTGCGCCGCCGCCGTGTAACTGCGAATGGGCGGTTCGGTGGCGAATGGGCGGTTCTAAGTGCCCATTCGCGTCGCAAGTGCCCATTCGCGGGGGCGGGCCGGGGAGCGGACCTTCGTCGGGACGGGCCGGGGCGGGCCGGGGCGGCTGGGGAAGTCGGCGGTGGGCGGGCTCTGGTGCTGCGCGGCCGCCGTGTAACTGCGAATGGGCGGTTCGGTGGCGAATGGGCGGTTCTAAGTGCCCATTCGCGGTGCAAGTGCCCATTCGCGGAGGCGGGCCGGGGAGCGGACCTTCGTCGGGACGGGCCGGGGCGGGCCGGGGCGGCTGGGGAAGTCGGCGGTGGGCGGGCTCTGGTGCTGCGCGGCCGCCGTGTAACTGCGAATGGGCGGTTCGGTGGCGAATGGGCGGTTCTAAGTGCCCATTCGCGGTGCAAGTGCCCATTCGCGGGGGCGGACCGGAGGCAAAGGCCCTGACATGGCACAGGAGCGCCGCCCCCGAAGAGGGCGACGCTCCTGTCATCGTGCTGGGCGGGCCACCCCGCCGCCGGCTACTTGAGCTGGATCAGCGACTGCAGGATCTCGTCGGAGGTCGTGACGACGCGGGAGTTCGCCTGGTAACCGCGCTCGGCGATGATCAGGTTCGTGAGCTCGGTGGCGAGGTCGACGTTGGACATCTCCAGGTAGCCGGAGGTGATCGACCCGCGGCTGCCGGTGTTCGCCGTGCCGATCTGGGCCCCACCCGAGCTGGTGGTGGCCTGGAACTGGGTGTCACCGATCTTGGACAGGCCACCCGGGTTGGCGAAGGTGGCCATCGCGATCTGGCCGAGCGTCGTGGTGGCACCGGCGGCGTCGACGGCGTTGACCTGCCCGTTGGCGTCGATGCTCCACGAGACGTACGCGCCGGTGGTCAGCCCGGTGACGTCGAGGTTGCCGCCCGCCGCGCTCTGCAGGATCGAGCCGTCCGGCGTGACGAGGTGCCCGTTGGTGTCGAGCTGGAACGAACCGCCGCGGGTGAAGTTCTGCGCGCCGTTGTTGTTGACCACGAAGAACCCGTCGCCCTGGATCATCAGGTCGGAGGTACGGCCGGTGTACTGGGCCGAACCCTGCCCGAAGTTCTGCTCCGTCGCGCCGAGGGTAACTCCGAGGCCGACCTGCACCGGGTTGTGGCCGCCCTGGGTTGCCGTGGCGGCGGTGGCGCCCATGATCGTCTGGCTGAGGGTGTCCTCGAAGACGGTCGAGGCGGACTTGAAGCCGGTGGTGTTGACGTTGGCGATGTTGTTGGACGTCACGTCCAGCATCTGCTGGTGGGCCCGCAGGCCCGAGATGCCGGTGAACAGGGAGCGAAGCATGAGGTTTCTCCTTGGGAGTCGGCTCAGGAAATCTGAGTCAGATCGGGGGATGGTGCTGGATCAGCTGAAGGGCTGTCAGCTGGGGGTGGTGCCTGAAGCCAGCACCTTGTGGACCTGACTCAGCGAGACGTTGCTCGTCCCGATCGTCAGACTGGGCGGTGTTGCGGAAATCGTGGCTGCACTGACCACACCAGAGGCGGTCTTGCCGGCAGAGTCGGTGTACTGCACGGTCTTGCCGACCATGCTGCTGGCCGTTTGGGCCTGCTGCGTCTGCAACATGTCGGCGGTGGCCTTGGAGTTGGCTTCCATCGTCTGCACCTGAGTCAGCGTCGCCGTCTCGGACATGAAGGCCGACGTGTCGACCGGCTTGGACGGGTCCTGGTACTGCAGCTGGGCGACCAAGAGCTTCAAGAACGCGGTCGAGCTCAGCTGGGTCTGGTCGGCTTGGGTGCTGGTCTTGACGGTTGGATCAGCCGAGACCGTTGCGGAATTGGCCGTCGACACCGAGGTGATCGGACTGGTCATGGAAACTGCCTTCGGGCTACAGCCAGCGGTCTATGCCGGCGAGGGACGAGGATGCGGGAGTGCGGCCCACTGCGCTACCACTGACGGCGGCGGTGGAACTGCGGGCGTCCGATCCGGTGCGGTCGGTCGCTGTTGCCTGGTCGCGGGCACTCCGGCCCTGGTCGGCTCCGGCCTGTCCGTGGCCGGAGAAGTTTCCCAACGTGCTGTTGCTGAGGTTCACCGAGCTGCCAGTGATCCCCGCTTGAGCGAGATCCCGGTGCAGCTCGGGCAGTGCGGCGCGAATGCTCTCGCGAGCGGCGTCACTGCCACCGGTGAGGTTGATGCTCATCTGGCCGTGGTGCAGCCGGACTTCGACGTTGACCTGGCCGAGATCGGCCGGGTGCAACTCCAACATCACGCGGTGCGTTCCGTCGCCCTTGGCCCGCATCTGGAGGATGCCGGCCGAGACCTGACTGTGCACCGGGGCGCCAGCGGTTGCGGGATAGTTCGCGTTGTACGAATCGGCAGCCGGAGCCGCGGCTTGAGACATTGGCGTTGCGACACTGCCCGCAGTGGCCTGCACAGCGGTCTGGGCCGCGGCCGCCGCGGCTTGCGCGGTCCCGGATGCGGAGGTGTGGGCGGCGGAGTTGGCGTTCAGGACCGACGGGTCGCCCGTGGTCGGCGTGGACGTTCCGGTGCCCGAAGGGGTCCGACCAGCCGCGTCGGACGAGTGGGGTCCGCCGTTTCGATGCGTCCCGGAGGTGAGCGGGACGGCGTCGGGAGTGCGCGCGGAATCAGCCACGGATCGTCCCGTGACGGGGCTTTCGCCGCCGGACACGAGGGAAAGTCCAGCGAACTGCCCTATCGTCGGTGCGCTCACTGCGGCGGACGAGCCGGCAGTCGGTGGGGTGGGAGCGGGGCCGGCCGACTTCGGATCGGCGGTCCCGATGGTGGCGGCAGCCTCCGTGGCCAAAGCCTGCGGGGTGGCAGTGATGGCTGAGCCCATGGCACTCGTTGCAGCGGTTGCAGCGGTTGCAGCGGTTGCGGCGGTGGCGGCGGTGGCAGCGGCTAGGGCCGCGGTCGTCGAGGACGAGGTAGCGGCGTGAGCGTCAGCGGCGGGGGAAACCGGCGCGTCGGCATGACGGCTTCCGAGCGACACCGGTGCACCGGGAAGCGACGACGCGGGCTGGGTCCCGGCGCGCGCCGACGCGGCGTTGCCGGTAGTGACCACCGAGACGGCGGCAACATCCTCGGACGCCGATCGGGGGGCAGAGGCCAGGTCCGAAATCGACGCTGCGCTTGAGGACCCCGCGGGTATCGGTGCTACCCCGATAGCGGGAACCAGGTAGGGCAGCGCGGCCAGGCTCACACTGACCGGGGTGTCCGTCGAGCCGGTGGACCGGAGGCCGCTGGGCTCGTCCCCGTCGGCACGCGCTTCGCGGGGACGGACGTGGATCGTCGTGGCGGCCTCGATCGGCGCAGTGGGTTCTTCGGCCGCGTGGTCATCGGCGGTGAGGGACGAGCCGCCCGTCATCGTCGAGTCTGGTTCAGCTGGCTTGGGCCGATGCCCCGACCGCGTCGAGTGGTTTGCAGTCAACGGCGGCGTCGGCTGGTCGGCCGATACCGGCGATTCGCCGGCAATCACGCAATCCAGCTTCGAGCCAGTCGGCCCAGCTATGCCAGTCGGCCCAGCTGACCCGGTCGGCCCAGCCGACCCAGCCGACCCAGCCGAAGACTTCGGAGTCGACAGGTCGGCCAGCATCCCGGCAAAGGCATGGCCGGACGAGGCGTCGGAATCCACGCTGGTATCGGACCGACCGAGCAGCGCGGCCGCTGAAACCGCTCCGGCCGTGGACACGCTTACCGGCGCCATCATGAGCCACCCATCAGAGCCGTGATCTTCTTGACGTAGTTTTGCGTTTCGGTAAAGGGCGGAACGCCGTTGTATCGGTCCACGGCGCCGGGCCCGGCGTTGTAGGCAGCGAGCGCCAGCGGGACGGAGTCGTACTTCTTCAGGTAGTTCGAGAGCAGCTGCGCGGCACCCTTGACGGCCTGCGACGGGTCCCACGGATTTACTCCCAGACCGGCGGCAGTCGTAGGCATCAGCTGCATCAGACCCTGCGCGCCGGCAGGGCTGACAGCTCCGGCGTTGCCACCGGACTCGGTCTGGGCCACGGCGGCAAGCATGCCGGTGGGTAGGGAGTACTTCGCCTCGTTGGCGGCGAAGATGCCGGTGTAGGACGAGACGCCCGCGGTGCTGGCGGTGCTCAGGGAACTGGCGGGGCTGACCGTCGAGGTGCTCGACGTGGCGGCATCGGTACCGACGACTCTGCGGATGCTCGCCGGTGTCTCGTACACGCTCTGGATCTTGACGTGGTCGCCGGGTTCCGGAGCCGCGATCATCATGTTGTTGCCGAGGTAAATGGCCACGTGTTCGGCGGGATTTCCGAAGCCGAGGATGTCGCCTGGCTGAGCCTCGGCCAGGCTCTTGACCGCGGTGCCTACCTTGGCCTGGTCATACGACAGGCGGGGAAGGGAGATTCCGAGATCGCCGTAGGCCTTCTGCACCAGCCCCGAGCAATCGAGTCCGGCGGCGGTTGTGCCGCCCCAGACGTAGGGAACACCGAGGTACTTCTTGGCCGAATCCACGATCGCGTTGCCGCTCGTGCTGCCCGAAGCGGTGGCGGCGGCTGGGTCAGCGGTCTGCGAGGCCGCCGACAGCGCACTGGCGAAGTCCGTCGCCGAGGTGGCGCTACCGGTACTGCCGGTGGCGCTGGCGGTGGCCGTACTCGTCGTGGTCGCCTTGGTCCCGAGCACGGCGCTGAACTGGGCCTGGATCTGCGCGATCCGGCTGAGCGTCGCCTGCAGGCCTTCGATGGCTACGGGGGCGGTCACGAAGCTTCCAATCGGGTCGATGCGGCGAGTTTCTCGTTGTTGCGGGCGGTGAAACGCGAAGCGCCGGTGTCGTCGGCCTCGCGCTGGGCACGAGCCAGGCCCTCGGCTTTCGCCTCGGCCGCAACTCGTTCGGAGAGTTTCTCGACGGTGCGTCGCGCTCGGGCGGCCGCACTGAGTTCGGTGACCTGCTGGCCGACCCGTTCCTGAGCGAAGCCGACCCGTTGCAGCGTCGCCGAATAGGTGGCGGCGGCGGCGGTGCGGGCGGCCTCGTGCGCCAGAAAGCCCTGCACAGAGGACGATTCCAGCGCGGTCATGCCATCGAGGCGGCTCGATTCGGCTCGTTCGGCGGTGATGGCCGAAGCGGCCTCGCGTCGCGCTTGGGCCAGCCTCTGGGCGGCAGCGTCCTCGGCCGCTTCCCGGGCTCGCACCATCACGGGCAGCCAGCGACGGGTCGTCATGCGGTGCTCGCGGGCAGGATCGCGGCCAATTGCTCCCAGGCCTGCTCGGCAGTGCTCTGATCGTCCATCGGCTGTTGCAGGAACGCTTCCAGCGCCGGCCAGACCGCCAGCGCCTGGTCGGCTGCCGGGTTCGTTCCCGAGACGTACGCGCCGATCTCGACGAGTTCCTTGACGTCCCGACGCGCGGCCATCAGCCGGCGGGCCTGACGGGCCAGGGCCTGCTCGTTCTTCGAGGTGACCGCCGAGACGACGCGTGAGACTGATTCGAGCACGTCGATCGAGGGAAAGTGACCGGCGGTGGCGAGGCGACGATCGAGGACGATGTGCCCGTCCAGGATGGATCGCGCGGTGTCGGCGACCGGCTCGTTGTGGTCTTCGCCCTCGACCAGCACGGTGTAGAGGCCGGTGATCGAACCGTGTTCGCCACCGCCGGCCCGCTCCAGCAGTCGCGGCATCATCGCGAAGACCGAGGGGGGATAGCCACGCGAGGCGGGGGGTTCTCCGGCTGACAGTCCGACCTCGCGCTGAGCGGTGGCCAGTCGAGTGATGGAGTCCATCAGCAGCAGGACGTCCTGGCCCGCGTCGCGGAACCATTCGGCGATCCGGGTCGCGACGAAGGCGGCGCGCAGCCGCACCATCGGGGGTTGGTCGGAGGTGGCGACGATGACGACGGCGTTGCGCAGGCCTTCCTCGCCGAGGTCGTTCTCCAGGAACTCCCGAACCTCACGCCCACGCTCACCGATCAGCGCCACCACCGTCACGGTGGCGGTGGTGCCTCGGGTGATCATCGACATCAGGCTCGACTTGCCGACACCGGATCCGGCGAAAATGCCCAGTCGCTGGCCCCGTCCGACCGTGATCATGCTGTCGATGGCTCGTACGCCCAGGGTGAGCGGGCGATCGACTCGCTGGCGCAGGAGGGCCGGCGGGGGCGCCTGCTCGACCGTCACGCGCTCCAGCCCTGAAGGTAGGTTCGCGCCGTCGAGAGGACGGCCGAGACCGTCGAGTACCCGCCCGCGCAGGGCGTCTCCGACGGAGATCTGCAACGGCGCCCCGGTCGACGTCGCCCGGACGCCTCCGCCGATGCCGGCCATCTCGCCCAGCGGCAGGCAGGTGCTGACGTCGCCGTCGACCGCTACGACTTCGGCCATCGTCGGGTTGTGCTCGTCGCCGAGCGCGATCAGATCACCGATGCGGGCTGACAGGCCGGACACGGTGACGGACAGGCCGACGACCTTGGACACCTGGCCGTAGCGGCGGGGCGCGGCCAGGGTCGTCAGGGCGCCCAGCCGTTCAGCCAGCAGCATGCTCACGCGGTCGTTCCGTTCGTCTCGGCCGCCAGATGCTCACGCAGGCGGCGCACGCCATCGGTGAGCCGCGCGTCGACCGTGGTGTTACCGCAATGGGCGACCGCGTCACCGACGGCAAGGCTGGGGTCGGCTTCGAAGCTGATGCTGCGGCCCGCGGCCTCGGGTACCCCGAGGAGCAGATCGGTGAACGCGTCACCGGACAGGGTCGCGTGGGCGGTGCTGCTCAGGTGCACGACGACCGGCTGGTAGCCGGGGACGCCGCGCAACACCCGTCGCAGGGCGGCCCGGCTGGCCTCGGTCACGTCGGCCAACCGCTGGCCCAGCAGCGCCTCGGCGATGTCGACCGCGGCCGACAGCACGTCGTCGGTGTTCTGCTCGAAGACGGCCGTCGTCGCGGTGTCCAGACGGAGGATGGCGGCGTGCAGGGCCGCCAGCGCAGCCTGGACAGCTCCCCGAGCGGATTCGGCTTGCGTCTGCAAGGCGTTGGTGGCTTCGATGCGCTCGACGGCCATCGAGTCCCTGGCCTCGCGCAGTCCCTGCGCCCAACCGTGTGCGTAGCCGACCGCGGACGCCGAGGCCCTGGATGCGTCGATCAGCTCCTGCGGGATCGCGCTCGAGCCGATGAGCTCGAAGGCGGGCATCGGGGCGAGTTCAGGCAACGAACTCATCCTCCGAGCCGCGTCGAACGATGATCTGGCCCTCTTCCTCGAGCGAACGGATGACCCGCACGACCTCGGTCTGGGCTTCCTCGACCGTCTGGACACGGACCGGTCCGAGCAGCTCGATCTCCTCGGCCAGGCTGATCGCGGCGCGTTCGGACATGTTCTTCATGATCTTCTCGCGCACGCCTTCGCTGACTCCCTTGAGCGCGATGGCCAGGTTGGCGACCTCGACCTGGCGCAGCACGAGTTGCACAGCACGGTCGTCGAGGTGGATCAGGTCCTCGAATACGAACATCCGGCTGCGGACCTCGTCGGCCAGTTCCGGGTCACGGGTCTCCAGGCCTTCGAGGATCATCTTCTCCGTACCGCGGTCGGCGCGGTTGATGATCTCGACCAAGGGGTCGACACCGCCGACGGCGGACAGGTCGGCCGGAACGAGCATCGTCGACATGCGACGCTGCAGGATCGACTCCACCTGCCGGATCACCTCGGGGGAGGTGCGGTCCATGGTCGCGATGCGGTGGGCGATGTCGGCCTGCAGCTCGCCGACCACTCCGGCCAGCACCTTGGAGGCCAGCGGAGCCGGAATGTGCGCCAGCACAAGGGCAATCGTCTGGGGATGCTCGTCGGAGATGAAGCTCAGCAGCTGCCGCGGGTCGGCGTTCTGCAGGAACTTGAACGGCATGTCGAGCACGCTGGTGTTCAGCCCGGCAAGGATCGCCTCGGCCCGCTTCTCGCCGACGGCAGCGATGAGCAGTTCGCGCGTCTGGTTCAAGCCACCGTGGGTGACGGCGTCGCCAGAGGCCATCGCCCCGAATTCGCGCAGGACCGCCGAGGACATCTCGGGCGTGATCTCACCGATGCGGGCGATCTCGGCCGAGATCTCCTCCAGTTCGGCATCACGCATCTGGGCCATCACCTTGGAGGAGGCCCGCCGGTCCAGCTGCAGCAGGAGGATCGCTGCCTTGCGCCGTCCGGTCATGCTTCGCAGTAGTTCGGCGGATCCGGCGGCGGTGCCACCGGAGACGGTGCTGCGCTCGATGGTGTTCTCCACGACTCAGCTCTCCTTCGCGTTCAACCAGCTACGCAGCAGCCGGGCGACTTCCTGCGGGTCGTTGTCGGCCATCTCGGCCAGTTTCCGTTGCCGGGCCTGGCTGATCTGGGCGTCCTTGCTCGGGCTCGGGACGATTTCCTCCGGCGCCGGCGGGAGCGCGCCCGGGTTGTCGCGCAGCGTGGAGAGGAACACGTCCAGGTCGTCCGGCGGTGTCTCCTTCTTGCGCTTCTTGCTGGCCAGGAAGGTGATGACCAGGACGATCAGTACCAGCAGCACCAACCCGCCGGTCTTCGCCCAGGACATGAGCTGAGCTGTCTGCTTGGCGGCCGCAGCCTGCTTGGCGGCCGCGGCGGCGGCGGCGCTTGCGGCGGCGGCGGCGCTGGTGTTGAAGGCGGCGCTCTGCACCGCGATCTGGTCACCGCGCTTGGGGTCGAAGCCGATCGCGTTGCCGACCAGGGCCTGGACCTGAGCGCGGGTCAGTTGGCCGGCTGAGGTCTGATCGAGGACGACGGCCACGGTCATGCGCCGGATGTTGCCCATCGCGTTGGTGGAAGTGGTCTGCACGTGATTGATCGAGTTCTGCCGGTCGTTGGTGACCTTGAGGTAGCCACCGCCGGTTCCGGTGCTGCTCGAGGGGCTCACCCCGGCGCTGACGCCGAGGGTGCTCTGCCCCATCGCGGCTCCGCCCGCGCCGGCCGTCCCGCCGTAGCTCTCGGTGGTGTTGTTCTCCATCAGTGGCGGGTTGCTGGAGTTGTAGCTGTAGGAGTCCGACACTGCGGTCGTCTTGTTGTAATCGAGGTCCAGGTTGGTCTGCACGGTGGCGTGGCCCGGGCCGAGCACGGTGTCGAGCATGGACTGCACGGTGTCGTCGAGCTTGGTCTCCTGTGCGGCGGTCTGCGCGGCGCGGGTGTCGGCGAGGGTGGAGGAGACCCCGTCGCCGGCCGTGGACAGAACGTGACCGTTGGCATCGGACACCGATACCTGGTCGGCGGACAGGTTCGGTACCGACGAGGAGACCAGGTTCACGACCGACTGCACCTGGGCCGACGAGAGCGTCGTTCCCGGCAGGGTGGTCAGCAGGACCGAGGCGGTGGTCTTGGCCGTTCCGTCGGCGAAGACGTTCTGCTCGGGGATGGCCAGGTGCACCGAAGCGGCCGAGACCCCGTTGATGGACTTGATGGTGTTGGCCAGTTCGCCTTCCAGCGCTCGCTGGTAGTCGACGTGCTGCTTGAACTCGGAGGTCGTGATGCCTTCCTTGTCCAGCAGGCTGTAGCCGGTCGAGCCCTGCGTGGGCAGGCCGGCGGCGCTCATGGTGAGGCGCTGCTGGTAGACCTGGCTTTGCGGTACGAGGATCTCGGTGCCGTTGCTGGCCAACTGATACTTGGTGCCGTTGGAGTTCAGCTTGTCGATGATCGCGCTGGCGTCGGTGGCCGACAGGTTGGTGAACAGCGGCGCGTACGTCGGCTTGGCGGCCCAGGACGAGAAGGCGTACCCGCCGATGGCCAGAGCCAGGATCGCGGCGATGGTGACTGCCTTCTGTCCCGGTGTGAAGCCGAGGAATCCGCGCCAGAACTTCTGCGCGCGCTCGAGGATCTGGTCTTTCATGTCAGGCCTGCATTCCCATGATCTGGTTGAACGCGTCTACGCCCTTGGTCCGGATGGCCGAGGCGAGCTCGGTCATCAACGAGGCCTGGGTCGCGGCGATCGTGTAGTCGTGGATGTTGGTGAGGTCACCGGTAGCTGCCTGCACCGCGAGGGTGTCAGCCTTGTTCTGCGCATCGCTCACGGCGCCGATGCCCTTGCTCAGCATCGAGGCGAAGTCCGAGCCCGACGTGGCCGAGGCCGAGCCGGTGGCGCTGCTGTCGGTGGTGGCTCCGAGTCCGGACAGGCCCGACAGGCCTGACACACCGGAGGAGGAGGAGATGGCGTCGATCGCGGGGATGGTCATGTCAGCGGTTCTTTCCGATGTTGATGGCGTCCTGGTAGGTCTGCTTGGCACGGTCGATGACCGCCGCGTTGGCCTGGAAGGCCCGCTGCGCCATGATCAGATTTCCCATCTGCTCGCTCATGTCGATGTCGGGCAGCCGGACGTAGCCCTGGGCGTCGGCCAAGGGGTTGTCGGGCTGGTAGGTAAGCCGTCCCGTAGCGCTGCTCTTGAGGCTGGTGTCGGCCTGCACGCCACCGCCGGTGCCGTTTTCGGCCCCGGGTAGCGCCGTAGCTGCGGTGTAGGTGGCTTGAAACGCCGGCCCGGACGTCGAGGTCGCGGTGTTGACGTTGGCGATGTTGTTGGCCAGGGAGTCGATCCAGGTCCGAAAGGTCGACAGACCGGTTCCGGAAATGTTGATCGCGGAAAACAGTGACATCGCGATCAGCCCTTGATAACTGTCTCGAGGAGGCCGAACTTGGACGTGAGCGCGCCGGACAGCAGCGAGTACTGCATCTGGCTCTTCTCGTCGGTGACGAGCTCGGTGTCCAGGTTGACGTCGTTGCCGTTGGCGCTGACCGTGCCACCCAGTGGCGTCTCGGTCAGTGTCGCCGAGGCGGGGTTACCGGCTTCGACAGCCGAACGCAGGCTGTCCTCGAAGGAGACCTGGCTGGACCTGAAGTTGGGAGTTTCGATATTGGCGATGTTGTTCGCCGAGACTCGTTGCCGTGCCGACAGGCCCGAGAGGGCGGTCGTCAGGGTTACTGAGGCGATGTCGTCGAGCACGAACGAAACCTCCGGCTAGAGGGGGTTTCGCCATTCCATGGCAAGGGGGTGAGCTATCCGTGCTCAGTCAGCCCATCGGCCGCGGTCACGCGGAGTTAAGTCTCCGTCACGTAAATGTTGACGTTGCCCTTGTTGCGGGCGGTCCGGTGTTGACGTTGCCCTTGTTGCGGGCGGCCACGTGTTGACGTTGCCCTTGTTGCGGGCGGTCCGGTGTTGACGTTGCCCTTGTTGCGGGCGCTCCGGCACGGGCCAGGCATGAAGGGACAGCCAGGATCAGGCGCTGCGGTCGAGATAGCGCGACGGCCCGGGCGGCGGCTCCGCGGCGGCAAACATGGCGATTTCGTGCCGGACGTCGGTCATGGCGGCGATGAGATCGGCCTGCAGGCTTAGCTGGCGCTGATGGACCGCGCGAGCACGCTCATGCAGCTCGTCGGGCAGCGCCGGCAGGGACAGTGACCAGAGGTCGACCGCGGTCAGTTCCGCGAACCGGTCCGGGTCGAAGGTGGCACGGTGATCGAGCAGGGCTTCGGCCTCGGCGGCAGCGGCCTCGCAGCGGGCCAGCACCTCCGTCCAGTCCTGCGATTGCTCGCTGGACATGGGCTTCAGCCCACCCAGGCGGCCGGACGGGGCGGCGCGTCGGTCGAGCCGGGGCCACGCGAGGCCGTGGCGGCGGATGCGGCAGAAGCCGCAGCGGCGGAGGCGTTGATAACTTCGGCGCCCGCGGTCCGCCAGGCGTCGCGCAGACCGGCGGTGATGTCGATGACTTTGTTCAGCCGTTCTGCGTCCGGGTTGACGTTGACGGCCATGAGCTCGGCGAGCATGAAGCCGTAGAGCCCGGCAAGGTTCTCGGCGCCGTCCCAATCGTCCAGGCGCAGGCTTGCGCGCAGTTCAGCCACGATGAGCTGAGCGTGTCGCAGTTGTTCGGAGCCGGCGAAGATGTCCCCGAGCGCGTGGGCTTCCCCGGCGCGGCGAAGGTCCAGGACCAGCCGGTCGTACAGCATCACTACGCGCTGGGCCGGCGAGGCGGTGGAGACCGCGTCGGCCAGGTAGCGAAGCTGGGCGGGGCTGGCAGTCAACGTCTTCTCCGATCAGGGTGGGTATTTGGGAGCGAGAACGGTCGGGCGGTCAGGACGAGCGCGGGCTTACTCAGCCCGAGGAAGTCGACGACGAGGACGTCTGGCCGTTCATCGAGTTGAACATCGAGGTGAGGTAGCCGGACTGGGACTTGAGCTTGGACAGCGCAGCCTCCATCGCGGCGTACTTGACCTGCAGGCTCGACTTCTGAGTGGCCAGCTTGGCGTCCCAGGCGGTGATCTGCTTGTTCAGCGAGCTGATCGCGGTGTTGTCAGCGGTTATGAGCTGGGTGAGCGTCCCCGTCCCGGAATCGGTCGCGGCCGCGCCGACAGTCGACATCGCACCGGAGAAGCTGGTCTGCACCATCTTCTGAACGCCGGAAGGGTTCTTCGCGTAGGCGGTGGAAAATGCCGCGCTGTCGAAGGTCACTGTGCCGGTGGCGGTGATGCCGATACCGGATGTGGCGTAGGAACCACCGGAGACACCGGCCGAAACCACGCCGAGGATCTTCTGCGTGAGCTGGGTGACCGAGCTGTCGCCGGCCAGGATCGCGCCCCTCGCGGTGGCCTGGGAGACGATCGACAGCGCGTCGTTGGCGGCACTGACCAGGCCTTGGACCGCCGAGGAGATCGAGCTCGAGTCGGTGGACACACCGATGTTGGCGTCCGTGACCACCTTGCTGACGGTGAAGGTCACGCCGGGAATCGCATCAGTGAACGTGTTGGTGCTGCTGGAGACCGAGTAACCACCGGCGGCGGGATCACCCACCGCGATCGTGGCGTCCTGGGCGGCAACGATGTTCTGCTGAGTCGCGCTCGTCCCGGACAGGGAGAACCCGTTCGCGGCGCCGGTACTGGTAGAGGTCATCTGCAGGATCGTGCCGTTCGTGGTGTTCACGACGGCGGCACGCACCCCCAGGCCGGCCGAGTTGATCGCCGAAGCGACGTCGCTGAGCGAGTTGCCCGCCAGGGCCAGGTGGGTCGTGGTCGAACCGATCGTGAGGTCCAGGCCGTTGGCCGCGGTCGCGGCGTTGGCCGGGTCGGCCGGGCTGAAGGTCGAGATCTGTGCCTTGGCCACGCTGGTGACGGAGAATGTCGTGGACGTCCCGGCGACCGCTGTCGAGGACCCACTGGCAACGATCGAGGTGTCTGATGCGGTGGCCGTGGTCGCGGCCCAGGTCGAGGGAAGCGCGAGTTTGTCCGCGGCGCTCTTGAGGGCCGCCATCTTGGTGTTGATCGCCTGATAGGCCGACAGCTCGGACTGCGTCGAGTTGAGCTGGCTCTTCAAGGCGTTCTGTGGAGCGGCGGCCAACGTCATCAGCTGGCTGATCACCGAGGAGGTGTCGATACCGGACGACAGCCCCGAGATGCTGAAGCTGGTCATTGGTGGTCCTCTCCATCAGTGCGCCGGCCTGGGCTGGTCGCGGAATCGGCCGAACCGTTCGGCCGATGTGGCAACGGTGCGGCGGGACGATTGGGCTATCCCGCCGCACCGTTGTCAGCGTTGGTACTGCGCTTTTACTGCACTTGGTACTGCGTTGATCGTGCTGGGTTGAACTACTGCAGCAGCTTCAGGATCGACTGCGGCGCGGAGTTCGCCTGGGCCAGGACCGAGGTGGCGGCCTGGGACAGGATCTGCGATTGGGTCATCTTGCTGACTTCGGTCGCCAGGTCGGCGTCGGTCAGGTTCGACCGAGAGGCGGTGACGTTGGTGATCGCGGTCTGCAGGTTGGCCACCGTGTAGTTGAGCTGGTTCTGCGTGGCACCGATGCCCGAACGAGCGCTCGACACGGACTGGATCGCCGCGTCGATGGACGCCAGGTCAGCGGAGGTACCGCTGTAGAGCGCACCCGAGGTGAAGCCGGTCGAGGCGATCGACAGGCCGCTCAGGGCCAAGCCGCTGGCCGAGATACCACCGGACAGCGTGGTGGACAGGTCCAGGGTGACGGTGTCGCCGTTGTTGGCACCGACCTGGAACGTGCCGGAGTACTGACCGTTGAGCAGGTTGGTCTGACCGAACTTGGTCTGGCTGCCGATGTTGTCGAGCTGGCTGTTGAGCGAGGTAACCTCGGCGCCGATCGCGTTCAGCGAGCTGGCGTCCTGGGTACCGGAGTTGCTGGCCTGAACAACCAGGGTGCGCATGCGCTGCAGGATCTGCTGGGTGGTGCCGAGGGCGCCATCAGCAATCTGCGAGACGTTGATGCCATCCTGAGCGTTCGAGACAGCCTGGGTGAGGCCGTTGATCTGCGAGGTGAGGCCCTGACTGATCGACAGGCCGGCCGCGTCGTCGGCGGCCTTGTTGATGCGAAGACCGGACGACAGCTTCTCGATCGAGCTGGCGAGGTCGTTCTGGTTCTTGCTCAGGTTCTGGTAAGCGTTCAGAGCTGAGACGTTGGTGTTGATACGCAGACTCATGGGGTTCTCCTCCTGAGACGAGTCTCTTTCGTGTCCGGGACTTCCGGACTCGCCGCCCCATCCGTGGGTTGGCACATGTCAGTTCGGCGGTCTCGCAACGGACTTGAGCAGTTGGGAAAAGTCTTTCGTGCTCGGGTCAAGTGGCGCGCGCCACACCTGGCGTCGTCGACGCCGCGGATGTGGGACGCCCCGGGGTCAACAAGGCACTTCTGCTGCCGATCGGTACGTGGAAGGAATCCCCCCGCACGCGTAGGAGACACACTCGTGAGACCACTGAAGGTTTTCGCCTGGGCCAAGGATCACCACGGCTGTGGCAACTATCGGATGGGCCTGCCCGTCTGGGCGCTGAACAGGGCCGGGCACGATGCCCTTGCCTTCTCGGTCCTCAACGTCGATCTCCCGTCGGATCTGGACGTGCTGGTCGGTCAGATCGTCGCCGGCCAGACACAGACCGAGTTCTGGCAGAGTCAGGCCCGACGGGCGGACCGCAGCTTCGCGATGGTCTACGAGATCGATGACGATGTGTGGAATCTCGACATGACCAACCCCTCCCACCGAGCCTTCGCCGGCGACGTCGGCGAGCAGGTGCGGGCCAACATAGAGGTTGCCGACGCGGTAACGGTCACCACCGACTATCTGGCCGAGCGGATCCGTCCGATCAACCCGAACGTCTTCGTGACGCCCAACTGTTTCGACGCCTCCCTGCTGACGCACGAGCGTCCGCGTGCGGAGAAGCTGACGGTCGGCTGGGCCGGCGGTTCCTCCCACCAGCACGACTTCCTTGCGGTGGCCAAGGACCTGCACGCCTTCTTCAAGCGCAACCCGCAGGTGGACACCCATTTCATCGGGGTCAATCACGGCGACAAGATCGGACGTCCTGGCTCGCGCTTCTCTCCGTGGCGCAGCAACCTCGTCGAGTACATGCACTCGGTGGACTTCGATCTCGGCATCGCCCCGTTGGCCTACCACGCGTTCAACCGCAGCAAGAGCGACCTGAAGTTCCTCGAGTACTCCTCGCTCGGAATTCCGGTCGTAGCCAGCGACTTCGGTCCGTACAGCGAATCGATCATCCACGGTGTGACCGGTCTGAAGGTCAAGCACCCGCACGAGTGGGCCCGTCATCTGCGGGCGCTCAGCAACGACTCGGCCATGCGCGACGAGCTCGGCCGTAACGCCAAGTCGTGGGCGGCGATCCGCACCATCCAGGCCAACGTCTGGCGCTGGGAGGATGCCTACTACGCAACGCTCGGCCTGCCGACCGGTGACGGTGGCGCTTCCCAGTCCGCGGACGCTGCCCAATCCTCGGCTGCTGCCGAGTCCGCGGACGCTGCCCAATCCTCGGCTGCTGCCGAGTCCGCGGACGCTGCCCAGCCGGCCCTGGTCTGAGGTAGAGATCGTGCAGCTCATCGTGATGTGCCCGGACGGCCCGATCACCGGCGGCGTGGAAGCCCTGCACCAGCTCGTCGACGCCGCCGCACGGCAGTCCATCGACGCGAGTATCTGCTATTACCCGCCCGGTCGGAGCGAGATCGTCCCGGCCTACGCGCACTACCAGGTGCCGGTGGCCACCCATGTCCCCGACAACTCCGACGTCGTGGTGCTCGTCCCGGAGACGTCGCCCCTGGTGCTGACCGTGTTGCACCGGGCGCGAAAGGCCTTGTGGTGGTTGAGCGTCGACAACTTCTTCGGCAAGCAGGCGTTGTCGGTGACCGACGACGATCCTGCGCTACTGACCGAATTGCTCCAGCCCGCCGCGATGGTCACCCACCTGTCGCAGTCGGCCTACGCCCGCGACTTCCTCTTTCGCAGGCGGGTGCGATCGGCGATGCTCACCGACTATCTTTCCGATGCATTCGTCCAGCGCGCGACGCAATTGCAGAGCCAGCCGAAGAAGGATCTCGTCCTCTACAACCCCCGTAAGGGATTGGCCTTCACCGAGCGCCTGATCGCGGCGTCGCAGTCGGTGCTGGAGTGGCAGCCCATCGAGGGTTTGACCGCGGACGGTGTCGCTGAACTACTCGGCTCGGCGAAGCTGTACGTCGACTTCGGCGAGCACCCCGGACGTGACCGGATACCTCGCGAGGCCGCCATCTCGGGTTGCGCGGTCATCACCGGACGTCGGGGTGCGGCCGGCTTCGCCGAGGATCTGCCGGTCCCGCAGCGGTTCCGGCTCGATGAGCAATCCCCAGGTGTGGTCGAGGAGTTCCTGGCTGTTGCCACCGACACGCTGACTCGCTTCGATGAGGTCAGCCAGGAATTCGGCCCGTACCGGGAGTGGATCGCGGGCCAGCGGGAGCGGTTCTTCGGTGAGACCCTGGCGTTCTGGACCGAGGTGAGCCGTCCACGGATCAAGGGCGTGCCCGCCGGCGGTTCGACCAAGGCCAAGGCGAAGGCCAAGAAGCGACGCTAGTTCGTTGAGGTTGCCCTTGTTGCACGCAACGAGGGCAACCTCAACGGGTTGGGCCTGCAACGAGGGCAACCTCAACGGGGTTGGGCCCGCAACGAGGGCAACCTCAACGGGGTTGGGCCCGCAACGAGGGCAACCTCAACGGGGTTGGGCCTGCAACGAGGGCAACCTCAACGGGGTTGGGCCTGCAACGAGGGCAACCTCAACGGCGGGGTCAGCCGGCCAGGCGGGACTGGCGTGCGAGCTGGTGTGGGTCGAGCCGGTGTTCGAGCGCGGACTCGGCCAGCGTCAAGGCGCGGCCGACCGCCTGGTGCATGTCGTAATAGCGGAAGTCCCCGAGCCGGCCGGCGAAAAGCACTCCCGAGGCTGCCGCACGTTCGGCATAACGCTCGAACAGCGCCGCGCTGTCCTCGGTGGCCACGGGGTAAAACGGCTCGTTCATGCCCCGGCTATAGCTCTGTGGGAATTCGTAGGTCAGCGTCGTCCCCGCCTGTATCTCGGGACTGAAGTGGCTGTGGTCGATGACGCGGGTGTACGGCGGCTGCCCCGGGTAGTTGACCACGGCCGTCGGCAGGGCGCGCCAGGTGTCCACCGAGGTGTTGAAGAAGCGCAGGCTGCGGTAGGGGAGTTCGCCGAGCTCGTAGTCGAAGAATGCGTCCACCCGGCCCGTCCACAGCGCTCGCGCGCTCGGGTGCCTGCGCAGCTCGCTCGCACCGTCGCTTTCCAGAGCCACGCTCAGCCGCGGGTGCGTGAGCATCCGCTGCACCATTGCGGTGTAGCCGTCGCGGGGGATGGCCTGGAACTCGTCCCGGAAGTAGCGATCGTCGTGGGACAGGGTGACCGGCACGCGCGCCAGCACGCTCGGGTCCACGGTTTCGACGGGTCGTCCCCACTGCTTGGCGGTGTAACCGCGAAAGATGGTGTCGAGGACGTATTCGCCCAGTTCGGCGACCTGCGGATCCGGGCAGGTGACCAGATCGGACACGGGAACCCGCGCCCCCGCGGGGAACTGCTCGAGCAGCGAGCGGATCACCGCATCGGCGCGGTCCGGCCACAGCCGCTGCAGGGACGTGAAGTTGAACGGGACCGGAACCAGTTGCTCCCCGGCCGGTGTCGCTACCGCCGCGAGGACGCGGTGCTCGTAGCGATACCACTCGGTGAACTGCGACAGGTAGTTGAAGATGCGTCGCGATCCGGTGTGAAAGATATGCGCGCCGTAGCGCTGGACGAGGACGCCGTGGGCATCGGGGGCGTCGAAGACATTTCCGCCGATGTGGTCGCGGCGCTCGACGATCAGGACCTCGGCACCGGCTTCGGCGAGGGTACGCGCGAAGCTGACGCCGGACAGGCCGCTGCCGACGACGATCCAGTCGTAGTTCGTCATGTTCTACCCATCGACCGTCCGGCGGCCCACACAAGGCCACCCGGGTGCCGGGAACCGGGTGCGTGGCGCCGCGGCATTCGTGGTGCCGCGGCATGTGCGGTGCGGCGGTGCCCACTATGCGGGAAGCGCTGCGGGCACAAAGAAGCCGGACGAGCCCCGAGAGAGAGTCGGGGCTCGTCCGGCTCGATGATCAGCTGGAGTGGCCGGCGGGAACTAGGCGATCGACGCCGTGCCCATTCCGTAGCGGTACTCCGGCTCGTAGGCGGCAGCGACCGTCTCGCCCATGGCGTTGGTCATCTGCAGGCGGGCAGACAGCGAGCTGCGGTTGGCCACGGCCGCGGCGTAGGAGGCGAGCTTTGCGGTCGAGCGGCTCTGCTCGGTCTCGGCGGCCGGCTCGTACTGGGCCTTGAGGCCGTGCTTGAGCAGCTTGAGGGCCTCGGCGCGCAGCTGGGAGATGCGGGATTCCGTCACGCCGAGTTCAGTGGCGATGTCGGACATCTGACGCTGTTCGAAGAAGTAGCAGCGGACGACGTAACGCAGGCGCTCCGGCAGCTCTTCGATGGCGTCGTGCAGGAAGCCGAGCTGCTCGCGGTCGACCAGCAGCTGCTCCGGGCCGCGCTGGTTGTCGGGCAGCAGTGCCGCGCCGGTCTCCGGGGCGAAGCCCTGCAGGCTGAGGACGGACGCGCGCTGGACGTCGGCGTCGATCGAGCCGAGCTCGCTGACGCTCAGGCCCATGGCGTTGGCGAGCTCCTCGGGCTTGGGGGAGCGGCCGAGCTTGCTGATGAGTTCGGTGCGGACGTTCTCCAGCTCGCGGGCCCGGCCCCGGACCGAGCGGCTGGCCCAGTCCATGCTGCGCAGTTCGTCCAGCAGCGCGCCGCGGATGCGGATGGCGGCGAAGCGGGCGAACGGAACGCCGCGTCCCTCTTCGAAGCTGCGAGCCGACAGCACCAGGGCGGTCATGCCGGCCGACACCAGGTCGTCGCGGTTGACGTGGGCCGGAAGGCGGTTCATGGCCTCGCGGACCAGGTGACCCACGAGCGGCATGTTCTGCTCGATGAGCTCGGTCTCGCTGAGGACGACAACGGGCCCGGAGGGCACGAGGGCCGCGGCGGCCTGCTCGGCCGTCTTGGCGGTGGTGGAGGCTGACATCGGTTTCTCTCTCTCGCCGAGTTAGCAGTTCTGGAGCGGTTCGGACGCTCTAGGTGCCGGGGGTTTATTCGGGGGTGGTACTGCTGAGCCGTTTCGCATCACGTTAAGTCCTGGTGACGTGACAGACCGTAACTGATGCGTGAGCCCTGTGTTAAGCCCCAACTCACTTAAAGTGATGTGATCTGAGTCACGTAAGGGTGTGAGGGTTAGAGCCGGAGGGCATAAGAGGCCCCGAAATTGCTGGGCCAGGTGCCGGTATCGCTTACATGCAACAGGGTCTTTATCTACAGAGAGCTACAACGGTGTAAGTCGAGTGTGAGGTCCAACCTCACACCGCACACGGCCTGTGCACACCAGTGACGAGGCTTGACGCACTTGATCATCGCTCTCACGGACACGCCGACAGGCCCCCCGACAGGTACGCCCATAGGTACGCCCATAGGTACGCCCATAGAGAGGTATGGGGACGGGCTTGGCTGCGGCCGTTCAGCGGGCCGATGCCGGTCCCGTTCCCGCCTGGCGCAAGGCTGTTGCCGGCGCGGTGCGAGGCCCCCGCGCGAGGGTGTGGAGATCTAAGGTCCGCCAGGCCGATGCCGATCAGGAAGCCAGACAAGATAGGAGCGTGACGACAAGATGTCGGCAACGACGAAGCTCACCGTGGAGACGACCGTGACTTTTTCCGAGGTATCCACTCTGTTGTGGCGGGAGCGCGAAGCCCTGGAGCTGCTGCTGTTCAAGCTCGTTTCGGAGCGGCTGATCGTGTCCGCGGGCGAGACCCGCTGGCTGGCCCCGGCCAACCGCGAGGTCGAAGCCGTCGTCGAGCAACTGCGTGGTGTCGAGGTCCTGCGCGCCGCCGAGGTCGAGATGCTGGCCGCCGACTTGGGCAAGGACATCGGGATCTCGCTCACCGAACTGGCTGAGCTTGCCGACGAGCCGTGGCGCAGCATCCTGTTCGAACACCGCGACGCGATGCTCAAGCTCGTCCTGCAGATCGAGCAGACCGCCGATGAGAACCGCCGCCTGCTGACTGCCGGCGCACGTTCGATCCGGGAAACACTGCTGTCCGTGACCGACTCCGTCGACACCTACGACTCCCGCGGCGTCACCACCACCTCGAGCAGCCTCCGTCCGGTCATCATGGATGAGCAGGCATGAGCGGCTCCTTCGCCGGACTGGTCACGGCATCTCAGTCCCTCGCGGCCCAGCGCTACGCCCTCGAGGTCACCGGCCAGAACATCTCCAACGCCAACACCCCCGGCTACACGCGCCAGCGGGCGGACCTGACCACCGTCGGCACCGTCGGCAACGTGCCGGCCATGTACGCGACGCAGCGCAACAGCGCCACCGGAGGGGTCAAGGTGTCGTCCGTGAGCCGCCTCAACGACGACGTGCTGGACGCGCGGGTGCGCACCGAGCACGACAAGAACTCCTACGCCTCGACCTCGGCCACCCAGCTCTCCGGTGTGCAGACCCTGTTCGACGAGCCCAGTGACAACGGACTGGCCGAGCAGCTGTCGGACTTCTGGAAGTCCTTCACCGACGTCTCCACCCACCCCGCCGACCTGTCGTCCCGGTCGGTCGTGCTTCAGAAGGCCGCCACGGTGGCCAGCACCCTCAACACCACGGCCGCGGCCCTGAACGACTTGCAGGCCAGCGCCACCGCCGGGCTGAACCAGACCGTCAGCGACGTCAACACCATGGCCGGATCCCTGGCTCAGGTGAACGCCGCGATCTCGATCGGCAAGGCAACCGGCACCGACACCAACTCCCTGCAGGACCAACGGGATCAGTTGCTGGTCAAGCTCTCCGACGCCGCCGGCACCCAGGCCACCCTGCAGCCCGACGGCAGTGCCACGGTGACCCTGGGCGGGCAGACCCTCGTCGCGGGCAACACGGCCACCGCCGTCGCAGTGTCCGGAACCAGCCTCACTGTGGGCGGCGCCGCCGCAGGGAGCGCCGGCGGCAAGGCCCAGGGCCTCGTCGACGCGCTCACCACCACGTTCCCGAACTACGCCGCGAAGCTGGATGCGGTGGCGCAGGCAGTCGCCGACACGGCCAACACCGCCCACGAGGCCGGCTACGACCTGTCGGGTACCGCGGGTGGTCCGCTGTTCTCCGGGACCACCGCGGCCTCGATCTCAGTGGCCATCACGGACCCGACGAAGATCGCGGCGTCCAGCACTCCGGGCGGCAACCTCGGCGGGGACAACGCGCTGGCGATGGCCAACCTGGGCACGACCGCCGGCGCGACCGGTCCGGATGCGGTGTACAGCAACCTGGTCACCACCTTGGGCTCCGACGTCCAGCGGGCCAGTCAGAGTGCAACGGTGCAGGCCTCGGTGACCACCTCCGTGGACGCCCAGCAGCAGTCCGTCGCCGGCGTCAGCTACGACGAGGAAACCGCGAACATGCTCACCTATCAGCGCGCCTACCAGGCATCCTCACGGGTCCTCACCACGGTCGACGAAATGCTCGACACCCTGATCAACCGCACCGGAAAGGCGGGTCTGTAAGCCATGCGCGTCACTGAAGGGTCCGCAGCGTACGGAGCACTCGTCGGCCTGCAGTCGACGGCCTCCAAGCTCGCCGACCTGCAGTCCCAACTCTCCTCCGGCCGGCAGATCACCAAACCGTCCGACGACCCGTCCGGCACCGCGACCGCACTGACGCTGCGGGCCGAACTCAAGCGCAACGACCAGTACCAGACCGGCGCCAGTGACGCCCTGGGCTGGCTGACCACGGTCGACTCCAACCTCTCGAGCGCCGTGACCCAGCTGCAGACCGTGCGCAACCTGGTGCTGCAGGGCAAGAACACCGGCACCAACGATTCGACGGCCTACGAGGCGCTCGCCCAACAGGTAGACCAGATCCGCACGTCGACCCTGTCGCTGGCCAACGCCGCCTACCTGGGTCGGCCGGTCTTCGGCGGCACGACCTCGGGCGCGGTCGCATTCGACTCCTCCGGCAGCTACGTCGGCGACACCGCCGCGGTCAGCCGCACGGTCGGCCCGAACACGACGGTCCAGATCAACCAGACCGGGACGAGCGTGTTCGGCGCGAACGGCTCCAACCTCTTCGACACGCTGTCGACGATCTCGAACGACCTGCGTACGAACCCGTCCAACCTGACCGCCGACCTGAACTCCCTGGACAGCGCGATGAAGACCATCAGCGCCGCCCAGGGCGCGGCCGGGGCCGTCTACTCGCGGATCCAGAGCACCCAGACTGTGAACTCGACCAACGTCATTCAACTCAAGTCGCAATTGTCCGATGTGCAAGACATCGACCTCGCCGACATGGCGATCAAGGTGTCCTCGGCGGACGCTTCCTACCAAGCGGCGCTGGCCACTACGGCCAAGGTTCGTCAGATCTCCCTATTGGACTTCCTGAAGTGAGCGTGACCGCGATGATCGCAGAGACCCGGCCGGCAGCGGCTCCCGCACCCGAGCAGCGCGCAGCCCGCCTGGTCGAGTTCGTCGAGCCGATTCCCGGCTTCGAGGACGAGCGCGACTTCAGCCTCGCCGCCATCGACGCCGAGGGCACCCTGTTCAGCCTGCGGTCGCTGCGTACGCCGCAGCTCCGCTTCGTCGTGATGCCCCCCGCG
Organism: Jatrophihabitans telluris; assembly: GCF_023516435.1. Classification (GTDB taxonomy): domain Bacteria; phylum Actinomycetota; class Actinomycetes; order Mycobacteriales; family Jatrophihabitantaceae; genus Jatrophihabitans_A; species Jatrophihabitans_A telluris. Next base: position 3,650,408 of record NZ_CP097332.1, on the reverse strand, counting down.
GGCTTCTTTCCCGACTACGAGCCGGCGGTCAACGAGTCCGACGTGGCCCCGCTCGGCGACGTCGCCGACGTCGAGCTGCAGCTGCTGGTCATCGTTTCCGTCAAGGACGGCATCGCCGACGCGACGGCGAACCTTCTCGCCCCGATCGTCATGATTCCGGAGAACGGCCGGGCCATGCAGGTGGTCCTCGACGACCCGCGGTTGCCCCTGCATGCGCCGTTGCTGCCGCTGGCAAGCTAGCGTTAGCGAAAGCCCCGAGCCGATCCGGCCCGGGGCCGAGCCGAACGCTGGAGCCATTCGTGCTGATTCTGACCCGCCGGGTAGGCGAGAGCATCGTCGTAGGCGATGACATCACCGTGACCGTCTTCGAGGTCCGGGGCGACGCCGTCCGGATCGGGATCGACGCCCCCCGCTCGGTCCAGGTGCACCGCCAAGAGGTGTACGAGGAGCTCAAACGGGCCAACGAGGCCGCCGTCTCGCCGAGCGAGGACGCCATCCAGTCGCTGGCCGGCGCCCTCTCTGCCGTGCCGGAGAGCTCCGACGCCGCGGAACCGCCCCCGAGCGATGCCGGCGCGCCCGCGGCCGCCGACCCCTCACCGTCCGATTCATCCCCCAAGCCCGGCCCCGCCCGCTAGTCGGCCGCCCTTCCGGGCCCCCTTCCCGGCCCCCTTCCCGGCTCCCTTCCCGGCTTTCGCGGCCCGAATTCTCGATTTCCGGCCAGATTTTGAGTATTCGGGCCGCGAAACGCGTCACATGGCTGCAAGGGGGCCTCCGTTTTGGCGTTGGCCCATCGACGTCGTAGACTCATCGTTTGGCGCATGCCGCCGGTTCTGTCATGTTCTCCCGAATTTCGGGCGACGTGCACTCGCTGTGGCCGCGAGTGGGAACCGGCCCTCATCGGTAGCGCTGGGCGTAGTTCGTCGATTCCGGCCGTGAGCCGGAGCTGTCGAACTGTGTCCGAACTGCACGAAGACGTGAGTCGAACGTGCTGCTCAATCCACTGAGCAGCCGAGAAAAGCGGAGGATATGGCCAAGAAAGACGGGGCCATCGAGGTCGAAGGCCGAGTGGTTGAGCCGTTGCCCAACGCGATGTTCCGAGTGGAACTGAGCAATGGGCACAAAGTGCTCGCCCACATCAGCGGCAAGATGCGCCAGCACTACATCCGGATCCTGCCTGAGGATCGGGTGGTGGTGGAGCTGTCGCCCTACGACCTGACCCGCGGACGAATCGTCTACCGATACAAGTAAGCCGACCGATGCCAGACGCCGAAACCGGGAGACCGGACGGGGTCCAGTACCAAACAGGAGTAGGACCGTGAAGGTCAAGCCGAGCGTCAAGCCGATCTGCGACAAGTGCAAGGTCATTCGTCGCCACGGCCGCGTCATGGTCATCTGCGAGAACCTGCGTCATAAGCAGCGGCAGGGCTAGCAACCCCTGCGTCCTGACCGCGGGCGTCCTCGGACGTCTAAGTCAGGGCTGAGCAGACAGACCGAGTACCACCAGTACCACCACAGCACGCGCAGTCCTCCCGCCTGAGTGATCAGGCGGGCCACCCCGGGTCGGAGGCCTGGGCCGGTCGTTAGGGCACGACCGGACGGATGCGCACAAGACCTCCGAAGAAACGAAGGAGAACGCCCGCTAATGGCACGTCTTGCCGGTGTTGATCTTCCCCGCGAAAAGCGGATGGTCATCGCACTTACCTACATCTACGGCGTCGGTCCGACCCGCGCCAAGGAAACTCTCGAGGCCACCGGGGTCAGCCCCGACCTTCGCGCTCGTGATCTGAGCGATGAGGACCTGGCCAAGCTCCGGACCCACATCGAGGGCAACTACCGCGTCGAGGGTGACCTGCGACGCGAGGTTGCCGCCGATATCCGGCGCAAGATCGAGATCGGTTGCTACCAGGGTCTGCGGCACCGCCGTGGCCTGCCGGTGCACGGGCAGCGCACGAAGACCAACGCCCGTACCCGCAAGGGACCGAAGAAGACCATCGCCGGCAAGAAGAAGGCCAAGAAGTAGTTCGTGCCCGGTGCCGGTGATCATCCGCCGGCCCCGACGCTCGTGCTGTCACTCTTTCGTTTCGAAAAACCAGGAGAAATCGGTATATGCCTCCCAAGGCCCGCGGCGCTGGAGCCGTCAAGAAAGTCCGTCGCAAAGAGAAGAAGAATGTTGCGCACGGCCATGCTCATATCAAGAGCACCTTCAACAACACCATCGTTTCCATCACCGACCCGCAGGGCAACGTGATCAGCTGGGCCTCCTCCGGCCACGTGGGGTTCAAGGGTTCGCGTAAGTCGACCCCGTTCGCCGCGCAGATGGCCGCCGAGAACGCTGCCCGCAAGGCGCAGGAGCACGGCGTCCGCAAGGTCGACGTGTTCGTCAAGGGCCCCGGCTCCGGCCGTGAGACCGCGATCCGATCCCTGCAGGCCACCGGTCTCGAGGTCGGGATCATCTCCGACGTGACGCCGCAGCCGCACAACGGGTGCCGGCCGTCCAAGCGTCGTCGAGTCTGACCCGGGTCTGAAGAGGAGATAGAGAAACATGGCACGCTACACCGGACCCGCGACCCGCATCTCGCGCCGTCTCAACGTCGACCTGGTCGGCGGCGACGCCGCCTTCGAGCGTCGTCCCTTCCCGCCCGGCCAGCACGGCCGCGCTCGGATCAAGCAGTCCGAGTACCTGCTCCAGCTGCAGGAGAAGCAGAAGGCCAAGTACTCCTACGGGGTGCTGGAGAAGCAGTTCCGTCGCTACTACGAAGAGGCCAACCGCCGCTCCGGCAAGACCGGTGACAACCTCCTGCAGATCCTGGAATCCCGCCTGGACAACGTCGTCTACCGCGCGGGCCTGGCCCGGACGCGCCGGCAGTCGCGTCAGCTCGTCAGCCACGGCCACTTCCTGGTCAACGGTGTGAAGGTCGACATCCCGTCCTACCGGGTCAGCCCGCTGGACATCATCGACGTCAAGCCGAAGTCACTGGAAACCACGCCGTTCCTGATCGCCCGCGAGACGCTCGGCGACCGCCCGGTGCCGGCCTGGCTGCAGCTCGTTCCGTCACGGCTGCGCATCCTGGTGCACCAGTTGCCCGAGCGCGCGCAGATCGACATCCCGCTCACCGAGCAGCTGATCGTCGAGCTGTACTCCAAGTAAGCCACGCTGCGGGTGTGGAGCCGGTTCGCCGGCTCCGCACCGCATGCCGCAGACAACTGAATATCTACTCGCGGACGTCATATAGCGGTCGTCCCTGATCCAAGGAGAAACACCCATGCTGATTTCCCAGCGCCCCACGTTGACCGAAGAGGTCATCGCGGAAAACCGGTCGAAGTTCGTCATCGAGCCCCTCGAGCCCGGCTTCGGCTACACCCTCGGTAACTCGCTTCGTCGCACGCTGCTCTCGTCCATTCCGGGCGCGGCCGTGACCAGCATCCGCATCGACGGTGTATTGCACGAGTTCACGACGGTCGAAGGCGTCAAGGAAGACGTCACCGACCTGATCCTGAACCTCAAGGAACTCGTCGTGTCCTCCGACTCGGACGAGCCCGTAGTCATGTACCTGCGCAAGCAGGGTCCCGGCGAGGTCACCGCGGCGGACATCGCCCCGCCCGCGGGCGTCACCGTGCACAACCCCGACTTGAAGATCGCGACGATCAACAAGAAGGGACGCCTGGAGATCGAACTGGTCGTCGAGCGCGGTCGCGGTTACGTGACCTCGGTACAGAACAAGCAGGCCGGCCAAGAGATCGGCCGGATCCCGGTGGACTCGATCTACTCGCCGGTCCTGAAGGTGACCTACGCCGTCGAGGCGACCCGTGTCGAGCAGCGCACCGACTTCGACCGCCTCGTGGTCGACGTCGAGACGAAGAACTCGATCACCCCCCGCGATGCCGTGGCCTCGGCCGGGCACACCTTGGTTGAACTGTTCGGCCTGCTCCGCGAGCTGAACGAGGAAGCCGAAGGTATCGACGTCGGACCGTCGCCGACCGAGGTTGCCGACATCGCCGCGTTCTCGATGCCGATCGAGGAGCTGGACCTCACCGTCCGCTCGTACAACTGCCTCAAGCGCGAGGGCATCCACACCGTGGGTGAACTCGTGGGCCGCAGCGAGGCAGACCTGCTCGACATCCGCAACTTCGGTTCGAAGTCGATCGACGAGGTCAAGGTCAAGCTTCACGGCCTCGGCCTGGCCCTCAAGGACAGCCCGCCCGGATTCGACCTCAACTCCGTCGTCGAGTCCTACGGCAGCGACACCTACGGCGACGAGTCCGAGGATGCGGACTACGCCGAAACCGAAGAACTGTAAGGCTGATTGGCCCGCTCTCGCTTGGGTGTCCGGCATCCTTGCCGGACACGCAGGGCGGGTCGGATCTTCGGTTCAGACAAACAAATACCTACTAGGAGAACGTAATGCCTACCCCTACCAAGGGTCCCCGCCTCGGCGGCGGTCCGGCCCACGAGCGGCTACTGCTTGCGAACCTCGCGACGGCACTGTTCGAGCACGACCGGATCACCACCACCGAGGCCAAGGCCAAGCGTCTTCGTCCGCTGGCCGAGAAGCTGATCACCTTCGCCCGGCGCGGTGACCTGCACGCTCGCCGCCAGGTGCTCGCGGTCATCCGTGACAAGGACGTGGTGCACAAGCTGTTCGCCGAGATCGGTCCGAAGTTCGCTGAGCGGCCGGGTGGCTACACCCGCATCGTGAAGGTGAACCCGCGCAAGGGCGACAACGCCCCGATGGCGGTCATCGAGCTGGTCGAGGAGCTGTCCGCGGCGGCGAAGGTCGTGCGCGAGGCCGAGAGGTCGCGCGGCACCAAGGTTGCGCCGTCGAAGGCGCCCACGGGTCGTACCGCTGAGATCGCCGAGGACGCCGCGTCCGAGTCGGCGACGGCGGCCAAGGTTGCCGACGAGGCAGCGGCGGCCAAGGCGGCGGAGTCGGATGACGTCGACGGCGCCGACGCCATCGAGGCCGAGAACGAGGTCGGTACCTCCGAGGTCGAGTCCGCCGACGTCGACGCGGACGCCGGCTTGGACGTCATCGAGCCCGCGGATGAGACCAAGGACGAGACCAAGTAGGTCGAAGCACTGAGTAGGTCAGTGAGCACTGAGTAGGTCAGAGCACTGAGTCGAGCCGATGAACTGGCCCGTCCCTCCCTTGCGGAGGGTCGGGCCAGCTCTGTTTGGATGGAGCAATGACTGCCGGTCGATTTGCGGCTGCCGGTGACGGTGACGGTGCCGGTGGCGGTGCCGTTGACGTTGCTGGTGCCATTGACGTTGCTCGGGCTGTCGCGGCGGCCCGTGCTGTCGAGCGGCAGGGCGAGAGCGAGGGGGAGCCCCCGGTACGGTTGCGCCTGGATCTCAGCTACGACGGCACGGACTTCTCCGGCTGGGCCCGGCAACCGGACCGCCGCACGGTGCAAGGCGTGCTGGAGGATGCACTCGACGTGCTGTTCCGAAGCGGCGCCGTACTGACCGTCGCGGGTCGGACGGACGCCGGGGTGCATGCCACCGGACAGGTAGCGCACCTGGACGTCCCGTCCGTTGCGTGGGCCGAGCAGCCGGATCGCGTCCTGCGCGGACTCAACGGGCTGCTGCCGCCGGACATCCGGGTGTACTCGGTGAGTCCTGCCCCGGTTGGCTTCGACGCCCGGTTCAGTGCGGAGTGGCGCGCTTACCGTTACCGGATCAGTGACGCCGACTGGGGCGTGCGCCCGCTCGACCGTCGCAACACTGCTGCCTGGCGACGTCGCCTGGACGACGTCCGAATGCACGAAGCTGCCCAGCTGCTCCTGGGGCTGAACGATTACACCGCGTTCTGCAAGCGCCGAGATGGTGCCACCGCCATTCGCACCCTTCAGCAACTCGATGTTCTCCGCGAAGGACCGTTGGTCACGCTGATTGTTCGCGCCGACGCGTTCTGCCACTCGATGGTCCGGTCGCTGGTCGGTGCGTTGGCCGCCGTGGGTGAGGGACACCGGCCCTTGGACTGGCCTGCTTCGTTGCTGGGTCGGCCGAACCGGTGCGACGAGGTGAAAGTGGCGCCGGCTCACGGGCTGACCCTTACCGGCGTGGGCTACCCGGACTCCCAGTTCCTGGCGGACCGGGCGACGCTCACCCGCGCTGTGCGTACCACCCTCCGTTGAGGTTGCCCTTGTTGCGGCAGCCTTTCGTTGAGGTTGCCCTTGTTGCGGGCGGGGTCTCGTTGAGGTTGCCCTTGTTGCTCACCCGTCCACGTTTAGGTTGCCCTTGTTGCGAGAACGACTACGTCGAGGAAGGGTGCGTGAAGCAAACGGGCGCGCGCTCAGGCGATGAAGGCGAGGTTGTCCCGTCCGCACCAGTCCAGCACGGCCGGCCACGGGCCGTAACCGGCGTCGACGTTGAGGTGGCCACCCCCTGGGATCACGGTGACAGCCATCTTCAACGGCGCGCCGTACACCCGAGCGATTCCGCCGGGGCAATAAGGATCATCGTCGCCGCCCACCAGCACCGTCCCGTCGGCGGCCCGACGTATCGAGTCGATATCGAGCGGAATGGGCGTGAAACTCGGCGCTACGTCGACCAGAACGCTGCTCGCAGGCAGCGCAACCAATGCGACCCGAGCCGGCCGCGGCGAGTCCGCCGTCTCCACAGCGTGGTGCAGCCAAAGCGCTGCGCCGAGGGAATGCGCCACCACATCGAATCCGTCGTCTTGCAGGTCGGCAAGCGATGTCGCGAGTGCGGCTTTCCACTCGACGAGATCCGGGGCATCGGGATTCGGCAGCTCCGGGAAGCGCACCTCGCGCTCGGCTGCGGAGAGTTCGGTTGCCAGCCAGCGCTGCCAGTGATCGGCGGGGGAACCATTGATTCCATGCACGATCACAGTCGGGACGGTGCGGGTCGGACGCCTGGGCATGCAGGAAAGCGTACGTGACGAGCAACGAGGGCAACCTCAACGTGCACGGGTGAGCAACGAGGGCAACCTCAACGTGCACGTGACGAGCAACGAGGGCAACCTCAACGTGCACGGATGAGCAACGAGGGCAACCTCAACGTGCACGGGTGAGCAACGAGGGCAACCTCAACGTGGATCAGAGGACCGCGCCAGGATTGAGGATGCCCGAAGGATCAAGCGCATTCTTGATCGCGCGGCTGATCGCCATGACCTCCGGACCAAGCTGGTCGGGCAGATGGTCCTTCTTCAGACGGCCCACTCCGTGCTCGCCCGTGATCGTGCCGTCCAGCGAGATCGCCAGCCGCATGATCTCGGCGAAGGCCGAATTCGCGCGGCGCCGGGAGTCCGGATCGTTGACGTCGTACACCACGATGGGGTGGGTGTTGCCGTCACCGGCGTGGGCCACCGTCGGAATCTCGACGCCGTTCCGCTCGGCGATCTCGGTGATTCCCTCGAGCAATCGTGGAAGCAGTGGCACAGCGACGCCGACGTCTTCGAGCATCAGTGCGCCACGACGCTCGATGGCGGGGAACGCGGCCCGGCGCGCGGCGGCGAACAGTTCGCCCTCGACCGGGTCGTCGGTGGTGAACACCTCACGGGCACCGACGGAGTCACACACCGCCCGCACCTGGGCGATCTCCGCCGAGGCACCGGATCCGCCGACGTCGGACTGAGCCAGCAGCAACGCACCGGCGGTGCGGTCCAGTCCCATCGAGCGCACGTCCTCGACCGCATTGATCGAGGCCGAGTCCATCAGCTCGAGCATCGCCGGCCGCGTGGTTCGAGTGATCGCCACGACCGCTTCGGCCGCCTGCGCCACGGTGTCGAAGAACGCCACCAGTGTGCTGGGTGGCTGTTGCGCCGGGATGAGGCGCAGGACGGCACGGGTGACCACGCCCAGGGTGCCCTCGCTGCCGACGAAGAGCTTGAGCAGTGACAACCCGGCGACATCCTTGAGCCGCTTGCCGCCGAGTGAGATCGGCGTCCCGTCGGCGAGAACGACATCCAGGCCGAGCACGTAGTCCGACGTCACCCCGTACTTGACGCAGCACAAGCCGCCGGCGTTCGTCGCGATGTTGCCGCCGATCGAGCAGATCTCGAACGACGACGGATCCGGTGGGTACCACAGCCCGTGTTCGCGGGCGGCGGCCTTGACCTCGGCGTTGAGCGCCCCGGGCTCGACGATGGCCACGCGACAGTCGACGTCGATCTCGATGGCACGCAGCCGATCGAGGCTGAGCACGATGCCGCCCTCGACGGCCGAGGAACCGCCGCTCAACCCGGAGCCCGCTCCGCGCGGAACGACCGCGATGCGGTGCCGGTGGGCCCAGCGCATCGCCGTCGCCACGCCAGCCGCGTCTTCCGGCCGGACAACGGCGAGCGGACGTCCGGCGGCCGGGTCCCGGGCCCAGTCGTAGCGGTAGTTCTCGATGAGATCTGGATCGATGATGACGAACTGTTCGCCGCCCAGCTCGCTCACCAATTCGGCGACGAGATCCGCGGCGACTTTCCTGCCCAGACCGGCTCGCACCTCTGAAGTGGTCACCGCACGATTGTGCCCACAGGATTCGCGGTTGTGCCATCGGCGACACTGGTGGGCGTGGGTTATCTCGATGTGCAGTCCGTCCGACATCAACTCTCCGACGGCCGGGTGCTGCTGGAGGACGTCAACTTCCGGGTCGGCGAAGGCGCCAAGGCCGCCTTGGTCGGGGCGAACGGTGCCGGCAAGACGACGTTGCTCAGGTTGATCGCGGGGGACCTGGTGCCCCAGACCGGTGCCGTGGCCAAGACCGGCGGCCTCGGCGTGATGCGTCAGTTCATCGGATCGGTCCGGGATTCGACCACCGTGCAGGACTTTCTGGTGCAGCTGTCGGCTCCGGCGATCGTGACGGCGTGGGCCGAGCTCACCGCCGCGGAACTGGCCATGATGGAGGCCGAGGACGAGAAGACCCAGCTGCGGTATGCCCATGCACTGGCCAACTGGGGAGACGCGGGCGGCTACGACGCCGAGGTGCTCTGGGACACCGTGACGGTCGCCGCCCTGGGTCTGGCCTACGAGTCCTGCAAGTACCGGGAGTTGTCCACGCTGTCCGGTGGTGAGCAGAAGCGGCTCGCGCTGGAGGCGCTGTTGCGTGGTCCGGCGGAGGTGTTACTGCTCGACGAGCCGGACAACTATCTCGACGTGCCCGGTAAGCAGTGGTTGGAGAATCAGCTGAAGCAGACGGGCAAAACCGTGCTGTTCGTCAGCCACGATCGCGAGTTGCTGGCCGAGGCGGCGGACCGGGTCGTCACGGTCGAGGGTGGGACGGCCTGGGTGCACGGCGGTGGGTTCGTCACCTATCACCAGGCCCGCAAAGACCGGCACGAGCGAATGGCCGAACTGCGACGGCGCTGGGAGGAGGAGCACGCACGGCTGAAGGAGTTGGTTCGCACCCTGCAGCAGCAGGCCAAGATCTCGCCGGACATGGCGTCTCGTTATCGCGCCATGCAGACACGGCTGGCGAAGTTCGAAGCCGAAGGTCCGCCCCCGGATCGTCCCGAGGAGCAGAACGTGACCATGCGGCTGCGCGGCGGCCGGACGGGGGTTCGCGCGGTGACCGTCGAGGACCTGGAGCTGTCAGGGCTGATGAAGCCGTTCTCGCTGGAGATCTTCTACGGCGAGCGGGTGGCCGTACTCGGATCGAACGGTGCCGGCAAGTCGCATTTCCTGCGCCTGCTGGGTGGGGAAACCGTCCGTCATACCGGAAGCGCGCGGCTGGGCGCGCGGGTCGTGCCGGGCCTGTTCGCGCAGACGCACACGCACCCGGAATGGTTCGACCGCACGCTGGTCGACCTGCTCTGGCACGGCGAGACCGGACGTCCCGGCGTGGACCGAGGCCGGGCGATGGCCGCTCTGCGCCGGTACGAGATCGACGAACAGGGCGACCAGCGCTTCCAGACCCTGTCCGGCGGACAGCAGGCCAGGTTCCAGATCCTGTTGCTGGAGCTGTCCGGGGCGACGCTGCTGCTTCTGGACGAGCCGACCGACAACCTCGACGTCCTGTCGGCCGAGGCGCTGGAAGATGCCCTGGACGCCTTCGACGGGACCGTCGTTTCGGTCACCCACGATCGCTGGTTCGCCCGTCGTTTCGACCGGTTCCTGTTGTTCGGCGCCGACGGTCAGGTGGTCGAGACAGCGGAGCCGGTGTTCGACGCGGCCCGGGTTGTCCGTCCCCGGTGAGCCGGTGACGTTGCCCAGCCGAGCAACAAGGGCAACGTCAACGTTCGGGGCCGAGCAACAAGGGCAACGTCAACGTGCGGGGCCGAGCAACAAGGGCAACGTCAACGTGCGGGGCCGAGCAACGAGGGCAACGTCAACGTGCGGGGCCGAGCAACAAGGGCAACGTCAACGTGGATTTGGTCGGAACGGAACCGGCCCGGTATCGTCATCTGCTGGTGTGCCACAGCCCCCACGCGGGTACTGAAACGCACCGCCGGCCATGTCCCGGGGTACGCATCGACCAGTCAGGTCGGGGCGACCGCGGGAGCGGCGCGGGTCTGCCGATCGACGACCGTCGATGGGTCCGCCGTGAAGACCGATTAGAAAGAGTCGCATCGTGTCTACCTACACCCCCAAGCCTGGCGAAGTGACGCGCGAATGGCACGTCATCGACGCCAACGACATCGTGCTGGGCCGTCTGGCCACCCAAGCGGCCACGCTGCTGCGCGGCAAGCACAAGCCGACGTTCGCCAACCACGTCGACACCGGTGACTTCGTCATCATCGTCAACGCGGAGAAGGTCGCCGTCGCCCCCTCAAAGCTCGGCGAGTTCCGATACCGCCACTCCGGTTACCCGGGTGGTCTGTCCAAGCGCACCGTCGGTGAACTGCTGGACACCAAGCCCGAGCGCCTGGTCGAGATCGCCGTCAAGGGCATGCTGCCCAAGAACACTCTGGGTCGTAAGCAGCTCAAGAAGCTCAAGGTCTACGCCGGCCCGGAGCACCCACACGCCGCGCAGAGCCCGAAGCCCTTCGAGATCAAGCAGGTCGCGCAGTAAGCGCGGGCCGAGTAGGAGACATTCTCATGACTTCCCCTGTCACAGCCCCGGTCGTAGGCCGGCGCAAAGAGGCCATCGTCCGAGTCCGGCTCGTTCCCGGCACCGGTCAGTTCAAGCTCAACGGCCGCACCATGGAGAACTACTTTCCGAACAAGGTGCACCAGCAGCTCATCAAGGAGCCGTTCGTCACGCTGGAGAAGGTCGACCAGTTCGACGTCATCGCCAGCCTGATCGGCGGCGGCATCACCGGCCAGGCCGGTGCGCTGCGGCTGGCCATCTCCCGCGCCCTCATCGGCTTGGACGCCGACGACCGCCCGGCGCTGAAGAAGGCCGGATTCCTCACCCGTGACCCGCGGGTCAAGGAGCGCAAGAAGTACGGCCTGAAGAAGGCCCGTAAGGCTCCGCAGTACTCCAAGCGCTAATCGGCCCGCAGGTTCTTTCCGCACCGATGGGAAAGCACTTCGGAACTGACGGCGTCCGCGGACTCGCGAACGTCGACGTGACACCCGAGCTGGCGCTGGCCCTTGCCAGCGCCGCCGCTCGGGTGTTGGCGTCTCACGGCGGTGCGCGCCGCCCGTTGGCGGTCGTCGGCCGGGATCCGCGCGCGTCGGGGGAGATGCTGGAAGCCGCCGTGGTCGCCGGTTTGACCTCGGCCGGCGCCGACGTTCGGCTCCTGGGCGTCCTGCCGACGCCCGCGGTCGCCTACCTCACCCAGCATTACGGCGCCGACGTCGGGGTCGTGCTGTCGGCCAGCCACAACGCGATGCCCGACAACGGGATCAAGCTTTTCGCCCGCGGCGGGACGAAACTGCCCGACGACCTCGAGTCCGAGATCGAGGACGAGCTCGATCGCGGCTGGGCGCGGGCCCGTCCGGTCGGCGCGGCCGTCGGCCGGGTGAGCCGGGCCGATGACGCCGTCGAGGCCTACCTGGATCACCTCATAGCGGTCAATCCCCAGTCCTTGCAGGGCGTGCGCGTCGTGGTCGACTGCGCCAACGGGGCCGCGTCTACGGTCGCCGCCCAGCTGTACCGCCGTGCCGGCGCCGATGTCGTCGTGGTCGCCGACGCACCTGACGGCTACAACATCAACGACGGGGTCGGATCGACCCACATCGGGTCACTGGCTGCGCTGGTGGTCGAACACGGCGCCGATCTGGGCATTGCGCATGACGGCGACGCCGACCGGTGCCTGGCCGTGGACGCCTCCGGCGCCGTAGTCGACGGCGACCAGATTCTGGCCATCTGCGCCGCTGCGCTCAAGCGTCGCGGCGTCCTGATCCGCGACACCGTTGTCGCCACCGTGATGAGCAACCTCGGCTTCCACCACGCGATGCGCTCGGTCGGGATCGACGTGCTGACCACCGCGGTGGGGGACCGGTACGTGCTGGAGGCGCTGACCGCAGAGGGCCTGAGCCTGGGTGGTGAGCAGTCCGGGCACGTGATCTTCACCGACGCCGCAACCACCGGCGACGGTTTGCTCACGGCATTGCGGCTGATGGGCTGCATGGCCGAGACGGGTCGGAGCCTGGCTCAGCTCGCGGCCGTCGTGCAGCGCCTGCCCCAGATCCTGGTCAACGTCGCGGTGAGCGACAAGAGCGCCGTCGCCGAGTCGGCGGAGGTGACCGCCGCGGTCCAGGACGCGGCCGATGAGCTGGGCGACAGCGGACGCATCCTGCTTCGTCCCTCGGGCACCGAACAGCTGGTGCGGGTCATGGTCGAAGCCTCGTCGCAGGCCCAGGCCGACGCCATCGCGCGTCGTGTGGCCGGGGTGGTCGGCTCCGTCTGAGGCTGGTGTTCGCTCGGGTCCGTCCCCTCGGCTCTCGCTGGCCGCGTCCTGAGCGTGTCTGGGCATGACGTGAGAGCTTCCCTAGAGTCGGACCGCATCCGGAACCGAGGGCTCCGACGCCGTCGTTGCCGGTATGCAAGCCTGAACCGAACGCCGACGAAATGAATCCGTGAGCCTCACTGACACCCGAAACCAGCGTCCAGACACCGATACCGACACCAGAAGCTCCGAACGACTCTCCTTGTCCGTCACCCAGATCCTGGCCAGCGTTCTCGCGGCCGTGAGCGCCACGGTCGCCGCCTCCGTGTTCGGCGTTGCCGGGACGGTCATCGGCGCCGGACTGGGCAGCCTGATCACCGTCGTCGGCAGCGCCGTCTACAAGCACTCGATCGACCGCACCCGCGACCGGCTGCGTGCCGCAGCGGTGGAATCGGCGGTGGCCGCCCGCTTCGGGACCTCACGCGGGACGGCGCCGTCGATCCGGGGTGTGTCCTACATGCGCCTCGCGTTGGGGTGCGTGGCCCTGTTCGTGCTCGTCATGGGTGCGGTGACGACCTTCGAGGCGCTGTCGGGCCAACCGCTGTCCTCAACGCTCACCGGTAAGTCAGGATCAGGAACGTCGGTCACCGGCGGCCACACGGCCACGCACCCGACGCCCACGGTGCGGGCGACGCCCTCCGCCGGGTCGTCCGCAGCAACATCGACCGGGACAAGCCAGCCGGCCACCGGCACGGCCAGCGGGACGGCGAACGGCACCGCAAGCGGGACGGCAAGCTCACCGAGCACGGCCGGGTCCTCGGCGACATCCGCACCGCTGACCTCGCCGGCATCCTCCGCCCCGACATCCGCCCCGACATCCGCCCCGACATCCGCCCCGGCAGCGGTCTCCGACACGCCGATCTCCGGGGGCGGCTCGTCCGGCTCGTCCGGCTGAGGCTTCGCCTCCCGTAGGCTGTAGGCCTATGTGCGGCATCGTCGGATACGTAGGACATCGCCAGGCTCTCGACGTCGTGGTGGAGGGACTGCGTCGCTTGGAGTACCGCGGCTACGACTCCTCGGGCGTAGCCATCATCAGCGACGACGCAACGCTGCAGACCGCGAAGAAGGCCGGCCGGATCGAGAATCTGGACGCGCTGCTGGCCGAGCGCACGATTACCGGCACGACCGGGATGGGGCACACCCGCTGGGCCACCCATGGTGCCCCGAACGATCGCAACGCCCATCCGCACACCGACACCTCCGGTCGTATCGCGGTCGTGCACAACGGCATCATCGAGAACTTCGTCGCGCTGCAGGCCGAACTCGAACGCGAAGGTGTCGAGTTCGCCTCGGACACCGACAGCGAAACGGTCGCGCACCTGGTCGCCGGGGTGTTGCGCCGAGGCGAGGCCGAGACCCTGGCCGACGCGCTGCGCATCGTCTGCCGCCGCCTGGAGGGCGCCTTCACGCTGGTGCTGATCGACGCGGAGAACCCGGACACCGTGGTGGCGGCCCGCCGCAACTCCCCCCTCGTCCTGGGTCTGGGTGATGGGGAGACCTTCCTCGGCTCGGACGTCGCCGCGTTCATCGAGTTCACGCGCCAAGCCGTCGAACTCGGTCAGGACCAGGTCGTGGAGATCGACCGGTCCGGCTACCGAATCACCGACTTCGACGGCCGCACGGTCGAGGGCAGCCCCTTTACCATCGACTGGGACCTGGCCGCGGCCGAGAAGTCCGGCTACGACTACTTCATGCTCAAGGAGATCCAGGAGCAGCCTTCCGCGGTGGCCGACACCCTGCGGTCGCACTTCCAGAACGGCCGGATCACGCTCGACGAACAGCGGCTGGATCCGAGCACCCTGCGCGAGGTCGACAAGGTCTTCGTCGTAGCCTGCGGCACCGCCTACCACGCGGGCCTGCTGGCCAAGCAGGCGATCGAGCACTGGACGCGGATCCCGGTCGAGGTCGAGATGGCCTCGGAGTTCCGCTACCGCGACCCGGTGCTGGACCGGCAGACGCTCGTCGTGGCGATCAGCCAGTCCGGGGAAACCGCCGACACACTCGAGGCCGTCCGGCACGCCAAGGATCAGAAAGCCACGGTGCTGGCGATCTGCAACACCAACGGCGCGCAGATTCCCCGCGAGTCCGACGCCGTGCTGTACACCCACGCCGGCCCCGAGATCGGGGTGGCGTCCACGAAGTGCTTCACCGCTCAGGTCGCGGCCGTGCTGATCCTCGGGCTGGCACTGGCCGAAGCCCGGGGCACCAAGTACCCGGACGAGATCGCCGCCGAGTACGCCGCGTTGCAGGCCATGCCGGACCTGATCGCCACCACGCTGCAGGTCGGTGAGCAGGTGCGCGCCGTCGCCCGCGAGATCGCCTCGGCCAAGGCCATCCTGTTCCTCGGCCGGCACGTCGGGTACCCGGTCGCGCTGGAGGGTGCCCTCAAACTGAAGGAACTGGCCTACATGCACGCCGAGGGATTCCCGGCGGGCGAACTCAAGCACGGCCCGATCGCGTTGATCGAGCAGGACCTGCCCGTCGTCGTGGTGATGCCGTCGCCGACCGGACGTCCGCTGCTGCATCAGAAGATGCTGTCCAACATCGCCGAGATCTCCGCTCGCGGTGCTCGCACCATCGTCATCGCCGAGGAGGGCGACGAGCTGGTGGCCAAGCACGCCGCGCACCTGATCGAGATCCCGCGGACCCGGACGTTGCTCTCGCCCCTGTTGACCACGATCCCGCTGCAGATCCTGGCGGCCGAGATCGCGCAGCTTCGGGGCAACGACATCGACAAGCCACGAAACCTGGCCAAGTCCGTCACGGTCGAGTAGTCGCGCCGTCCCGAGAACCGCCAGCGCCTGGTTCAGGGCCGATCCCGGCGGCGAGGACGGCGGCGACCCGGCCGGATACCTGCAGCTTTCGGTAACTGTGTTCCAGGTGTTTCGACACGGTACGCGGACTGATCGCCAGTTCCCGGGCGATTCGTGCGGTGGTCGCGCCCGATGCGGCCAGCTCGAGCACCCGCCGCTCACGATCGGACAGAGCATTGTGCTCGGAGCACGCGGCCGCCTGCCCCGCCAGCGCCGCCCGCCCCGCGTGCCCCGCTTCGGTCCCGGGGATCGAAGGACGCAGGTCGGCGCGGACCAACGCGTCGCGCAAGGGCAAACGCAGGATCGACAGCACCTCACGCTCTCCATCGGAGAACGGTTGATCGCTTCGGGTCAGAACGATCGTGACGACGTGGCCATCGGCCAGGGGCAGCTTGAGGCACAGCTGATGCCCGAGGGGAACGAACCGGCAGAACTCGGCCTGCGCGTCCGGTCGGCGGAACTGTCGAGGGGGCAGCTGATCAGTGCCGACCCCGTGGTAGGTGATGACGTCGCAACCGATCAGGTCGGCCAGCCCGGGAAGGGCGATCCGAGCGAACTCGTCCTGGTCGGCGCAACGGTTCACAGCGCTGATCAGCGTGACCGCCCGCCGCAGCGTTTGATCCGGAACGAACACGGCGCACCTCGCTGCACAAGGCGCAAACCCCAGTAAAGGTCGACTCATTCTCGATCTCTGCTGCGCGATGTGCGTATCGACCCTGCGTCCGGCTCGTGATTCTGTCAAGGTGGTCGCCCACGGATTGGAGTTCGCCATGGCTCGTAAGGTTGCCGACTGCCGGGACATGCCCAGCGACAGCGGTTGCACGCTCACCATCAGCGGCGAGGAGAACGAGGTCCTCGACGCCGCCACCCAGCACGCGGTCGCCACCCACGGACACCAGGACAGCGCTGAGCTGCGGGAGATGATCCGCTCAGGGCTCAAGGACGAAGCCATGGCGTGAGGTACCCGCACTCGCTCTGAGGGCCGCCGTCCCCTAAGTTCGGCTGGTGACCTCTGCGGAACTGTCAGTGGACTGCCTCATCGTCGGCGCCGGGCCGGTCGGCCTGTTCGGTGCGTACTACGCGGGGGTGCGCGGACTCTCCACGGCCGTGCTGGACTCGCTGCCCGAGCCCGGTGGTCAGATCACCGCCATGTATCCGGAGAAGGCGATCTTCGACGTCGCCGGGTTTCCGGCGATCCGTGGCCGCGAGCTGGTGACCAACCTCGTCGAGCAGGCCGCTCCGTTCTCGCCGAACTACGTACTCGACGAGCAGGCTGTCGGTCTGGAGCGCGGTGGTGATCCCGGCGCGTTCGTGATCACGACCTCGACCGGGCGCCGCATCCGGTCCCGCAGCGTCGTGGTCACCGGCGGGATCGGCACCTTCACCCCGCGCCCGCTGCCGACCGGGGAGGAACTGCTGGGCCACGGTGTCGTG
This sequence comes from Jatrophihabitans telluris, assembly GCF_023516435.1. GTDB lineage: Bacteria > Actinomycetota > Actinomycetes > Mycobacteriales > Jatrophihabitantaceae > Jatrophihabitans_A > Jatrophihabitans_A telluris. The sequence goes on along the minus strand of NZ_CP097332.1, from coordinate 3,633,376 downwards.
CACTTCGTCCCCAAACCCCAGGAGTACGAGGGCCTGGATGTCGTCATCGTCGGCGGCGGCGATTCCGCGGTGGACTGGGCCCTGCTGCTGGAGCCGATCGCGAAGTCGGTGACCCTCGTCCACCGCAGGGCCGCGTTCCGCGCCCACCCGCACTCGGTCGAAATCATGAACACCTCCGCCATCGAGGTGATCACCAACGCCCAGGTCACGGCTGTTCTCGGCGATCCGGTGACCGCGGTGGAGGTGGACGTCGAGGGCGACAAGACCGTGATCTCCTGCGACCGGCTGGTGGCCGCGCTGGGATTCATCGCCAATCTGGGCCCGCTGCTGGACTGGGGTTTGGACATCGTGCAGAAGCGTCACCTGGTCGTGGACACGACCCTGGCCACCTCCGTCCCCGGCGTGTACGCGGCGGGCGACATCTGCGAATACCCCGGCAAGGTGCGTCTGATCGCGACCGGGTTCGGTGAGGTCGCGACCGCGGTCAACAACGCCGTGAAGTTCATGGACCCGCACGCCTCGGTCTTCCCGGGTCACCTGTCCGACTACGCCCCTCCCGGTGCGATCGGCTCACCGGGCTCACCGGGCTCACCGGGCTCACCCGGCTCACCGGGCACGCCGACCACGGCCGAAGCGGGCCTGGCTTGATCGTCGGGGTCGGCATCGACGTCGTGCCGATCGCCCGTTTCGAATCAGCCTCGGAGCGGACCGTTGCGCTCATCGAGCGGCTGTTCACACCGGCAGAGCGGGTGACACCCAGCGGCGCGCCCCGCTCGGCCGAATCCCTCGCCGCCCGCTTCGCGGCCAAGGAGGCGCTGGCCAAGGCCCTCGGCTCACCGGGCGGCATGCAGTGGCACGACGCCGAGATCGTCGTGGACGAACACGGAGCACCGACGCTGCGGGTGCGCGGGACGGTAGCGGCCCGCGCCGAGGTGCTCGGGGTGAACCGGTGGCACGTGTCGTTGTCCCACGACGGGGGCATAGCCTCGGCTGTCGTCGTCGCCGAAGGCTGAGGAGTCCGTCGTGGACATGGCTTATTCCGTCGAGCAGATCCGCGCCGCTGAACGTAGCGTCCTGGCGCAGGTTCCCGACGGTGCGTTGATGGCCAAGGCTGCCCGGGCGGTCGCGACGCGGGCCCTCGATCTGCTCGGCTTCGGCTACGGGGCACGGGCCGTACTGCTGGTCGGCGCGGGGGACAACGGTGGCGACGCCCTCTACGCGGGGGCGGACCTGCGGCGCCGAGGGGTGTCGGTCGAGGCGGTGCTCGCGGTCCCCGACCGGGTCCACCCCGCCGCGCTCGCAGCCTTCCGCGCTTGCGGCGGACGCGTGGTCGAGCTCGCCGACGTATCGCGTGCCGACGTGATCATCGACGGCCTGGTCGGGATCGGCGCGTCCGGACCGCTACGCGACAACCTCGTGCCGGTGGTGCGGCGGGCGGCAGAGCTTCCGGCCCCGGTGCTGGCGATCGACGTGCCGTCCGGTGTGGACCCGGACACGGGCGCTGTGGCCGGCGAGGCCGTGCACGCCGCCGTCACGGTGTGTCCCGGTGGCCTGAAGCCGGGGCTGCTGGTGGGAGAGGGACGGGTTCGCGCCGGCCGCGTCGAACTCGTCGACATCGGCCTCGGTCCCGCCCTGGCCGATGCGCAACCGGCGCTGCGACGGCTGACCGACCGTGACCTTGCGACCATGTTGCCGCGTCCGGAGCCGGGCGATGACAAGTACACCCGCGGCGTCGTCGGTGTCGTCGCCGGATCGGCGGAGTACCCCGGGGCGGCCCAGCTGGCGGTCGGATCGGCCCGCCTGGGCGGGGTGGGGGCGGTGCGCTATGCCGGTTACGCCTACGTCGAGGTCAGCCGCGCGCACCCGGACGTCCTGGTCAGCGACACCGTCGCGCTGGCCGGGCGGGTGCAGGCGTGGACGATCGGGCCCGGGCTGGGCCGCGACGATCACGCGCGAGCCAGCCTGCGGGCGGTGCTCGACTCCGACGTTCCGGTCCTGATCGACGCCGACGGCTTGAACCTGCTGGCCGAGGACGGCGCCCTGGCGCAACTGCTGCGCGAACGGAGCGCACCCTCGGTCCTGACGCCCCATGATCGTGAGTTCGAGCGGCTCTTCGGCCCGATCGGCACCGATCGCGTCGCGGCCGCCCGCCGGGCCGCCGACCGCGTCGGGGCCGTGGTGCTGCTCAAGGGCTTCGCCACTGTGATCGCCGCTCCGTCCTCCGGGCCGGTGTTCGTCAATGGAACCGGGACGCCTGAGCTGGCGACCGCGGGTAGTGGTGATGTGCTCTCCGGGCTGATCGGCTCCCTGCTGGCCGCCGGTCTCGAACCGGCCCTCGCGGCCGCGGTCGGCGCACACCTGCACGGGCGTGCGGGGGAGCGGGCCGCGCAGACCGGTCCGGTCACCGCGCCCGATCTACTCGGCGAACTGCCCGGGGTGATCGCCGAGCTCCGCTGACGGACTGGTCGGATCGGACGGCATCCGGCGTTTGGCAGACTGGGAGCGTGCTGCGTTCCGAAGCGACGATCGACCTGGCGGCTATCCGGGCCAATGCCGAGGCCGTCCGCTCCCTCACCGGCACCGACGTGATGGCCGTCGTCAAGGCCGACGGCTACGGCCACGGCATGATTCCGGCCGCGCGGGCGGCGCTGGCCGGTGGCGCGAGCTGGCTCGGGGTAGCCCTGCTCGAGGAGGCGTTGGCCCTGCGCGAGGCGGGATTCACCGAGCCGCTGCTGGCGTGGTTGTGGACTCCCCAGGATTTTGCGCTGCTCACCCGGGCGCTGGCCGTCGGGGTGGACGTATCGGTGTCCTCGATCGCGGCGCTGCAGCTGGTGTGCGCGGCCTCGGCCGAGCAGGACGAACCGGCTCGCGTGCACCTCAAGGCCGATACCGGCCTGTCCCGTAACGGCGCGACCGAGGCCGACTGGCCCGATCTGCTCGACGCCGCGGGCAAGGCGGTCGAATCAGGGCAGCTGGAGGTCATCGGCATCTGGTCGCACCTGGTGCGTTCGGAGGAGCCCGACCACCCCACCACGACCGAGCAGGTCAGCCGGTTCGAGGCCGCGCTCGCCCGTGCCGTCCAGGCCGGGATCGAGCCGCCCGTCCGGCACCTGGCCAACTCCGCCGGCGCCCTGACCGTCCCGGCCGCGCGCTTCGACCTCGTCCGGATCGGGATCGCGCTCTACGGACTGTCGCCCGTGGTCGGCCAGGACTTCGGTCTGCGGCCGGCCATGACCTTGCGCAGCCACCTGGCCAACGTCAAGCGCCTGCCGGCCGGACAGGGTATCGGTTACGGCCACGTCTACCGGACGGCCGAGGCGACCACCGCCGCTCTGGTGCCCCTGGGATACGGCGACGGCATCCCGCGGTCGGCCACCAATCTCGGGCCGGTGGCGATCGGGGGGCGTCGATTCCGGGTCAGCGGCCGGGTAGCGATGGACCAGTTCGTCGTCGACGTCGGCGACGCCACGGTGGTCGAGGGCGATGAGGTGATCCTGTTCGGTCCCGGGACCGCCGGGGAGCCGACCGCGCAGGAATGGGCCGACGCACTCGACACCATCCACTACGAGGTGGTCACCAGGATCGGCGCCCGGGTGCCGCGCCGGCACACCGACACCGACACCGACACCGACACCGACACGAATGGCCAGACCAGTGCCGACCCGGGGCAGGGCGCATGAAGGGGAAAGTTCCCGCCCTCGTCGGTGGAGCGGTCGGCCTCGCCGGGGCGATCACTGCGGCCGGAGTGGCGTACGAGCGAAAGCAGGTCACCCGTCAGCGGGCCCAGATCGACCCGCACTCGGCGGCGTCCTTCGGGGCGATGCCGGTGGACCGGCAGTCCCGCGTCCTCACCGAGGACGGGATCAGCCTGCACGTCGAGGAGGTCGGCCCCACGGATGCGCCCATGACGGTGGTCTTCGTCCATGGCTTCACCCTCGACCTGGGGTCCTTTCACTTTCAGCGCGCCGCCGTCGGCAATCACTTCGGCGACGAGGTCCGAATGGTTTTCTACGACCAGCGATCACATGGACGTTCCGACCGATCCCCGGCGCTGGACTGCACCCTCGAGCAGCTCGGCCGCGACCTGGCCACGGTGATCGAGAAGACCGCGCCGACGGGGCCGCTCGTGCTCGTCGGGCACTCGATGGGTGGCATGACGGTCATGGCGTTGGCTTCGCTGCACCCGGACTGGTTCGGTCCCGACGGCCGGATCTCGCACTTGTCGTTGATCAACACCTCCTCCGGCGAGTTGAAGACGGTCACCCTGGGAATGCCCGGCTTCCTGGCCCGTTGGCGCGGTCCCGTCCTGCCGCTGGTGCTGCGCCGCGCGGCCAAGAACGTCAACCTGGTCGAGGCCGGGCGGGCGCTGGGCCGGGACCTGGCCTGGATGATGACCAAGCGGCTGAGCTTCGGATCCAAGAACGTCGATCCGGCCGTCGTGGCGTACTGCACGAACATGATCGCCGCCACCCCGGTCGACGTCGTCTGGGACTTCTACCCGACGTTGATGTCCCACGACGGGACGCTCGGGTTGAAGAGTCTCCTCGGCTGCCGGGTCCTGCTCTTCGGAGCCGAACACGACCTGCTCACCCCGGTGGCGCACTCGCGGGCCATCGCGGCGGCGCTGCCCGACGCCGAGCTGATCACGGTCCCGGACACCGGGCACATGCTCATGCTCGAACGACCGGACGCGGTGGACGGCCCGCTGCTGGAACTGATCAGCGAAGCCCGAACCACGCGGTCGCGCCGGCGATCGCGGGCAGCGACGCGGTGAGGTCCGACGCGGTGAGGTCCGACGCGGTGAGGTCCGACGAGCTGAGGATCGTGGCCCCGACGGTGGCGGACACCCAAGCCTTCGGGCGGCGATTGGCGGACATCCTCCGGCCGGGCGACGTCGTCCTGCTGTCCGGCCCGCTGGGCGCCGGCAAGACCGCGCTGACGCAAGGGATCGGCGCCGGCCTCGGGGTCCAGGGCGCGGTCGCCTCGCCGACCTTCGTCATCGCCCGGGTCCATCCGGGGGGCCGGATTCCGCTGGTGCACGTCGACGCTTACCGACTCGGCTCGCTGGACGAGGTCGACGACATGGACCTCGACCTGGACCTCGACGACTCGGTCACCGTGATCGAGTGGGGAGCCGGCGTCGCCGAGCAGTTGTCCGAAGGCCGCCTGGAGATCGTGCTGGACCGCTCGGACGAATCGGAGACCCGCATCCTGCAGGTGCATCCGGTCGGGTCGTCCTGGGAGCGGCGAGTGGCGAGACTGTCCGAGGAACTGGCTGAGGAACTGGCTGAGGAACTGGCTGAGGAACCCAACTAGGCTGACCCGGTGCTTGCCCTCGTGTTGGACACCGCCACGCCAGCGGTCACGACCGGCATCGTCCGGTTCGACGGCGGTTCGATCCGGGTACTGGCCGAATCGATCACGGTAGACGCCAAGGCCCACGGCGAGCTGCTGTCGCCGTCGATCCGGTCGGTGCTGGAGGCGGCCGGCCTGCGCCCGGATGAGTTGGACGCGGTGGTGGCCGGTGTCGGCCCCGGCCCGTTCACGGGACTGCGGGTCGGGTTGGTCACCGCGGCCGCGTTCGCCGACGCGATCGGTGTGCCGACCTACGGCCAGTGCTCCCTGGACGCGATCGGAATGGCCGCCGGACTGCCGGCCGATCCCCTCGCTGACGCGGCACCGCCATCCCAGGCTGTCCCCAGCGGTGCGGGCGTCCCGAGCGGGCTCGAGATCCTGGTCGCCACCGACGCGCGCCGAAAGGAGCTCTACTGGGCGCGTTATCGCGACGGCCTGCGGGTAGGCGACCCTGACGTGGCCCGTCCGGCCGAGCTGGAGCTGGCCGGGCTCACGGCGATGGCCGGCGCCGGAGCGCGACTCTACGCAGCCGAACTCGGTCTGCCGTTGCTCGACCACGACCACCCCCGCGTCGCCGAGCTGGCCACGCTCGTGGCTGATCGGGTGGCCGGCGGCGCCCCCGCGGAGGTGCTCACCCCGTTGTACCTGCGCCGGCCGGACGCGGTGGTGCCGGCCGCGATGAGGGGACGGTCGTGACCGAGCCGGTGACGCTGAGGCCGATGGTCCCGGCCGACCTGGACGTCTTGATGCCCTACGAAGACGAGGTCTTCGGCACCGAGGCCTGGTCCCGGCAGTCCTACGAGGAGGAGCTGGCCGACACCGAGCTGCGCAACTACCTGGTGGCCGTCGACTCCAGCGGCGCGGTACTCGGTAGCGCGGGCCTGATCACGATCGCCGAGACCGCTCAGATCCTGACCGTGGCCGTCCTGCCCGACGCGAGGCGACGCGGCATCGGCCGACTGCTGGTGCGTGCGATGGTGGAGCTGGCCCGGCGGCGCGGCGCGGAAGAGGTACTGCTGGAGGTTCGCGTCGACAACCGCGCGGCCCGCGCGCTGTACGAGGGTGAGGGTTTCAACCCCCTGGGCCGCCGGCGCGGCTACTACGACCACGGCCGGGTGGATGCCGTGACCATGCGCCGCCCCCTGCCGTGACGCCCTCCGACGCCGCGCCCGGACCCGGTCCGGTCCTGATGTGGGAGATCAAAGCGGCAACGGGGCAGATCGAGGCGCTGACCAGTTGGGTCGCCGAGCACGCGGCGGCTACGGCGCAGGTCTTCCGCAGCGAGGACCGGGTGGTCGTGCTCGACCCCACCGGCCGGGCCGAACAGGACCTCGCCGGGCTGCCCCGGGAACTCGCCGATCGCCCCGCGCACGCCTGGACGTTCCGTCCCGTGCCGCGCTGACGCAACGAATGCGCCACGCGGCCGCATCATGGTGGCGTGAGCGGGAAAGCCGAGGACGAGCGCAAGCGACTCGATGCTGCCGACGAGCGCAAGCGGCTCGATGCTGCCGACGAGCGCAAGCGGCTCGATGCTGCCGACGAGCGCAAGCGGCTCGATGCTGCCTTCTCCGCCTTCGTCCACGCTGAATCCGACAGCCTGCTCAAGACCGCCTATCTGCTGACGCGCAACGGCCCCGACGCCGAGGAACTCGTGCAGGACAGCCTGGTGTGGCTCTACCCGCGCTGGGGCCAGGTCCAGGCCGCCGAACACCGGCTCGCCTACGTGCGCAAATCGATGGTGAACCGGTTCCTGGCCGGCAAGCGTCGCATGTCGGCCACCGAGGTGCACTTCGACGACGGCTACCAGGGGTTCGTGGAGAAGGCAGGTGCTCAGCCGGACGAGACCGCGGCCGTCGATTCCCAGGACCTGCTCTGGCGCGAGCTGGGAGTGCTCACCGAGCGGCAGCGCGCCGCGATCGTGCTGCGGTTCTTCCACGACCTGCCCGACTCCGAGGTCGCCGGAGCGCTCGACTGCCGAGTCGGCACGGTCCGCAGCCTGATCAGCCGGGCGCTGGCGACGTTGCGGGCCACCGGCAGTTTCGCCGACGACGCCGTCGGCTCGTATTACCTGAGAAATGTGAACTGAGGCGAGAACGATGACCGAGCGAACGTTGACCGAGGAGCTGGACTCGGTGCTGCGCGCCCACGCACTGGACGCCCCCGACCCCGCCGCGACGATCTCGGCCGTACTCGCCGCTACCGTCGCCGTCCCCGGGGACCCGCAGGACCCGCGGTGGTGGCGGCCCCTGGTGTCGGCGAGGGCCGCGGGGTGGGTTGCGGCGGTGCTGGTGGTGATCGGTGGCGGAGTCGGTGCGGTGGTCGCTCACCCGAACGGCCAGACCAAATCCAGCTCGGCCGGATCCGCGGCAGCGGACAGGCAGAATGCCGGCGGCTACGCGGCGAACCGCCCGAACGCGGACTCGCAGGCAAGCGCGGCGGCAGGAGCGGCGGGGGGCACGGCGGCGCTGCTCGGCCCGCGCCCCGGCGTGACCTCGCCGGGGATACCCACCGGCGCCGGGGCGGACTGCGGTGCCGGCCAATCGGGCACCGCGAAGACCTTCCCCGCTCGGGTCCCCGATCCGGCCACCGGTGACACCCTCTACTTCGCCACCTCGGCCTGTTCGGGTACGGCCGGGACGTCCGAGGCGAGCACGGTGACGGTCTACCGACTGCACCGCCGGGACGCGCTCCCCGAAGCGGTCCTTCTCACGCCGCGCGAGGGCCTGCACACCACCGACGTCACCGTTTCCTCCGAGCGCGGGACCGTGGTCGTGACCGTCACCGGAACGGACTACCGGGCTGTGACCGGGCCCCGGCACGGCGCGCTCACCGAGTACCGGTTCGCGATGTCGACCGACGGCCGGACGTTCACGCCCCTCGGGAACGTGGTCACCGTCCAGGCGTGCGTGTCGAGCCAGCTGCGCGCCAATGCCACGCTGCATCCGGAAGCGGGCTGGGCCGCCGCGGTGAAACTGACCAACACCGGCCCCCAGTCCTGCGTCCTGCAGGGCTATCCCGACGTCAGCGCCACTGCCGCCACCGACTCGGCGACCGCATCCAGCGCCTCGGGCGCCCGGGCGGCCTATGACCACTCCACCCCGGCCGACCCGAACGCGGTGGTCACCCTCGAACCCGGCGGGTCGACCGTGCTCATCATCGAGGCCGGTCACGACATGCGGTGCGCGTCCGCCGACCAGCTGAACATCGAGCTGCCCTCCGGGGGCCAGCCGGTGAGCCTGAGCTACCCCCTGCACCTGTGCTCGATAAAGGTCCATCCGTTCGGCTGATCGCGTCGAACCACCAGCGTGGCAACGGCGTCTAATACAGGTGTGCGGACGAAGGTGCTCGCCGGGGCAGCTGCCCTGGTGCTGCTGGTCGGCATCGCTGTGTTCAATTCCCGCCGGGCGGCGCACCAGCGGATCGCCGTCCCTCCGCCACCGACGAGCGTGCCCGCGCCGGCGCCCCCGCCGAATCTCGACTCTCTCAGCTGTGATGACTGGCCCGAGCGCTCGACCGTCGAGGAGGCCCGGGCGGCCTTCGCCGTCAGCCGGCACCCGGACTTGCAAGCCATCTCCGTCCGGTGTTCGGATGCCAGTGGTCAGCGCGGCCCGAGTCTGGTGCGGGTGATCGACACCGCCGACGACGACCGGATCGTGGCCACCTTGATCCGTCCGACGCAGAACCTGCACGTGCTGGCCGTCCGCGCCGACGCCCGGGGCGTGAGGGTCACCGCCAGCGAGGCCGGCCTGCCGACGGCGGGGGACCAGAAGGCGGCCGCGGACCTGGGCAGCGTCTTCACCTGGACCTTCGCCACCAAGGACGGCCTGCACTACGGCCTCGGGGTGCCCGATCGGGTGGCCTTCGCGTGCAGCCCGTCGGACCTGGCGTTGTCCCTCACCGCGACCGGGGCCACCGCGGCAGCGGTCGGTCTGCGCAACCGCAGCGATCGCCCCTGCGCCGTGGAGGGCTACCCGCAGGTCGCCGCCCAGAGCGTCGAGGGCGCCCTCATCGCCTCGGTGCACCGGATGTCGGCAACAGGCTCCGCCCTCACCACCACCGGCGCCCCGGCGGTCATCGTCCTGGCGCCCGGGCACTCGGCCCGGGCGGTGATCGACTCCAGTGACCGCACGCCTGCCGACGGCGCCACGATCTGTTCGCGGCTCAGCGCCCTCACCGTAGGTCTGCCCACGGGCGAGTTGCTGGGCACCATGCCGCTTCGGATGCGTAGCTGCACGTTGCAGGTTCACCCGTTGATTGCGGCCTGACCCCCCTCAGACGGGCTCGGCCAGCACGGCAACCCGGCGGCTCGCCGGTCCGGTGCCCAGACGGGCCAGCAGGACGGTCAGCTGGTTCGGCCCCGATGGCTTCAGCTCGCGGCGAAGCCGGGCCGGATCGACGTCCACCCCGCGCTTCTTGATCTCCACCGTGCCGACCTCGCGACGCCGGAGTTCGTCGCGCAGCCGCTTGACCGAGAAGGGCAGCACGTCGAGCACGGCAAAGCCGCGCACGAACGGGACAGCGGCCGGATCGTTGCCGGAGAGGTAGGCCAGCTGTTCGTCTATCCGCCAGCCTCCGACGGCGGCCGCGGCTTGCTGCACCAGGCCGGCCCGGATCACCGCGCCGTCCGGCTCGAAAAGGAATGGCCCGATGCCGCCGAGACGATCGGTGCTCGCGTCCTGGTCGCTCAGCTGCGCGCCGGAGGGCAGTAACGTCGCCCGCCGGCCGATCCGGTCCCGGCCCGGTGACTCGGCGAAACCGGCCGACCACAACACGGCCTCCTTGACCTGACCGCCGTAGGAAACCCATTCGGCCTCGGCGTCGGCGGGAATGAGGGCGTGGTCCAGGCCCGGTGAGAGCTTGGCTGCTGCCAGTCGCGAGTCCGCCAGCACGGACAGCACGAAGTCGAAGGCGGGGGAGAACGCCGCCGGGTCGAAAGTCCGGCCACGGGCCGTGCGCCGAGCCGGATCGATGAACACCGACCCGGCCGCGGAACGGTCGGCGTCCTCGGCGTCGCCGGTCACGACCGCCACACCGGTGTTCGCTGTCGCCAGGGCCGCGGTGAGCGGGTCACGTTCCACGGCGGTGACGCCCAAGCCGTTGCGAGCGAAGGCCAGGACGTCGCCGCCCAGTCCACAACACAGGTCCAGGACGGTGCCGGCGCCGGCGGCGTGGAACCGGCGAGCCCGGTGGTCGGCCACCTCAGGTCGGCTGGCTTGCTCCAGACCGGCCTGGGTGAACCACAAGTCGTCGGCCGCCGCACCGAATTTGACCCGCGCGCGCTGACGTAGCTCCCACTGCTCCACCGCGGGACGCCACAGCTCACCCGGCAGCTCGCGACGAGCCCAGGCGGCCCGGCGGAGCGGGTCCGGCTCAGCCAGCTCCGCGATCCGCGCGATCGCCGTCTCGACGTCGGCGCGCCCGGCCGCGTTCAGTAGCAGCCCGGGTCCGGTCACCCTGTCAGTCTGTCCTACGGCAGAACCGCCGCGGTCCGCACATTCGCAAAGCCATTGCCACAGATCAGGGCGCATCCTGTGTCTGTTCGGTGGGAGGACATCATGAGCAGCGGTGACCGCACGGCGACGGACTTCGCGCCGTTCGTGCACGCCCACAGCGCGAGCCTGTTCCGCACCGCGGTCCTGCTCACCCGGGACCGCGGCGCGGCCGAGGATCTCGTGCAGGAGACGTTCACCCGGCTGTACCCGGTGTGGTCGAAGGTGATGCAGGCCGACGCGCCCTTCGCCTACGTCCGGCGCAGCATGCTGAACACGTTCCTCAACTCCCAGCGCAAGAAGTCCGGGCACGAGTTGCTCTACGACCGTCCCCCGGAGATCGTCGGTGACCCCGATCCGGCGGTTGCGGTCAGCGACGCCGAGCTGGTGCGACGGCTGCTCGACCGGCTCGAGCCGAGGCCGCGCGCGGTGCTCGTCCTGCGCTTCCTGCACGACCTGCCCGACGAACAGATCGCCACCGAGCTCGGAATTCGCCGGGCGAGCGTGCGCAGCATCGCCAGCCGCGCTTTGCGCGGCCTGCGCACGGAGCTGAACGCCTCAGCGGCTGTCGTCACCCGTCCTTCAGCGGCGCCCACGAAAGGACTGTCGACGTGAACACCGAAGACACCCTGCGCGCCGCGATGCGCGCCGAAGCCCGTACGGCCGAGGTGCCGCCCGGCCTGGCGTCGCGGATCATCGCCGAGGTCCAACGGGAGCCGGCTCGGCTGGCCACCTCGGCGGGAGGGTCGCCGTCGGCGTCCAGAGCCCGCTCCGCTGCCCGGAACTGGACGTTGCCCCTGCTTGCCGCGGTCGCGGTCGCCATCCTCATCGCCGGAGGCGTGGTCGGGCGGGCTCTGCTGCGCTCCGACGGTGCCCACCAGCCGCCGGCCGGCCCGGGAACGAGTACCGGCGGCTCGCCGGGCCTGCCCTCGACATCGCCGTCCACATCCCCGTCCACATCGCCGTCCACATCGCCGTCCACATCGCCGTCCACAGCGACATCGACATCGCCGTCCAGATCGTCCGGTCCGAGTTCGTCGGCGGGAGGCGCCGGGCATCCGATCCTGCCGCACAGCGCCGTTCTCACCGACGCCACGTTCGTCAGTCCCACCGAGGGCTGGGTACTGGCTACCCAGCCGCAGTGCCCGGCCAGCGCGTGCCCGGTCGACCTGCTGCGCACCTCCGACGGCGGAAAGGGCTGGACGTTGCTCCCGCGGCCGCCGGCCTGGACCGGTCTGGCCATCGACCAGATCCGCTTCGCATCGAGCACGATCGGCTATGCGTTCGGAGCGCAGGCGCTGTTCATGACCCTGGACGGCGGCCAGAGCTGGGTGAAGCAGGACGGGGGCGCCTACGGCTTGGAGATCGCCGACGGCACGGCCCTGCGGGTGTCCAGCAACTGCCTGCCCGGGTGCCCGAATCAGGTGAGCTGGTCGACGGTGGGGACGACGAGCTGGACACCGGTCACGTTGCCCGGCAGCCAGCAGTCGGCTGGTTCGCAGCTGGCGCGATCGGGTTCGCGGGCCGTGCTGGTCACGAGGGGCCACACCGCCGGTGGGGCTCAGGACGCCCGGTCGGTGGTCTTCACCTCGACCGATGGTGGACGCAGTTGGACCAACCGCGCCGAGCCCTGCCCGCAGGGGCCCTCGGCCGGAGGGACCAGTACCGAGGTCGACACGATCGCGGCCGCCACGGCGTCGGACGGGAGCATGTCGCTGCTGTGCCGCGGCCGATCCGCCGACGGCAGGTCGCGGACCCTGATCTCCAGCGACGGGGGAAACCACTTCGCTCCCGCGGCGGGGACCGCCGACCGGCTCGGGCCCGCCTTCGCCGCCGCTTCAGCCCAGGTGCTGCTCGCGTCCTCGCCCGCTCCGACCTACCGCTCCACCGACGGCGGGGCCTCGTTCCGTGCGGTCCCCGGCGGTCCCTCCAACGCGACCTGGCTGGGATTCGAGACGCCGCAGGTCGGGAGGGCCCTGGCTGCGGCGCCCTCCGGCCGACCGGCCGTCTGGACCACCACGGACGGTGGCGCGACGTGGACGAGCTACCTCTTCGGCTGATCCGCCGCGCTGGGTTCCACCCCCCTGATGTTGTTGGCTGGCACTCTCAGAGCTAGAGTGCTAGCTGACGGCTTGATTGACCCCCGCGACGGCGATCAGGCCCGACACACCCAGACCGTTTATGCAATCGGACAAACCCCAGGAGGGGAGCTGATCGTGACCGCCACCAAGGTCAACATCAAGCCGCTTGAGGACCGCATCGTCGTTCAGGCCCTCGAGGCTGAGACCACCACTGCGTCCGGCATCGTCATCCCGGACACCGCCAAGGAGAAGCCGCAGGAGGGCACCGTCCTCGCGGTCGGCCCCGGCCGCGTCGACGACAAGGGCAACCGGATCCCGGTCGACGTCAAGGAAGGCGACGTCGTCCTCTACTCGAAGTACGGCGGCACCGAGGTCAAGTACGCCGGCCAGGAGTACCTCGTGCTCTCGGCGCGCGACGTCCTCGCCGTCATCGAGAAGTAAGACCCACGGCGTGACGCCCCGGAGTGCGAGTGCACGCCGGGGCGTTTCCCGTTAAACCAGCTCAGCGCTCAACCCACCTCAGCACTGTCAGAGAGGAATTTTCATGGCAAAGATCCTCAGCTTCAACGAGGATGCCCGACGTTCGCTAGAGCGCGGCGTCGACAAGCTCGCCAACACCGTCAAGGTCACCCTCGGTCCGAAGGGCCGCAACGTGGTCCTCGACAAGTCCTTCGGCGCTCCGCTGATCACCAACGACGGCGTCACCATCGCTCGCGAGATCGAGCTGGACGACCCGTTCGAGAACCTCGGCGCCCAGCTGGCCAAGTCCGTGGCCACCAAGACCAACGACGTCGCCGGTGACGGCACCACCACCGCGACCGTGCTGGCTCAGGCCCTGGTCAACGCAGGCATGAAGAACGTCGCCGCCGGCGCCAACCCGGCCGGCCTCAAGCGCGGCATCGACGCGGCCGTCGAGGCGGTCAGCAAGGCGCTGGACGCCGCCTCGATCCCGGTCGAGGGCGAGCAGAGCATCGCTCACGTGGCCACCATCTCCGCTCAGGACCCGATCATCGGCGCCCTGATCGGTGAGGCCATGACCCGGGTCGGCAAGGACGGCGTCATCACCGTCGAAGAGTCGAACACGATGGCCACCGAGCTCGAGTTCACCGAGGGCATGCAGTTCGACAAGGGCTACATCTCGCCGTACTTCGTCACCGATCCCGAGGCGCAGGTCGCGTCCTTCGACGACCCGTACCTGCTGATCACCACGCAGAAGATCAGCTCGATCGCCGATGTGCTGCCGCTGCTGGAGCAGGTCATCCAGGCCAGCAAGCCGCTGGTCATCATCGCCGAGGACGTCGACGGCGAGGCGCTGTCCACCCTGGTCGTCAACGCCATCCGCAAGACCTTCGCGGTCGTCGCGGTCAAGGCCCCGTTCTTCGGTGACCGCCGCAAGGCGTTCCTGCAGGACCTGGCCATCGTCACCGGCGCGCAGGTCATCTCGCCCGAGGTCGGTCTCAAGCTGGACCAGGTCGGCCTCGACGATCTCGGCACCGCCGGGCGCATCGTCGTCACCAAGGACCTGACCACGGTCACCCACGGTGGGGGCTCGCAGGCTGACATCGACGCTCGCATCAGCCAGATCCAGTCCGAGATCAAGACCACGGACTCCGACTGGGACCGCGAGAAGCTGCAGGAGCGGCTGGCCAAGCTCGCCGGCGGCGTCGGCGTCATCAAGGTCGGCGCGGCCACCGAGGTCGAGCTCAAGGAGAAGAAGCACCGCATCGAGGACGCGATCGCCGCGACCCGCGCCGCGGTGGAGGAAGGCATCATCGCCGGTGGCGGTGCGGCCCTCGTCCAGGCCGGCAAGGCCATCGAGTCACTCGACCTCGTCGGTGACGAAGCAACCGGTGCCTCGATCGTCGCCTCGGCGGTCGTCGAGCCGCTGCGCTGGATCGCCAACAATGCCGGTCTCGAAGGCTATGTCGTGGTCGCCAAGGTCCGCGAGCTGGAGGCCAACCACGGTCTGAACGCCGCGACCGGCGAGTACGTCAACCTGCTGACCTCAGGTGTCGTCGACCCGGTCAAGGTCACCAAGGCGGCGCTGGCCAACGCGGCCTCCGTCGCGGCCCTGGTGCTGTCGACCGAATCCGCCATTGTGGAGAAGCCGGCCGAGGCCGACTCCGACGCGCACGGTCACGGCGGTCACGGGCACAGCCACTAGTCAGGAACCGGGTCCGCCCGGCGCGGAACGCGTTCGATCGCGTCCGGCCGGGTCGGATCCGACTGCTCGGCGAAGACAAAAGGAACTCCCTGCTCGCATCGTCCGCAATGCGAGCAGGGAGTTCGTCTGTCACCCGGTTGTCGGGGCCGCGGCCGCTAGGCCGGCTCGGCCACCTTGATCAACTGGGCACGTTCCTCGGTCGAGCGGCCACCCCACACCCCGTAGGGCTCTCGGGTCTGCAACGCCCAGTTCAAGCACGCCTCGGTCACCGGGCAACGCGCGCACACCTCTTTGGCCATCCGTTCCCGGCGAGCCCGGGACGGGCCGCGCTCGTTCTCGGGATGGAAGAAAGTCGCGGAGTCGAGTCCACGGCACGCGCCGTGCAGCTGCCATTCCCAGTCCGACGCGCGTGGCGCCGGCAGTCGGGACACGTCGGCCATCGCATCCTCCGAACGGTCTGAGCACCTGATTCGGTGCCTCTGTTCGGCTCAACGAGGGGCGGGCGGCGCAGGTAACGGCCGGCGCAGCGAAAATTTTCAGCAACCCCGTGCGGTCAGCGGCGGGGCGGCCAGCGACCCCGTGCGGTCAGCGGCGGTGCGGTCAGCGGTGGTGGGCGGTCAGCAACCCGGTGCGGTCAGCGGTGGTGGGCGGTCAGCGGTGGTGGGCGGCCAGCGCGTCGCTGAAGCCACGGGCGTAGTCCCACGAGACGTAGGAGTCGCGCATCGGCTCAGCGGCCGGCTCGTGAATGCCGGTACGACCGTCGCCGAGCAGACTGCGCAGGTTGGCAGCCATCAGCGCCCAGGAGAAGTAATGCTGCTCGCCGCAGTCGCCGCAGTCCACGACGATACCGAGGATGCCGTGCGGGGTGAGGGCGGCTTCGAACTCCTCGAGCTCGGCCAGATCTGCCGCGATCTCCCGGCGATCGGTGTCGGTGAGCGGCTCCACGGGGTCGAGATCGTCCAGCAGGCCCGACGGATCGTTCGGATCCCCGAGGAACGGATCGAGCGGGCCGTGGCTGTGGTCCCACTGGGGTTCAGGGTGGGATCCGGAGGACGGATCGTGATAGCTCACGATCTCACGGTAGCTCCCCGGAGCCGACCGTGACGAATTCCCGGCCAAATTTCGACCGGGAATTCGTCGTGTCGCGCTCGGGGTCGCCGGCGGCCTACAGGTCCGCGATCGCTTCCAGCGGCTTGGTACGCGCCGCCCGGACCGCCGGCCAGAGCGCGGCCAGTACTCCGACGACAGCCGAGACGACCAGCATCGTCACGGCCTGCCCGTACGGGATGGCGATCTGGGTCAGGCCCTGATCGCGCAACGTGCGCACGAACAGCGATCCGAAGGTCAATCCCAGCGCGACTCCGACGATCGCTCCGAAGACCGCGATCAGCGCCGACTCCAGGTAGATCGTGCGACGCAGCTGCCCGCGCAGCATGCCCACCGCCCGCAGCATCCCGATCTCGCGCCGACGTTCGACCACCGACAACGCGAGGGTGTTGATGATGCCGAGCACGGCGATCACGATGGCCAGCGCGAGCAGGCCGTACAGCACGGCCAGCAGGGTGTCGATCTGCTTGGCCTGGGTTCCCTTGAACTGCTCGCGGTCCTGGACCTTGATCACCAGGAACGGATCGGTCGCCCGGATGAGTTCCGTCCGCAACTGGCTGAGGTCCGTGTTGGGACCGGCCTTGACCAGCACGACCATGTCCGTCAGGTACTTGCTGGGGGTGACCTCGCGGTAGAGCTGGTCGGAGGTCATCCAGGGGCCGAGCAGGTCATTGTGCTTGTACAGGCCGGTCACCGTGGTCGGGATCGTCTTTCCGTCCGGCGACCGCATGCTCACGGTGCCGCCCACCTTCCAGCCATGGTTCTTCGCGATGTCCTCGGCGACGGCGATGTGGTGCCCGCTGAGGTCGAGGGTCCCCGAGATCATGTCGACGGTTCCGACGTCGGTGAGCGTGCCCAGCACGCCCGTGCCGTGCATGCTCTTGCCGTCCATCTTGACCACGACGGGTTCGAGGGCGACGGAGCTGGCCACGCCGGGCAGGCCGGCGACCGCCGGTCCCACGCCGATCGGGACCCCGATCGCGTCCGGGCCGGTGAGGATGTAGTCCGCCGTGACACCGTTGTCGACCAGCATGTTGATGCTCTTCTTGGCCGAGGAACCGAACACCGCGATGGTGGTGACCAGCATCAGGCCGAGCGTGAGCGCGAAGGCGGTGGCGGCCGTGCGGCGTGGATTGCGGACGGCGTTCGTGCGAGCCAGCCGCCCGACGGGACCGAACGGTCCGGCGATGACCTTGCCGACGACTGCCACGATGGGCCGCGACAGAGCCGGCGCGCCGAGCAGCACGCCCAGGATCAGCAACAGCGCGCCGAGGCCGACCAGGCTGGCCGCCCCGCCGCCGGCCGCGGCGGTGCCACCCGCGGCAAGGGTGGCCGCGCCGAGAACGGCGAAGACGGCGCCGAACAGGGTGCGGATCCGCAACGACGTACCGGTGGAGGCGAACTCGGCACGCATCGCGGCGACCGGCGGGGTCTTGGCCGCACGCCGGGCCGGGGTGTACGCGCTGAACAGGGTGACGACCACGCCGACGATCAGGGCGACGATCACCGTGCGAGGCACGAGCTGCAGCGGTCCCGAGGGCAGGCCGACGTTGAAGCTGTTCAGCAGGGCACGAAGCCCGTAGGCCAGTCCTACTCCGAAGGCGATCCCGAGCAGGCTGCCGACCAGGCCGACCACGCCGGCTTCCAGAAGCACCGAACGGCTCACCTGGCGGCGGCTGGCTCCCAGCGCCCGAAGCAGCGCCAGCTCTCGCAGTCGCTGCGCCACGATCATCGAGAAGGTGTTGTAGATGATGAACGTGCCGACCAGCAGAGCGATCGCTCCGAAGGCGAGCAGGAAGTAGTTGATGAACTTCAGGGCGTTGTTGACATCGGCCTGGGTGTCCTTGGTGACCTGGGCGCCGGTCTTGACCTTGAGGTCGGGTAGCGCCTGGGCGATGGCATCGCGCAGTTGAACCTGCGACACCCCGGATTTGGCCGCGACGTTGACCACCTCGACGTGCTTGCCGTCGGTGAACAGTTGCATGGCCTGGTCGCGAGCGAACAGCGCACCGATGTAACCGCCGGTGTCGGTCTTGGTGTCGTACACGCCGGAAATCGTCACGGGGACGACGCCGGTGCTGGGGACGAGCACCTTCGTGGTGTCGCCGACCTTGAGCTTGGCCAGGTCCATCGCGCCCTTGTTCAGGGCGATCTGGCCGGCTGTGGCGGGCGGCGTGCCCTGGATGAAGTGGTACGCCTGGCCGAGCAACTGATCCGGTGGTGAGTAGGAACGTCCCTCGCTCGGCGCGCCGCCACCCTGGACGGGTTTGCCGTTGCTGCCGAGCAGGACGATCTGATTGCCCACCTGCGGGTCGACGGCCCGGACCTGGGGCAGCGCGGCGATGGTGCCCAGGTCGGAGACCGGGACGCCGCTTCCCGACAGGTCCTTTCCGGTCGCCTGAGCGTCGACGCCCTTGGCCACGTCGGAGAAGATGCCGTGGAAGGTGTGGCTCAGGGTGTCGGTGAAGACGAAGGAACCGGCCACGAAGGCGGTGCCGAGCACGACCGACAGGACGGTCAGGAACAGCCGCAGCTTGTGCGCGGCGAGGTTGCGCAACGACACCTTGCGCATGGTGTTGCGGCCGCCGGCATCGGCGGGCCTGATAGCTGGGGGTCTGGTTTCGGTGGCGGTGCTCATGGCTCAGACCGCCTCTAGGTTCTTCATGCGGTCCAGGACGCTGTCGGCCGTTGGTGCGCGCATCTCGTCGACGATCTGTCCGTCGGCGAGGAACACGACCCGGTCGGCGTAGCTGGCTGCCCGCGGATCGTGCGTCACGATGACCACGGTCTGGCCCAGGTGGGTCACCGAATTCCGGAGGATGCTCATCACCTCACCGGACGAGCGCGAGTCGAGGTTGCCGGTGGGCTCGTCCCCGAAGATGATCTCCGGCCGGCTCGCCAGCGCTCGGGCACAGGCGACCCGCTGCTGCTGGCCTCCTGACAGTTCCGAGGGGCGGTGGTGCAGGCGGTCGCCGAGCCCGAGGGTCGAGATGACGGAATCGAGCCACTGCTGATCCGGTTTGCGCCCGGCGATGTTCATCGGCAGCGTGATGTTCTCCAGCGCGGTCAGGGTGGGGACGAGGTTGAACGCCTGGAAGACGAACCCGATCCGGTCCCGTCGGAGCTTGGTCATGGCCTTGTCCGACAGGCCGACGAGTTCGGTGTCCCCGATCAGCACGGAGCCGCTGGTGGCCGAGTCGAGGCCGGCCAGGCAGTGCATGAGGGTGGACTTACCTGAGCCGGACGGTCCCATGATGGCGGTGAATTCGGCCCGGGCGAAGTCGACCGAGACCGAGTCGAGGGCGCGCACCTGGGTGTCGCCGCTTCCGTAGAGCTTGCTCACGGTGATGGCACGGGCCGCGGCCGGCTGAGTGTTCATCGGAGTCCTCTGCGCAGTGGTCTGAGCGGGTTGAGTGATCGTTGGTCGCATGGTTTGCATGCCATGAAGCCTCCAAGAAACGGCCTTCCCACGGCAGTGGGGTCAACCCTGAATCACCCCTGATGTTTGTCATAACGAATTCAGGTTCTTCTCTCAGGGATTGTCCCCGGGGGTGGGTGGCTCGAAGGTGAATCCGGGTGGCCCGGCGCGCAGGCCCAGTGCGTGGATCCGTGGGGAATCCGGTGGGGAATCCGGTGGAGCGGCCGCGGCTTAGAATGAGATACCGCCGCCTGAGGAGTTCTCTTCGTGACCAGCCAGAACCTCACTTCCGAGCCCCTGCCCGCCAAGTTCGCCGCGCTCGGCCTGACTTTCGACGATGTGCTGCTGCTGCCGGGGCCGACTGACGTGATTCCGAGCGAGGCCGACACCGGGACCTGGCTGTCGCGCAACATCCAGTTGCGAATCCCGCTCGTGTCGGCGGCCATGGACACCGTCACCGAATCTCGGCTGGCGATCGCGATGGCCCGTCAGGGTGGCATCGGCATCCTGCACCGCAACCTCGGGATCTCCGAGCAGGCGCAGCAGGTCGACCTGGTCAAGCGTTCGGAGGCCGGGATGGTCACTCACCCCGTGACGACCTCGCCGGACGCGACGCTCGCGCAGGTCGATGAATTGTGCAGCCGTTACCGGATCTCAGGACTGCCGGTCGTCGACTCCGAAGGCGTGCTGGTCGGCATCGTGACGAACCGGGACCTTCGCTTCGAAAGCGACTTCACCCGCAGCGTCGCGCAGGTCATGACCCCGATGCCGTTGGTGACCGCCCAGGTTGGCGTGCACAAGGAGGTCGCCCTCGGCTTGCTGGCCAAGAACAAGATCGAGAAGTTGCCCCTGGTCGACGCCGAAGGGCGCCTGCAGGGCCTGATCACGGTCAAGGACTTCACCAAGAGCGAGCAGTTTCCGCTGGCCACCAAGGACCCGGCCGGGCGGTTACGCGTGGGAGCGGCGGTCGGCTTCTTCGACGATGCCTGGCAACGCGCGATGTCGCTGGTGGAGGCGGGCGTCGACGTCATCGTCGTCGACACCGCCAACGGGCACGCCAACGGCGTGGTCGACATGATTCAGCGGCTCAAGAAGGACCCGGCGGCCGAACACGTCGACATCATCGGCGGCAACGTCGCGACCCGGGCGGGCGCTCAGGCGCTCATCGACGCCGGCGCGGACGGCATCAAGGTCGGCGTGGGCCCTGGCTCCATCTGCACGACCCGCGTCGTGGCCGGGGTCGGGGTCCCGCAGGTCACCGCGATCTATGAGGCTTCGCTCGCCGCCCGGGCGGCCGGCGTTCCGGTGATCGGCGACGGTGGGCTGCAGTATTCCGGCGACATCGCCAAGGCGATCGTCGCGGGAGCGGACACGGTCATGCTCGGATCGCTGCTCGCCGGATGTGACGAGTCGCCGGGTGAGCTGGTCTTCATCAACGGCAAGCAGTTCAAGTCCTACCGCGGCATGGGGTCGCTCGGCGCGATGCAGAGTCGCGGACGCGGTCAGTCCTACTCCAAGGACCGATATTTCCAGAACGACGTCGCCGACGATGACAAGATCGTGCCCGAGGGTATCGAGGGCCAGGTTCCGTACCGGGGTCCGCTCGCGGCGGTGGCGTACCAGTTGATCGGCGGACTTCGCCAGTCGATGTTCTACACCGGCTCGCGGACCATTGGTGAGCTGAAGGACAACGGTCAGTTCGTTCGCATCACTGCCGCCGGGTTGAAGGAATCGCACCCGCACGACATCCAGATGACCGTGGAGGCTCCCAACTACGGCGGCTGACCCTCCCGCGTCGAGGTCGCCCTCGTTGTCGGCTCAGCTGGCGCAACGAGGCCAACGTCAACGGCTGGGCGGGCGCTACTCGCTGGTGACGGCTTGGGCGAACTGGGCGTTGTAGAGCCGGGCGTAGGCACCGTCGGCGTCGATGAGCTCCGTGTGCGTCCCCTGCTCGACTATCGAACCGTGTTCCATGACGAGGATCAGGTCGGCGTCGCGAATCGTGGAAAGCCGGTGCGCGATGATGAAACTGGTTCGCCCCTGGCGCAGCGAATGCATTGCCCGTTGGATGAGCAACTCCGTCCGGGTGTCCACCGAACTGGTGGCCTCGTCGAGGATCAGGATCGCGGGCTCCGCCAGAAACGCGCGGGCGATCGTGATCAGCTGGCGCTCTCCCATGCTCACCGACGTCGCTTCCGAATCGAGCCTGGTGTCATAGCCATCGGGAAGCGCGTGCACGAACCGGTCCACGTACGCAGCGCGTGCCGCGGCATGGATCTCATCCTCCGTCGCGTCCGTCCGGCCATAGCCGATGTTGTCCAGGACCGAGCCGTCGAAGAGCCAGGTGTCCTGCAGCACCATCCCGGTACGCCGGCGTAGCGATTCGCGGGGCATCGTCGCCACGTCTACACCGTCGACGGTGATCCGTCCGGCGTCGAGTTCGTAGAAGCGCATCAGGAGGTTGACCAGTGTCGTCTTACCGGCTCCGGTCGGTCCGACGATGGCCACCGTCTGCCCGGGCTGCACGGACAGCGACAGGTCGGTGATGAGCGGGCGCGCGGGATCGTAGGAGAAACCGACGTGCTCGAAGACCACCGCACCCGCGGAGATGACCGGTTCCGCAGCGCCGGTACCGAGCACATCCGGACGATCCTTCGATGCGATACCCACCACCAGATCGGGGGACTGCTCGTCCGCATCGAGCAGCGCGAAGACCCGCTCCGCTGACGCGATCCCGGACTGCAGGAGATTGGACATGCTCGCGACCTGCGTCAGCGGCTGGCCGAACTGACGCGAGTACTGGATGAAGGCCTGGACGCTGCCCAGGCTCAGGTCGCCCGAGGCTACGCGCAGCGCACCGATGACCGCCACGAAAACGTAGTTGACGTTGCCGACGAACATGATCGCGGGCTGGATCAGCCCGGAGACGAACTGGGCGCGGAAGCTGGCGCGCAGGAGCGTGTCGTTGTGCTGGTCGAAGATCGCCTGGGACTGTTCGCCGCGGCCGAAAACCTTCACCAGGGCGTGGCCGGTGTACATCTCTTCGATATGCCCGTTCAGCTTCCCGGTGGTCGACCATTGGCGAACGAACTGGGGTTGGGCGCGCTTGCCGATCCGGGTCGTCACGACGATCGAGACCGGCACCGTGACCAGGGCGATGAGCGCGAGCAGCCAGGAGATCCAGAACATCATCGACAGCACCGCGACCACCGTCAGTAGCGATGTCAGCAACTGCGACAGGGTCTGCTGCATGGTCTGCGCCACGTTGTCGATGTCGTTGGTGACCCGGGACAGCACCTCGCCGTGTGGCTGCCGGTCGAAGTAGCTGAGCGGGAGGCGCGCGAGTTTGAGTTCGGCCTGTTCGCGCAGGCGGAAAATGCTGCGCTGGACCAGCGTCGTGATGACCCAGCCCTGTACGACTCCGCACACCGCCGCGCCCACGTAGAGGAGGAGGACGAGGAACAGTACGTGTCCCACGGCGGTGAAGTCGATTCCTCGTCCGGGCGTCAGATCGAGCGCGTTGACCAGGGCGGCAACCCGGTGATTGCCCTGCGTCTGCAGCCGGGCCACAGCCTGTGCCTTGGTGGTGCCGGCGGGGAAGCGTTCACTGATCACCCCGGCGAAGATCAGGTCGGTGGCGTGGCCCAGCACCCGGGGGCCGAGGGTGGAGAGTAGGACGCTGGTGGCCGCGAGCGCGACACCGAGCAGCATCAGCGGTCGTTCAGGCCGCAGCATCCGCAGCAAGCGCAGCGAGGATCCTTGGAAGTCCAGGGACTTCTCCGTCGACATGCCACCCATGAAGGCGGCCGGCCCACGCATCGTGCCGGGGGCGGGTCCCGGTCCGCGCTTCGGGACGGCTGCCTCGGTCGCGGTCACGCCGCCGCCTCGGCTTCGGTGAGCTGGGACAGGACGATCTCCCGGTAGGTCTGGCTCGTTGCCATCAACTCAACATGGGTTCCGCGCGCCACGATGCGCCCCGCGTCCAGCACCAGGATCTGGTCGGCGTCGCGGATCGTGTTCACCCGCTGGGCGACGACGATGACGGTCGCCGCTACCGTGCTCGGGGTCAGTGCCCGGCGCAGCGCGGCGTCGGTGGCGTAGTCGAGGGCCGAGAAGGAGTCGTCGAACAGGTACACCCGTGGCCTGGCGACCAAGGCCCGCGCGATGGCCAGGCGCTGCCGTTGGCCGCCGGAGACGTTGGTTCCCCCTTGCGCGATGGGCGATTCCAGCCCGTCAGGAAGGTCGGCCACGAAGTCCTGGGCCTGGGCTATCTCCAGCGCGGCCCACAGTTGCTCATCGGTCGCCGCCGGATTGCCGTAGCGCAGGTTGTCGGCGATCGTCCCGGTGAACAGGTACGGACGCTGCGGAACGAAGCCCACCGCACCGGCCAGAACCGCAGGATCGTAGGCGCGGACGTCCACACCGTCGATCTGGATCCGTCCGGTCGTGGCGTCGAACAGTCGTGGCACCAGCTGCAGCAACGTGCTCTTGCCAGCGCCGGTACTGCCGATGACGGCGGTGACCTCGCCGGGACGCGCGCTGAAGCTCACCTGGTGCAGGACGTCCAACTCAGCGCCCGCGTAGCCGAAGCTGACCTCGGTGAACTCGACGTGCCCCGTCGTTATCGGTGTCGTGATGCCGTCCCGGGGAAGCGTGACGGTCGTCTCCGTTTGCAGGACCTCGTCGATCCGTTCGGCGCTGACCTCGGCGCGCGGCACCTGCATGAACATGAACGTCGCCATCATCACCGACATCAGGATCTGCATGAGGTAGGACAGAAACGCCGTCAACGCCCCGATCTGCATGCCGCCGCTCTCGATCCGGTGGCCACCGAACCAGAGCACCGCGACGCTGGAGATGTTCACGACCAGCATCACCGCGGGAAACATCAGGCTCATCAGGCGCCCCGCCGCCAGCGAAACAGTGAACAGTTCCCGGTTCGCGTCCCCGAATCGCCGTTGCTCGTCGGAGTCCCGCACGAATGCCCGGATCACGCGCACGCCGGTGATCTGCTCGCGCAGCACCAGGTTGATCCGATCGATCCTCGTCTGGGTGAGGCGGAACAGCGGGCGCATGCGGGAGATGATCGCGGTGAGGATTCCCGCGAGCACGGGGATGATGACCAGCAACAGTCCTGACAGGGGCACGTCCTGGCGCAGCGCCAGAACGATGCCGCCCACGCACATGATGGGCGCGCTGACCATCATGAGGAATCCCAGCAAGGCCACCATCTGCACCTGTTGGACGTCGTTGGTGGTACGCGTGATCAGCGATGGGGTGCCGAACTGACCGACTTCGCGTGCGGAGAAGCTCTGCACCTGTGCGAAGACGTCACGGCGCAGTTGATGCCCCAGGCTCATCGCGGTCCGGGCGCTGAAGTAGACCGCTCCGGTTGCGCCGAGGATCTGTACCAGCGTGATGGCGATCATCAGGACGCCGGTACGCCAGATGTATCCGGTGTCGCCGGTGACGACGCCGCGGTCGATGATGTCGGCGTTCAAGGTGGGCAGGAACAGCATCGCCAGGGTGGACAGCAGCTGCAGGCTGACCAGTGTGGTCAGCGCACTGCGATGGGGACGAAGGTAGCGGCGCAGCAGAGGGACAAGCACGTCACCGGAGGCTAGTCCTCGAGACTGACAACCACGACGCGATTAACCATCAACGTTAGCTGGCGCGCTGGTTCTTCGTGATCGGCGAGACGGTGCTGCGCGGACTGGCCAGCCGCTCGTGCAGCCACGCGCCGGCCACGTCCGGAGTCATGGGGCGAGCGACGAACCAGCCCTGGCCGCCGTCACAGCCCAGGGCCCGCAGGGTGTTCCATTCCTGCTCGGTCTCGACGCCCTCGGCGATGGCGGGCAGCCCGAGAGCATGGGCGAGTTCGATGACGGCCTGCACGATTCCCGGTCCTCCGTCGGTGCCGACCAGGCCGGCAACGAAGGCACGGTCGATCTTGATCTCGTCCACCGGCAGGGACTGCAGCCGCAACAGGGAGGAGTAGCCCGTCCCGAAGTCGTCCAAGCTGACCGTGACGCCCATGGCGGAGAAGGCGGCCAGGGCTTCGTTGAGCTCCGCGGTCTCCTGCGCGACCACGCGCTCGGTGATCTCCAGCTGCAGCTGCGCGGCGGGCAGCGAGCGCGCCTGCAGACCGGAGCGCACCAGGTCGATCAACCGGGTGCCGGCCAGGTCGGTGACCGAGACGTTGACCGCGACCTGGACGATCAAGCCGCTCTCGCGCCAGGCCACCAGCTGGTCGAGGGCAACGGTGATGACTCGCTCGGTCAGCTGCGGCATGATGCCCGACCGCTCGGCGAGCGGGATGAACTCATCCGGCGCGACCGCGCCGCGAACCGGGTGATTCCATCGGATCAGGGCCTCGACGCCGAGCAGGGAGCCGTCCAGCATCGAGAGTTTGGGCTGGTAGACCAGGGTCAGCGAATCATCGGTGAGACCCTGGCGCAGCTCGCCCAGCAGACCGAGCCGGTCCGGGGAGTTGCGGTCCCGCGCCGGGGTGTAGTTGGCGATCCCGGAGCGGTTCGCCTTCGCGTCGTACATGGCCACGTCGGCCCGTCGCAGCAGGTCGTCGGCCCGGTCGCCGTGCTCGGGGTGAATTGCGATGCCGATCGAGGCCTCGATGTCGAAGAGCAGTCCCTCGAGCGAAATCGGGTCGGTCATGGCGCCCCGGACTCGTTCGGCGACCTCGTAGGCGGTCTCGGCGTCGGCGTCGTCGACGATGATCGCGAACTCGTCCCCGCCCAGGCGAGCGACCAGATCACCGTCGCGGACCGCGCCCGCCAGCCGTTCGGCGAAGTGGATCAGGACCTGATCGCCCACATGATGGCCGAGCGTGTCGTTGACCTCCTTGAAATGGTCGAGGTCGATCAGCATGAGGCCGAACGAGCTGCGCTCGCGGCGTGCCTTGGTCAGGGCGTCATCCAGGGTCGAGAGGAGGTTCTTGCGGTTGGGTAGATCGGTCAGCGGATCGTGCCCGGCCTGGTGCTCCTGGTCGAGCGAGACCTGCGCCGTTCGGTAGACCAACAGCAGCGGCACGAGGAGCAGCGGCAGCAACACCGACGCCTGCTGGGCCATGACGACCACCAGCGGGGACAGCGCGAGAACCGAGAAGGTCATGGCGCTGTAATGCCAGAAGTCGTCGAGGAACACCGCCGCGAACGAGTCGGTCCAGGCCAGCACTCCGGAGACCAGCACGTCGTTGGTCAGGAAGTACACGACCCAGACCGCGATCATCCAGAGCAGGTCACGTCCGGTGAAGTGGCTCAGCGGGTGCTCCAGCGACGGGGTCTTGCCCGCCGCCATCATGACCAGCCACCCGGCGGCGACGGAGACGTTGTACTGCCCGACGTTGAACAGGATCTTCCAGGGGGCTTTGCCGACGTTGATGTCCGAGACGAGGGCGGCGATGCTGACGACCAGGACGGCGGGCCAGATTCCCCAGAGGAAGAGCATGCCGGCCACGAAGGCGGTCGACATCACGACGCCTTGCGGATCGTGGCCGCGTCCCTGGACCAGGGGCAGCAACTCCAGCGCGACGAGCAGTACCGCAGTCATGAGCAAGGGGGTGCCGGCCGCGCGCAGGTTCGAGGTGAACACGACGACGACCGCACTCGCGAGCAGGATCCATCCCAGCACGATGGCCAGCTGGAGGAAGAACGCGAAGGCCGATGGCCGCCAGAAGGACGGACGGTTCGTGGCGGACACATTCACCTCGCTGACCTGGTGTCCAACCCCGGCTGCTTCGGGTCTGGCTGAGTAAGAACCATGTTAGTTATCTGTGAGGCCCACACGCCAGATCCAGAATGTTGCAAAACGAACACGATTTGGAGTTGATCGATCACTGCGTGTGACAACTATGGCATACGCGCGTGTCGACGACGTGGGGCGCCCGCCGCCCTGTTGGCGTGCCACCCGCACGGTCGCACGGGTCCGGTGACGGCAGATGTAAGACTGTGCGCATGCCTGAAACCGTTGAGATCGGACTCGGCCGTGAAGCCCGTCGTGGGTATCACCTCGATGAGGTCGCGCTGGTCCCCACCCGGCGCACCCGAGGCTCGACCGTGGTCTCCACGGCGTGGCAGATCGACGCCCACACCTTCGAGCTTCCCCTGGTCGCCGCGCCGTCCGACGCTGTCGTCTCGCCCAGCACCGCCGTTGAAATCGAACGCCTCGGCGGGCTGGCGGTGCTCAACGGCGAGGGTCTGTGGACCCGCTACGAGGACCCGACGGATGCCTTTGCCGAGATCGGAGATCCGGATGGGTGCTCGACCGCGCAGCTGCAGCAGATCTACTCCCGGCCCGTGTCCGACGAGCTGATCGCGCAGCGCATCTCGGAGCTTCGGGCCTCCGGCATCCGGGTTGCGGTCCGGTTGTCGCCGCAGCACACGGTGGCGTTGTCCCCGGCGGTGCTGAAGGCCGGCGCGGACATCCTGGTCATCCAGGGCACGATCATCTCGGCCGAGCACGTCGCCTCCGAACACGCCGCGGACGCAGCCCTCAACCTCAAGACGTTCATCGCCGACCTGGACATTCCGGTGGTCGTCGGCGGATGCACGAACTACCAGACCGCGCTGCACCTGATGCGCACCGGCGCCGCGGGCGTCATCGTGGGCTACGGCGCCCACTCCGGGTCCACGACGCACGCCGCGCTCGGCATCGAGGTCCCGATGGCCACCGCCATCGCCGACGCCGCCGCGGCGCGGCGGGCCTATCTCGACGAAACCGGTGGGCGCTACGTCCACCTCATCGCCTACGGAGATATGTCCACCGGCGGCGACATCGCCAAGGCCCTGGTCTGCGGAGCGGACGCCGTGATGCTGGGTGAGCCCCTCGCCGCCGCCGCGGAGGCGCCCGGAGCCGGTCACTACTGGGACGCCACCGCCTCACACCCCCGGTTGCCGCGCTCGGCCCTGATCGACCTCGGCTCGGAAGTCGAGGACCGATCCAGTCTCGAGGAAGTCCTGATCGGCCCGACCTCCGACGCCAGCGGGGAACGGAACCTGTTCGGAAGCGTCGCGAGAGTCATGGCCAAGTGCGGCTACTCCTCGGTGAAGGAGTTCCAGAAAGCTGAACTGATCGTCACGTCGCTGCGCTGAGGTCGCGGATCGGGACATGGCTGGGCTGACGTGGCTGGGCTGACGTGGCTGGGCTGACGTCGCGGATCGGGACCTGGCTGGGCTGAGGTCGCGCTCGCCACACTGTTGCCGGGCGCGTAGGTGCACGCTCGGTCCAGCCCGGAGGGCGCCGGTCAGCGCAGGGCCGCTTGAGCGAGGGTTGAGCGAGGGTTGAGCGCCGGCTGAGACGTCAGTTGAGGGTCAGCCCCGGGTAGAGCGGGTTGGCGTCCAGAATCTCGGCCGCGGCGGCGCGGGTCTTGGCCGCGACGTCCGAGGGCAGGTCGTACTTCGCCTTCGACACGCCTCCGCTGGATGCGGCCACCGGCGATGTCGCGGTGAGTACGTCCACGATCAGCTCCGCCGTCCGGTCGAACTCGTCCCTGCCGAAACCGCGCGCGGTCAGCGCCGGCGTGCCCAAACGGATCCCGGAGGTGTACCAGGCTCCGTTCGGGTCCTGGGGAACCGAGTTTCGGTTGGTCACGATGCCGGAGTCGACCAGCGCCGACTCGGCTTGGCGGCCCGTTATCCCGAAGGAGGAAACGTCCAACAGCACAAGGTGATTCTCGGTTCCACCCGTGACCAGGGTGCCGCCCCGCTTGCTGAGTCCCTCGGCGAGGGCGACCGCGTTGTCCGCGACGTTGTGTGCGTAGGTCTGGAACTGCGGAGTGCGAGCCTCGGCGAAAGCCACGGCCTTGGCGGCCATCACGTGGGACAAGGGGCCCCCGAGCACCATCGGACAACCCTTGTCGACGAACTCGGCGAACTCCGGCTGGGCCAGCACCGCGCCACCACGCGGGCCACGCAAGGACTTGTGGGTAGTCGTCGTCGTGATGTGGGCGAACGGGACCGGATTGAAGTCGCCGGTGAACACCTTGCCGGCGACCAGGCCCGCGAAGTGGGCCATGTCGACGATCAGGGTCGCGCCGACCTCATCGGCGATTTCTCGCATCGTGGCGAAGTTGACCTTGCGCGGGTAGGCGGAGTATCCCGCCATCAGAATGAGCGGCTTGAACTCCTTGGCCTTGGCCCGAACCGCGTCGTAGTCGATGAGGCCGGTTTCGGGGTCGGTGCCGTAGGAGGCGTGGGTGAACATCTTGCCGCTGATGTTGGGACGGAAACCGTGCGTGAGGTGGCCGCCGACGTCCAGCGACATGCCGAGCAGACGTTGATCCCCGAAGGCGCGACGCAGGGTCGTCCAGTCGTCCTCATTGAGATCGTTGACGTTCTTCACGCCGGCCTCGACCAGCGCCGGCGCCTCGATCCTGGCGGCCAGGACCGACCAGAACGCGACGAGGTTCGCGTCGATGCCCGAGTGCGGCTGGACGTAGGCGTACGGAGCGCCGAACAGTTCGCGGGCGTGTTCGGCCGCCAGCGCCTCGATGGTGTCGACGTTCTGGCATCCGGCGTAGAAACGGTGCCCGACGGTGCCCTCTGCGTACTTGTCGGAGAACCAGTTGCCCATTGTCAGCAGCACGGCCGGGGAGGCGTAGTTCTCACTGGCGATGAGCTTGAGCGAGGACCGCTGGTCGGCCAGCTCCTGGGTGATCGCGCCGGCCACGCGGGGTTCGACGGAACGGATCACGTCGAGGGCGTTCGTATAGGCGGCGGTGACGGCGGCGGAGTCGAAGGGCTGTGTCATCAGGCGCTCCCGGGCTGGGTCGGGTTCGGTCAGCGGTGGATCGCCCAGGCGCACGGCGGGGAACGCTAGACCGCTCCCCGGTGGTGAACCCACCTCGACGCGCCAGTCACGGCCCGCCGCTGAGCTTAGCGGATCACATCGGCATGCTGGCGGCGCGGTGATCGGGCGGGCATGCGGCTCCCGTGCGGCTTCCGTGCGGCTCCCGTGCGGCTCCCGTGCGGCCCCGCCCCGGTGCGGCCCCCGTGCGCCGCCCCTTTGCGCGAATGGGCAGTTTCGCAGCGAATGGGCACTTGCAACCGCCCACTCAGCGCGAAACTGCCCATTCGCGAAGACCGGACCACGCAAGATCTCAAATCCAGCTCAAATTACTGGCTGGCTGATGGCGGATACGACAGAGTGATCCTGGTTCGTGATGGTCGACTACTGAGGCGGACGTAGCACTGTGCTGGAGTTTGACGCTGTCTCGTATGCCTACCGTCGAGGCCGCGCCGTGCTTGACGATTTCAGTTGGAAGCTCTCGCCGGGACGCACGGTGTTGCTCGGCCCGAATGGTGCCGGCAAGTCGATGTTGCTCGCCCTCGCCTCCTCGCTGCTGAATCCGCAACGCGGCGTGGTGGATTTCTCTGACAACCAGGGGCGCCGGCCGGTGCGGCAGGCCCGGGGCGCGATCGCGTGGATGCCCCAGCAGGTCAGAGCCATTCCCGGTCTGCGCTGCCGAGAACAGGTCGCTTATCACGGCTGGTTGTCCGGCCTCGGTAAGCGTGTTGCATGGCAACGTGCCGAGGCCGAGCTCGACGCCGTCGGGCTGATCGACCGTGGCGATGACCGGGCGTCGACCCTGTCGGGCGGGCAGCTGCGGCGCCTTGGTCTGGCCCAAGCGCTGGTGGCCGAACCGTCCCTGCTCCTGCTGGACGAACCCACGGCGGGACTCGATCCCGTTCAGAAGTCACGCTTTCAGCAACTGGTCGCAGGGTTGGTGACAACAGATGTGCTCACGTCCACCCATGAGACAGCCGACCTTGCCGATACCTTCGATCGGGTAGCCGTCCTGCGCGGCGGACGCTTGCTCTTCGACGGCCCGACCGCGTCCTTCCTCGAGCTTGCCGGCCCGGGAGTCGACCGCCCTCGACGGGCAGAGTCCGCGTACGCGATGCTGGTCGGCGGGGACGAATGACGCCGACCGTCCGCTTGATCGCTCGGCAACCTGCGACCTGGCTGGCCGTCCCGCTGCTCGTCATCTGTTTCCTCCAAAGCGCCTCGGTCCGGGATCCGTCGACCACCTACCGCCTGGCGGAATGGGCCCAAGCGACCGAGCCGATCTTCATCCTTGCCCCGGTCTGCGCGGCGCTGTGTGCCTTCGAGGTCGGTAGATTGCGAACGGGCGGAGTGCTGGCCCTTCCAGCGGTCCGGCCACCGTTGCGGGTGGTGATCTGCGCCTGCTGGTGGACGGTCTCGCTGTCCGCGGCAGTTCTCCTCGTCCTCGGCTGGCTGCAGGCCGGCGCGCAGCTCCCGCCGCTGACGATTGCCTGGATGTGCCTGCTGGTCCTGGTTGCTCACTCGGCTATCGCGGCGGCCCTGGCGACTCGGGTCTCGCGCGCCGTCGCGGTGCCGTCCGCGCTCGTGGGCGGGTACCTGTGGCTGGCCCTACCGCCCTCGATCGAACCGTTCTGGATCCGGCATCTCACCGGCTCATGGGGACTGGGCTGCTGCTCGGTGGATGTGGCCGTTTCCTCCGTGGCTGTCGCCGGATTGACCGTCGTCAATACCGTGCTGTGCGGACTCGGCATGGCCGCGTGCCATCGAATCGCCCTACGGACGTTGATAGTTCCCGCAACAGTGCTGCTTCTCGTAGCGGGCTCCGCTGGGTACGCGCTGGTGCGCCGACTCGGTCCAGATCCGGTTGAGCCGCGACGCGGAGCGGTCAACTGCGCACCAGCCTCGATCTCGATCTGTGTGTGGCCGGAGAACCTGACAACTCTGCCGGCGTTGACCGCTGTGGTCGGCCAGGCCGCCCCGATCTGGTCGCGTCTCGGCGTTGTCTTGCCGGCCAGCCTTTCCGAGAGACGCGGTCCGCACACGTCCGTGTCGCCGTTCGGAGTATCGCCGAGGATGAGCCGCTCGGAACTTCTGGCGTCGGTCGCGCAAGCCCTGGTGCCTCCCGGTCCGAACTGCGGCTCCCGACCGTTCGAGTCAGCGGTTCTTCAGTCATACCTCTATCTGTGGTTGGTGGAAACGGCCGGCGTGCCAGGCGACGTGATCAGCCCCCTTCCGCAAGAACAGGCCGTCGTGGCGGCGATCATGTCCAGGACGGCAACGGTCCAGACGCACTGGTATCGCAGGCTCGTTCGAGCGCTCGATGAGTGCTCAACTCCACCCTCCGAGGTACTGGCCCCGTGATCTGGTGG
Source organism: Jatrophihabitans telluris (assembly GCF_023516435.1). Taxonomy (GTDB): domain Bacteria; phylum Actinomycetota; class Actinomycetes; order Mycobacteriales; family Jatrophihabitantaceae; genus Jatrophihabitans_A; species Jatrophihabitans_A telluris. The sequence goes on along the minus strand of NZ_CP097332.1, from coordinate 3,600,593 downwards.
ATCAAATCGAGGGCCGTGGGGCGTCTGCTGGTGATGGCCGCGGCGTGTGGCGGGTGCGTGTCGCTATTCGGCGGCCTTCCGCTTCCACTGCCGATCGCTGGGATGGCGTCGCTGTCGCCGTTGACCGCGGCCCTGTTCCTTCCGCTCGTCATGAGCGTCGCGCTGGCCTGGGCCCTCGACCGAGCCAGCACGGACGCCGACCGCCGCGCGAGCAGGTCCCTGCCGATCGGCGAGGTTCTCCTGACGGTTGCCGTGGCCATGGTCTTCACGGCTACCGCGCTGTGCGGGCTGTTGGGCTCCCAGCCCGATGTCGCGGGCGCAATCCGCAACGGCCTCGGCGGGGTTGGCTGCGTTCTCCTCTCACGACGGATCGGGCCGCCCGATCTCGCCGCGATACCGGTCATCGCTTGGTCGCTGCTCGCCGCGATCTTCGGCAGGGCATCATCCGGTGCCAGACCCTGGGCATGGCCCGTGGCGGCGTCGGACCGGATCGACAGTTGGTGCCTAGCCGTCGTCCTCGCGGTCGTGGGCACCTGGATCACGGTGAGGCAGCCGCGTTAGTCGGTGCCCAGAGCCGGCTGCGCCCCCCCTCGTCTGCGCGAATGGGCAGTTTCGCAGCGAATGGGCATTTGTAACCGCCCACTCAGCGCGGAACTGCCCATTCGCGAAAAGCAGCAGGCGGCTGCTCGAACGAAGACACCGACGGATCGGCTCGCACAACCAACACCGAGGGGCTAGAGCCATTCCTTCTTTTTGAACAGGACGTAGAGGGAGACCACCAGGCCGACCATGATGGCTGAACTGGTGGCGAAACCCCAGTGCTGTCCGAACCCGGGATAGGGGACGTTCTGGCCGTAGAAGCCGGTCACCGCGGTCGGGATCGCGATGATGGCAGCCCAGGAGGTCAGCTTCTTCATGATCGTGTTGAGCCGCGCATCGGCCAGCGACAGGTTGGTCTCGAATACCGAACTGATCATGTCCCGCAGGGACTCGGTCCATTCCGACGCCCGCAGGACGTGGTCGTAGAGATCCTCGAAGTACGGACGCAGCGGCTCGGGCATGACGCTGTCCCGCCGCACCATCGTGTTGAGCACCTCGCGCATCGGCAGGATCACCCGTCGGGCCTGCACCAGGGCCTTCCGAAGGGCAAACGTCCGACGTTGCAGGTGATTCTTCTGCGCCGCGTTGGGGGAGTCGTCGAACAACACGTCCTCCAACGCTTCGATCTCGTCGTCGAGAGACTGGATCACATCGAAGTGGCCGTCGACCAGATAGTCCAGCAGGTGATAGGCCAGCGTCTTCGAACCGAGCTTGATCAGCTCGCTGTCCTGGTCCCAGCGCCGCAGGACCGCGTCGATGTCGAACCAGTCCTCGGTGTGCACGCTGACCATCGCGTGGGGCAGCACGAAAGCCGACACCTGGGTCTGTTTCAGCTCGGAAGTCTCGTGGTCCAGCTCCAGCGCGTACGCCGACAGGAAGGTGTGGCTGTCGTAGTGCGAGGCCTTGGGACGCTCGCGGTGCGCGATGGCGTCCTCCACCGCGAGGGGATCGAGGCTCAGCTCCTCGGCCAGCCCGTTGAGGACCTCGGCGTCGGGGGAGCGAAGGCCGATCCAGACGAGGCAGTCGTCCTGACATACATAGTCGGAGATGTCGGCGAAGGGAAAGTCCTCCTTCTCCAGGACGCCGCTACGCCACAACCGAGTTCGAACTCCGGTGATCGTCACCGCTCCAGTGTGCACGCGGTCCCGGCACCGCTTAGCGTGGCGTACATGTCTGTCACCGCGGTTGTCACCGGCTCAAGCTCCGGGATCGGTCTGTTCACCGCCGTCGAGCTCGCCCGTTCCGGTCACCGCGTCGTCCTCGCCTGCCGCGATCAGGACAGGGCTTCCCGTGCACGAGACCGGGTCCGGGCCCTCGTGCCCGGGGCCGCGGTCGAGGCGCGTCCGCTGGAACTGGGGTCCCTCGACTCGATCCGGGCTTTCGCCGACTCGTGGGACGGCCCGCTGGATCTGCTGGTGAACAACGCCGGAGTGATGGCGCCCCGGCGGTGGCGGGCGACCAGCGACGGCTTCGAGCTGCAGTTCGGTGTCAACCACCTCGGCCACTTCGCCCTGACCGGACTGCTCCTGCCGGCGTTGCTGGCCGCGCCGGCCCCGCGGGTGGTGACGGTATCCTCGCTCGCCCATCGCAGCGGAACCGCCGGGGTGCTGTTCGGAAACCCTGAATCGTCCTATCGCCCACAGCAGGCGTACTCCGAATCGAAGCTGGCCAACCTGCTCTTCGCCCTGGAACTGCAGCGACGGGCCGACGAGGCCGGCAGCGTGCTCACCTCGACCGCCGCGCACCCGGGGATCTCGGCCACGAACCTGTTCCTCACCGACGAGGGACTCGGCGCCAATCCGGTCATCAAGGGACTGGGTCGGGTCTTCGGACGAGTCGTCCTCCAGTCCGCCGCGGCGGGGGCACGACCGAGCCTGCTGGCCGCGACCACGGCTGCCGCCGGCAGCTACTCCGGTCCACGCTGGGGTGAGGTGCGCGGTCCGGCCGGTGCGGCCCAGCCCAGCGCGACCGCCCGCGACGAGGGGCTGGCTGATCAGTTGTGGGATCTCAGCACCGAGCTCACCGGCGTCAAGTACGAGTGGACGACCTGAGAGAATGAGCCGGTGCAGACCGACACCGTTCTCGTCGTTGACTATGGGGCGCAGTACGCGCAGTTGATCGCCCGGCGCGTGCGGGAGGCCAACGTCTATTCCGAGATCGTCCCGTCGTCGATGCCGGTGGCGGTGATGATGGCCAAGAATCCGAAGGCGATCATCCTGTCCGGTGGTCCGTCCTCGGTCTACGCCGATGGCGCGCCGACCACAGACCCGGCGCTGTTCTCCTCCGGCGTGCCCACATTCGGTATCTGCTACGGCTTCCAGGCCATGACCCAGGCGCTCGGGGGCGAGGTCGCGCACACGGGCGGCTCGGAGTTCGGCCGGACCACGCTGTCGGTCGGCGGCGCCGGGACGTTGTTCGCCGGTATGCCGGAAACCCAGCAGGTGTGGATGTCCCACGGCGACGCGGTGACCCGGGCCCCCGACGGGTTCGCGGTGACCGCCTCCACCGCCGGTACCCCGGTCGCCGCCTTCGAGGACACCGGTCGGCGGTTGGCCGGTGTGCAGTTCCATCCGGAGGTGCTGCACACCGAGCACGGTCAGCAGCTGCTGCAGAACTTCCTCTACGACATCGCGGGGCTCACGCCGGACTGGACCGACGCCAACATCATCTCCGAGCAGGTCGAGCTCATCCGCAAGCAGGTCGGCGACGCCAAGGTCATCTGCGGGCTGTCCGGCGGGGTGGACTCGGCGGTCGCGGCCGCGCTGGTGCAGCGTGCGATCGGCGACCAACTGAGCTGTGTCTTCGTCGACCACGGCCTGTTGCGGTCCGGCGAGGCCGAGCAGGTCGAGCAGGACTTCGTGGCGGCGACGGGGGTGTCCCTCACGATCGTCGACGCCCGCGGGCAGTTCCTCGACGCGCTGGCCGGCGTGACCGATCCCGAACTGAAGCGCAAGATCATCGGCCGGGAGTTCATCCGGTCCTTCGAGCAGGCCGAACGCGAACTGGTCGAGGCCGAGAAATCCGGCCCGGGTTACCGGTTCCTGGTGCAGGGCACGCTCTACCCCGATGTGGTCGAGTCCGGCGGGGGGACCGGCACCGCCAACATCAAGAGCCATCACAATGTCGGTGGTCTGCCCGACGATCTGCAGTTCGAGCTGATCGAGCCGTTGCGCACCCTGTTCAAGGACGAGGTTCGCCGGGTCGGTCTGGAGCTGGGGCTGCCCGAGGAGATCGTGTGGCGCCAGCCCTTCCCCGGTCCGGGCCTGGGTATTCGGATCGTCGGCGCCGTCGATGCCGATCGGCTGGACGTGCTGCGGCGTGCCGACGCGATCGCCCGTGCCGAGCTGTCGGCCGCCGGGCTTGACCGCGACATCTGGCAGTGCCCGGTGGTGCTGCTGGCCGATGTCCGTTCGGTCGGTGTGCAAGGCGACGGCCGGACGTACGGGCACCCGATCGTGTTGCGGCCGGTGTCCTCGGAGGACGCCATGACCGCGGACTGGACACGAGTTCCGTACGAGGTGCTGGAAAAGATCTCGACCCGCATCACGAACGAGGTGCGTGAGGTCAACCGGGTCGTGCTCGATGTGACGAGCAAGCCTCCGGGCACCATCGAGTGGGAGTAGCAGCCCTACCGCACGACGTCGGTGACCGGGCCGACCGGTAGACGAAGCCCCACGGCCAGCGTTTGCTGGCGCACTTCAGATCTTGTTCATCGGTCAGGGTTCGCCTCTCGGCCGGTCAGGGCCGCGGTTCAGCCTGGCGTGCCCGGCCCGGAGCCGTACCCATAGCCGTAGCCACCGGCACCGTAGGGCGGATGACCCTGTGCGTTCGGCGGATAGCCCCGAACCTGCTGGCGAAGATAGGCGAGTTCGCGCTGGATCGGCCATTCCTTGAACGCGAACAGCAGCATCATGATTACGTTGAGCAGTGGGACCAGGCCGGCCAGAATCCACCAGCCGCTGTAGCCGGCCCGTCGGATGATCCGCACGTACGCCCAGATCAGGACGACCACGACGGCCACGTAGATCGCGAGCAGCGCGATCACCAGCGTGATCGCGCCTGAGTGGTTCGAGTTCGAGCCCACGGGCCACCCTTTCGGTTCGCTGCTGGGCCGATCGAAGTCCGACCGATCGCCATCAGCGGCGACTGTAGATGATCATCACGATGATTGTCTGCACCACGGCAAACATTCGGAATCACCGGTGTCTACAGACGCAAATCGGCCCACCGTCGCAGGCGCGGACGGTGGGCCGATAGACGTTCTGCTGTCGGTGGATCAGACGCGGCTGTAAATGGTGACCCAGTCGATCTGCAGGTGCCCGGCCACGGTGTTCGCCGGAGCCGCCGCGTTGTTGACCCGGGTCTCGGCCTGCAGCACCCAGTGCATCTTGGTGCTCGGGATGCCGCTGGTCGTCGTACCGAGCTTGGCGCCATCGAGGTAGTACGTCAGGTTGTTCGGCGACCACTCGATCGTGGCGGTGTGCCAGCCGTTACCCGAAGCGGGGATGTTCGTCTTGAAGCCCGTGGTGCCGGTGGTCAGATTGGTACGTCCGGCCTGGTAGCGGTTGGCGTACATGTACTCGTTGCTGGTCAGGGCGTTGACCTCGGGGAAGTCGACCTCGCCCTCCACCCACTTGTCCGAGTCGGGCCAGAGCATGAAGGCCAGCTTGTAACCGGGCAGGTTGTCGGCCCGGAAGCGAACCGAGTACCGGCCGTAGGTCTGTCCCCACTTGGTCGCGGGGACCTTGGCCACGAGCGAGTTGACGTAGTGGGTGCTGCCCTCGGTGTGGAGGTAGTAGTCGAGCAGGCCACCACTCGTGGACACAACCTTGGTCGGGTTGTAGACACCGTGCTTCGACGTGTCGGGGAAGCCTGAGTACGGGTAGAACTCGTTCTTGTAGGAGCTGGTCGGGAAGCCGCCCAGCGCGACCGTGTTGGTGAAGTCCTCGGCCAGAACCTGCTTCCAGCCGGACAAGTCACCGACCGGCATGGCCTGGCCGGAAGGACTCGACGGAGCGGCGGGCGCGGGTGCGGTCGCCGCTGCCGGCGCGACCGTGAACGTGTTGGTCGCCCCCGCGGGGACCCACGACGAGTTGACCTCGACGCAGGCGAAGTACGTGTAAGTACCGACTGCGAATGTCTTCGTGCCCGACACCGTGTACCCGGTCGTCGGAACGGCGACGTTGGTGGCCTTCGGATAGTCCAGGTTCGCCCCGGTCGAGCTACGGACGCAGATACCGAACACCTGCACCTGCGTCGTCGTGCTCGTGGCCGCGATCGTCGCCGTCGCCGTCACGGCCGAGCCTGAGACCGACGCATCCAGCTTGAGCAGGGTGAACTGGGCGGCGGCTGACACCGGGGCGCCGGTGATCAGCAGTCCGGCCGTCGCCACCGTCGCGGCGAGCGCCACACCAGCCGCGGTCGTGAACGCTGCGCGGAAGCGCCGGCTGGTTGCGGACCGGCGTGGGCGCGCGTCGACAGAATCGAGGGAACTGCTCATGGCGGAGGCCTTCTGATTGTTGGCACACGATGTTTGTTGGCACACGATGTTTGTTGGCACACGATGTTGCTGGCACACGATGTCGCTGGACGAAGCGCCGCGGAGTCGGACTGGCACGAACCCGTTGACCCCGGTGTCGGCATTGGGGAGAAGTAGACCATCTCCGTGTTTCGGCGGGCAAAACTGCGGAGCGACCGACCAGGCATGGCGGGCCGATTTCGGAGAGTAACCAGATTCTGTCGCTTTGATTACGGGGAGTTCAGTTATGTGAAAAAGATTTTGTGGCCTTGGTCACATACAGGTGTACGCGTCCAGTGGCACTGCCTGCGCCGATTCAGGCAGGCTCAACCGCCTGCGCGCCGAAGCTGGGGCGGGGAACCAATACGGCCACACAACTGAGGGCGAGGACGACGATCGCGACCGGGCGTGGGTGCCAGGCGTGCGCCCACACCAAGGCGACGGCGACGATTGCCTGGACGGCCAGCCCGGCCGCCGCTATGACGGCTATGCGCGCGAGCGGGTCCACAATCGGACTTGCCATGGTGGCGGCGTAGCCAGGAACGGCCACGGCGATGACGAAGATCAACAGTCCGGTCGCCACGGCCGAGGTGTTGAGAAGGATGAGCGCGATGCCCACGACCCCGGCGAGGCAGAACCCGAGGTCTAGTCGGTCTGGTCGGCCTACTCGGCGAGCCAGCGTCACGTGCGACACCCCAGTTCTGTCGTCCTACAGCGCGGATTCGCGCACTGTCTGCAAGCGTGCGCCCACTTTTCCGACCCGGATGTGGTGGCGGCGGTCGCCGAGTTGCATGCCCGAAGACGAGCCTACGGCACCGCCCAGTGCTGTCTGTCTGCGCCGCCAAGCGGTCTGCGTGTTCGCGGATGTTTACGCGATTACCACAGAAGTGTCTGCACCGCGTCAAGCAATTCGGGGCCGCTTTGCGAGCTGAATTTGCGACCGAACAACGGCGTTCCGCCGTTGGGTAGCGAGCTCTCCGGCACGTTCGCCGCGGCCGTGAGCCGGGCCTTGAGGGGCGCCACGTCGTCGGCGGTGTACCACCCGGGGTGCTGGACCACGACGCCCTGGGGCCAGTTGGCGAGCGAGAACGAGTGAGCGCAGGGTGCCAGCGCCGCCTCGCCCCAGAGGCGATGGGAGGCCAGCACCGACGGGATGAACGTCTCCTCGGGGGTGAAAGTGGACCGTCCGAACTTCGTCAGGTCGGGACGGCTCTCGAGACAATCGAGCAGCCGGATCGCATCGGAGCGCGACAGCACTTTCCACTGCATCGAGGCCCGAGGCTCAAGGTCGGGATGTATAGAGCGCCTGATCGGATTGAAGATCGGCTTGGATGCGATCCAGAGAATGTGATCTGCGCGCGTGGCAAAGCGGTGACGCATCCGCCACAAGCCGCCGTCTCGAAACCCTGGGACGTCCCAGGCGGGAAACGGCATCGGGTAATTCCAGATCCATGACCGCCCGGCGAACGGTGCGAAGACCTCCGCGAGCCGGGACGGATCGGTCAGGGGGTAGTCCGAGCCCGACATTACGAGGATGTGCTCGGCGTCGGTACGGTCCAGGGCCAGGCGTACACCGGCCAGTTCGGCTTCCACGAGCGACCAGCTGGCGAGCCGGGCATCGCGCCGAGGCGCCAGGATCACCCGCTGCGGCAGGTCGTGAGTCATCTCGGTGAACACGTCGTCCGGCGTCTTGCTGTCGACGTGCAACACGATCGGTTGGGACGCGCATGCCGCGATCAGCCGGCGAACGTGCACCGGGTCGTTGTGGGCGAGTATGACGAGCGCGGGTTCGACCGGGCTCGTCCCGAGCGGGTTGGCCATGTTTCTTTGTGTGAAGTCTCAGTTCGTCGATATCTCGAAAATGCGGGTTCCGTCTCGATCGTAGACCTTCCGGGCTTGGGCACTCGTCGTGAGACCCTGCTCGACCGAGGCAAGTTCGCCGGTCTCGAACAGGCCGTGCTCATCGGCGAAGCGCTGCTGGATACGTGAGAAGACCACGTAGGCCGACTTGCCCTTGCCGTTTCCGATCAGCTTGATCGTGGCCAGCACGTCGGCGGTGTTCAGCGTGCCGAGGAAGTGGAACTTGTTGCCCGACAGCGACCCGTTGGTGTTGACGATGTAGTCGTAGTGCGGGCCCAGGATCGCCGGGAAGTTCGGCGCGGCCGTCAGCACCACGTCGCTGGGTTGGACACGGCTGTCCAACCAGTGCGCGGCCGTCACATCGGCCGGCGAGATCTGGTCGTCCCGCTCCGGTTGCAAGCTCGTCGGCACGGAGATCGCGGCCACCACCACCAGGACCAAGGCCACAACGGCCCGGTTGCGGCCGCTGGGAAGGTGATCCGTCCACGGCCGAGCCCGAACCGCGGTCGGTGCGGCAGCCTCGGCGGTGTCCCCGCCGGACCCACTCTCGTACGAGGCCGCCTGATCGGTGCGGGCGAAACGACTAGGCCAGAGCAGCCAGGACGCGGCCACCGACAACCACGGCAGCGCGAACAGCACAATCCGGAGCCGGCCTTCGCCGCCGTAGGACTGGCTGAACAGCGACACGGTCGGTGCGAAGCTGAGCCAGGCGACCATCACGGCGGTCCGGACATCACCACTGCGGGCGCGGCGGATCAGGCCCCCGAGGGCCAGCAGATACGCGATCGCGGTGAGCACTCTGGTGCCCATCGCCTGCCAGTGCGCGGCCGAAACGGGGCGAGCCCGCGTCACGGTGTACGTCGCGTTGGCGACCGGGTCGTAGCCGCTGAACAGCCCGAAGTGCTGCTCGATGTAGGAGTAGTTCGGGATGAGATACAGCACCGGGATGACGGCGACCACGACGCCCAGCCACAACGGGCGCAGGTACCCGACGACGAACAGCGGGATCAGACCGGCCACCAGCAGGTAGGGGGTGAGTTGGTGGCTGACGCTGATGACGACCTGCAGCACGATGATGGCCACGATGGCGGCGACCTTCGAACGGCCGTTGGCGCGACGGTGACGCCGGGATTCCTCGCGTGTGGGGACGGCGTAGGCCGGTGCGTCCGGACTGCGGCGCACCAGCCGGGCCACGACCCGTTCGACCGCACCACCGACACCGCGCGGGTCCCGGCGCAGATACGTCAGCGCGAGCAGACAGACGACGAGGTAGAGGGTGAAACCGAAGGCCTGGGGCGAGAAGTAGTTCTGCCCGATCCAGTCCAGCAGGCTGAAGAGCAACGCGGCCGTCCAGCACACGCGTGGGCTCTGGGACAGGCTGCGCGCGATGGCGAAGACCAGGAACGCCCACGCGAGCGCGAAGCCGGCCTCGGTCCAGGCGACGTAACTGATGGGGTCGCTGATCCCGGTGATCCGGCCGAAGTAGGCCGCCAGGGAGAAGAAGCCCGGCCAACGGTTGTAGATGTCGATCTTGGGATTGACGCTGCCGTGCAACTCGATGTACCGCGTGACCGCGATGTGCTTGTAGACCCAGGGCAGCCGCGGAACAGGTTCGATCTTGGCCGACGTGGCGTACAAAATGGCCATCAATACCAAGAACGCCGAACCGACCCGCCAGCCCACCACCCGAGGCAGACAGATCGAGCCGGCGCACAGCGCCAGGGCGAGCGCAAGGGCGATGTACCAGACCACGGGAAGGGCCGACAGCAGGCCCGTCTCGCCGAGGGTGTCGACATGGGTGCGGCTGAGCGCCCAGACCCACAGTGCGACAGCAAGCAGGAGCACGACGCCGAAGACGTAGCTGCTGGTGCGCTCGGCACCTGCGCTACGTCCGGCGCGTGGAACCGTCCCGGCGCTCAACGTAGCCGAACCTGAACGGTCAACGTGACGGAATAGCGCAAAGCTGGTCTCCCCGTGGCTCGACTTCGCGTTCTGGTTCCGCACAGTCTAACTGCAACGTCACACCCGTCCCTGCGTGCGTCTGGGCCGTAGCCGGCCGTCGACGGCCTAGGCGGGGTGTCGGTGTAACCGGCGCCGCGCCCTCGCATACAAGTAGGGGCCGGCCAGATAGCCGGTCAACTCCCGGCGCATGGCGCCCTTCGGTGCGGCGGCGGTGTCCAGCCGGTCGTCGGTCGCCCGCTTGATCTTCGCCATCCTGGCCAGACCTTTGGGAACCCTGCGCAGAATGTCGTTGCGGGTCTCACGGACCGACAGCATCTTGGCCAGGTATGCCGTGAGCCCTGTGCCGTACCCGTACATCTGCTGAACCAATGCGGCCTCGTCGGCTCGGTGGTGATGCCACACGACGGCGCTCGGGTCGTACCGGATGGCGTAGCCGGCCCGCAGAACGCGCACGAAGATGTCGAGGTCCTCGCCGCCTCGGGTGAGGGTGCCGGCCCCGAGCGCCTCGTCGAAACCACCCATGTCGACCAGCACCGCCCGGTCGAAGGCGAAGTTCGCGCCGGTGCCGAAAATGCCCGCCGAATAGGGGTAAAGGGCATCGTCGAGCGCATGCCGGTCCAGGTCGTAGGTGACCGGCTCGGTCCGGGTCGACCAGGACGCCGTGCGCGCATCGAAGTAGATCTCCGCGGACGTGGTCAGCGCCGCCGTACACACCAGGCCGGTGACGCAGGCGACTTTTTCCCCGTCGCCGAAGGCGGCCACCAGCTGGGTGATCCAGTCGGCGTCGACGGACACGTCGTCGTCGGTGTAGGCGATGTACTCGCCTCTCGCCTCGCGCAGGCCGCGATTGCGGGCGCAGGACAGTCCGGGGCGGGGCTCGGTGGCGTATCGGATCCGGGGATCCAGCGCGCTCGCCTCGTCGACGTAACGCCGGGTCGAATCATCCGTCGGCGCATTGTCGACGACGATGATGTCGAGGTTGCGGTAGGTCAGCTCACGAAGGTCATTCAGGCACGCGACGAGCTGCTCGCCGCGGTTTCGCGTGCAGACGACCAACGACACTCGCGGGCCCGCGGCCTCGCCGGAGGACTCCGCCTGTGTCGGCGAATCGACCACTTGGGCGCCTTCGTCCGCCGCGACCGTCAGCGCGGCCGCCGGAAAGGCACGCCGGGCGGCCTCGGCCAGATCGTGGGCCGTGACCTGGGCCGGCGGCCGGCCGATGGTGACGTAACCCAGGGTGCGCCCGCGCAGGCGGACCAGGGCGCGGACCGAGGCATGGCTGGGTTCCGGGGCCGTCCGTGACCGCACCGTCTCGGTGCCGAGATCGAGTTCAGGACACCAGATGCCGGCTGGAACTGTCGTGCCACCATCACTGGCCTCGGTGGGCAACTTCACGAATCGGCCCCGATCACGTCTACGGAGTGTGACAACCCCTGACTTGCAAAGGAAAACCAGATCGAACAGCGTCGACCCGGGGATCAAGCGCCGCCAGCGTACCTGCTCGGGCAGCGCGGATTGTTTCGGCTCAGGAATGTCCTTGCAGCAGGCGCTCGTAGAACGCGGCGGTCTCCGCCGCCATCGTCGTCCAATCGTAGGAGGACAGATCGGGCCGGGCTTCGGGATCGGCGGCCAGCTCGGTGCTGTGCTCCACGAATCGGGTGAGCGCGCCGGTGTCCAGTTCGCCGTCGTAGCGCACGACCCAGCGCGAGCCGACCGATTCGGCGATCTCGTCGAAGGTGGGGGTGCGCGGCACGAGCACCGGGCGGTTCATCGCCAGTGAGAGGAAGACCGACCCGCTGTTCAGCCCGGCGGCGAAAGGGAGAACCGTGCCCAGAGCACCGAAGAACCAAGCCGATACGTCGTCGTCGCCCACCCTCGACAGACTGAGGGTGACGCGTGCGTCGTGGGAGGCCAGCTCGCTCAGTTGCTCGACCAGGTCGTTCTCGACTGCTTCGCCGACCACGCAGAGCCGCACTGCGGCCGTGGGTATCTCGGCGAACACGCGCAACAGTCGCGCCACACCTTTGTAACGTCGGATCTGGCCGAAGAACAGCAGGTAGGGCACGCCAGGATCCAGGCCGCGCTCGGCTCGAGCCGCTTCGACCGTTCCGAGCCACGGTGGATAGTCCGCGGCGTAGGCACCGTGCGCGATCACGGCGTGGGGCTTACGTCGCAACGCGGGGAAGGCATTCCCGATGGCTGCCGCGCCGGCCCGGGACAAGCTGATGTGCGCCGTGACCAGCCGGGTGAAGCAGGCCCAGAACAGCGCCTCCAGCCGCGGACGTCTAGACGAGTGCGGGCGCAGGTTGTGGACGGTCCACACAACCGGTCGGTGTCGCAGTCGACAGATCACACTTGCGCCCAGACACTTCGCCATGCCCCGAAGCGCGTGGCCCAGGCCTTCGTCACTGATCAACAGATCCGGCCACTGGAAGTGGAGCAGGTCAGCGTGCAGAAGCGAGTGGCGGCGAACCTTGATGACGTCGAACCCCCGCACCTCGAGGCCGTCGACCAATTGCTTGAGGTAGGGATTGTTGGTGCTGTCCACATCCGGCGACATTGCAATGCGGCGCCGGCTGGCTGAAGGTGAGGACATGTCAGGCTGCCGAAGGTCTCCGGTCAGCGATCGCAGGCATGATGCGGATCTTCATCGGCACACCCCACTCTCAACGTCCGATTTCGACACAAACCTTAGCGAAGGTGGCGGCCTGTCCCCAATCCTCACCGATGGCGCACCGTGACGGTGAGCTGGAGCCGCGCCGAATTTGCCCTGTGAACCTGGGCTCGGGCACGATGGCAGCCAGACAGCGAAGCAGCCAGACAGCGAACGGCCGGCGGCCCGAGCACACACCTGCCGGATCGTCTGGCGAGACTGTGAAGGATCGAGGCCAGCCCCGATGGCATCCCCTCAGACGTCCCCGCACATGTCGCCGCCCGTCCCGCCGGACATCGTGTTCCTGGTGCAGGTACACGCCAACCCGGCTCAGTTCGCACGCACGGCGGCGTCGTTGTTGCTGGTGCCCGGCTCGGCCCTGGTGGTGCACGTGGACGCGCGGGTGGACCAGACACCGTTCCTCGCGGCGACCGAAGCGATGTCCGGTGTCGTGTTCGTGCGAGATCGGGTCCACGTGCACTGGGGCAGTTTCAGCCAGGTCGAAGCGACCCTCGCCTCGGTCACCTGCGCGCTTTCGGCCTTTGGTGAGGCCGAGCGTTTCTGCCTCGTGAGCGGTGACACCTATCCCGCGCGCCGGCCGGCGGAGATCGCCGAATTCTTCACCGCCCATCCCGAGCGGAACTACATCAACTGCGTCCGGGTGCCCAACTCCGAGCTCAACAAGAGTTTGAGCCGTATCAGTCACGTGAACCTGGAACACGACGGGCGCACCGGGCGCTTTCTTCGCCTGCACGGGTTGATCAATCGCTATCTCGCCCGTCCCTGGCGGGGCGCCTTCGCCGGCCGCGTGCCGTACGCGGGAAGTACCTGGTGGGCGCTGAACCGGCAGGCGTTGACCGTGATCCTGCACACCGTGGACAACGAGCGGCGGTTCATGCGCTTCTACCGGAACACCTGCCTGCCCGACGAGCACTTCTTCCAGACGGTGCTGGCCAATTCCTCGTTCGAACCCTCTCTCGCGCCCGCACTCATGTACACCGCCTGGAACGAGGGCTCGCCGTCGCCGCGAACCCTTGATGCCGCGGAGGTCGAGCGGCTCAAGGCCGTGGGCCGTGCCGTCGATGACGCCTACGGGCACCACGAACTGCTGTTCGCACGCAAGTTCGACGACCCGCCGGGGGAGCTGCTCGCGCTCGTCGAATCGGAGCTCTGGTGAGCGCGCCCGGCCGGCCCGCGGTTGCTGCGCCGCAAAGACGCACTGTCAATGACTGTCAATGACAGTCAAATGACTGTCATTGACGGTCAATGACTGCGGGTGGCTGTCGATGACTGCTGGTGGCTGTCGGGACGGATCGGAGGGATGCTTCATGAATCGACTCGGGTGGTTAGTCGGCAAGGCCGTTGAGCTTGCCGAGCGATTCGATCTGCAGGTACTGGCACCGACCCGTTCGGTGCCCAGACGCGCGCGGATTCTGCTGCTGAAACTCGGCGGCATCAAGATCGGCCGAGGGTCGCATTTCGCCCATTCGACGATCCTGGTCAACAAGCACATCCGCTTCGGCACCGACTGCTTCGTCAATACCGGCTGCCGCCTCGATCCAGGGGATGCGCAGATCGAGATCGGCGACAACGTGCTCATCGGTCCTGGGGTGATCATCACCGCCGCATCCCACCGGATGGGCTCGCACCGGCGCCGGGGGATGGAGGCCCACGATCAGCCCATCCGGATCGGGGCAGGTTCGTGGATCGGCGCCGGCGCCGTCGTTCTGCCGGGCGTGACCGTCGGCGCCGGCTGTGTCGTCGCGGCTGGTGCGGTCGTGACGAAGGACTGCGAGCCGGACGCGCTCTACACCGGCGTCCCGGCGCGGTTCGCCCGCCAGCTGGCCAACTAGGCTGCATCCCGAACACTGCAGACAGAAATGGGTTCGAACTGCAATTCGGTTGCGGGTGAGGTCGCACAGTTGACGATCCGGACTCATGCGGTTTGCCTCGCCATAACGTAGCCATGCCACGCTGTCGGCGCGATCGGTGCTGAATGTGCCGCGCATGGTGGGAAAGGGAGAGTGAGTCTGTTCATGCTCGATGGGACGGCTCCCGGTGGCAATGCCGGGGCAGGTCGAGGCGGACACGCCGAGGCCGACGCGACCGGCTCCACCGAAGCCCGGGCGCAGGGACCATCGCTGGAGGTGGTGCTGCCGGTGCGCAACATGGCCGAGGACCTCCGCGCGGCCTTGGGCCTGATCATGAGCCAGCTGGGGCCGAACGACGTGGCGACCGTCGTCGACGACGGATCCTCCGACGGCACCGCCGACGTCGCCCGGTCCCTCGGCGCGAACGTGATCCGGCTGGACGCGAGCGTCGGCCCGTACGCGGCACGGCATCTGGCAGTCTCCCGGTCCTCCGCGGACGCCATCGTTTTCGTCGACGGCCGCAGCCGCAGCCGTCCGGGTCTGTTGGACTCGCATCGGCGCCTGCTCGCCGATACCGAGGTCGCGCTGTCCTGCTCACCGATCGTGATCGAATCCGCACCCTCGCTGGCGGCGCGGGTGGCCGAGGTTCAGGATCTGTTCAGTCTCAAGGCGTTCATCGGCATCCCGGGCCGGCTGGATTACTACCCGACTGCCAACCTCGGCGTGCGGCGAACGGCGTACCTGAGCGTCGGCGGGTTTCGCAAGATCCGCAGCGGCGGCGACGCCGACCTGTGCTGGCGAATCCAACTCGCTGGCCTGGGGCGGCTGGCCGTCGACGACCACGTGTACATGAGCTGGGTGCCGCGCCGACGCATCCGGGGACTGATCGAGCAGTGGTACCGCTACGGTCAGAGCGCGGCGCTGCTGGACGAGCTGTACCCGAGCGCCAAGGCCGCCCCGGCGCCGCGCGACGGACGGTTGACCAGTGTGCGCAAGCTCGTCCTGGCGCTGTTGACGCGGCCGCGATCGGCTCCGGTCTCGCTGGTGTCGGGCTTCACCCACTCGGTGTTCCAGCTGTCCTACGCCCTGGCCAGCAGGTCCAGACGGGCGCAGGGGCCTAGTAGCGCGGCCGACTCGATGCCGATGGCATCCGGCTGAGGTCCGTGTACTTTGCTGGTGTGAAGGTGACCGGTGGGGGTGCGCCCCGCGGAAGTTCCCTCACCGGCGCGGTTCGGGACATGCTGCCGGACGCCGGGCCGTGGGTGACCGCAGCCCTCTGGTACCCCTTCGTGAGTGCCGCGACCCCTTCCGAGCCGTTGACCGACGAGCTGGGGCAGATCCTCGAACACAAGCTCGCGCCGCTCGTGCTGGACTACATCCGATCGACCAGGTCCGCAGTCGCGGCCGACGTGCTGCTCGATCTGGAGAAGCAGAAGTTCGCCCTCATCCTGCACAGCCAACGGGTGGCGGCGCGGGCGGCCGAGGTTATCGGTCGGCTTCGCGATGACGGGGTGCAACCGATCGTGATCAAGGGACCGGGCATCGCCGCGCACTATGCCAGCCAAGCGTCACGCCCTTATTCCGACGTGGATATCTTGATCGCGCCGGCAGACTTCGCCCGTTGCCTGCGCAGGCTTAAGGCTCACGGCTGGCTCGAGTTGCCGGACAACCGGCAGCCGTGGCCTTTCTTTGACCGGCACTGCCGGGAAGCGGTCAATCTGCTGGACGGGCAGGGCGGCAGTATCGACCTGCACCACCACATCTCGCCGTGGCTCTGGTCCCAGGACATCTCGGTGCCCGCCGTCGTAGCCAGGGCGACGGACGTGTCCGCGGCCGGGCAGACCTTCCCCTGCGCCGATGCGGCGGACAATCTCGTGGTCGCCTCGCTGCACCTGATCAACGACCATTTCGTACCCGGCGGGAGGCTGAGCATCTGGCGCGATGTGGCTCAGCTCGCGCACGCCGTCGATCCGGACGTCGCCGCGGAACGAGCCGGCCGCTACGGGCTGGACGGTTACCTGCGCAGCGTGCTGCAGGCCCTGCCGGGGCCGGCGCGGCCTGCCGCGTTGATCGATCGTCTGGGCAGCACAGGGGTGAAGCATCCGCGCCGGCTGCTTCGATTGATCGTTCCTGATCGATCGCGCGGAAGCGTGGTCAACGCCCACCTGCTGCGATTGCCGGTGGCCAACGCCGCGCTGTACCTTCTGGGAACCATTTTTCCCGACCGGGATTTCCTGCGGTCGCACTACGGTCCTCGCCACGGCGGACTCCGCCGCTACTGGGCGGACGCCTTCAAGGTCAGGCACGGCGATCGGGTCCATTGACAAGGCTTGCCCCGCCTGCACCCAGCCAACCTGCACCGAGACGAACTGCACCGAGACGAGAAAGGCCTTATGGTGACTGAGCAATCGCTAAGCGTGCGGACGGCGGACGTGTCCTGGACGCCTGCCGACGACGGATCGGTAGTCATTCTCGATCTGCGTTCCTCGCGTTATCTCAGCTTGAACGATTCGGCGGCGGCACTGTGGCAGGCGTTGGTCGGGGGCGCTACCGAGCCTGAACTTGCGCGGAGCCTGCAGGCGAGCTTCGGGGTCGAGGCCGCGGTTGCCGAGGCGGACGTGGCCGAGTTCTTGGCCGCGCTGCGCGCCCGGGATCTGCTGCAGGAGGAAAGCTGAGCCACCGGAGCGTGCTGCCGATCCCGGCGGCACCAATGCAGGCCGAGCCGGGACCGCTGATGTCCCCGCTCGAAGTGGCCTACGGGCTGGTGCTCGGCCAGACCGCGGAGCCGGCCTGGCCGGTGGTGACCGGTCGGCGCGGGGACCACACCGTCGTGGCGCGGGCGTTGGACGCGGTGATCGGCGCGGCGCTGGAGCGCGCGCCGTGTCTGGTCAGTTTTTCCGGCGGACGAGACTCCTCAGCACTCCTGGCCTGGGCGACCCGGCTGGCGCGCAGACACGGTTATGACCTTCCCGTCCCGGCCACGCTGTTCATCCCCGGCGACTCCGACGCCGACGAGCAGGCCTGGCAGGACCATGTCCTGTCCCACCTCGGTCTCACCGACCGGCTGATCTTCAGCATCAGCGACGAACTGGACGCCGTCGGTCCGGTCGCGGGCACCGCACTCCACCGGCACGGACTGCTTTGGCCGTTCAACACTCACATGCATCTGCCGATCATCGCCGCGGCGCAGGGCGGGTCGGTCATCACCGGCTTCGGCGGGGATGAACTGGGCCGCAGCAGCGAGTTCGCCCGGTCGGCTCAGGTGCTGAGCCGGCGGAAGAAACCGATGGCCTCCGACGTCAAGGTGCTAGGGCTTGCGCTGAGCCCGGATGTCGTGCGGCGACGGGTGTTTCGCCATCGCACGCGGGGTTTGCTCGAGGCCATGCCCTGGTTGACGCCGTCGGCGGTGGCCGCTCTCACGCGTGCCGTCGCCGAGGACGATGTGACCGTCCCGATCGGGTGGGCAACGACGTTGCGTGAGTGGTTTCGCCAGCAGCGCTACTTCCAGATCTGCCAGCAGAGCTTCGCCGTGGTGGGCCGCTCCTACGACGTCGACGTCGTGCATCCCTTTGTGGCGCCGGACGTCCTGGGCGCGCTCGCGGCCGTCGGCGGCTTCGGCGGTCTCGGTTCGCGGGCGAGCTTGATGCAGTTCCTGTTCGCGGACGTGTTGCCGGCCGAGATCATCCAGCGGCGATCGAAGGCGTCCTTCTCCAACGTGCTGTGGACGGATACGAGCCGTGAGTTCGCGCGGCAGTGGTCCGGTGGTGGTGTCGACTCCCAGTACGTCGATGTCGGCGCGCTGCGAGCGCACTGGTCCTCGGGCACAGCCGATATGCGATCCCTCGCGCTGTTGCAGAGCGCTTGGCTCTTCGACCATCCCGCCCCCGACCGTTGAGGTTGCCCTCGTTGCTCGCCCCCGACCGTTGAGGTTGCCCTCGTTGCTCGATCGTCCCGGCCGGATTCGACGGGGATCGGGCAACACGGGCAACCTCAACGACGGGCGTCGGGCAACACGGGCAACGTCAACGACGGACGTCGAGGGCAATCAGAAGTTGCTCCATCGCCGTGTCCATGAGGTCCCAGTCCTGCGGTCGGGAGAAGCGGAACGCCGGCAGCCGCAGCACGTGCAGGAGGCTCACGTCGTCGCCGACCGGGAAGCGGAGTCCCTTGTGCCTTGCCAGCACACCCATACGTTCTGAGATCGGGATCGGTTGCACCTGCACGTCCGGGCCCCAGGCCAACTCGATCCAGCCCCGGACCGGAAGCTCGGCGGGTACCGGACCGAGGGGGACCCGCCACCGCCGGCGAGTGCCGAGAACACCCACGTCGGAACCGAGCTCGAACCGGCGGGCAGCACCTTCGCGCAGATCGATGAAGCGGGGTCCGGCCATCGCCGTCAGCCCGTCGGTGATCAACAGGTCGTCGGCGAGGACGTTCATGCCGTGGGAGACCATCCAGGCCAGCAGGGAGCTCTTGCCGTCCTCCCGCTCGCCGAGCACACCCCAGACGCCGTCGGGACCGACGAAGCTGCCGGCGTGCAGGGCGCACCGGCCGGCCCAGGCCGCAACGGCGAGCGCGGTCGAACCCAGGTACGGGTGCAGCAGGGCGGCGTCGGTGACGGGTGCCTGTGTATGGAGCACAGTGTGTCGTTCGTCTCGGAGGATTCGTGCCATGCCGGCTGGTTGGAGCCGCAATTCGGCCACGGAATCGGACCACGACATGGGTCCGGAGAACGGTTCGCGGGTGGACTCGAAGGTCCATCCGACCCAGCTGGCAGGCGCCTCGACGAGCTGGCTCGTGTCGGATATGCGACGAAGGCGTAGCCCGTAAGCACCTAGATTGACCGCATTGTTTCCAGACAGTGAATTTCCACCTGACGATTCGGTCGACGGCGAGGCAGCACTTACGATAGCCCGTATCCGGTTTCACACCGGGTACGCATCCGGAGAGGAGCAACATGCACGAGTACAACAAGCCCGCAATCACTGAGCTTGGATCCTTCGCCGATCTGACCCTGAGTTCGATCACGAAGACGGCAGGTACTGGCGACGTCATCGTCATCAATGGCGAGTCGGTCTCAGTTCCTGGCGCCGGTGTCGTAAGCGTCAGCTAACTCCTGACTCACGGAGAGCGTGGCCGCGCAGACGCGCGGCCACGCTCTTCTGTTTGCCGGCGTATTTCCTCAGCCGCCGAACGGTGCAGACAACAGCTGCACAGAACCTAGGCCTGAGGCGCAGCCGGTCGGCGCGCAGGCTGAATGCGGTGGATCTCGGTGTATTTCACGGCAGACTCGGGTTCGAACCCGTCCACCCAGGCGTGTGCGGTCTCGGTCGACATCCCGCCCGTCGGGATCCCGACGACGATGTCGTGGTACCGCTCGTGCGCGGTGAGCCAGGACTGGATGATCAACGCCCGTTCGATGCACGTCGGCGACAACCGCGAGATCACCGCGCTGACCCCGGGGTAGGCCTTCATCGGCAAACGAGGTGCGGCCGGACACGTTGCGCGCACACCCTCGCGGCGCAACCGGCGCCGGACGATGACCAGGCAGGTCAGCGCCCACGCGGCCGCGAGCAGGACGGTCGGGCGAAGCCGCCACATACGATGTCCCTTCCTGAACGAGAGCGGTGAGCATGCGTGCCCGACCCCGGATCTGACAGCGGTCCCCAGCACGGTGGCCTGACGCGGATCCTGCAGCTGCCCCGGGTGATGCGTTTCGCGCTGTCGACGACCTGGTCGGCGGCGCCGGTGCTTCTGCTCACGACGGTGCTGCTTCAGCTGGTCAGCGCGGCGACCCTGGTGGTGCAGTTGCTGGCCGGACGGAGGTTGCTCTCCGGCCTGTTGAAGAACGAGGAGTCGCTCAGCCGCCTGACGCCGATCCTAGTGGTGTTGCTGGTCGCCTTCGCGGTGGCGTCGATGATCGCCGTCTCCACTTCGGGCCTGCAGCATCTGCTCTCCGAGCGGGTCAGCGAGTACTCGATGCGCCGGGTGCTGGAGGCCGCGACGACCACCGAGCTGCTGGACTTCGAGTCGGCGGAGTTGCACAACCGGCTCCAGCGGGCCCTCATGAACGCCGGCAGCCGACCGACCCAGATGACCCTCGGCCTGGTCAACGTGCTGTCGTCGTTGGCATCGTCGGCGGCGCTCAGCATCGCGCTGATCTACCTGTCGGCTCCGCTGTTCGCCGTGGCGGTTGTCGGATCGATCCCGATCTGGTTCCTCGGTCTCAACGCCAGCCGGGCGCTGTATGACTTCGCGGTCCGCCAGACCGAGCCCGATCGCCAGCGCATGTACGTCCAGCTGCTGCTGACCTCGCGCGACCAGGCCAAGGAGGTTCGGGCCTACCTGCTCGGACCGGTCATGCTGCGCCGTTGGCGCAAGCTGTACTCCGAACGGATTGCGGACCTGTCCTCGATCCTGCGGGCACGGGTGGTTCGAGGCCTGGTCGGAGTGCTGCTCACCACCGCCGTGCTCGGCCTCACCCTCGGCGTGATCGTGTGGATGATCACCCATCACCGACTGTCCCTGTCGTCGGCGGCCGCGGCTACGGCGGGCCTGCTCCTGCTGAGCCGCCAGCTGCAGGGCCTGTCCAGCGGAGTCACGTCCCTGTACGAGAGTGCGCTGTTCATGCAGGACTTCCAGGAGTTCGCCAGCCGGCCCGAAGCGGTGAGCGGGCGGCACCGCTGGCGCTCGTCGCGGCCGGCGGTGTCGTCGCCAGGGGCTGCCCCCCGCCTGCTGCCTTTCGACCGCCTCGATGTCGAGGACGTGAGCTTTCGCTACCCGGCGGGCGGACGGGACGCGCTGGAGCACGTCTCGTTGCAGCTGAGGGCCGGCGAGGTGATCGCGCTCGTCGGAGCCAACGGGTCCGGCAAGTCCACGCTGGCCAAGCTGATCGCCGGGCTGTATCCGCCGACCGGCGGCACCGTCCGCTGGAACGGTCACCCCTATGACGTCCTCGACGGCGACCAGGTGCGCGCGCAGTTGGCCGTGCTGTTCCAGGATTTCATCAAGTTCCAGTTCTCCGTCTACGAGAACATCGCCCTCGGACGCCCCGGCGAGCACCTGCTCGGCAACGAGGACGCGGTGGACCGTGCGGCCGACGCGGCCGGTGCGGCTGAGCTGATCGCCCGGTTGCCCCAGGGCCTGCAAACCCAGCTCGGGCCCCAGTTCGTGGGAGGTAGCGAGCTGTCCGGGGGGCAGTGGCAGCGCATCGCACTGGCGCGGGCGGCGTACCGCGATTCACCGGTGGTGATACTGGACGAGCCGACGGCCGCACTGGATCCCATTGCCGAGGCAAGCCTGTTCAGCCACAGCAGATCGATCTTCCGGGGCAAGTCGGTGGTGCTGATCTCGCACCGCTTCGGCAGTGTGCGGCAGGCCGACCGGATCTACGTGCTGAACAACGGACGGATCGTCGAGCAGGGAACGCACGAACAATTGACTGCACTCAACGGTGAGTACGCCACGATGTACGAGGCTCAACGCAGCTCGTTGATCGGTGACGGCGCGAGCGGTCTGTAGGGCCCTGAGAGCCGCGCGGGCGAGCGTCGCAGCGCGCGGTGCGCCGCCCATCGGACCATCTCGGAGCGGAGATTCCTGCTAGTAGGCAAATTCACACCGAGACGCCGCTCGGTCGTTGAACGCGCAAATTAATTGCCGATGACCGCGCAACCACCGGGATTCAACGCCGCAGCGTATTCAGCGCATTTTGTGTTACAGCCGTTGTGATATTCATTTCCAACATCTGCTTTTGGCCCCTGGCGCGGCGGGTGCGGGCGGGCGCGGCGGCTCGACCGCAACCGATTGTGAGTGCCGCATGAGGGCGGCCGTATGGAGTACATGAAGCCCATGATCACGAACACATCACACTTCGGAATTCCCAGAGAAATTCCACACGCGCATTTAGCCTCGATGGCAAATTCACTACGCTGCGCGTTCGACGTCAACTCTCTGTAGTCATAACTTCACGCAGTTACCGTAGATAGTCACCTGACTACGCTTTGTAGTGGCTGTCACGAAAAGTTAACTTAAACGGGCCAGAATGTTGTCTCGTCGATTTTTGTGGCGCCGTGGTCTGGGTTAGGGTGGTTCCAGCGGGATCAGCCCGGCGACGTGGCCCGCCATTAGCTTTCGTACATCGCAATTTTCCCCGGGGGGAATCAGAAATGTCTTCGCAGTTGCGTCTCGCCATTGAGCGCCCGCGTATCTCGATTGTCATTCCAGCCCGAAATGAAGCTCGCAACCTCGAACTGGTGCTGCCTGAGCTGCCTCAGGTCCACGAGGTCATCCTGGTCGACGGCCACTCCGCCGACGACACCATCGCCACTGCTGAGCGCGTCCTGCCCGGTATCAAGGTCATTCAGCAGACCCGGCGCGGCAAGGGAAATGCCCTCGTGTGCGGTTTCGCCGCCGCCACCGGCGACATCATCGTCATGTTCGATGCCGACGGCTCGGCCGACCCGGCTGAGATCCCGGCCTTCGTCAATGCGTTGAAGTCCGGTGCCGACTTCGCCAAAGGCAGTCGCTTCTGCCTCGGCGGCGGGAGCGAGGACATCACGCTGTTCCGTAGCGCGGGTAACCGCTTCCTCAACATCGTGACGAACACCCTGCTCAAGACCCGGTACACCGACCTCTGCTACGGCTACAACGCCTTCTGGTCCGACATCCTCGAACACCTCGAGCTCCCGCACCCGGCGGCCGCGACCACCGCGGACAACGGGATGATCTGGGGCGACGGCTTCGAGATCGAAACGGTGCTCAACTGCCGGGTCGCCGCGGCTGAACTCGCCGTGACCGAGGTCCCGAGTGTCGAGCGCAGCCGTGTGTTCGGCGCCAGCAACCTCAACGCGATCCGCGACGGCGTGCGGGTGCTCAAGACCATCCTGACCGAGCGAACCCGGCCGCGTCCGGTCACCGAAGCACACAGCCGTACGCACGAGCGGCACCGCGTGGCCGCCCGCCAGGAAGCGTCTGCCATGGTCGCCATCGAGGACATAGCCTGAGTTGATGGCTGAACCAACCATCGGTGTCGTCGTCTGCGTCTACACCGAACAGCGCTGGAACGACATCAGCGCAGGCATCAACGCCCTGGACCGGCAGAGTCTCAAAGCCGACCAGATCCTGATCGTCGTCGACCACAACGAAGCGCTCGAGCAGCGGTGCCGCAGCGAGCTGACGGGCTTCGGCACCCCGGTCGAGGTCGTGCCCAACAAGCACGCCCAGGGCCTGTCCGGCGCCCGTAACACGGCCGTGGAGCTACTGACCACAGACCTCATCGCCTTCCTGGACGACGACGCCTGTCCGGACGGATCCTGGCTCGAACGACTCGCCGCACCCTTCAGCGACGACGACGTCTGGATCAGCGGCGGCCACTCCTCGCCCGGGTGGCCGGACCAGATCCGTCCGCGGTGGTTCCCGGCCGAATTCGACTGGGTCGTCGGCTCCAGCTACCTGGGCATGCCCGAGCAGGACGCAGACGTCCGCAACGTTCACGGCTGTTCGATGCTTTTCCGTTCCTCGGTGTTCTCCCTCGTCGGCGGTTTCGCCGAGGGTGTCGGCCGGGTCGGCGTCCTGCCGATGGGGTGTGAGGAGACCGAACTCTGCATCCGGCTTCAGCAGGAGCGACCCGGCACCAAGATCCGGTACGTGCCCAGCGCCGAGGTTCTGCACCGGGTGAGTGAGAACCGGGTGCGCTTCGGTTACTTCCTCAAGCGCTGCTACGCAGAAGGGCTGTCCAAGGCCCAGATCGGCAAGCTCGTCGGAGCTTCGGAGAGCACCAGCGACGAACGCCGCTACGCCAGCGAGGTACTGCCCGCAGGTGTGCGGAAGGGAATACGGTCGGCGCTGCACGGCGACGTGGGTGGGCTCGGTCGTGCCGCGGCGATCATCGTCGGGCTGCTGGTCACCGCCGGCGGCTACGCCCGCGGCCGGGTCGCCGGCTAGCGGCGGAACCGGCCGCTCAGCCCATCTTGTACTGGACCACCCAGTCGACCTGCGCGTTGCAGCTCCCGCTGCCGATGGTGACCGCACCGGGGGCCAGCTTGCCTTCGGTCTGCAGGACGAGGGTCATCGGCTTCTGCGGAACCTGGGTGGTCTTGGCCTGTCCCCAATACGAGCCGTCCAGCGTGTAGCGAACGCTGGTGGGTGTCCACTCGACCCCGATCCGATGCCACCCCGAGAAGTCGACGGCCGGCGAGACCCGGTCCTTGGCGAGGGCATCGGCGTGCCCGGCCGAGTTCTTGAACAGCAGAGCCGCGGTCGTCGTACTGCGCGAGCCGCCCTCGTCCTCGGCGAAGTCGATCTCGCCGTCGTCGGGCCACTTGCCCGAGTACGGCCACAACAGCCAGGCGTACTTGACGTCCGGGCACTTGTCGATGCGGGCGAGGATCTCGTACTTTCCGTAGGTCTGGCGGGGGAGCATCCACAGCCCGAGGCCGGCGGTGACCACCCGGCCCTGCGGGTTCGCGGCGCGATCGACCGAACCCTTGAGGGTCAGCACGCTGTTGGCGACGATCGCGTGGTCGGCCATCCACCAACCGGTGTTCGGATTCGATCCGGGTGCCCAACGGTCATAGACCGACCAGGCCTTGCGGTTGAGGGCCGTCCCGCTGAAGTCGTCGGCGTAGACCTGGGTCCAGCCGGGCAGGTTCCCGGTCGGCATCGCCGCGCGGGTCCCGCTGTCACCGGCCGGGACCGGCACCGATTGGGTCGCGGCGGAGAGCTTCTTCTGAGCCGCGCTCGTCGCGGCGGTGGTCGCGTCGGACTTCGCCCGGGCTTCGGCGGCTTGACGAGCGGTCACGACCACCTCCTGGCTGGCGAGGGTGTAGGCCCGCGAGCGCGCCACGGCGAGCGCCTGAGCACGGCTGGAGGACTGGTATGAGGCGGATCTGGTTGCCGTGCGGACGGCCGTTGCCGTCGCGGTGGCTGTGGCGCTGAACTTCTGTGTCCCGTGGGCGAGCGTAATGGTCACCGAGACGGCCGAGCGCACCGAGCCGGTCACGACCGCCTTGGACGTGTAGCGGTAGCCGGCCTTGGTCCGAGGCTGCGGCGTGTTGTGCCAGGTCCGGGAGGAGATCCTGGTCGTGCGGCTCAGCACGGCGGCCGTCGCGGCGGCGGTGACGCTTCCCGTGTTCGCGGGCACGGCCCGGGCCGCGGCCGTGGCCGGCGCTCCACCGCTGACGATGACCGCGCCGGTCAGTGAACTCGTCGCCACGACGGCGACCGCCGTCATCGACACTGCCCACAGCGTCCTGACCGGCCGTTTCCTGCTGCCCCTCATGCCACGTTCCCCCGCCCCCGGAAGCACCCACCGCACGGTTCGCGGGTGTGCTACCTATCAGGTCGGCAGCAGAGGCACGGATCTTACTGTCGGTATATAGATTGATTACCGAACGTAGTGACGCTAGGGCTTGGTCAGGCGCGGCGCGTGAGAAACCGCCGGCTCGGGGCGGCGTGACGCCCGCTGACCACCTGGTCCGAATTGCGCGCGCTGCGCAGTCGAACGAGGAACCACGGAAAGCACAGGAGCGCAACGACCAGCCGGATCACGTTCCACAGTGGGGTCTGCGGCAGCGCCACCGAGGCGGCACTCACGGCGATCGCCACGAACATGCTCGCCCAGAGCAGGGGCTCCGTCCGCGGCCACGGTGACCGGCCGATCGCGGCGCGCTGCAGCAACGCCTGGACCGCGAACGCGATGACCGTCGCGGCCGCTGATCCCTCGATGCCGACGCTCGGCACGAAGATTATGTTCAGCACCACGTTGACCACCGCTGCCGTTACCGTGGCCGTCGCCAACGGCCTTGTCCGGCCTACGGAGATCAGGGCTCGGCCGGTGGCGCCACCCGCCGTGACCGGGAAGGCGGCGACGGCGACCAGGAACACCACGAGCAGCAGCGTGCCGGGGCGGAAGCTGGCGGGGGCCACCAGCCGCAGTGCGATCGGGGCAGCCAGCGTCAGGCCCAGGATCATCGGAACCAGGAGTCGGTAGATCTGATCCCGCGATCGGCCCAGCAGCCGGCGGCGCACCGTCTCGTCAGCGATGGCCGCGAAGCGAGGCGTCCACGAGCGCCCGACGAACCCGAGCAGCAGGACGACGGTCGAGCCGACGGTGTAGGCGACCTGGTAGCGACCGGTCTCGGCCGCGCCCAGATCGCGCTGCACGATGATCCGGTCGCCCGCATTGAGCACGAAGGTCGCCAGGCCCGACAAGGCAATCGGAAGACCGAGCTTCAACGCCGCCCGGGTGACGTGCCAGGCGAAGATCCCTCGAAGGAGCGGACGGGTTGCGATGATGCCCAGCGGCAGGGTGGCGAAGAGGCTGATCACGCCGCCCCAGGCGTAGACCGAGGCCGTGTGACCGAACACGATGATCAGCACCACGCCGCACAGCTGCGAGCCCACCGCGGACAACGCGCTGATGAAGGTGAACGGGCGCAGCCGGTCCTCAGCGAGCAGCAGCGCCAGCATGATCTGGATCGTGCCGCCCGGTGCGGTCCAGAGGATGGTGGCGATGAGCAGCGAATTGACGTGCCCGAAGCCGAGTCCGGCCGCCCACAAGGGGGACGTCAGACCCACCAGAAGCGTGAAACCGAACGCGATGACCATTCCCGTCGCGACCAGGCCGCGAGCGGGGCCGTCCTCGTCGGCCCTGACGCGGTGCAGGGAGACCGCCTGGTCGAGGCCGAGCACGCCGAGCGCGATCAGAACCTGGTACAGCGCGATCGACGAGGCGAGATGTCCGAACTCTGTCGGCCCCAGCACATAGGCCAGAACCGGCGAGATGATGGTCGCCACGACGGTCTGCAAGGACCAGACGACGACGTAGAGCAGGCCCCGGCCGAACAGACTGGAGCTGTCGGCGTTCGGCTTGTCCGAGGCTGACAGACCCGACGGCGGGACGTGGTCGGCGCCGTCGGGCAGGACCGCTTCGGCACCGTCGGGCAGGACCGGCAGGACGGCGGTTTCCGCGGTCTCGGCGAGGTGAACGGAGCCGGGCGTCCCAGGGCCCCGGTTCATCTCGGTTGAATTCACCTCAGTCGGCACGCTCGTCCGCAGCCATTGGTATGTGCCCTTTCGGATCTTGACGGATACAGATCAACGGCCACAGAGCCGGTCGGTTCGAGCGGGCGACCACTCTGTCCGGGCGAGTGACGGAGGCCCGCCGATCGCCTGTTCTTGGTTCCGATGGTACGGCAACGGTTGATCCGGCCACTGTGGTAACGGCCAGGTTTCCTGGCGAGCTCGTGCGTTACTAGTGGGTCCGTGGACGTCCGCTGCTGCCGCTGCGGGCGCTGCGGACCGCGGTTGGCAAGGGCCGTAGACGTCACCCCGTCGACTACCATTCCCGGAGGCCGCCGACCGGGCGGTTGGAGGCGGGGACCATCGAACGGAGCGTGATGTCAGTCCGAGAAGTGGCCACCCGACGAAAGCGCAATGCGGCCAGCACGACGACGCTGTTTGTCGCCGCGCTGTGCCTGCTGCTGACTCTCCTAGCCTCCTGTGCCACCCCCACCTCCGGCGCGCGGGACCGCGCGCGTGCCCAGTCCTCGTCGCAGCCCGGTGCGGGCACTCCTGGTCGGGGCGCGGCCAGTGGGCCGGGTTCCGCGGCCCTGTCTTCGGGCTCCTCCTCCCAGCGCGCGCCGAGCTCGTCGGCCGGGTCCCGCTCCGCCGCCTCGTCGGCGTCCGGATCGGCTTCGGGGGGATCGGGCGGATCATCGACGTCGCGCTCGGCAGCGAGGGCCACCACACCAGGCCGTTCCACGGCTTCCGCCGGCCAGGGCACGAGTACCGGCGGCGGCACGAGCAGCGGAGGGACGAGCAGCGGCGGGGCGGGCAGCGGTGTCGCCGCGAACAACGGCACGGCCTCGGCCAAACCCGCCGACGTCGTGAACGGGACCACCGCCTCGGGCCAGGCGATGCCGGTCGGCGACCTACCGGGGTGGCACCAGGTCCTCGCCGACAACTTCGGCACCAACGTCGGGCGAGGGTCTTTCGCCACGAGCCCCTACACCAAGCGCTACTACGGCTACTCGGGGTTCCCCGACACTTCCAGGAACGGCAGCTACGACCCGTCACGCGTGATGTCGGTGAACAACGGTGTCATGGACTGGTACCTGCACAGCGAGAACGGCCAGCCCTACGTCGAATCGATCGTCCCCAAGTCGCCGGCGACGAACTGGGGTCAGGTCTACGGACGGTTCTCGGTGCGCTTTCGCAGCGACCAGGTTCCCGGATACAAGTTGGCCTTCATGCTGTGGCCGGACAGCAACAAGTGGTCCGAGGGCGAGGTCGACTTTCCCGAGGTCGGCGGCCTGACCACGCATGACTACATCTATGCCAACCGCTACGCCGCCGGGCGGACGAACCTCGCCGGTGACACCGCCGGCTTCCGGACGCGGATCGCCGCGGCCGGGACCGGCTGGCACACCGCCACGATCGAGTGGTCCCCCAACAACCTCACCTACTACCTGGACGGGGCCAAGCTCGGCACGAGCACGACGAAGATCCCGTCGACGTCGATGCACTGGGTTCTGCAGGCCGAAACCGCGCTGCACGCCCCCAAGCCGGCCGCGAACGCCAGCGGTCATCTGCAGGTGGACTGGCTGACCATGTACACCCGCTCGTAGCGGGATTCCGGCCAGCCGCGCTCCGCTCTCGGCGCCGGCGACTACCCTCAGACACGTCCGATATCTGTCGATGAGGGCAGCGTGCAAAAGATGCTCGTCGACCGCCCCAGTGCCGTCCGTCTCGTGTCGTCGCCGAAGACGCAGCCGAGCTTCGGCCTGCCCGATCCCCTGTGCGCGTGCGGACATTCGGCCGAGTCACACCGGCACTTCCGCCGCGGCAGCGACTGCGGCCGGTGCGGAAGCCGATTGTGCGGTCGCTACCAGGCCTTCGGTGCGGGCGCGGTGCGCGCACCGCACGGGCCGTTCGGCTGGCTGGGCCTGTTCCGCTGAACCATCAGCCCGCCCGGTGAGGCTGGGACGTCAGGCGGGGACGTCAGGCTGCAACGACGGTGACCAAGAGCGCGCGATGATCGGTGCCCGGGACGGAGATCGTCCGCACGGTGCCTGCCTTCAGGGTGCGGAGCAACACGTGATCGATGCCCAGCAGAGGTGGCAGCGGACCGTTGGCCGGATACGTCCGGATCGTGGCTGCACCGGCCTGGGTGGCGGCGTCGGCCGTCCCGGTCCTGCTGATGAGATCACGCAACACCCGTAGGGACGTGGTGGCGTTGAAGTCTCCGGCGTCGATGAGCGGTCCGGGAATCTGCTTGAGGACGTCGGTGAGCAGCCGACTCTCGGTGAACCAACGGGTCCCGCTCTGCGGCCACGGCGCACCGAGATGCGAGGACAACACGTGCGTCTCGGGCAGCCCCGGCGCGACGAGCGAGGCGGACAGCACGCCGTTGTTGAAGCCCGTGTAGGACCGCTCGTCGCCGAGTGGGAACCGGCTGAACAGTCCCACCCCGCCCGCACCGGGTCGGGGATCGACGAACTCGTGTGGCAACAGCCGACTCAACCCCGCCGCCTGCAATCGAGTCAACGCCGATCCGGTCAGCTCCTGCACGGCCAGGACATCGACCCGGTGGCTGAGGACCTCGGCGACGAGGCGGTTCGGATCTGCCTGGCCCAAGCGCATGTTCAGGCTGAGCACACGCAGTTGCGGGCGCCCCGCGGTGGCCGGCGATCGGCGTAGGACGGTGAGGGCCGAGGGCAACAGCACCAGCACGATGAGAACGGCCGCGGCGGTGAGGGTGAACCAGCGCCGCGACGTCGCGCCGACGATCAGGGCGGGAAGCGCGAAGATCACGCTGAACGGCGCCGCGCACGCGGCCAGCACCAGGACGTGGTTCGAGCTGGCGACGTTGCGGGCCAGCAACGAGCACGCGGGCAGAACCATCAACAGCCAGAGCAGCAACGTCAGCGGCCGCACCTCGGCAATCTTTGACACCCAGCTCCCGACCTCGCCAGCGACCGAACTCCCCGTGCCGTCGACGGTCATGGATCAAGACCACGGACAGGCCGCCTGGACGGGCCTCATGCAGGGGCACGGAAGGACAGGCTAGCGGGCCGCGTTCACGGCCGGTCGCTGGACGGCGCGACGGTAGCCCCGGGCCAGGAGAACTGGTGGCCCGGCGTCGGGCCGCTGGTCGCCGACTGGGGGGTGGCGCCCCAACGGGTGGCACCGTTGTGGTCCGAGCCCGTGTCGGAGAGCGACGTCGAATAGGTGATGGCCGAGGTCTGAGCGCTCTCGGCAGCCGCGAGCGGCGCGCTGATCCCGCCGTAGGTGACGGCCCCGGCGGTGGCCGCACCGACCAGACCCACCGCGGCGGCGCTACCCGCCCAACGCCGCACCGGCTCGCCCCGCCGGCTGGGCCGCACGACGGCGCTCGGGCGTATCCGGGGCGCGAGAACCTCGAGCGGAGCGGCGGCCCGGCTGAGCAGCAGGCGCATCCGGCGACGCCGTCGCATCGGCCGGCGGACCGTGGAGAGGAGCAGACACGTCGCGAAGCCGGCGGTGCCGAGACCGATGTAGAGGTCGGCCAGGTTGTAGAAATGACGTCCGATCGGAACGAAGTCGATCACGCCGCGAAGGCTGCCGGGGGCGGTGAGGAAATGCAGGCCCAGGCGATCGAGCAGGTTGCTCGCCCAGCCGGTGAGCATCAGCACCCCCGTCGGACGCAGTCCCGGCGACGCAGGACGCCGGAACAGCGCGCCGAGGGCGAGCAGCACGAGGGCGAAGTTGACGACGTCCAGGATCGCGCCGGTGATCGGGCCCGCGAACCAGGCACTCATGCTCCGCGAGACGAACTGGTCACCCCCGGCGTTGATGCGAACGGTGCTCACAGTGCGCCACGCCCAGAACTTGGCGGCCTGGTCGACGCCGACCAGAGTCACTATCGCGAGTCCGACCGCGAAAGCGCGTGCGCGGCTGGGTACCTGTGCGTCCCTCACCCGATCTAGTTAAGCGCACATCGTTACCATTTCGCAATCGGATCGATGTGCAAAAGGTGTGCGCTTCCACTAGTAGGCCTGTCAATTGGGGACGCGCGTGATCTGGACGTGCCCGGCCGTCAGCCGAACTCGGACCGTCAGGACGGGAGACGCGGTGTTCGCACCAGGCCCGGGTGACACGACAAGCGAGCTGTTGAGTCCGGCCACGAAATCACCGACCGCTCGGGACTGCCCGACCTCGATATCGCCCACGTGCACCGTCGCGTCCACGATGACGTTCAACGTCGCCGGGACGCGCAGCTCGACTCGTCCGGCCGCCTGCGTGATCTCCACGCGCCGGTCTGCGGTCAAAGCGGGCAGCTTGGTCAGGTCCAGCACCGTGTCACCGGCGAACTGCCGCTCGTCGGCCAGCTGCGCCAGGCTCGTCGGCGCGAGCCCGCTCTTGCCCGAACCGTCGGTCAGGCTCGCCGGCGTCGCACCCATCACGATCAGGGCCGGGACGAGCAGCAGCAGTGGAGGCAGGTACTCCCACACCGTCCGGCGCGCGATCAGGCTCACCAGCAAGCCCAGTCCGAGGACGGCGAACACGAACCACAGGTAGCTGCCGAACGGGACGCGATTCACCGCATCCACGATGCCGATGACCGTCAGGCCCACCAGGAGCAACGCGCCCACGGCGACCCTGATCGGGCGACGACGTCGTCTGCGTTCGATCTGGGCCTCGCGCGCCTCGGAGTACCAGTCCCGCATCGTCACCCGGAAGTCGTTGAGCGGCGGTGCCAGTCGCTGCGGCGGCTCGCCCTGGCCGAACGGGGGCACCGGCACGTCCAGCGGCCGCGGAGCACCGGTCGGCACCGTCGCGTCCTTGGTCAGCGAGATGGTCGGCTCGGTCCCGAGATCGCCCTCCGTGCCGCCTGGCTGCGGAACCGGCCCGGTGGCCCCAGCGGGCCCCGCGCCAGATTCGGGTCCGGAGGGCCACAAGGCGGGCCTGACGGGGAAGCCGGCTTGGGGGAAGCCGGTTTGGGAGAAGCCGGATTCGGGAGGGCCGGATTGCGGGGAGAACGGCGGGTACGCAGAGGGCGGCCCGCCGACCCAGCCCGTGGGGTAGTTGCTGCGGGCTGAGCGTCGTACGAGCACGATCAGCAGAACCGCGATGACCGCAATCGCCGGGAAGGTCGGGCCGGGCGCCCACCAGGAGAACCACGCCGCCCACACCACCAGCGCACCGCCGATGATCACGATCCACGGCGGGATCTTGCGAAGCCGAAGCTGTTCCACCGCGCGGTCGAACACCGAGTTCGGCTGTTCGGGTTCGGGGATCAGTACCCAGCAGGCCAGGTAGACGATCAACCCGACGCCGCCGAAGAACGACAGCACCGCGAACACCACCCGGAAGATCACCGCATCCACGCCGAAGTACTCACCGAGGCCACCGGCGACGCCACTGAGCATCCGGTCGGTCCGGCTGCGGCGCAGCGGCGGACGCACCGCACTGGGCGGACGCCACGCGGGAGGGGGAGGCAACAGGGGACCGCTGGGGTCGTTCGGTCCGCCTGGGGTGTTCATCGTCGTCGTCATGCCATTCAGCCTGGGGTCAACAACGCCCCCACGGTATCGGGGACTACCCCGAGCAGGCCCCGATATCGTCGGGACACCCCTGAGACGGATCCGGGTCAGGAATCCGGGTCAGTCCTGATGTCGAAGCCGGCCCGCAGCGGACATGATGGGAGCACGATGACCGCTCCTGCCCCTCCTCCCTACCTCTTCCCGGCCGCCACGCCTGGCTTACGGCCGCCGCGGCTGTACCGAGCCGTGCGCGGCCGCTGGTTCGGCGGAGTCGCCTGCGGCCTGGCCCGCTACCTCGACGTGTCGGTGTGGCTCGTCCGGATCGGATTCTTCGTCGCCGCGCTGTCCGGTGGCCTGGGCATCCTGCTCTACGGCGCATTCTGGATCGTCCTGCGTACCCCGCCCGACCAGCCCCAGCAATCGCGAAGGGCGGCCGTCGAGTTCGTGGTCGCGCTCGTGATCGGCGCGGGGGTCCTGCTGGCCAACGCCCGCACCCTGCCGCTGGGGTGGTGGTTCGTACCCGTGATGCTGGCCATCTTCGGCGGCGCGCTCGTCTGGCGTCAGGCTTCGGAGACCGAGCGGGATCGGTGGCGGCGCCTGTCCCGCAGCTCGCTGGCTGCCGGGGCCTTCGACCGCACCGGCGCGCTCAGGCTCGCGCTCGGTATCACGCTGGTGCTCGCCGGGGGCGTGTTCGTCCTGTTCCAGACCGGCACCGGAACCAAGGCGATCGGGGTCGGTCTCGCGGCCGTGCTGGTGACCGTCGGGGGCCTCGCGCTGATCACCGGGCCGTGGTGGCTGCGGCTGGTGCAGGAGTTGGGCGCCGAGCGCACCGAGCGGATCCGCAACGAGGAGCGTGCCGACATCGCCGCCCATCTGCACGACTCGGTGCTGCAAACCCTGGCGTTGATCCAGCGCAACGCCAACTCCCCCCGCGAGGTGGCCCGGTTGGCTCGCAGCCAGGAACGCGAGCTGCGTACGAAGCTGTACGGCTCGATGGTTCCGACCGGGACCTTCGCCGAGCTGCTGGCCGGTGCCGCCGCCGAGATCGAGGACACGTACGCCATCACGATCGACCTCGTGGTGGTGGGCGGCGAGCGCGACGTCGACACGCGCCTGGACGCGCTGGTCGCGGCGGCCCGCGAGGCGATGGTCAACGCGGCCAAGCACGCGGGCGTGACGAGCGTGTCCGTCTACGCAGAACTGGCGCCTGGCTCGTCCCGGCCGGGGGTGACCGAGGCTCAGGTCTTCGTCCGCGATCGCGGCATCGGTTTCGACCCCGACATCATCGAGGAGGATCGTCAGGGAGTGCGCGGTTCGATCATCGGCCGGCTGGAACGTCAGCGCGGTAGCGCCACCATCAAGTCCAGCCCGGGCGCCGGTACCGAGGTCGCCCTCAGAATGGAGCTTTCGTGACCGAACAGAACGCACCCACCGCCGCCGAACCGGCCGGATCCGGACCCTCGGTGGTGCTCGTCGATGACCACGCGATGTTCCGCTCCGGGGTCAAGGCCGAGATCGGACAGAGCGTCCGCATCGTCGGAGAGGCGGCCACCGTGGCCGAGGCCGTCACGGTGATCGGTCACCTCAAGCCCGACGTCGTGCTGCTCGATGTGCATCTGCCCGACGGCGGCGGTCCCGCCGTGGTGGCCGCGGTGCTGCCCCAGCACCCCGACGTCCGCTTCCTCGCCCTGTCGGTGTCGGACGCGGCCGAGGACGTCATCTCGGTCATTCGTTCCGGTGCCCGCGGCTACGTCACCAAGACCATTTCGGGCGCCGACCTCACCGACGCCATCCGCCGGGTCGCCGAGGGCGATGTGGTCTTCTCCCCGCGCCTGGCCGGTTTCGTCCTCGACGCCTTCCGCGATGCCGACACCGGTCCCACGCCGTCCGTCGACCCGGAACTGGACCAGCTGACCCCGCGGGAGCAGGAGGTTCTGCGGTTACTCGCTCGCGGGTACAGCTACCGCGAGATCGGTGCGGAGCTGTTCATCTCGATCAAGACCGTGGAGACGCATGCCTCCAACGTCCTGCGCAAGCTGCAGTTGTCGTCCCGGCATCAATTGACCCGCTGGGCCGCCGACCGCCGCCTGGTCTGACCCGGACGGGTTCGGTCGGTAGCGCGCCCGGTCAGCGAGCGCCGCGGCAGGCGCGCAGGACCGCTTCGCCGACCGAGGCGCCTTCGCTGCCCAGAGCGGAGCGGTAGTGGTCGATGATCGCGCGTTCGCGGCCGAGTTCGATGCGGGTGCCGCCGGCGTTGATGCGGGCGGTCTGGATGCGGCGCGACAGCTGGGCGCGTTCGGCCACCAGCCGCGCGATCGCCGTGTCGAGGGCGTCGATCTGACCGCGCAGCGTGTCGATGGTGGTGCTGGCGTCGGCGGTTTCGTCCACGATGACCTCGGGGGTGGGCTGGGCGTTCAGGCCGGAGGTGATGCTCATGATGCTGCGTTCCGTTCGCTGGTGATGATGCCCCGGCCTAGTCGGCCACTGACCGACTTTCCGTTGTGGAGTCCTCGAAGCCCCAGACATACGAAACGCCCCGGGCTCTTGGCGGGCCCAGGGCGTTGACGGTTGGTTCAGATCAACCGGTCGCGAAATGGGCCGCTGCGCCAAAGAAGGCATAGCGGAACCCATAGAAGAATTCGCGACCGGTGGTCTGCACGAGGTCGATGGTGACACGTCGTCCCAGGGTCGAGCAAGCCCGTCCCGCTATTCGGGACGGGCCCCGCGGCGTGACCGGCACCCATCCGGTGTTGTCGGCGGCCCGACGTAGGCTGAGGTCGAGATGAGTGCAGACGCCATACCCCCCGATGTACTGAGCCTGTTCGACGTCGACGGCCGGGTCGGTGCCGGCTTGGTCAAGTCCGCGGTCGAGGCTGGCGGCGTCTCCATGCCCGAGCAGCGGGCTGGCCAGGCGCGCCAGTTCGAAGGTGAGCGGTCCACGCAGGCCGAGCAGCGCGAACAGCGCGCCGAGGCCCTGCTGAGCGGGCTCAATCCGCAGCAGCGTGCGGCCGTCACCCACGCCGGGTCCCCGTTGCTCATCGTCGCCGGTGCCGGCTCGGGCAAGACCCGGGTGCTCACCAATCGCATCGGGTACCTGCTGGCCACCGGCCGCGCCAGGCCCGGACAGATCCTCGCGATCACCTTCACCAACAAGGCGGCGGGGGAGATGAAGGACCGGGTCAGCGCGCTCGTCGGCCCCCGCGCCAACGCGATGTGGGTCTCGACCTTCCACTCGATGTGCGTGCGCATCCTGCGTGCCCAGGCCAAACACCTCGGGCTGAAGTCGTCCTTCTCGATCTACGACGCCGACGACTCGCGGCGGCTGATCACGATGGTCATCCGTGAGCTCAACCTCGATCTGAAGCGGTACCAGCCGCGAGGCATCGGCGTGCAGATCTCGAACCTCAAGAACGAGCTCATCACCGCCGAGGCGTTCAGTGAGCAGACCTCCAACGCGCACGAGAAGATCGTGGCCGAGATCTATGAGCGCTACCAACGTCGGCTGTCCGAGGCCCAGGCCCTCGATTTCGACGACCTGATCATGACGACCGTGCGTCTGCTCCAGAACAACGCCGAAGTGGCCGAGCACTACCGACGCCGGTTCAGTCACGTCATGGTGGACGAGTATCAGGACACCAACCACGCCCAATACGTGCTGGTCGCGCAGCTGTGCAAGCCGATCGCCGAGCTCAATCTCCCGGCCGCCGAGCTCTGCGTGGTCGGCGATGCCGATCAGTCGATCTACGCCTTCCGCGGGGCGACCATCCGCAACATCGACGAGTTCGAGCGCGACTATCCCGACGCGCGGACGATCCTGTTGGAGCAGAACTACCGCTCGACCCAGACGATCCTGTCCGCGGCCAATGCCGTCATCGCCCGCAACTCCGACCGGCGTCCGAAGAACCTCTGGTCCGAAGCCGGCGACGGCTCCGCCATCGAAGGCTACGTCGCCGAGAACGAGCACGACGAGGCTCGCTGGGTCGCCAGCACAGTCGATCGGCTCACCGACGCCGAGCAGGCCAAGCCCTCCGACGTGGCGGTGTTCTACCGCACCAACGCCCAGTCCCGCGTGTTCGAGGACATCTTCATCCGGCTGGGACTGCCGTACAAGGTCGTGGGCGGCGTGCGGTTCTACGAACGCAAGGAGGTCCGCGACATCCTGGCCTACCTGCGGGTGATTGCGAACCCGCTCGACGTGGTGAGTCTGCGGCGGATCCTCAACACTCCCCGCCGGGGGATCGGCGATCGGGCCGAGCTCTTCGTCGAGACCTACGCCGACCAGGAGCGCATTCCCTTCGCCGAGGCCCTTATTCGCGCCGACACCATCGTCGGCCTGGCATCACGATCAGCCAACGCGATCGCCGGATTCGTCGCGCTGCTCGGTGAACTCAGGCAGATCGCGGCCAGTGAGGAACATGGTTCACCGAGCAACATCATCGAAGAAGTGCTGACCCGCACCGGGTACCTTGCCGAACTCGAAGCCAGTCACGACCCCCAGGACGAAGGCCGCGTCGACAACCTGCGCGAACTGGTCAGCGTGGCCGCGGAGTTCGAGGAGCAGCGCGCGCAGCTCGAGATCGATGACGGCACCGGCGAGGGCACGGTCAGCGCACCGGCCGATCTCGATGCCTTCCTCGAACACGTCTCCCTCGTCGCCGATGCCGACTCGGTACCCGACGCCAGTGGTGGTGTCGTGACCCTCATGACCTTGCACACCGCCAAGGGGCTGGAGTTCCCGGTCGTCTTTCTCACGGGAATGGAAGACGGGATCTTCCCGCACCAGCGGACCTTTGCCGAACCCGGCGAGATGGCCGAGGAGCGAAGGCTGGCCTACGTCGGCATCACCCGCGCCCGGCAGCGGCTCTACCTCAGCCGCTCCAACACGCGCTCGGCCTGGGGCAGCCCCCAGTACAACCCGCCCTCGCGGTTCCTCGACGAGGTCCCGGCGGAGCTGGTCACCTGGACCGGCGCCATCGACCGGGAGCCGTTCATCCGCTACGCCGACGACGATGCCGCGAGCGGCTCGAGCCGTTACGCCGACCACGGCTACCGGGCCGCGGACCGCCGGCCGCAGCCGACGCCGGCCCGGAGCTCCAGTTTCGGCAGCCCGGGTAGGGGCAAACTCGAGCGGTCGATCCCGAGCCTGCAGGTCGGTGACCGGGTCACCCATGACACCTTCGGCCTCGGCACGGTCGTCTCCTTGCGTGGTGCGGCCGAGAAGGCCCAGGCGGAGGTCGACTTCGGCAGCTACGGTCCGAAATGGCTCGTGCTGCGTTTCGCACCACTGCACAAGCTCTAGCCGACCGCCGGCACCGCCGGCCGGACAACCGGCAAACGGCCCGTCGCTGGTGCTCGGTGCTCGGTGC
This sequence comes from Jatrophihabitans telluris, assembly GCF_023516435.1. Classification (GTDB taxonomy): domain Bacteria; phylum Actinomycetota; class Actinomycetes; order Mycobacteriales; family Jatrophihabitantaceae; genus Jatrophihabitans_A; species Jatrophihabitans_A telluris. Next base: position 3,562,239 of record NZ_CP097332.1, on the reverse strand, counting down.
TCGCTGCTGGTGCGCGGGTGCTGCCGGAGCCGTCGGAGCTGCTAGGAAGGCTTGCCCGCCGACAGCGGTCCGCACGCCGAAGACGGACCGGTGTAGCTGGGCGACTGCCAGATCTCCAGTGTCCCGTTGGCCACGAACACCAGGTGAAAACCTCGTCGGACCACGATGGCCAGCTCGGCGCCCGCGGGCGGCCCCAGGTTGCCGCCGACATCCTTCTGTGACAGGTCGAGCACGACCAGGTCGATGCGGCGGTAGTCGACCAGGCCCGGAATCGTGACCCAGTCCCGGCCGGTCAGATGCCCGGCGATCCGGTCGTCGGCGGCCACACAGACGTGGGCCGGGATTCGCGCCACCGTGGCCGCCTGCGCCCTCATCTGCGGGTCGAGCCGGTACAGCTTGCCGGTGATCGCCGAGTGCAGGGGCGCGACGTCGGGCACGAAGGCGACCAGGACGACGGGGACGAGGACGAGCACGCCGGCCAGCAGGGTGCGGGCCCGCGCGCGGTCGAACCACGACAGTCGCGCCGCCCCGTCGACCATCGCCAGGACGAGTACGACCCAGGGCAGAGCGTTGTAGTGATAGTGCGGTTCCCACAGCAATCGCCGGTCGGTGGGCTCGAAGAAGCGCTGCGCGAGCAGGGGCAGGGCGAGCCATGAGTAGCGGGAACGCAGAGGCAGTAACAACAGCGGAAGGAGGAAGTAGAGCAGGGTCTCGGTTTTCACCTTCGGGCTGAAGAACAGATCGATCACATGCCAGGGGTGGGTGAGACTGCGCACGGCGGCATCGGACAGGTTCGCCCCCAACGTCGGCCCGTACTGCCAGTAGGCGAACGTCCCGGTGGGCGAGAAGTGCGGCAGGACCAGCCCGGTGGCCACCTCATACATGGCCACCCCGGCCCCGATGAGGACCAGGCCGGGCAGCCGGCGCCGGGCCCCGCCCCAGGGACGTAGGCCGCCGCGAACCGTGCGGAGGATGCCGATGAGCAGGACCAGTACCCCCATGTCCTCCCGGACGAACAGGAGCGCGCCGCTGAAGAGGAACAGCTGGCGGTCGTCCTGGCGATCAAGGGCGTCGATGGCCAGCGCCAGCAGCGGTACCCCGAACGCGACCTCATGGAAGTTGAAGTTGACCATCGTCTGAAAGGCCCAGCTGAACCCGTAGGAGCCGCAGATGATTAGGCTCATCCGGCTGCTGGTCCGCCGGTGGGCGAAGCGATAGACGACCGGCACGGATATCGCGATCAGAGCGGCTTGGACGACGAGCAGCGTCTGGGGTGAGTCCCAGATCCAGTAGAACGGCGCGGCGAGCGCGATGATCGGGTGGAAGTGATCGCCGAAGATGTTGTAGCCCGAACCCTTCAACGGCACCATCGGCGCTTGCAGGTGGGCGTAGCGGCGCACCGCCTGATCGAAGATGCCCAGGTCGTAGCCGGCCGTCCCGAACTGCCGGTGGCGCAGCAGCGCGAAACCGGCGTAGACCCCGAAGGTGAGCAGCGTCAGAGCCCACAGCGGCACCGGCAGCCGCCTGATCAGACGGCGCAACTCAGCTCAGCTCGCCGGCGGTGTCCTCGTTCCCCGACCCGGGCTTCGACAGTCGCCACACCTGCTGCACGGCGTACCAGGTCAGCCAGATCAGCAGGACGTTGCGCACCGCGAGCACCGACGTCCACAGCGGGGAACTGAACATGTTGGTCGTGATGGACCGGTACCCGATCGGGAACTCCAGCTGCGTGAGTATTGCGGTCACCAGCAGGACCCGGCTGAAGCGCCGCACGGCGGAGTTGGCCCGCGCGCGCACGGCCAAAGCCGCCGTCGGACCACCCAGCCACAGCAGATACTGCGGGCTCAGGGTCTTGTTGGTCACCGTCACGATCAGCGCGGTCGAGAGGAACAGCCAGCCCAGCATCTCCGCCGACGCGGCCGGGTGTTTGTGCGCACGCCACCACAGCAGGACGAGCAGGGCGCCGCCGGCCACGGTGAGCGTCGAGGAGATCGCGCCGAACAGCCGCACCCCTGGTCCGAACAACTCGAAGGCCTTGTACCGGGACATGTGCACATCCCACGTGGCGTGATGGAACAGCCGGGCCATCATCAGCGGGGTCGCGCTCACCGCCTCGATCTGCAGCCCACGGGCCGATTGCCACTGCAACGGGGAGAGCAGCCGATGGAATCCGCCGACGGCGAGGGAGACCAGGGCGATCCCGACACCGGTGGAGAAGAACCCGGTCAGCACGGCGCGCCGGTCGTTCCGGCGGATCAGGAACACCGGCAGCATCACCGCGGGCCAGAGTTTCAGAGAGGCGCCCAGAGCCGTCAACGCTCCCGCCAGGGCTGGGCGGCGCACCGCGGCCAGCACTGCCCCGCCCGCGAGCATGGCCGGGACGAGGTCGAAGCGGAAGTAGGCCAGTGGGCCGATGGCGGGCACGAACCAGAGCCAGAGATTGGTCGCGTCCCCGCGGTGCCGTCCGTCGCCGCGCCACAGGAAACCGGTGAACGCGGCGTCGACAGCGAGCATCGACAGCACGAACAGGATCATGAACGCGACCTCGTTGAGCAGGCCGAGCATGAACTGCGGTACCAGCAGGGCGAGCACCGGCAGCGGGTACTCCTGCAAAGTGTCGTGCAGGCTGCCGCCGGCGAAGAGCTGATGCAGGCTGTGAGCGTAGTAGCGGACGTCGCCGGCGACGTTGCCCTCCTGCACGAACGTCAGGACCGACAGCGTCAGCGCACGGGACAGCACCCAGCGTGCGGCGATGGCCGAGCGGTCGCCGGCGATGATCGCCTCGGGCAGTGGCAGGGCGGGCAGGCGAGAGAGCAGGTCCCGACGACGGGGCCGCTGCGCCGCGGACGACGCAAGAGGTGTCGTCGAAGCGACCATGTGAGCGTTACTCCAAGCGGGCAGGACGGCGCCGGGATCAGGCGTTCGGGTTATACGGTCCCACGTCGATGCCACGAGCCTTCAGCCACGGGACCGGATCGATATATTTTCCGCCGTTGAGCACCTGAGCCTCGGACGCGCCCGGTGCGAGCCCGACCTTGATGCCGAAGTGCAGGTGCGGGCCGGTGGACTGCCCGTCGGCGCCGATGTCGGCGATGTGCTGCCCGGCCTTGACGTGCTCGCCGACGCTGACGTCGACGGTGTACATGTGCCCGTAGACCGACACGTCCCCGTTGCTGTGCTGGATGACGATCCAGTGTCCGAAGCCTTGGGCGGGGCCGGCCGCGACGACCACCCCGTCGCCCACGGCGACGATGGCCGAGCCGAGTGGCCCGGCGAGATCGACGCCATCGTGCATGACACCCCAGCGCATGCAGAAGCACGAGGACTCACCGCCGGCGCTGGGGCGCACCCACGTGCCGAGGACAGTCTTGCCGGGCTGGATCTTGGGCAACGTGGGCCGCGCCGGCAGCGCCGAGGCATCGGGGGAGCTCGTGCGCAGGGTGCGCTTACTGCGCGAGACCCGTTGCGCGGCGGTGCTCAGGGTCGGGTCGGAGTCGGAGTCGGAATTACCGGTGGCTGTGGAGCCGGTTCCGGTGGCGGACTGGGCGCTGGTGCTCTGCTGCCCGTTGCGGGGGCTTCCCGCTGGCAACAGCGCGCTGAGGTCCACCGCGGCTGAGGCGGACTTCGTTCTTGCGCCGGCCGAGCCGTTGAGGGCCACCAGGTGAATCGCGTCCGCCACCCCCAGGACGGCCAGGGCCGCGGCGACCGCGGGGATCGCGGGCGAGCGACGCCAGGCCGGTCGTCGCCGGTAGGCCCGCTCGGCCGCTCGGGTCCGGCGCGGTGGCGGGCAGGTTGCGTAGCGGGCGGCGATGAAGTCCGAGGCCGAGATCGCGCGCAGTTCGGCGGTGGTGACGGAATCGAGCGGGCCGTCCTCGGTGATGCACGTCGCCAACTCGACGGCGGAGGCGACTTCGGCCTCGACGGCGGCGACGGCGCGGAGTTCGGCGGTGGTGTCCAGTTCGGAGAGCGCGGGCGGGATGGCCGGCGGGATAGCCGGGGCTGCGATCGGGGTGGACGTCGACGAGCTGGAGGTCGTCGGGGCGAGGGTCATCGATCCGCTCGGGGAAGGAGCGTCGAACTGGAGGACGCGGGTCAGGGCGTCCGGTGCGGAGGGTGAGCTTTCAGGCGCGTTATGACGGCCCACCCAGTTCTCCTGTCTCCGCGCGCTGTTGTTCCAGCGCTGTGCGTCGGCTGCTCGCCGGCCTCAGAGATCGGGGCGTCTCCAGGGGGTCGGAGACGTGGTCACGGGCGCGGCGTTGCCGAACCGTAACCCAGTGCTTCCGTCCTGTGCAAACTCGTGTCCCTACGTTCATATCGAATTAACCGGGCGAGCCGGCCGGTCCTGGCCACGCTCTCATCCGCGTCCGGTTGGTGGTTTCTGTCGGATTCTGTGAGGCAGTGTTCCCCAGCATCGCGCTCGCGGGCGATGAGTGCCTCGGCCACCGTCTGGGCCACCTTCTGGTCGGTCAGCAGGGCCAGGTGCCCGACGCGGTGAACCTTGATCTGCGTCACGGACAGGTCCGGATGTTCCAGCGCTGCGCTTCGATGCGGTACGACGATCTCGTCCCGGTCGGAATAGATCGCCACGAACCGCGAGCGGCACTCCGCGGGGGCGGCAAGCTCGGTCATGACCGCTGAGCCGGGGCGCAACTGCCGGGCGACGCCGACCGGCAGCAACCGGGCGGTCTGGGTCCCGGCGTGGGGTGAGCCGAGCGTGACCACCGTGTTCACCCGGGCGTCGCCGCCCAGGCGCTGGACGTAATAGCGAGCGATGACGCCGCCGAGCGAATGGCCCACGACGAACACCTGCTCGTAGCCGCTCTGCGCGCACACCCGTTCGACGTGCCGGGCCAGGTGCGCGGCCGCGCGGCGGATGTCGGAGGTCAGTGGCGAGTAGTTGACGGTGGAGATCCGGCCGTAGCCGCGATTGCGCAGCGCGCGCCGGAGCACGGCGAACGCGGCGCGGTTGTCGACGATGCCGTGGACCAGCACGACCGGGGTGCCGGCCGCTTCCAGATCAGCCAGGATCAGGCCGCGGCTCAGCGGCGACAGGACGTCGGTCCGGTGCCGCGGGTCGTCGACCGGATCGCGCTCGGCCAGGACACCCGCCGGGTACCGGGCGACGTGGGCCGCGATCGAACCGAGTTCCTTGACCGCGAACAGCCCGTGTCCGAGCGCGTCGGAGGGCAACCGGCGAATCGTGTCGAACGCCACTGTGGCTCCTTCCTCGGTCGGCCGGCCTGGCCGTTGACACGGTTGGTGGGTCGCGCTGACGGGCCCTGACCGTCAGCATTCCCATCGGCAGGCGATTACAGACGCCAAGCCCTTGCATACTCAACTACACCTCACCCGCTCATGGTGCCGGTTTCGACGTGCGGCAGTGACGTACGCCGCTCGGTTGGCGAAGGTCACGCTCCCAACCCCTACGGTCGGGCCGCAGGACGGGCTAGCCTGACTTTCGGCGCCGCCCGGGCGGTAAGAGAATCCGGGCCAGAAGAACGGAAAAACCTGTGGATCTGTTCGAATATCAGGCGAAGCAGTTGTTCGCCGCGCACGGTGTCCCGGTGGGCCTCGGCGAGATCGCCGATACTCCCGACGAGGCGCAGGCCGTGGCCGAACGGCTCGGCGGCGTCACCGTGGTCAAGGCCCAGGTCAAGGTGGGCGGCCGGGGCAAGGCCGGCGGCGTGAAGGTGGCCAAGACGCCGGCGGACGCGCGGGCAGCGGCCGAGGCGATCCTGGGCATGGACATCAAGGGCCACACCGTGCACCGGGTCCTGGTCGATCCCGGCGCGCAGATCGAGACGGAGTACTACTTCTCCTTCCTGCTCGACCGCTCCAACCGCACGTTCCTGGCCATGGCGTCGGCCGAGGGCGGGATGGAGATCGAGGAACTGGCCGTCGAACGTCCCGAGGCGCTGGCCCGGATTCCCATCGACGCCACGGTCGGCGTGGACAAGGCCCTGGCGACGGAGATCCTCACCAAGGCCAACTTCCCCGCCGAGGTCATCGAGTCCACCTCCGACACCGTCGTGCAGCTGTGGGAGACCTTCGTCCAGCAGGACGCGACCCTGGTCGAGATCAACCCGCTGGCCCGGGTGGCCTCCGGTGACGTGCTCGCCCTGGACGGCAAGGTCTCCCTGGACGAGAACGCCAACTTCCGACAGGCCGGCAACGCTGATCTGGAGGACAAGGACGCGGCCGACCCGCTCGAGGCCAAGGCCAAGGCCAAACACCTCAACTACGTCAAGCTCGACGGTGAGGTCGGCATCATCGGTAACGGCGCCGGGCTGGTCATGTCGACGCTGGACGTCGTCGCCTACGCCGGCGAGCGGCACGGCGGGGTGAAGCCGGCCAACTTCCTCGACATCGGCGGCGGCGCCTCGGCCGAGGTGATGGCCAACGGGCTGGAGATCATCCTGGGCGACCCGTCCGTCCGATCCGTGTTCGTCAACGTCTTCGGCGGCATCACCTCCTGCGACGCGGTCGCCAACGGCATCGTCACCGCACTGGGCATGCTCGGCGACTCGGCCACCAAGCCGCTGGTCGTCCGGCTCGACGGCAACAACGTCGAGGAAGGGCGGCGCATCCTCAACGAGGCCGCGCACCCGCTCGTCACGCTGGCCGACACCATGGACGCCGCAGCCGACAAGGCTGCCGAACTCGCGCACTCCGCCGCGTAAGGGACTGAACTTCGATGGCAATCTTTCTGAACGAGAACTCCAAGGTCATCGTCCAGGGCATGACCGGCTCCGAGGGTATGAAGCACACCCGCCGGATGCTGGCTTCGGGCACCGAGATCGTCGGTGGCGTGAACCCGCGTAAGGCGGGGGAGAAGGTCGACGTGGACGGGGTGTCCGTACCCGTCTTCGGAACCGTCGCCGACGCGATGGCCCAGACCGGCGCGAACGTATCGGTCCTGTTCGTCCCGCCGCCCTTCACCAAAGACGCCATGATCGAGGCCATCGACGCCGAGATCGAGCTGGCCGTGGTCATCACCGAGGGCGTGCCCGTCCACGATTCGACCAAGGCGTGGGCCTACAACGTCGCCAAGGGACAGAAGACCCGCATCATCGGTCCGAACTGCCCCGGCCTGATCAGCCCGGGCAAGTCCAACGCGGGCATCATCCCGGCCGACATCACCGGTCCGGGCCGCATCGGCCTGGTGTCGAAGTCCGGCACGCTGACGTACCAGATGATGTTCGAGCTGCGTGACATCGGCTTCTCCTCGGCGGTCGGCATCGGCGGCGATCCGGTCATCGGCACCACCCACATCGACTGCCTGGCCGCCTTCGAGGCCGATCCCGAGACCGCCGCGATCGTCATGATCGGTGAGATCGGTGGCGACGCCGAGGAGCGGGCCGCGGCCTTCATCTCCGAACACGTCAGCAAGCCGGTCGTCGGCTACGTCGCCGGCTTCACCGCCCCTGAGGGCAAGACCATGGGTCATGCCGGCGCCATCGTGTCGGGCTCGTCCGGGACGGCCCAGGCCAAGCAGGAAGCGCTCGAGGCGGCCGGCGTCAAGGTCGGCAAGACCCCGTCCGAGACCGCTCAGCTGATGCGGGACCTGCTCGCCTGATCCGGAGGTGACGGGGTTCGCAACCCTCGGCTGGGCAGGAGTTCTCGGGTCAGTCGATGTGGGCCGGGAGCGCCCGTCGAGCGAACAGCGTGCTTCCCGCGCTCGCGACGATGACCATCGCGATCGCGACGGCGGTCGTGAGGCGCAGCGCCTGGTGCAGCACGAGAACGCCGGCGAGCGCGGCGACGGCGGGTTCCAGGCTCATGAGTAACCCGAACGCGGCGGCCGACAGCCGGCGCAAGGCGGTGAGTTCCAGCGAGTAGGGGATCACCGAGGACAGCATCGCCACCGCGAGTCCGCCGAGCAGGACGTGCGGCGTGAGCAGCGCCGACCCGCCGCCGAGAACACCGGGCACAACGAGCAGCACGCTGCCCACGACCAGCGCGCTCGCCAGGCCGTCGAGTCCGGCGAACCGAGTCCCCACCTGCTTGCTCATCATGATGTAGCCGGCCCAGAAGGCGCCCGCCAGCAGGGCGAGAGCGACGCCCGCCGGATGCAGCGCGGTCTGGCCCGACCCCGAACCACCCAGGCCCAGGATGGCGACACCGCCACCGGCCAGCGCGACCCACACGGTGTCCAGCCAACGGCGGGACCCGAGGACCGCGACCACCAGCGGGCCGATGAACTCGATGGTCACCGCTGGTCCGAGCGGCGTCCGGTCGAGCGCCTCGTAGAAACTCCAGTTCATTCCGGCGAGCATCACTCCGAAGCCGATGACCGCTCGCCAGTCCGAGCGGGTTCTGCCCCGCCACGACGGGCGCACCGCCGCCAGCAGCACGACCGCGCCGAAGGCCAGCCGCAAGAACACGACACCGGCCGGTCCCGCGAGCGGAAAGAGCTTGTTGGCAAAGGCCGATCCGAACTGGACGGACATTGCTCCGCCGAGCACCAGGACCTGGGCCGGCACCCGCGCCGGGCGCTCGCGGGCGTTGTCGATCACGCGGCCCATCATGTCAGTGGCCCCAGGTATCACCACGGCCGGTGAGTCCTCTGTTTCTAAGGATCACCTAGGTATAGCTTGATTCCGATCTCAGCCCGTGCTCCGCCGGAGTATGGGCATCTCGATCGTCCGAAAGGGACACCGATGACTGAGACTCCCGGCACCAACCCTGGTGGTTACGACGACCCGAACGCCCCCGCGCCGTCGAACCAGCCACCTCCGCCCGGGTCTACGCCGGGCTACCAGCCGCCCCCCGCGCCGGGATCTCAGCCGCCACCGCCGGCGTATCAAGCGCCGGCTCCCCCCGGGTCTACGCCGAGCTACCAGCCGCCCCCCGCGCCGAGCTACCAGCCGCCACCTCCGGCGTATCAAGCGCCGCCGCCGCCGAGCTACCAGCCGCCCGCGCCGGCGTATCAAGCGCCGCCCGCGCCGAGTTACCAGCCCCCCGGTGCCGACCCGAGTGCGGCCGGCCAGTGGGACCAGCCCGCTCCCGCGTCCAGCTTCGGCCAGCAGGTCGGCTTCGACCCGGCGAACCTGCAGAACTTCGATCCGAAAACGGTCAACCAGCTCGACTGGGGCATCATCGCCGCCGGCGTGCTGACCATGCTCTTCTCGTTCTTCGGCTACTACAAGTACTCCTTCTCCGGCCTGGGAATCAGCGAGAGCAAGACGTTCAGCGCGTGGCACGGCTTCTTCGGCTGGTTCGCCGCGCTGGTCGCCTTTGCCGCCGCCGTGGTCCTCGCGGCGCATCTGATCGCGAAGCTGACCCTGCCGTTCCCGGTGCGGCTCGTCGTCCTGGGCGGTTTCGCGCTGGCCCTGCTGTGCGCCATCCTGGCGTTGTTCGTCGTCCCCGGGCCGAGCGGCTTCAGCACTCTCGGCTTCAGTTACAACAAGGGCCACGGCATCAGCTACTGGATCAGCCTCCTGCTGCTCATTGCCGGCACCGTGTTGTCGTACCTGCGGTTCACCCAGACGGGCGGGAAGCTGCCCACCCGCGCCTGATCGGTTCCGACCGGCGAGATCGGGGGGCGAGGCACGCCCGCTCGCTCCCCGGTTGTGGGATCCGCCGGCGCTCTAGGCTTGGGTCATGGCGCGACCAGACTTTCGACCAGACGGTCCACCCGAGTCCTCTCCCCGGCTGCAGGAACTCGCGGCGGCCGGTCTGCTCAAGGCCCGGCCCTGGGACGTCATCGGTGTGGCGCTGGCCGCGCCCATGCTCGTGTGGGGGCTGCTCGGCTGGTTCGGCACCGTCGGCGACAGCGGCGGTGGGGTGCCGGGCTTTTCCACCGGCGCGGGTGCGGTCGGCATCGGGCTGGTCCTGGTCGCGGCCGCGCTCACGTTGAACCAGGTGGTCTCCGGCCGCGCGCACACGTCCAGTGCGCCGCCGGTCGCGGTGTTGATTTCGGGAATCGCGGTACTCCTGATTCTCGGCGGCATGCTGGCCAAGCAGGACAGCGCGACCATCGAATCCGGCTCTGTGGCGGGCCTGCTGACCGCAATCACGCAATGTGCCGTCCTGGTCGTGGGCTGGGTCAAGGGCAGTCGCAAAGTCGTCAACGCGGCCAGGGTGGCCGAACTACAGGCCCGACAGCAGACGGCGGACGAACTCGCCGCGCGTCGGGGCCAGCCGAACGCGTTTCCGCAAGGACCACCACCAGCCGGATACCCCCTGACCGGGACGTACCCGCCGCCGAACTACCCGCCGCCGAACTACCCGCCGCCGAACTACCCGCCGCCGAACTACGCGCCCCCGACGTATCCGCGGGGCACCTACCCGCAGGGCGCTGTCCCGCCCGCCTATCCGCAGAACGCCTATCCGCAGAATGCCTATCCGCCCAACGGCACGCCGTCCACCAGCCCGCCGCCCAATAGCCCCGGTTACCCGCCCCAGCGGCGTCCGGGCTGATCGCCGCCTGTGAGTTGACCGGACGAACCCGGCCCTGATCGGCGCGCCTGGAGGCCAACCCCGATGGGCTTTGCGAGCCTGGTTCGGTGACTCGTCCCGACCCTGACTACCCGCCCGGCTGGTTGACGCGATTCCGGCGTGGCGTGGTCGCGGGCGTCGCGCTGTTCCTGCTCGCGGTACTGCTGACGGCAATCCCGACGTTCCTGGCCTGGTTCGCGCCGGGCGCCGATTCGACAGCCGCGTCCTCGGCGCTCAAGGCAGCAGCCATCCTCACGATCTCCGGAAACCATGGCGGCCTGGTCCTCGAAGGGGTGCATGTCAGCCTCACTCCGCTGCTGGTGACGGGGCTGCTCGGGTGGCTCGTCGGCTGGCACGCCCGCCGACCGGAGACGGTGGACGGGTTCATCGGGCTCGTCCTCGGCTACTCGGCGGCGACGGCGGTTGCCGCCGACTGGGCGGTGCTCGGCCAGAGCCGGGCGCCGCTCGTCGCGAGTCTGATCGCCGCGCTCGGTTTCAGCGCGGGCGTCGGATCGGCCGCCCGCTACGGGCCACTGGTCTGGTCCCGGCTCGACGCGCGGGTACGGGCCGTGCTGCGGGCCGGAGCCGCCGCCGCGGGAACCTACTTCGCCCTGGGCGCCGCCCTGGTCGCGGTGTCGCTCGTCGCACATCTGCACGAGGCCACCACGGTGCAGGGCCGGCTGGCCGTTGGCGTCGGAGGTTTGCCGATCGCCCTGCTGGGCGTCGGGGCGGCTCCGAATCTGGTTCTCGGCGGCGTCGGCTTCCTGGCCGGGCCGGGCTTTGCGGTCGGCAGTCACACCGCGGTCTCGCCGTTCGGGGCCAGCCACGGCAAGCTGCCGCTGTTTCCCGCACTGGCCGCGGTGCCCCTGGGCCGCCCGGCTCTGGCCGTCGGCGTTGGGCTCATGATCCTGACGGCCCTCGCGGCCGGTGCCCTGGCGGTACGGGCCCTCGGGCGAGCTGGATCGCTCACCGCCCAGCTGCTGGACGTCCTGCTCGCGTCGGTGACGTGCGGCGCGATCGTCGCCCTGGCCAGCGCCCTGGCCACCGGAGGCCTCGGCTCGGGCGCACTGCAGCACATCGGCACCGTGTGGTGGCTGCTCGGCGCGAGCGTCGCGGGTCTCGTCCTGGCCAGCGGTGGCGCGATCGCTACTCTGCTCCAGCTCGTGCACCGTCGCGGCGCCGGGGATCGCCGGGACGGCGACTCTGCGCAGACCGAGCGGTCAGGCGACGACGGCGGCCTGACCGAGCGCCCGGGCGCCGGTGCCGAGGACGCAATGGTCGGCACCGGGACCGGACGCGTTCGGGGCCTGCGCGAGACCGGGTAGATTTCGCGCCGAAGGCCACACCGAAATCTCGATTGAGGAGTCCCGCGCGTGAGCCGAATCGCCGTTCGCCGTGCCCTGGTGAGCGTCTACGACAAGTCCGGACTCGAGGAACTCGCCCACGGCCTGCACGGCGCCGGGGTCGAGATCGTCTCGACCGGATCCACCGCCGCCACCATCGCCGGCTACGGGGTCCCCGTCACCAGTGTCGAGTCGGTCACCGGTTTCCCGGAGATCCTCGGCGGTCGGGTCAAGACGCTCCACCCGCACGTGCACGCGGGACTGCTGGCCGACCAGGGCAACGACGAACACCTGTCGACCGTGGCCGAACTAGGCATCGAGACTTTCCAGCTCGTCGTCGTGAACCTGTACCCGTTCCGGGAGACGGTCGCCTCCGGCGCGAGCGCGCCCGAGATCGTCGAGCAGATCGACATCGGGGGCCCGGCCATGGTCCGGGCCTCGGCCAAGAATCACGGCTCGGTTGCCGTCGTCGTCGATCCCCGGCTCTACCCCGAGGTGCTGACCGCGGTCGGCGCTGGGGGATTCGAGCTGGCCGACCGCCAGCGCCTGGCTGGTAAGGCCTATGCGCACACCGCCGCCTATGACGCGGCCGTTGCGAACTGGTTCGGCGCCCAGACCGGCACCCTCGAAGCGGCCGACGGCACCACGCACTGGCCGCCCTACGTTGGCCAGGCGCTCGAACGGGCCGAAATCCTGCGCTACGGCGAGAACCCGCACCAGGCCGCCGCCCTGTACGTCCTGCAAGGCTCCGAAGCCGGCATCGCGCAGGCCGAGCAGCTGCACGGCAAAGCCATGAGCTTCAACAACTATGTCGACGGTGACGCCGCCTACCGGGCCGCCTATGACTTCGACGAGCCCTGCGTGGCCATCATCAAGCACGCCAACCCTTGCGGCATCGCGGTCGGAGCCGACATCGCGCAGGCGCACCTGTTGGCCCATGCCTGTGATCCCGTGTCGGCCTATGGCGGCGTGATCGCCACCAACCGCCCCGTCACCGTGGCGATGGCCGAGCAGGTCAAGGACATCTTCACCGAGGTCATCATCGCGCCGGCGTTCGACGAGGACGCCGTCGCCGTGCTGGCCACGCGGGCGAACCTGCGCCTGCTGGTCGCCGCCGCGCCCAGACCCACCACGGCCGAGCTCCGTCCGATCTCCGGCGGCATGCTCATGCAGGACGCCGACACCATTGCCGCTCCCGGCGATGACCCGCAGAACTGGACCCTGGCCGCCGGACGGGCGCTGGACGAGACCGGCCTGGCCGAGCTCGAATTCGCCTGGCGCGCCGTGCGCGCCGTCAAGTCCAACGCCATCCTGCTCGCCAAGGGCGGCGCGTCCGTCGGCGTGGGCATGGGGCAGGTCAACCGGGTGGACTCGGCCAAGCTCGCCGTGGCCCGCGCCGGCGACCGAGCCGCCGGGTCCTACGCCTCCTCCGATGCCTTCTTCCCGTTCCCTGACGGCCTGCAGGTCCTGCTCGACGCCGGGGTGCGCGCGGTCGTGCAACCGGGCGGCTCGATCCGCGACAACCAAGCCGTGGAGGCAGCCGAGGCGGCGGGAGTGACGATGTACTTCACGGGTACCCGGCACTTCGCCCACTGACACAGTCGCCGATCCGTGACCGAGACCCACCAACCGGCGCCGTTTCCGGACTGGTTCGCCCAGATCCTCGCCGAGAGTTCCGCTGCCCCTGGTGAGGGTGGTTCGGTCGTCCACGACGAGGACTTCTCCGACACCGATCTGCCGGATCTGGAGTTCTCCCGGCTGTCGTTCCTGCGCTGCTCGTTCGCGGACACCGACCTCGCCTGGCTGCGTACCGAGGGGTGCTCGTTCACCGACTGTTCCTTCGACGGCGCCAACCTCAGGCAGTCCGAGCACCTGAGATCGGCCTTCGTCTCGTGCACGTTCGAGCGGACCACCTTCACGCGGATGTCCTCGACCGACTGCAAGTTCTCGGCGTCGGTCTTCGACGCGGTGAACCTGCGGGGAGTGAGCGTGGCCGGCTGCGACTTCAGCGGTGTGTCGCTGGGCAATTCGGATCTGCGCGAGGTCGACTTCACCGGCTCGAAACTGGTCGGCGCGAACGTCGTCGGCGCAAAGCTGGATCGCTGCCGCTTCTCCGGTGCCGACCTCACGGGTCTGCGCTGGCAGAACGCGTCGTTGAAGGACGCCGACCTGCGCGGGGCCGTGCTCGCCGACCTCGACCCGCGCCTGGTGGATCTGACCGGCGCACGGGTGGATGTCGAGCAGGCCCTCGGCTTCGCTCGCTTCCTGGGTCTGCGAATCGGTTGAGGCGACTGCTGGCAGGATGGGCCGCGTGACGGCGACGATTCTCGATGGCAAGGCGACCCTGGCGACCATCAAGTCCGAACTGAAGCAACGGGTTGCCGCGCTGGCCGAACGAGGCATCGTCCCGGGCCTGGGCACGGTGCTCGTCGGCGATGACCCCGGTAGCCGTTGGTATGTCAACGCCAAGCACAAGGACTGTGCGGAGATCGGCATCGCCAGCATCCAGAAGGAACTGCCGGTCGGAACCACCCAGGCCGAGGTCGAGGCCGTCGTCGACGAGCTCAACGCCGATCCTGCCTGCACCGGTTTCCTCGTCCAGCAGCCCACCGGACTGGACGAGTTCCGAATCCTGTCCCGGGTCGACCCGGCCAAGGACGTCGACGGCCTGCATCCGTTCAATCTCGGCTCCTTGGTACTGGGGGAATCGGCCCCGCTGCCGTGCACGCCCATCGGGGTCATCGAGCTGCTCCGGCGTTTCGACGTCCCGATCGCGGGCGCCCATGCCGTGGTCATCGGTCGCGGGATCACCGTCGGGCGTCCACTCGGCCTGCTGCTGACCCGTCGCTCGGAAAACGCGACCGTCACCCTGTGCCACACCGGGACCCGCGATCTGGCCGCGTACACCCGCCAGGCCGACATCGTCGTGGCCGCGGCGGGCTCGCCGAGCCTCGTCACCGCCGCGATGATCAAGCCGGGGGCCGCCGTGCTGGACGTCGGGGTGAGCCGGGTCGAGGGCAGGATCGCCGGCGACGTGGCGGCCGATGTGGCCGACGTGGCCGGTTTCCTCGCCCCGAACCCCGGCGGTGTCGGCCCGATGACGCGCGCCATGTTGCTGACCAATGTCGTCGCCGCGGCCGAGCGCGCCGTCACTGGCTGACCGGGCCGGCTCGTTCAGATGGTGCGCTGGATGCATGGCCAGGACCTCAAGGAGGTTCCGTTCCTGCTCGTGCTGACCTGCGAGCTGGCCGCGGTCTGTTACGCCCTCGCCGCGCCTCAACACTGGTTACGGGCCGTCGGCGGAATCACCATCGGCCTGGCGCTCGCCGGTGTGTTCCGGCTGGCGCTGTCCAACGAACAGGCCGGCTTGTTGCGGGTCCGCCGCCGTGCTTTCGACGTGGCCTGCTACTGGGGGTTCGGGCTGCTCGCCGTCGTGTTCGCCCTGTCCCTGCCTCAGCGGTGAACCGGCTGAACCGGCCACTGAACCAGCCACTGAACCAGCCACTGAACCATCCGTTGAGCACGGGGCAAACGGTGCGTGAGAGTCCTCTCGTTCTTCGCCCGCCCGGCGCCTCGGGCCACGCTCAGCGGTAACCTGCAAGCCATGAACAGTCCAGTGAACGTCACGGTGACCGGTGCGGCCGGTCAGATCGGCTACGCCCTGCTGTTCCGGATCGCTTCCGGACAGCTCCTCGGCCCGGACACTCCGGTGAGCCTGCGGCTGTTGGAGATCACGCCGGCGCTCAAGGCGGCCGAGGGCACGGCGATGGAACTCGACGACTGTGCCTTCCCTCTGCTGTCGGGGATCGAGATCACCGACGACGCCAAGAAGGCCTTCGATGGGGTGAACATCGCCCTGCTGGTCGGCGCAAGACCCCGCACCGCAGGCATGGAGCGGGCCGATCTGCTCTCGGCCAACGGAGGCATCTTCAAGCCGCAGGGTGAGGCGATCAACGCCGGGGCCGCCTCCGACGTCCGGGTGCTCGTGGTCGGAAACCCCGCCAACACCAACGCTCTCATCGCCGCATCGCACGCGCCGGACGTCCCCACCGAACGGTTCACCGCGATGATGCGGCTCGACCACAACCGCGCCATCTCCCAGCTGGCGGCCAAGACCGGTGCGCCGGTCTCCGACATCTCGAAGGTGACGATCTGGGGCAACCACTCGGCCAGCCAGTTCCCGGACATCCTGCACGCGGAGGTGGCGGGCAAGAACGCCGCGCAGACGGTCAACGACCAGGCCTGGTACGAGAACGACTTCATCCCGACCGTGGCCAAGCGCGGCGCTGCGATCATCGAGGCGCGAGGGGCATCCTCGGCCGCGTCGGCGGCCAACGCCGCGATCGATCACGTCTATGACTGGGTCAACGGCACTGCCGAGGGTGACTGGACCTCGGTCGGCATGGTCTCCGACGGCTCGTACGGCATCCCCGCCGGGCTGATCACGGGCTTGCCGGCACGTTCGGTCAACGGGTCCTGGGAGATCGTCCAGGGCCTGGAGATCGACGAGTTCTCACGTGGCCGCATCGACGCTTCGGTGGCCGAGCTGGTCGGCGAGCGTGACGCCGTGAAGGAGCTTGGCCTCATCTGATCGGATAACAGCCGTTTTGGCCCGGCCCGTCGAGCGCAAGCTCGGCGGGCCGGTTGCGTTTCCAGGACGTCGATCCGGGTTTCCCCCAGAAAAATCACGGGAATCTCACGATCCGAACGCACCTGCGGTACCGAATGGTCGCGTGGAGGGGGCAACCACGCTTCCTGTGGCTGGAGGAGAGCCGTATGTCTGGGAGACCGATTCCCGCAGTGAGTACCGAGGTAGGGACCGCACCGAGCACCACCGCACCGCAATCGGCCACACGGGGGCCAGCACCGGCAGGATCCGACGCCTCTCGCCGAAGCTTCCTCGTAGCGACGGGGGCAACCGCCGCGGCCGGGCTGGTCGTCGCGGGGGCGGTCGGCCCTGGCTTCGCCCGTCCGGCCGCGTCGGCCAAAGCGCTCACCACGCCCGCGGACGCGCAACCGCTCGTCGTCCACGTCAGCGACCCGGCCTCGGGTCGGCTGTCGGTGTACGTCGGTGAACGCGAGGTCCTCGTCAACGACCCGGACCTCGTTGCCCGGATCACCCGCGCTGTGGAAGGGAAGTAGCCATGTCCTCGCATCGCGAAGCACCGGAGATCTCCAAGGACCCGGTCGCCGACAACACCGACGTCTACGCCTTCGTCAGCCCGGACAAGCCCGACAGCGTCACGCTGATCGCCAACTTCATCCCGTTGCAGCAGCCCAACGGAGGGCCGAATTTCTACGAGTTCGGTGAGGACGTCCTGTACGAGATTCATATCTCCAACGCCGGTAACGCTCACGCCGACATCAGCTACCAGTTCCGATTCCACACGAAGGTCCGCAACGAGAAAACCTTCCTCTACAACGTCGGTCCGATCTCCTCGATCACCGACCCGAACTGGAACCGTCCCCAGTACTACTCGGTCACCCGCGTCGACCACGGCAGCGACCATGGCTCGGACAAGGGCGGCCGGGGACGGACGAAGATCCTCGCCAGTGGCCTGACGGTCCCGCCCGTGAACGTGGGTGTGCGGAGCACACCGAACTATGCCGCGACCTTCACCAACGCGGCCGTGCACAACCTGCCCGGCGGCGCGCGAGTGTTCGCCGGTCAGCGTGCGGAAGGATTCCACGTCGACCTCGGCAGTATCTTCGACCTCGGCACGCTGCGGCCCTTCGAGATGGCGCACCTGATTCCGTCGGCGGCCGCGGTCGGCGTCAACGGCACGCAGGGCCTCAACGTGCACTCCATCGCATTGCAGGTTCCGATCCCGGCGATCAGCCACCTGGGCAAGCGCCCGCACGACCCGGAGGACGAGGCCTCGGTCATCGGCGTCTGGGCCAGCGCCAGCCGCAGGGCCTCGAGGGTCTTCGTTCCCGGTTCGGGCAAGTCGGTGTCCTACGGCCCCTACGCCCAGGTGTCCCGGCTCGGAAACCCCCTGTTCAACGAGGTGATCGTGCCGATGGGGGACAAGGATCGGTGGAACGCCCTCGATCCGCACGCCGACGGCTCCTTCGCCAAGTACGTGAGCAAGCCCGAACTAGCGGGCCTGTTGCCCGTGCTCTACCCGGGGGTGTTCCCGAACCTGGCCGCGTATTCCAAGCCGCGCGCCGACCTGACCGCCATCCTGCTGACCGGTATCCCGAAGGGCATCGTGCCCGGGTTCTCGACCAAGACCGGTCCGGTGCTGGCCGACATGCTGCGGCTGAACCTGGCCATCCCACCGGCGAAGTCGCCCAACGACCTCGGGGTCCTCGGCGGCGACCTGGCCGGGTTCCCCAACGGCCGGCGGGTGAGTGACGACGTGGTCACCATCGAGCTACGGGCGATCGCCGGCTTGACGATCCCCTTGGTGGACAAGTCCTTCACTCCGGATTCAGCGGCGAGCGCGGTACAGGACGGGACGACGAACACCAACTCGCCGTACCTGACGTCCTTCCCGTACCTGGGCACACCCGCAGGTGGATACCAGACCAAGCCAGGCGTGCCGGCGAGCTGAGTGGAGGTCGTCATGGAAGACAACTCCCACGCCGGGCAGGGGTCGGTGCTGCTCGACATCGGTGGCGACATCGGGGCGCTCGTCGTGTCGATGCCGAATGAGTTGCTCGGCCAGGAGATCGAGATTCGTCCGGTGGAATTGAACGATTCGGCGTCGGTACCGCTGGCGGCACACCAGCACGGGCACGACGACGCGCACGCCGACGACGTCCATGATCACGACCACGATCATGACCGTGACCACGATCATGACCATGACCATGACCATGACCACGGGCATGCTCACAGCCACCTCGTCCATGTGGGCGTGGTGGGCCGACCGGTGGGAGGAGTCACGGTGGCTTCAGCGGTCTTCGGCGAACTGCGCGAAGGACGCTACGAGCTCTATGTGCGTCCGGACGGGCCGGTCCAGCTGCAAGCCGAGGTGACCGGAGGTCGGGTCACGCTGGCGGACTGGCCGGGCTGAGTTCATCGATCCACGGATTGCCCCGCCCCCCGCGGGGGATTCCGCGGACGTCGCCTACGTCAGCCGGTAGGACGGCGTCAAACGGTGGGGCGTTCGGGTATCGGCTTCGGCCGAACCCGAACGCCCCACGGTCGTCTGGCGCCGGGTGGCGCGAGGAGAGTCACGTGCGCGGACGTGCCCCGCGCTCGTGACCGAGAACCTGCAGCAGTTCCTCGTAGGGACCGACCAGGTAGGCCCGGTCGCCCGGCTCGAAGCGGGTATCCCGCCGAGGTGGATGCTCCAACCGTGAGCCACCGTCCGGACCGGCCGCACCGGCTGGGCCGGCTGGGCCGCCGCGCCCGATCGCGATCACCCTGATCCGCGCGCCCAGTCCGGCCATCGGCTGACCGCGCAGCCCCCCGTCGGCGGTGATGTCCAAGCGCCCCAGCAGGAACGGTTGACCTTCGACGTAGAACGTCGACATGATGCTCAGCCCGAGGGCAGCGCCGACGAAGAACGGCGCCGCGAGCGCCGACGGTGAGCGGACATTGTGGAAGTTGAAGGCGGCTTCCAGGGTGTGCGCCAACCGCCGGTCGAAGACGCGCATGACGACGGGCACGTCGGTGCGCCGGTCGGCGAGCAGCTCATCGACGGCCAGACCGGTTTCGATGTTGGCCAGGTCGTTGGACGTCAGCACGGCGACGGCGGACGCGCTGGTGAGGTTGGCGGCCTGGAGGTTCTGCCGCAGCGTCGAATCGCCGATGATCACGGGCACCCCGAGCGTGCGTGCGATCGACAGGTAGCGGTTGTCCTCGTCACGTTCGAGTACGACGACGTCCCGGCCGAGCGCCTTGAGCTGTTCCAGTACACGCAGGCCGACCGAGCCCAGGCCGATCAGGATCACGTGCCCGCTGAGCTCCTCGGCCAGCCGGCGGCCGGCATTGATGGAGATTCGCCGGCTGATCAACAGGTCGGTGAGCCGGGCGTAGAGGATCGTCACTAGGGTGGCGCCGACGATCATCAGTCCGATGGCCCACATCCTCAGCCAGAGGTGCTGCTTGGCGAAGTAGAAGTCACCGAAGCCGACGGTCGTCAACGTCTCGGTGGTGAAGTACACCGCGTCCAGCGGGGTCATGCGCTCGTGGCGGGGACCGTTGTAGCCCAGGATCAACACGCCGGTGGACAGTGCGCCGAAGCCGAACAGGGCCGCCAGAGAAAGCCAGAAGGCGCGTTCGATGTCGGCCAGCGCGCGCCGCACCCGGCGCACCAGCCGCGCGGTGGGCGACTCGTGCCAGTTCGATTCCTGCCAGTGCGGTGCCCGGCCGCCGAGATCGACCCGGACGGCCCGACCCGGCCCGGCCGGTTCACGTCGTTCGGCGAAGTCCGACGGGGACCCGATCAGGCTCACCCGATCACCCGGCTCGACCATCAGGTCCCGTCCGGGCGCGATCGTCACCCGGCCATCGGTGGCGACCACGGCGATCGGCGCCAGATCCCCGTAGGCGCTGCGCAGGTTCGCATGCCGCTCGACCACCCGCTCGGTGACCAGGAAGCTCTCGTGCTCGACCACCAGTTCGTGGTCGCGCTGGCCCAGGCAGGCCTCGACGAAGGCAGGGGAGGCGAGAGCGGCGGTATCGAGCACACTGCCCGGCCCGGTCAGCCGTTCGACGGCGCGGGCCACGTTCTGGTTCGTCAGCTGGACCACCAGGCGGACCTCAGGTGCACTTTCGCGAACCAGCAGAGCGACTTCGAGGTTGAACAGGTCGGCATCGGAGACGCTGACCAGGGCTTGGGCGGTGTGCAGTTCGGCGCGCAGCAGGACCTCTGGCCGCCGCGCGTCGCCGACCAGCAACTCGATGCCGAGCTCGGCGACGGTCCGGGTCAGCCGGGGATCGGGCGCGTCGTGCAGCACCGTGATCTGCTCACCGGCGGCGTGCAACTGCTCGATGATCCGCAGCGCGACGTCGGTGAGCCCGCACACGATGACGTGCCCCGCCCGGCCGTTTGGTTCATCCGGAGCGGTCATTGGCGGATTCTGGCAGGTCTGATGTTCCGGCGGAGTTACAGCTCGCCCAGCACGGCTCGGCGCAGCACGTCCAGGCCGACCCCGCCGATGTCCAGAGCCCGGCGGTGGAAGTCCTTCAGATCGAAGGTGTCACCGGCGCGGGCCTTCATCTCCTCCCTTAGCTGGAGCCACAAGCGTTCGCCGATCTTGTAGGAAGGAGCCTGCCCGGGCCAGCCGAGGTAGCGGTCCAGCTCGAAACGCAGGAAGCCCTCGGCCATGTTGCAGTGCGAGGACAGCAGCTGCCAGGCCTTGTCGTAGGTCCACTCGCCGCCGCCGACCTCGGCCGGAGCGGGGAAGCCGCAGTGCACCCCGATGTCGATGACCACCCGGGCCGCTCTCATCGACTGGCCGTCGAGCAGCCCGAGCCGGTTGGCCGGATCGTCCATGAAGCCCAGATCGGCCATCAGCCATTCGGCGTACAGCGCCCACCCCTCGCCGTGCCCGGACGTCCAGGACGCCAGCCGCCGCCAGCGGTTGAGCAACTCGCGGCGGTAGACCGTCTGCGCGATCTGCAGGTGATGGCCGGGCACACCCTCGTGGTAGACCGTGGTCAGCTCGCGCCACGTCGAGAACTCGGTGACACCGGGCGGCACCGACCACCACATCCGGCCCGGGCGGGAGAAGTCGTCCGAGGGTCCGGTGTAGTAGATGACGCCGGTCGTGGTCGGGGCGATCATGCATTCGAGGGTCCGGACCGGGCCCGGGATGTCGAAGTGGGTGTCGGCCAGGGCTTCGATAGCGGCGTCGGACTTCTGCTGCATCCATTCCCGCAACGCGTCGGTGCCGTGGAGCTTGCGCGAGGGGTCCTGGTCCAGGAACGCGATCGCGCCGGCGACGTCCGCGCCCGGCTTGATCCGGTCAGCGGTCTCGTTCATCAACGCGCTGATGCGGGCCAGCTCGGCCTGGCCCCAGGCGTAGGTCTCCTCCAGATCGACCCTCGCGCCCAGAAACTCCCGCGAGTGCAGCTGGTAACGCTCACGGCCGCACGCGTCGGTCTCGCGGCCCTGGGCCAGCAGCTCGTCGGCGAAGAAGTCCCGCAGCGAGGCGTACCCCCGCTGGGCGGCGAGAATCCCGTCGTCCAGGTCCGTCGAAGCGGCCTCGCTCAGCACGCCGGTCTCCGAGGCCCGTCGCGCCAAGGAGGCGAAGAAGCCGTCGGGCCCGAGGTTGGATTCGCACTGGGTGATGCACGCCCTGATCTGTCGGGTGGCGGCCACATCGCCGCGGGAGGCCGCCAGGCGCAGTGACTCGACGTAGCCCTCGATCGCCGGTTCGATCGCCGTCAAGCGCCGGGCCACGGTGGTCCAGTCCTCCGCCGTCGCGGTCGGCATGAGGTCGAAGATGTCCCGCAGGCCTTGGACCGGGCTGGCGATGTTCTTCACGTCCGACAACGGGGCGCCGATGGCGTAGAGCTCGCGGGCCAGCTCCAGCCGCTCGGTCAGCGCCAGGATCGTCACTCGGTCCACGTCGTCAGTGGGCTGGACACCGGCCAGTTCGGCCAGTGTCCGCTCGTGCAGCGCGTCCACCTCGGCCAGTCCCGCCGGGGACAGGTCCGGCATCCGGTCGTCGTAGCCGGCCAGTCCCACGTAGGTCGCCATCGTCGGGTCGAGTTCGGCGGCGGCGTCCAGATAGCGCTCGGCGAGCGCGTCGACGTCGGTGGGCTTGCGGCTGGCGGTGGTCGGCGTGGGGTCAGTCGTCACAAGATCGAACTTAGCCCCCCGCGGCCGGTCGGGTGAGTTGGATCGGCCGAAGCGATGTGAGCCTGCCCGCTCGGGGGCCGATCTGTGTGGACCGTCCGGAAACCGGGTCAGTAAGGTGCCGCACAGGGATGAGCCATACTCAGAGAGGCGTTTGATGTCGAAGATCAAGGTCGAAGGCAAGGTCGTCGAGCTCGACGGCGACGAGATGACGCGGATCATCTGGCAGTTCATCAAGGACCGGCTGATCCACCCGTACCTCGACGTCGACCTGGAGTACTACGACCTGGGCATCGAGCACCGCGACGCGACCGACGACCAGGTCACCATCGACGCGGCCAACGCGATCAAGAAGCACGGCGTCGGCGTCAAGTGCGCCACCATCACTCCCGATGAGGCACGGGTCGAGGAGTTCGGGCTGAAGAAGATGTGGCGCTCGCCCAACGGCACGATCCGCAACATCCTCGGCGGCGTCATCTTCCGCGAGCCGATCATCATCTCCAACATCCCGCGCCTGGTGCCCGGGTGGACGAAGCCGATCATCGTCGGGCGCCACGCGTTCGGCGACCAGTACCGTGCCACCGACTTCCGCACCCCCGGCGAGGGAACGCTGACGGTCACCTTCACCCCGTCCGACGGCAGCGCGCCGATCGAGCACGAGGTCTACCGGTTCCCCAGCGCCGGAATCGCCCAGGTTCAGTACAACCTGGACCAGTCGATCTTCGACTTCGCCCGCTCGTCCATGAACTACGGCCTGGCCCGTAACTACCCGGTCTACCTGTCGACGAAGAACACGATTCTCAAGGCCTACGACGGCCGGTTCAAGGACATCTTCGCCGAGGTGTTCGAGACCGAGTTCAAGGACAAGTTCGCCGCCGCCGGGCTCACCTACGAGCACCGGCTCATCGACGACATGGTGGCCGCCGCCCTGAAATGGGAGGGCGGCTACGTGTGGGCCTGCAAGAACTACGACGGTGACGTGCAGTCCGACACCGTCGCCCAGGGTTTCGGCTCGCTCGGTCTGATGACCTCGGTCCTGTCGACCCCGGACGGCCGCACCGTCGAGGCCGAGGCCGCGCACGGCACGGTGACCCGGCACTATCGTCAGCACCAGGCGGGCGAGCCCACCTCGACCAATCCCATCGCCTCCATCTACGCCTGGACGCGCGGCCTGGCCCACCGCGGCAAGCTCGACGGCACCCCTGAGGTGTCCGCGTTCGCCGACACGCTCGAGGACGTCGTCATCAAGTCCGTCGAGGCCGGCAAGATGACCAAGGATCTGGCCCTGCTGGTCGGGCCCGAGCAGGAATGGCAGACCACCGAGGCGTTCCTGGCCACGCTGGACGACAACCTGGCTGCACGCATCGCCTGAGCCGGACGCGCAACCTGGACGAAACCCAACGGCGCGGACGGCGTCCTACCCTGCTTGCATGCCCGCCGATCACCGGTCCTCCCGCCCGCGCTCGCGGTTGCGAGCCGTGCGGGAGATCGAGGTGCGCACCCACGTGGTGCACGGCTATCGGCGCGTCTTCCGCATCGCCGGTGACACCGCCGGGGAGTCGGCCAAGAGTCCTCTGCTGCTGATCCACGGCATCGGTGACAACTCGACCACCTGGCTGCCGGTGATGTCGGCCCTGGCGCGCAATCATCTCGTGATCGCCCCTGATCTGCTCGGACACGGCCAGTCGGACAAGCCCCGAGCCGACTACTCGGTGGCCGCCTACGCCAACGGCATGCGAGATCTGCTCGGCACGCTCGACATCGACCGGGTGAACCTGGTCGGGCATTCGCTCGGTGGCGGCGTGGCGATGCAGTTCGCCTACCAGTTCCCGGAACGGACCGAGCGGCTCGTACTCGTCGGCAGCGGTGGGGTCGGACGGCAGGTCAATCCGGTGCTGCGGGCGGCCTCCGTACCAGGGGCGGACCTGGCCCTGTCCCTGCTCAGGCTGCCCGGCGCGCGGTGGCAGACCCGTCTGGTGGTCAAGGCCCTGGAGTTGCTGGACACCGGCCTGGGGCGGGATGCCCCGGACCTGCTGCGGCTGGTCGACGCGCTGCCCGACGCGACGGCCCGATCGGCTTTCGTCCGCACGCTGCGTGCGGTCGTCGACTGGCGCGGACAGGTCGTGACCATGCTGGACCGCTGCTACCTCGCGCGCGGCATGCCCACCCTGCTGGTGTGGGGCTCGCGTGACCGGGTACTGCCGGTCGCACACGCCTACCGGGCCCACGCGGCGATGCCGGGATCGCGCCTGGAGATCTTCTCCGGCGCCGGGCACTTTCCCTTCCACGCCGAGCCCGAACGCTTCGTCGCGTTGCTGGAGGACTTCCTCGCGTCCACTGCACCGGCCAACTGGAGCCTGGAGCAATGGCGTGAGCTGCTGCGCTCAGGTCGTCCGGTCGCCGACCCGCGGTTGATGGGCGCCGGCCAGCCTCCGGCCGCGTATCCCGAGCTGCAGGCAGCCAGCGAGCGCAGCGCAACCTGAACCGGCCGATAGGCTCTGCGCGATCTGCCTACCTGGACCGGGGAGTGTCGTGTTCTCAGTCGTGACCGCCAACGTCAACGGCGTGCGGGCCGCGGCTCGGCGCGGTGGCCTGACCTGGCTGGCTGACAGCGGCGCGGACGTGCTCTGCCTGCAAGAGGTTCGGGCCAGCGATGAGCAGCTGGCGGCGGTGCTGGCCGGCTCCGGGCTGGCCGGCTGGCAGGTGGCCCACGCCCCGGCGACGGCGGCGGGCCGGGCCGGGGTGGCGATCCTGACCGCCCAGCCGACGTCGGCCGTCCGCCCCGGGCTGGCCGAGTTCGGGGACCAGGGCCGGTGGCTGGAGGCCGACCTCGCCCTGCCCGACTCCGGCGCCGTCCTGACCGTCGTGTCGGCCTATGTGCACACCGGCGAGGCCGACACCGAGCGTCAGATCGAGAAGTTCGCCTTCCTGGACGCGATGAGCGTGCGGATGTCCGAACTTGCCGACCGATCCGCCGCGGGACTGGGTGAGGCGGTGATCACCGGCGATCTGAATGTGGCTCACCGCGAGGAGGACCTCAAGAACTGGAAGGGAAACCGCGGCAAGGCCGGATTCCTGCCGGAGGAGCGTGCCTACTTCGACCGGTGGTTCGGCGCCGGCTGGGCCGACCTCGGTCGTCGGCACGCCGGCCCCGGACCCGGCCCGTACACCTGGTGGTCCTGGCGCGGTAAGGCCTTCGACCTCGATTCGGGCTGGCGCATCGACTACCTGTTGGCCACCGACGGACTGGCGCGGAGCACGGTGAAGGTCGAGGTCGGACGAGCGGCGAGCTACGCCGAACGCTGGAGCGATCATGCGGCGGTAACCGCGTGGTTCGAGTGAGCGCACCGATGTGAGCGGTGGTCCGCCGTCCCGACCGCCGAACTCTCGCCTGGCCTGGCCGGACAGCTCCGCCCGCGTACGAGCGCTGCTACCTGGCGAGCGCATAGCCCGCGTACGAGCGCTGCTACGTGGCCAGCGCATAGACGGTGGTGCCCCCCACCGTGGACGCGGTGTAGTTCGAGGCGACCCAGGCTGCAATCGCGCTGTAGGCGGTCGTCCCGCCACCGCCACCGCCACCGCCACCGAGGCCCCCCGATCCCGAGCCGATGAAGTAGCCGATCTCGCCCTTGGCCACCAGGGCTTTGAACTGGGCCAGGGTGATGGCGTTGTCGCTGCCGTTGAAACCTCCGATCGACATCACCGCCTGGCCGCTGTCGAGTTCGAGGGAGCCGGCGGTCATCGAACTGCTCGCGGCAGCGGCCCACTTGGCGTTGGAGGCCTTCAGCAGGCTGATCAGGGCCGAGCTGGTGCTGCCAGTGTCGGTATTACCCGCGCCGCTGGTGTTGCCCGTGCCGCTCGTCGACGTCGGTCCGGTGGTCCCGGTCGGTGGGGTGCCGCCGAGGCCGCGGGCGCCGCCGGGAGCTGACCCGCCGCCGAAACCGCCCCCGCTGGCGGCCGCTGTGCCGACGTTGGGCGTGGATCCGGTGTGGGCCACGGTCGTGGTCGCTACCGCATAGGCACCGGACCCCGACAGCACCACCGCACCCGCAGCGACCCCGGCGATGAGCGCGGCCCGCGAGAAGTGCCGTTGCATGAGCAGGACCACCGAACCGAAGATGGCGAGTGCGGCGGCGGCGTAGCGCAGGACAGGGAACCAGCTAGGGGTCTGGTTCAGCAGATGGAACGTCCAGATGCCGGTCGCACCCAGCATGGCCACGCCGGACAGTTGAGCCGTCAGGCTCAGCCGCTGGCGCCAGATGACGGTGCCGGTGATCGCGACGAGGCCGGCGACTGCCGGCGCCAATGCCACGGTGTAATAAGGGTGAATGGTGCCTTGCATGTAACTGAAGACCAGTCCGGTGACGATCAGCCATCCGCCCCACAGGATCAGGGACGCGCGCACGAGGTCGGTCCGCGGGGCGCGGCGGGTCATCCAGAGTCCGGACACCAACGCGATCAGAGCCGCGGGCAGCAGCCACGAGATCTGCTGGGCCATCTGCTGGTTGAACAACCGGCCGATTCCCGTTGCGCCACCGAAGGAAGCGTTCCCGACGGCGTTTCCCCCGCCCCCGCCGCCGTTGCCGGAGCCACCGAAGAGCCGTCCGAGCCCGTTGTAGCCGAAGGCGAGGTTGAGGATGCTGTTGTCGGTGGATCCACCGATGTAGGGGCGGTCCGAGGCCGGCATGAGCTCGACGATCGCCACCCACCAGCCGGCACTGAGGACCATCGCGATGCCACCGGCGATCAGCTGGACCAGCCGTCGACCGAGCCGGGTCGGTCCGGCGATGAGATAGGCGAGTCCGACCGCGGGGACCACCAGCAGTGCCTGGCCCATCTTGGTCAGGAAGCCGAACCCGACGCAGGCGCCGACCAGCACCAGCCACGCCGTTCGTCCGGACTGCAGGGCCCGGACGAGGCAGTACGCGCCCGCAACCAGAAGCAGGACCAGAAACGCGTCCGGATTGTTGAAGCGGAACATCAGGGCGGCGGCCGGAGTAAGAGCCAGGGTGGCGCCGGCGAACAGGCCGGCCGCGGGCCCGCTGGCCCGGCGGAGCGCGCCGTAAACCAAGCCCACCGCGATCACGCCTTCGAGTGCCTGTGGCGCGAGCATGCTCCAGGAGTTGAAGCCGAAGATGCGGCCGGACAGTTCCATGACCCACAGCGACGCGGGCGGCTTGTCGACGGTGATGTAGTTGGATGAGTCGAACGAGCCGAAGAAGAACGCCTTCCAGCTCTGGGTCCCCGCCTGGACCGCGGCAGCGTAGAAGCTGTTCGCGGTGGTGGAGGCCCCGAGGTTGTAGAGGTACCCGACGGCAGTCACGACCAGCATCGCCAGCAGCGACGGGCGGGCCCAACGAGGGTCGGCCGGCTCACCGGTCCAGAGCCGATTCAGTCGTCCGGAGCGGGCTGAACCGCCCCCGGCCTCGCCGGTTCCGAGGTCGGCAGGTCGTCCGGCGTCGTGCGCCTCGGATCCGCTGGTGGCCGGCCGGCGGTGGCCGCGACCGGTCGGTTTCAGCAAGGTCGATGTCATTGCGAACTCTCCTGTGGGTCAGATCGACTGGATGGTGGTCTGGGCGGGGCCAGTGGGTGCGCCCGTGGCGGCGACGTCGATGCGGCCGCCGTTGAGCCGGGCGCCGATCTCGGCCAACGGGATCGCACCGGAGCGAAGGGTGCCCCTCATTCGCCACAGCCCGCGCAGATCCGTGACCGCGGTGTCGACCAGGTCGGCGTGGCTGTCCGGGTTCTCGATCCAGTCGACCGGTACCTCGTAGATGCGCAGGCCGGCCCGTTCGGCGATGAGCAGCAGTTCGGTGTCGAAGAAGTGGCTGGTGTCCCGGACATGCGGTAGGAGCAGGTGGGCGGCGTCGGCGGTGATCGCCTTGAAGCCGCATTGCGCGTCGCTGAAACCGGCTCGCAGGCTCGCGCGCACTACCCGGTTGTAAACACGCGAGATCAGCTCGCGCTTGCGCCCGCGGACGACCCGTGCGCCGCGGGCGAGCCGGCTACCGATGGCCAGATCGCTGTGTCCGGACAGCAGCGGAGCCAGCAGCGGGAGCACAGCGCCGAGGTCCGTCGACAGCTCCACGTCCATGTAGGACAGCACCCGGGCCTGGCTGACTCCCCAGACGCGATGCAGGGCGTGGCCTCGGCCCCGTTCGGTCAGCCGCACCCCGGCGACGTGCTCAAGATCGCGGTTGAGGTAGCGCACCATCGTCCATGTGCCGTCGGTGCTGGCGTTGTCGGCGATCGTGATCCGGAAACTGGCAGGCAGCATGGTCTGCAGGTAGCTGTGGAGACGGCTGACACTGGCGGCGATGGTGTGAACTTCGTTGAAGACGGGGATCACGACGTCGACGACCGGAGCGGCCGCCTCGCCACGGGCGCTGAGCCAGATCTCCCGCTCGGGGAGCTGGTGGCCGAGCACCCGTGGACCCGGAGATGCGTCCCGGACGGCCGGGTAGGTGGCCGTCGCGGTGTCGGTCTCGTCGGCGGCGGTGTCGGTGACGGGCGAGGGGTTGACTAGCTGGCTCATCGGTTCTCCTTGGGCTCGGCGGTCGGACCTCGCCGACACCACTGAGACTCGGGTCCGAACCTTTCGAGAACCTTTGGCCAGGCCGCAGTTTCCCAAAGAGCCTGTTCAGGAGCCTCACACGTTCCGTTAGGACGACCCGAAGGCGGCTCATAGACTTCCCGGTTCCCTGAGGGACCGACAGGCGCTCAGGCGACGACGCGCAGCCGGGATCTGCCGCCGGTCGACACGCGGACCTCGATCCGGTCGGCGATGCGTGCCTTCATCTCGCTCACGTGGCTGACCACGCCGACCGCGCGTCCGCCCGACCTGAGTGTGTCGAGCACGCCCAGGACCTCATCGAGGGCATCGGCGTCGAGGCTGCCGAACCCTTCGTCGACGAACAGTGTCCCCAGATCGACGCCGCCCGCTTCAGACCGCACCACGTCGGCCAGCCCGAGCGCGAGGGCCAGTGACACGTAGAACGTCTCGCCTCCCGAAAGCGTGGCGGGATCCCGGGCCTGGCCGGTGTGGATGTCGAGCACGCGCAGCCCGAGGCCCGAGCGGGTGTTACCGCTCCTGGCGTCGGTGTGTTCCAGGGTGTAGCGGCCGCCGGCGATGTGCCGCAGCTGCGCGTTGGCCGCGTCAAGAACCTCGGCGAAGCGACGGATCAGCACGTAGGTGGTCAGCTCCATCTTCAGCTGGTTGTCACCGTTGCCGGCCACGAGTTGGCCGAGGCGGATCGCGGCGCTCGTGGCGGCCAGCACCCCGGCGTTGTCGGCGATCGCCCGGGTCAGGATCGTGGCCTGGCGTGTCGTGGTCGTGCTCAGCGACCGCGCCGACCCGAGTGCCTGCTCGGCGGCCTGCACCGCGGATTCCGCGGCCGCGAGGGTGGCTTCAAGCGGGGCGAGGTCGGCAGCGTCGGCGTCCAGCCGTGGATCGTTGAGCTCGGGTTCGGACAACTGGGTGAGTACCGCGGCCACCGACTGCCGGTGCTGGGCGATGTGCTCGCGCAGCGCGGCCCGCGCCTGCCGGCTGCGCGTCGCCGCGGCCCAGGAGGCTTCGTCGGCGAAACCCGATTCTCCGAGAACCGCTGCGAACCGTTGTCCCGCGACCGCTGCCTGCCTGACCACCTCGGCGAGGGCTGCCGCCGCCTCCGCGGCGTGGCCGAGCCTGGCGGCGGTCGCCATCAGTTCGTCCCGGCGTTCGGTCACCGTGTCGAATCCAGCCCTGGCGACAGCCAGTCGCTCGGCGTCCTCGCTCATCCGAGCGGTCCAGGACTCCGTGCGTTCGGCGAGGGTGGCTCGTTCCACCTCGGCCTGACGCAGCCGCTCCGTGAGTTCATCAACAGTTTCCTGGGTCTCGGCTATCGCACCTTCGGCCTCGCCGAGCCGTTCGGCCACAGTGCGGACCTGTGACAGGGTCTGCTCAAGTTCGCTGACTTTGGCCTGTGCTTGCTCCGGGGAGAGCTGGTCGGCCGCGGTTCGCAGCGCGGCCAGTTCGGTCTGTTGACGGTGCAACTCGCCTTGCGCTTTCTCGGCCGCGGTGCGCAGCCGCCCGAGCTCGTCCTCGGCCGAGGACAGGACCTGTTCGCTCACGTGATCGGCGCGTGGCCGGGCCGGACGGGGATGCTCGACCGAGCCGCACACCGCACATTCGTGACCGTGCTGCAACGCCAGACCCAGCTCACCGGCGATGCTCGCCATTCGAGTGCTGCGCAGGGCCGTCAGGCGAGACTCCTGGTCCAGCAGTGCGGTGAGGGTCGTCTGGGTGATCTGCTCGTCGAAGGCAGCGCGATCGGCCGCGGCCCGAGCCTGCATCGCTGCGGAATACCGCGTCCGGGCGCGGGACAGCTCAGCCGCCAAGCGCGTCCCCTCGGCCTGGGCGGCGACGGACCGGTCCCGCTGATCGCGGTGCTCGGCGAGCCGGCCCGGCAGCTCGGCGAGCGTGGATGCCGCGCGGGTAAGGACCGAGTCCAGCTCGGCCGCCCGTGCGTTCGCCGCGGCCAGCTGACCGGCCAGCGCGTCGTGGTGCTGCTCGCGGAGGATGTCGTCAGCGAGTGCGCCGATCCGCTCGCGTACCTCGGCGGCCGCAGTGGTCAGTTCGGTCGAGTCGGCGCGACGCAGCGGGGCGGCCAACCCGGCCCGCGCGTCGTCGTCTGCGGTCCGGGCGGCCGCCAGCGCGGCCACTGCATCGGCCAGCGCCTCGGCCGACGGGGCGACCAGCACAGCGTTTTCTGCCGCCTCGAGCTCATGCTCGGCCGCCTGAGTGGCCTCGGCGCCGGATTCCAGCTCGTCCATGCGGGCTCGCAGCTGCGCGCGGCGAGCGCGGCGACCGGCGAGATCGCGAGCCGCCGTCAGCTCCTCCAGCGCCGCGCAGCGCCAGGTGACGGCCGCTTGCTGCTCGCTGTGCCGGACGGCTTCAGCCTGTTCCACGCTGGCCTTGGTGGAGGCGACCAGGGCGATGATCACCTCGGCATCGCCTGCCTGAACCGCTTCGTCGAGGGCCGTGCAGGCGGCTTCGTCCATGCCCACCGACCCGGCGAAGGAGCTGGCTGCCCGTTCCACCGCCACCCGCCCTCCGGCTCGTTGCAGCTCGGCCTGCTGACGGGCGGCCAGCAGTTCCTGCTGCGTCGCGGCGATGAGTTCAGTGCCGAAAAGCCTTTGCAGTAAAGCCTTCTTGTCCTCGGTGCGAGATTGCAGGAACTTGGCGAACTCGCCCTGCGGCAACACCATCGTCTGCACGAACTGTTCGTGATTGAGCCCGACGGCCAGCAGCACCTCGTCGTCGGCCTCGGCCATCCGGGTGGACAGCGGCTCGGCCCGGTCGATGTGGTCCGGCGAGGTGCTCTTGAAGATCTTGACCGTCGCGTTGATCTTGCGAGTTCCCGATCCGTCGCGCTTGGGCCGCTCGTAACTGGGGGTTCGTCTGATGCGATAGACGCCGTTACCGGTTTCGAAGGTGAGCTCGACCATCGGCTCGACCCCGGGGGCCGCGTGGTGGGAATGCAGCCGCTCCGCGCTGGCCGAGGCCTGCGCCACTCGTCCGTACAGGGCGAAGCTGATCGCATCGATGATCGTCGACTTGCCCGAGCCGGTAGGGCCTTCGAGCAGGAACAACCCCCGTTGCCCGAGCTCGGTGAAGTCCAGTTCGACGTCGTCGGCGAAGGGGCCGATGGCGCGCAGCCGGAGCCGGTGCAGCCTCACGCCGACCGACCCAAGCCGAGGGCCGCCCGCTCGTAGGCCTGTTCGAACAGATCCAGCTCGGTGGAGTCCGCGGGGGCACGGCTGACATAGGACACGAAGTCGCTGCCCAGCTCGCGAACGCTGGTGGCGGTGGCGCGACCGGTGCGTGCCGTGCCCGCCGCACCAGCCGGTTCGTGCAGCACCTGGAGTACGTGCGGGAATCGGGACTGGAGCCGGTCGAACAGGCGTTCCGGGCGGGCGCGGTCGGTGACGGTCACCTTGACCCAGCTCTGTTCGTAACCGGCGAAACTCGCCGAGGCGATCAGGTCTTCGAGCGGACCGCGAAGCTCGGCCATCTCGCGAGGCTGGCGTAGGTCGAGCGAGGTGACGCGGGCCCCCTGGCCGGGTGGTAGATCGACGAGCGTGACGCCCTTGCGGTGGCCTCGCTCGGAGAAGGAATAGCGCAGTGGTGAGCCGCTGTAGCGCAGGACGGTCGCGGTGGCCGAGGCAGGCTGCTGGGCGCCGTGCAGATGCCCGAGGGCGATGTAGTCCAGGCCGGCGAACAATTCGGCGGGTACGTGTTCGACCCCGCCGACCACGATGGATCGCTCGCTGTCGCTGACGGCACCACCCATCACGAACGCATGGGCCATGACGACTGACCGCGTGCCGGCGGGGCGAGTGGCGAGATCCTGCCGCACGCGCCCCAGAGCGGCCGACATGATCGCCTCGTGCGAACGCGCCAGCGGCTCGCCCGGGCCGTCGGCCGAGCGGTCGGCCAGGGCGATACGCGCGGCGTCCGGATCGAGGTAGGGAAGCGGGTACACCGCGGCGTCGCCGATGAGGACGGGCCGGCCGATGTCGGCCAACGACGAATGCACGTGCAGCCGATCGGTGAACAGGCCCGATCCGAAGCCGAGCCGGATGGCCGAATCGTGGTTGCCGGAGGTCACGATGACCGTCGTGTACCGGGTGAGCTGGGTCAAGATCTCACTGAACAGGGCGACCGCCTCGACCGGTGGCACCGCGCGGTCGTAGATGTCGCCGGCGATCAGGACGGCATCGATGTCGATTCCGTCCGGGGGGTCGCGCACGAGCTGCACGATCTGGCCCAGCACGGACCGCTGAGCGTCGATGAGGTCGACGTTGTGCAACGTCCGCCCCAGATGCCAGTCAGAGGTGTGCAGGAACCGCATGCCGAAAAGCTACAAGCGACCACCGACAAAAACGTCCAACGCCACCCGTTGGGGCCCGGACTGCTGCCGAGGTGGGGCGCAGCTCGCTCCACTAGGCTCACAGACATGCTCGATATCAAGTTCATCCGCGACAATCCCGAGACGGTGGCTCGAGCGGCAGCGCTCAAGGGCGTCGAATTCGACGTCGCCGAGACCGTCCGGGTCGGGGACGAGGTGCGGCGTCTGCAGACCACCGTCGACGAGGGCCAGCGGGTACGGCGGGAAGTCGCAGAGAAGTTCAAGGGCGCGACCCCCGAGCAGCGCGAGCAGCTTCGCGTCGAGGCCAAGCGCAACGACGACGAGCTCAAGGAGAACCGCGCCCAGCTGGAGGAACGTAGATCCGAGCTTCGCGAGTACCTGCTCCGTGCGCCGAATGTGCCCTGGGAGGGCTCGCCGGTCGGCGACGGCGAGGCCGACAATGTGGTCATCCGGCAGTGGGGGGCCCCACGAGAGTTCGACTTCGAACCCATCGACCACGTCGACCTGTTCACCAAGCGGAACTGGGCGGAGTTCGACCGAGCCCGCAAGACCGCGGGCGACCGCGCCTACGCGCTCAAGAACGAGGCCGTACTGCTGGAGCGGGCGATCCATTCGTACGCGATCGACGTCCTGCTCGGCAAGGACTTCGAGCTCGTCAGCACGCCGGTCCTGGCCCAGCGTGAGGCCCTGGTCGGTACGGGATTCCTCCCCGGTCACGCCGAGGAGATCTACTACCTCGAGCGGGACGAGCTCTTCCTGGCCGGCACCTCGGAGGTCGCCCTGGTCGGCCTGAACTCCAACGAGGTCATCGACGCTCGTGAGCTTCCGCGGCGCTACGCCGGACTGTCCACGTGCTTCCGGCGCGAGGTCGGCAGTGCCGGCCGTGACGTCCGCGGATTGCTGCGCGTGCATCAGTTCGAGAAGGTCGAGCAGTTCATCATCTGCCAGGCCGATCGTGCCGAATCCGACCGCTGGCACGAGGCGCTGCTCTCGACGTCCGAGCAGATCCTGCAGTCCTTCGAACTGCCGCACCAGGTGGTCGAGTGCTGCACCGGCGACATGGGGCTGGGCAAGTACCGGATGAACGACATCAACACCTGGTTCCCGTCGCTGCAGACCTACCGGGAAACCCACTCGTGCTCCTCACTGGGTGACTGGCAGGCGCGGCGGGCCGGGATCCGCTACAAGGACACCGACGGCGCGATCCATTTCGCCTACACCCTCAACAACACCGCGGTCGCGACGCCCCGGCTGCTGGGCGCGCTGGTCGAGAACAACCAGCAGGCCGACGGCAGCGTCACGGTTCCCGCGGTGTTGCGGCCCTATCTCGGTGGGAGAGCAGTCCTGTGAGCATGGAACTTCGAAGCGCGACCCGTTGCCCGTTCCCGGTGTCGGCGGTCGGGCTCGGCACCTGGCAGCTCGGCGCCGACTGGGGCGCGGTGACGGATGCGGATTCGACCGCGATCCTGCGCGCCGCCGACGAGGCGGGGGTACGGGTCTTCGACACCGCGGACGTCTATGGCGACGGGCGCAGTGAGCAGACCATCGGCCGCTACCTGGCCGACCGCTCGCGCGAGCGTCCCGAGGCCGACCGGATCGCGGTCTTCACGAAGATGGGACGTCGGGCCGAGCAACTCGAGTCCAACTACGTGCTGGACAACTTCCGGGCGTGGAACGATCGCTCGAGGGCGAACCTCGGTGTGGACACGCTGGACCTGGTGCAACT
This sequence comes from Jatrophihabitans telluris, assembly GCF_023516435.1. Taxonomy (GTDB): domain Bacteria; phylum Actinomycetota; class Actinomycetes; order Mycobacteriales; family Jatrophihabitantaceae; genus Jatrophihabitans_A; species Jatrophihabitans_A telluris. The sequence goes on along the minus strand of NZ_CP097332.1, from coordinate 3,527,060 downwards.
GCACTGCCCCCCGGACGAAGTCTTCGCCTCCGACGCCGTGTTCGATGCGTTGGACACGATGGTGGCCGAGGGCCGCATGCGGGCTTACGGCGTGAGCGTGGAAACCTGCGAGCAGGCACTGACCGCGATCGCCCGCCCCCGTGTCGCGAGCGTGCAGATCATTCTGAATGCGTTCCGCCAGAAGCCGCTGGACGAGGTGCTGCCCGCCGCCGCCTCGGCGGGCGTCGCCGTCATCGCTCGGGTCCCGCTCGCCTCCGGCTTGTTATCGGGCAGGTTCGACCACGACACCACGTTCGCCGCCGGCGATCACCGCAACTACAACCGGCACGGTGAAGCCTTCGATGTAGGGGAGACCTTCGCGGGAGTCCCCTACGACGAGGGTGTCGAGGCGGCGAAGGCATTCTCCGCGATCGCTAACTCCGTGGGGCTGAGTCCCATTCAGCTGGCGCTGCGTTGGATTCTCGATCAGCCCGGCGTTACGACGGTCATTCCGGGTGCGAGCAGCGTCAGTCAGGCACAGGCCAACGCCGCGACGGATTCCCTTGCCCCGCTTCAGGAAACGACGCTGAGGGCGGTCGGGTCCTTGTACGACGAACGCATCCGCCCGCTCGTTCACGATCGCTGGTAGGGCAGCCAGTAGGGATTGCGAGCGGGGCCCTGGCGGGGGTCGATCCAGGGCGGGGGTCAGGGTGCCGCCGTGGGCGGTCGTGGCGTGTCCGGTGCGCTGTTCGAGGTCGGTGAGGGCGACGGTGACCAGGACGGTGGTGTGCAGGCCGCCGGATTCAGGGAGCCGCCCGGCAGCGAGGAGTCGTTTGCCGGCTTCCTCGAACGCGTCGTGCCGACGCTGCGCCGCGGTGCGGTTCCCGCCGGTAGCCGCGTTCGGCCGCCGCCCCGGCCGTGGTCAGGAATCCGATCGTGCGGGCCTGGACGAGACTCAGCCGGCGCAGCTGTTCCTCCACTTGGCGTAGGTACGCCAGCGCAGACCTCGTCGAGGCACGGGCGTGAGCGACCGACAGCGCGGAGTCAACCGCGTCGGTGAGGGCAGCGAGCGCGGCTGCGTACCCTGAGAGCCCGGCGTACCCGGCGTCCTCCGGCACTATCTTATCGCTCATACGTTCGATTATACGAATCAGCCCGACAACCCGAACGAGTCATCCACAGCCCGTCAGGCTGGCCGTCAGACGGCTCCGGGCCACCGTGCGCAGGGTGCGAGAACGACCGGGGAAGGTTCCCCCAGCGGCCAGCCGCCGGGTGACCGTAGTCGATCACCCGGCGGGGCCAGTTGTGTGACCGGGACGAACTCCCGGGCCCGAATCGCTAGCCCTTCGACGCCCCCAGCGTGAGGCCGGCGACGAACTGCCTCTGCAGCGCGAAATAGATGACCAGCGTCGGAATGACCGTGAGCGTCGCGCCCGCGGCCAGCAGGCTGTAGTTCGACAGGAATTGGCCTTGCAGGTTGTTGATACCCGTCGTCACCGGCTGCCGGCTGCCGTCGGTGATGAACAGCAGTGGCCAGAAGAAGTCGTTGTAGATCCAGATGACTTCCAGGGTGCCCAGCGCGGCGACCGCCGGGCGGCACAACGGCAGGATGATTCGCGTGTACTGGACCCAGACGCTCGCTCCGTCCACCATGGCGGCCTCGGTGAGGTCCATGGGCAGGGCCTTCATGTAGTTCGACAGCACGAAGGTGCAGAACCCGATCTGGAACGCCGTGTCGACCAGGATGACGCTGTAGTAGGTGTTGAGCAGGGTGCCCGAGTCCGACACCGAGTACGGCAGCGAGGTGTGCTTGAACATCTCGAACAGTGGCGCCGCCAGGACCTGCGGAGGCAACAGGTTGCCCGCCGTGAACATGACCAGCAGGGTGAGGTTGAACTTCCAGGTGAACCGGCTGACCGCGAAGGCCATCATCGAGGCCAGGGCCAGGGTCAGGATCACCGAGGGGATCGCGATGTAGACGGAGTTCATGAACAGGTGGCTGAACCCACCCTGCTTCCACGCCTTGGTGAAGTTGGAGAAGCCGAACGGTCCGTGCAGGCTCCAGTAGCCGTACTTGTCGGTTGCTTCCTTGGGACGCAGCGAGGTGTAAACCGTCCACAACAGCGGCACCAGCCACACGATCGACATGACGATCAGGAAGAGGTGGGTGCCGTAATGCCGTCGGCCGACGGTGCTGCCCACGCGTTCGGTTTCGGTCGGTAGCGGATGGGAAATGTTCTCCGGCGAGGTCAACGAGGTCGACACGTCAGCTCTCCTTCCGGAAGGTGCGAACCAGGTAGAAGATGATCGGCACCAGCGAGATCACCAGCAGGATCACCGCGAGCGCGGAACCCAGACCGATGATCTGACCCTCGCCGACCAGGTTCTGAATGACCAGAGCGCTGATGAGTTCCAGTCCATTGGTGCCGCGGTTGATGACGTAGACGATGTCGAAGGCCCGCAGCGACTCGATGATCGTGATGACGACGATGACGATGTTGATCGGGCGCATGGCGGGGAACACCACGCGGAAGAAGGTCTGGACCGCGCTGGCGCCGTCGATCGCGGCCGCTTCACGCAGTGACGGGTCGACACCCTTCAGCCCGGCTAGGTACAGGATCATGATGTAGCCGGCGTGCCGCCAGGTCGCCGCGACGAGGGCGGCCCAGAGGTTGACGTTGGAATCGCCGAACCAGTCGATCGCGTTGGACTTGCCCGACGTCCCCAGCAGGTGGTTCAGGATGCCGTTGTCGCGGGAGTAGACCAGCTGCCAGATCACGCCGACCAGGACCAGCGACAGCATGACCGGCGTGAAGAAGATGCTCTGGTAGATCCGGCTGCCCTTGATCTTCTGGTCCAGCAGGACCGCCAGCAGAAGCCCGATCGGGGTGGCGATGAAGCCGAGGAACAACAGCCAGATGATGTTGTGCCGGACCGCCGGCCAGAACGGCGGGTAGTCGTGCACCACGAAGCTGTAGTTCGACAGTCCGGCGTTGCGGATGTTGCTGAGAGCTAGGCCGTTCCACTTCGTGAACGACAACCCGATCGACAGGCCCGTCGGCAGCCACACAAGCAGCAGCTCGATGAGGGTCGGGATGGCCACCATGATTCCCAGCACGACCTTGTCGCGCGAGGTGAGCCTGGAGACTTTGCGGTTTCCGGCCTTGCGCCGGCGAGCGGGAGTCCGCTCGCCGGCGTCGGGCCGAACACCGACCAACGGTAGGTCGCTGCTCACGAAGCACTCCTCACTGGCTGGCGTACAGGGTCTTGGCCTGAGCCTCGAGGTTCTTGGTGTCGTACGTGCCGTCCTTGATGAAGGCCTGCAATGCGGGAATCATGACGTTGTTCGCCATCGCTGGCAAGGCGTCGCGGTCGAAGAACTGGCTGATCGACTTGGCGTTGGCGATGGCTTCCGCGCACTTCTTGTTCAGATCGGTGAACGTGGAGGTGTCGGCGCCCTTGGCGGTGGCGATGTTGGACGTGTCGATCTTGGCGTAGGCGTCCTGGCCCTCGGCCGAGCCGATGTATTCGAGCAGCGCGACGGCAGCGCCGTTGTCGCCGCCCTTCTTCGACAGCATGAAGCCGTCGATGGGCGCCTCGATCGCGTCCTGGCCCTCGACCGCGATGGCCGGGAACGGGAAGAAGTCGATGTCGGCCAGGACGGTCTTGTCGGTGAACTGCTGGGTGACGAAGGATCCGAGCAGGTACATGCCTGACTTCTTCTTGGCCAGCGTCTGAGCCGACTCCTCCCAGGTCATGCCGAGGGCGGCCTTGTCCTGGTAGGGCAGCAGCGCCTTCCAGTTGTCGAAGACGTCCTTGACCTTCTGCTGGTCCCACGACACCTTGTGGGCGCAGAGGTCGACGTGGAACTGGTAGCCGTTGGTCCGCATGTTGATGTAGTCGAAGGTGCCCATCGCGGGCCAGCCGTCCTTGTCGCCGAAGGCGATCGGGGTCAGACCGTCCTTCTGCATCTGTGCGCACAGGGTCTTGAGCTGGTCGAAGGTGGTCGGGACCTGGTAGCCCTTGGCGGCCCAGACGCTCTTGCGGTAGAAAAAGCCCCAGGGGTAGTTGTAGTTGGGCACGAAGTACTTCTTGCCGTCGTCGCCGGTCGATGCCTTGGCGATGGCGTCGGAGAAGTTGGCGCCGATCTTGGACCACACCTCGTCCAGCGGTGCGGCCAGACCCTGCTTGGCGTAGTAGCGCATGCGGTAGCCGGCGAACCACGTGAACACATCGTCCGGGCTGCCCTGCAGATACGTGGAGATCTTGTTCTGGAAGTCGTTGTGGGCGACGGTGTTGATGCTGACCTTGTCGCCGGTCTTGGTCTGGAACGCGTCGATCATCGCCTGGATGGCGCGCTTGGGAACGTCGTCGGAGCCGCTCGAGCCGAGCGAGGTCGACTTCGAGGTCGTGTTGACGCTCGCGCTACCGCCGGCGCTGGGCTTGCTGCCACCGGTGCAGGCGGCGAGTACAGGAGCCGCGGCGATGGCGCCGGCGCCTACCCCCAGGCCCTTCAACACGGTTCGCCGACTGAAACCGGACGCGCTCGACGCTCCGAGCTCGGGGGTCGACGCGGACTCTTGCGGGGCCATTGATCCTCCTGAGGGAACGAACGTGAGGCTGATCACGGCCTCACAGAAGTAATCATCATTCAGCAGAATCAAACGTCCAAAGTCAAGAGTTTGGTCAACGCATTCAGCAACTTTGCCGGATCGTGACCGAAGTATGGCCTATTTGTCCGGGTATCGGCCGGGACCGGATGTTTGTTTATGTTGAATTGCCGTCGCACGGATCGTCATGGGTCCGATGTGCGGACGTGTGCGGTCACCGCCCGGACCTCGGCCGAACACGTATGCGAAACAGGACGATGCGACGCTCGTCGGTTCGGCGGCAGGCCTTCAGGCTTGGGCGGGAGGGTTCAGCCGAGCCGGTGCGTACCCCGCGCGGGGGTCACGGTGAAGCTCGCGGGCGTTGCGTAACCCCGCCCGGCGAAGGCCCCCTCCACCCCGATCGCGGCGGCCCGAGCCTGAGCGGGCTCGAGCAGGCCGATCGCGCAGCCACCGAAACCGCCGCCGGTGATCCGGGCACCGTAGGCCCCGAAGGCCAGCAGCACTTCGACGGCGAGGTCCACCTCGGGGACCGAGACCTCGAAGTCGTCGCGCAGGCTCACGTGGGAGGCCGTCAGCAGCGGCCCCACCGCGGGAACCTGGCCGGCCCGCAGCAGCTCGGCGGCGGCCAGGGTGCGGTCGTTCTCCGTGATGACGTGCCGGGCGCGCTTGCGTAGCACCTCCGAGTCGAGCGTGACCATCGCCGCCTCGAGATCGTCCAGGCCCACATCGCGCAGCGCCCGCACGCCCAGCTGGCGGGCGGCCTCCTCGCAGCTGGCGCGGCGCTCGGCGTAGGCGCCGTCCACCAGCTGGTGCGGGGCCTTGGAGTCCACCACGAGCAGGGTCAGTCCCAGGGCGTCGAGGTCGAACGGGAGGGACTCCACCGACAGCGAGCGCATGTCGCACAGGAGCACATGACCCGCGTCGCCGAACACCGACGCGAGCTGGTCCAGGCCGCCGGTCGGAGCGCCGACGAAGTCGTTCTCCGACTGCCGCGCGACCGCCACCAGTTCCTCACGGCTGAGGTGCACGCCGGCGAGGTCCGCTGCGGCGGCGGCCACCGCGCACTGCAGGGCCGCCGAGGAGGACAGCCCGGCCCCGACAGGGACATCACTGTCAATGGTCACCGACAGCCCGGGCAGTTCGTGGCCGCGCTCGATCAGTGCCCAGATCGAGCCGGCGACGTAGGCGGCCCACGCGTCCTCGCCGCTCAGTGCCCCCGGCTTCAGACGGGCGAGCTCGACCTCGACGGGACGGTCGCGTTGCGCCGACACGATCTCCAGCACCGGGTCGTCCACCGCGGAGACCGTCGCGTCACACCCCTGCGGAATGGCCAGCGGCATGCAGAAACCATCGTTGTAGTCGGTGTGTTCACCGATGAGGTTCACGCGTCCGGGCGACCGCCACGAAACCGGACCCGATCCGGTCGTAGCTGAGGCAGACGAGGCAGATGAGCTCACGGGCTAACCCTGCCGGACCGACTGGGCGAACGTCCAGGCGTCGCTGACCATTCGGGTCAGGTCCAGGGCCGGCGACCAGCCCAGCACGTGGCGCGCCCGCTCGTTGGAGGCGATCAGGACTGCAGGGTCACCAGGGCGTTTGTCGGCCTCGGCCACCGGGGTCGGCATGCCGGTCACGGTGCGCACGGCCTCGACGACCTCTCGCACGGAGTCGCCGGACCCGGAGCCGAGATTGCAGATCAGATGCTCGGCGGCATGGGACTCGGTCCACTGCAGCGCGCGCAGGTGAGCGTCGGCCAGATCGAGGACGTGGATGTAGTCGCGCACACAGGTGCCGTCCGGCGTGGGGTAGCTGGTACCGAAGATGTTCAGCGCCGGTCGCCGGCCGGCCGCGACCTGCAGGGCGATCGGAATGAGGTGGGTCTCGACCGCGTGCCGTTCACCGAAAGAAACGGCGTCGGTGTGCAGGGCGCCGGCCACGTTGAAGTAGCGCAGGCTGACCGCGGCGAACCCGTGCGCGTTCGCGTAGCTGGTGAGCATGTGGTCGACCGCGAGCTTGCTGGCGCCGTAGGGATTCGTCGGTGCCGTGGGGGCGTCCTCCACGATCGGCACGCTCTGGGGCTCACCGTAGGTCGCCGCGGTGGAGGAGAAGACGATCCGGCGGACGTCGTGCTCGCGCATCGTCTCCAGCAGGGCCAGCGAACCACCTACGTTGTTGTCCCAGTAGAGCTGGGGCTGAGCGACCGATTCGGCCACCAGCGACTTGGCCGCGCAGTGCACGACGGTCTCGAATCCCCCGGCCGCGAAGGCGTTTCCGGCTTCGGTGATCGAGGCTTCGACGAACTCCGCCCCGGCCGGGACCGCGTCGGCGTGCCCGGTGGAGAGGTTGTCGAGCACGGTCACCTGATGGCCGCCGGCCAGCAGTTGGGCCGAGATCACACTGCCCACATAACCGGCGCCGCCGGTCACCAACACTCGCATAGCCTTCATGCCTCCGAAGTACGAACCGAGCCGCTGACCTTACACTCGGGCTTACACCGGACGGTTGCCACCGAAACGCCGCCGCCCGCCCCGAGGCCCCGCAGCGAAACCCGCAGTGAAGAAGGAGACGCCCGCCCGTCATGAACGGCACTCTCCTCAACGTCGCGATCGTCCTCGGCCTGATCGTGGTGGAAGGCCTTTTTGTGGCGGCCGAAATCGCGCTGGTGTCACTGCGCGAGGGTCAGGCGAAGGCCCTGGCCGAGACCGGGCGCCGGGGTCAGTCGGTCGCCCGGTTGCTGTCGGACCCGAACCGCTTCCTGGCCGCTGTCCAGATCGGCGTCACGTCCACCGCCCTGCTGTCGTCGGCCTTCGGCGCGGTCACTCTGTCCGAGGCCGCCAAGCAGGCGCTGATCGAGCGCGGAGTGGGCAAGACCCTCGCCGGGGTGATCGGGATCGTCGGTGTCACGCTGGTCATCTCGCTGGTGACCCTGGTCCTGGGCGAACTCGCCCCCAAGCGGCTGGGCCTGCAGCGGCCGGAGAACACCGCGCTGTTCTTCGGACCCACCCTGGACCGGATGGCTCGACTGCTCCGGCCGGTCATCTGGATGCTGTCGGCGAGCACGAACGGTGTCGTCCGGATCCTCGGCGGCGACCCCAAGGCCGGCCGCGACATGATCAGTGAGGAAGAACTGCGTGGTTTGGTCGCCGCTCACGAGTCGTTGTCCTCGGACGAACGACGGCTGATCGACGACGTCTTCGCCGCCGGGGAGCGCACTGTGAGTCACGTGATGATCTCGCGCACCGAGGTCACCTTCCTCGAAGGAGGCACGACGATCAGCCGGGCTGCCAGGCTGGCCGGCGATTCCCCGCACTCGCGGTACCCGGTGACCGGGCAGAGCAACGACGACGTCCTGGGCTTCGTGCACATCCGCGACCTGATCCTGGGAGCGCCGGGGGTGGATCCCTCACACGACCGCGCTCGGGTCGTCGCCGACCTGGTGCGTGACATCAAAGTCCTGCCCGGATCGAAGAACGTCCTGGCGGCGCTGAGCGAAATGCGCCGCGAGGGGCACCACATGGCCATCGTCGTCGACGAATACGGAGGCACCGACGGCATCGTGACCCTCGAGGACCTGATCGAGGAGATCATCGGCGACATCCGCGACGAGTACGACAACGAGGACGACGAGTCCCGCCGGCTCACCGGGGGTGTGGTCGAGCTGGACGCCCGCCTGAACCTCGACGAGTTCGCCTCCTACACCGGCCTGGAACTGCCCGAAGGCCCCTACGAGACGGTGGCGGGCTTCGTGATGGCTCGCCTCGGACGCTTGCCGAAGGTCGGCGACGAGGTCACCGTGAACCAGCGACTGCTGCAGGTCATCGAGGTCGACGGCCGCCGGACGGCACGGATCCGGGTGCAGCCGTTGCCGAGTGCCGACTCCGGCGCCGATCCCGCGTCGGCCGGTCCCGAGCGACCGGCTCAGGGGCAGCCGGGCAGCGATGACGGATCTGTAATTCACCGCTAATTTGCTGGAATCGGTGGTACTCCTCACGTATCAGCGTGATGATCTGATGACACCGCTCAAGTAAGCATCCGTTCCGCCGTTTGGTTAATAACGTGGCCCACCCTCGTTTCGCAGCCGGATTGATCCGACCGACGATCCCCGTTCCCGGGATCGTCCGGCGGGCACTGCGCCGACCCTCAGCCGTCGGTCTGACGGCCACAGCGGTCACGTTGCTGCTGCTGTGTGGCCCGTTCGGCCCGGCGGGAAGTCCCGGCCGGCCGATCGCCGCCGACGCCGCGGTCGCCCCATCCGCCGGCCGAACGTCCTGGGTGCCGGCCGACGTGGTCCCGACCGCGTCGACCAACGTCCCGGCGGAGCCGACGACGTCGGCGGCACCCCAGCCCGGTGCCACGTCCAGCGCGCCGCGGTTCCAGCTGGTGGCGGCCACGGACGTCGGTTCGCTCGGTATCCCGGAACTGGTGCTCAAGGCCTATCACCACGCGGCCGACGTGGTGAAGGCCGAGGATCGCTCGTGCCATCTGCCGTGGTGGCTGCTGGCCGGTATCGGTCACACCGAATCCGGCCACGCCGAGTCGGGTCGCCTCTACGTGGACGGCACCACCCGCGGACGCATCCTCGGCCCGGTACTGAACGGCTCCATCGCCGGCGATGCGGTGATCACCGACACCGATCACGGCGTCCTGGACGGCGACACGAGCTACGACCGCGCGGTTGGGCCGATGCAGTTCATCCCGAGTACCTGGGCCGGCTGGGGCGCGGACGGCAACGGTGACGGCAAGAAGGACCCGAACAACGTCTTCGACGCGACGCTGGCCGCTGGTCACTACCTGTGCGCCGGCGGGCGTGATCTGGCGACGTCGGCCGGTCTGGCCGCAGCCGTGCTCAGCTACAACAACAACGCCAGCTACCTCAACACCGTGCTGACCTGGGGACGCGCCTACCGCACCGGGGCGGTCGCCACCGACGGGTCCTTGCTGCCGGTCGTCACCGATGTGACCAAGGTGAAGCCGAAGCCGACCGAGAGCCCGTACGGCACCGAGCCGATCGCCGACCCGAGCCCGACCCACCGCCCGGGCCCCCGAGTTCCGTCCACCGGGCCGTCCGGCTCGGCATCGAGCTCGGCTTCGAGCTCGGCTTCGAATTCGCGGCCACCGTTGCCGTGCCCGACGGCCAGCGCGACACCGACCGCCACCCCGACGAGCGGGTCGCCGACTGCTTCGACGACAGCATCGACCGACCTCCGGTCGAGCATCGCGGCGCGGATCTCGGCGAGGCTGTCGGCGAGGCTGTCGGCCGGCGCATCGTCCTCGGGGTCGGCAGGATCGTCCGGCTCCGGCGCCACCTCGGCGGTTGGAGCGGACGGCTCGGCAGCGGGCCCGGCCGCGGCCGGCGCCACGACCACGGGCGCCGCTTCGGTCCCGGGTGCGTCGGGGTCGACAGGGTCGGCCTGCGGCTGAATGCGAAGATGGGCGCTGTGAGCTCAGCGAGTGCCCGTCCGCGTGTCCTGTCCGGAATCCAGCCCACCGGCGATTCCATGCAACTCGGCAACTACCTGGGGGCGGTCAAGAACTGGGTAACGATGCAGGACGGCTACGACGCCTACTACTGCGTCGTCGATCTGCATGCGATCACCCTGGATCCTCCCGAGCCGGCCGCGCTGCGGGAACGGACCCGGATCGTGGCGGCGCAGCTGATAGCCGCGGGCCTGGACCCGGACCGGTGTGCACTGTTCGTGCAATCGCATCTGCCCGAACACCCTCAGCTGTCGTGGGTGTTGGAATGCCTGACCGGATTCGGTGAGGCGAACCGAATGACGCAGTTCAAGGACAAGTCGGCCCGCGGCGGCGCGGATCGCCAGGGCGTCGGCCTGTTCACCTACCCGATCCTGCAGGCGGCCGACATCCTGCTGTACCAGGCCGATTACGTACCCGTCGGGGAGGACCAGCGCCAGCACCTGGAGCTGACCCGCACCCTGGCCCAGCGCTTCAACAGCCGCTACGGCCAGACCTTTACCGTTCCGGACGCCTACATCCCCAAAGCCGCGGCCAAGATCCTCGATCTGCAGGACCCGAGCGCGAAGATGTCGAAGTCACGACCGGACGCGGGCACCATCTACCTCGCCGATGACGCGGCGACGATCAGCAAGAAGCTCAAGCGAGCGGTGACGGATCTGGACGGCGAGATCCGTTTCGACGAGGCGCACAAGCCCGGGGTGTCGAACCTGATCGCCATTCACGCCGCCTTCACCGGACTGAGCATCGAGGCCGTGGAGGCGGAATTCGCCGGCCAGGGCTACGGCCGGCTCAAGGGCGCCGTGGCCGAGTCGGTGATCGCGTTTGCTCAGCCGTTCGCGGCCCGCACGGCCGAGTTGCTGGACGACCCGGCCGAGCTGGACCGGCTGCTCGCCCACGGCGCCGCCAAGGCCGCGGCGGTTGCGTCGGTCACGTTGTCGCGAGCCTACGAAGCGGTCGGCTTCCTGCCGCCGGTGCACCAGACCTCGGTGGCGGCGAGCGCTCGATGAGCCGCCGATCGGGCCAGTAGGGTGACCAGGATGACCGACATGATCACGATCGGCGTCGCCATCGCGATCCCCGAGCCGCATGCGACGGTCCTGTCCGAATGGCGCCGCCGAGTCGGCGATCCGGAGGCTTCGCGGATCCCGACCCACGTCACGCTGTTGCCTCCGACCGAGTTCGCCCAGGACGAGCTGGCCAAGATCGAGGACCATCTGGCCTGGGCGGCCGAGCAGGTCGGTCCGTTCGTGATGCGGCTGTCGAGTACCGGAACGTTTCGGCCGGTCTCGCAGGTGGTCTTCGTCCAGGTCTCAGCAGGTATCGCCGAATGTGAGCTGTTGGAACGGGCCGTGCGCAAGGACCCGATCGTGCGCGAGGTGGAGTTTCCTTACCACCCGCACGTGACGGTCGCGCACGACATCGGCGACGCGGCGCTCGATGAGGCGTTCGAGGCGCTGCGTGAGTTCGTCGCCCAGTTCCGGGTCGCCTCGTTCGTCATGTACTGCCAGGACCCGGATCGGACCTGGCACGCCCGCCGGGAGTTCGCACTCACGGGGTCCTGATGGGCATCGGGGATCGGATCGGTGGGATGCGCCGACGTGCCGCTGACGCGTGGCTTTCACTGAAGGAACGGCGTCCCGGCATCGCCCACGTAGTGCGGGGCTATCAGCATTACAAGCTCAACCACGGTGACCATCTGGCCGCGGCGATCACGTATTTCAGCTTTCTGGCGCTGTTCCCGCTGATCCTGCTCGGGGCGGCCATCCTCGGCTTCGTGCTGGCCTCTCACCCTGGCCTGGCCAATGATCTGTACAAGTCCATCAACGACAACGTGCCCGGCAGTTTCGGGGGCACGATCACGACCACCGTCAAGACCGCGATCAACAACCGCGCCGGAGTCGGCCTGGTCGGCCTGGTCGGCCTGCTGCTGACCGGGCTCGGCTGGATCGCCAACCTGCGCACCGCCATCGACACCGTGTGGGGGCTGCCGCCGGCCAAACGATCCTTCCTTGCGGCCAAGCTGTCCGACGCGATGGTGTTGATCGGGCTCGGCCTGGGCATCGTGGTCTCGCTCGGGGTCACGGCCGGGGGTACCGCCGCGGGCGGGCTCCTGCTGCGCAAGCTGGGCCTGAACGACGTGACCGGGGCGGGCACCGTCACCGCACTGCTGGGCATCGCGCTCGGCATCCTGGGCAGCATGCTCGTCTTCGGCTGGCTGCTGATCCGGTTGCCGGACGTCGAGGTGGCACGAACCGTGGCCTGGCGCACCACGCTGATCGCGGCGATCGGCTTCGAGGTACTGAAGCTGGTCGGGACGATCTACATCGAGCGGGCCACCAAGTCCCCGGCGGTCGCCGTGATCGCGCCGGTGCTGGGGATTCTCATCTGGATCGACCTCGTCTCGAGGTATCTGCTGTTCTGCGTGGCGTGGGCGGCCACCGCGCGACCGGTGTCCCAACCGGAACTGCTGGTCGATGAGGTGCCGTCGTCGTTGGCGCGCGCACGGGCTGAGCGGCCCGGCCCGCCGCCGGTTTCGCCGATCGGACTCGCGGCCGGGTTGATCAGCGCCGGCGCGGCGATCGGCGGCGCAGGCGTCGCCGCCCTGCAGCGCCGACGGCAGCGGCAATCACCACCGTCACGCTGATCGCCGCCAGCGCTCCGCGCTGCAGCCAGGCCGCCGACGTTGGCCGCACCACGGTGGCCTGCGTCGCCCCGTCGGGTCTCGCGGCCTTCGGGTGGCCCTCGGCCGGCGTCGGGCTCGATCCGATGGGCGTGCTGGGATTGGGCGCCGCGGCTTTGGATGCAGGACCGTTGGTTATGGCCCCCGCGAGCTTCCCCACGGGTTGGACGCTGCGGGGCAGGGCCAGCGCCCACTCGAACAGCGCCTGAGCCTGCTGGTACTGGTCGACGGGCCAGCGCTGATTGCGCAGGAACACGATGCCCAGCCGGCGTCCGCCGCGCTGAAGCGCGCAGATGTAGGTGTGCAGCGCGGCGTCGGTATAGCCGGTCTTGGCGACCAATGCCCCGGGGACGCCGTCGAGGAAGTCGGCTGACTGGTTGTCGAACTCATAACCGCCGACCGACCCGAACCTGCTCCGCTTCGGGGGATAGCTCGCCTTGCGGGCCTGGTCGTAGGCGAGGAAGCGTGGATTGGCCAGCGCCGCCCGCAGCACCAGGCTCATGTCGTAGGCGGAGGTCAGCTGTTGCCAGCCGTCCAAACCGGACGGCGTCTGGACGTAGGTGTCGTAGGCGCCGAGCCGCGCGGCCTCGGCGTTCATCTGCGCCACCGTCTGCGCCACCCCGCCGTTGGCCTCGGCCAGGGCCTGCGCCGCGTCATTGCCCGAGACCAGGAACAGGGCCTTGAACAGTTGGTCGACGCTGTAGTGGGCGCCGGCGAGCAGGCCGACGGCCGATCCCTCCGCCGAGGCGGCGGACTTGGACACCGTGATCACCCGCGAGCCGGGCAGGTGGGGCAGCACGGTCACCGCGGTGAGCGTCTTGAGGATGCTCGCCGGCTGGTAGCGGCCGTGCGGATCCCGTGCCGCCAGGATCTCGCCGGTGTCCAGGTCCGACAGCACCCACGCTTTCGCGGTGATGCTCTTGGGCAGTTTCTTCGCCCCGGCGGGGAGGATGAAGCCGCGCCGGGCCAGTTGCTGCCCGCCGGGGACGCTGCCGTCGGGGGCCAGGCCGCCCGCGGGCGGGTGGGGGTCCGGTGCCTGCGGGGAGGTACCGGGGCCGGTAGGCCGCGGGGCGGTGAGGGTCACGGTTGCGGTTGCGGTGACGGTGGGGGTGACGGTGGCCGATGGCGCCGACAGGGGCGCGGACGTGGCCGCCGGTCCGGGGGCCGCCAGGGCGCTCGTTCCGGCCATCGCCGCTAGCCCGGACAGGGCCGCCGCGTTGAGAAACGGGGTGAAACGGCGCACCGGGCCAGGCTACGGGAGACGGGTGGCAGAGGCGAAAGCGCCGCGCAGGGATAATCCAGTGGTGATGTTGTCCAAGCGGGTCTCAGGGTTCCTGATCGCGTTCGGTGTCTGGTCCTGGTGGATCTGGCCGACATTCCTGAAGAACATCTGGGGCGACACCCGCTCGTGGAACCATGGCGCGACCGGCTTCTTCCTCGTGCACCTGGTGCTCGTGGTGGTGTCGCTGGGGCTGGGCACCGCGATCGGCGCGATCGGTGTCCGGGGCTGGCGCGCCGCCGCCCGCTGATCGGTTTCCCCTTACAGACCAAGGAGTCCACCCATGGCTGACTTCGTCGGCGCGATCGACCAGGGCACCACCAGCTCCCGATTCATGATCTTCGACCATGCGGGTGACGAGCACGGCAAGCATCAGCTCGAGCACGAACAGATCCTGCCCCGGGCGGGCTGGGTCGAGCACAACCCCGTCGAGATCTGGGAGCGGTCCAGCGCGGTTCTGCAGACGGCGATCAACCAGGCCGGTCTGGCGCCGTCGGACTTCGCCGCGCTCGGCATCACCAACCAGCGCGAGACCACTGTCGTGTGGGACCGCCGGACCGGACGTCCGTACTACAACGCGATCGTCTGGCAGGACACCCGCACCGACCGGATCGCCTCGGCCTTGGAGCGCGACGGTCGCGGCGAGGTGATCCGGGCCAAGGCGGGCCTGCCCCCGGCGACCTACTTCTCGGCCGGCAAGGTGCAGTGGATCCTGGACAACGTCGACGGAGTGCGGGCCGCGGCCGAGGCCGGCGATGCCGTGTTCGGAAACACCGACACCTGGCTGATCTGGAACCTGACCGGCGGCCCGAACGGCGGCGTCCACGTGACGGACGTAACCAACGCCAGCCGGACGATGCTGATGAACCTGGAAACGCTGGACTGGGACTCCGAGCTGCTGTCCTTCTTCGGCATACCGCCGCAGATGCTGCCCGTGATCCGCCCGTCCTCCGACCCGGCCGGGTACGGCGAGATCCGCCTCCCCGCAGCGGCGGCCGGGATCAGGTTGACGGGCGACCTCGGCGATCAGCAGGCCGCGACCGTCGGGCAGGTCTGTTTCGCCCCCGGCGAGGCCAAGAACACCTACGGAACCGGCAACTTCATGCTGCTCAACACCGGCGAGGAACTCGTCCGCAGCGAGCACGGACTGCTGAGCACCGTCTGCTACCAGTTCGGTGCTGACAAACCCGTCTACGCCTTGGAAGGCTCGATCGCCGTGACCGGCTCGGCCGTGCAGTGGCTGCGCGACCAACTCGGCATCATCTCCGGAGCGTCGGAGGTGGAGACGTTGGCCCGTCAGGTCTCCGACAACGGTGGGGTGTACTTCGTGCCGGCCTTCTCGGGGCTGTTCGCCCCGTACTGGCGTTCGGACGCCCGGGGCGCGATCGTCGGGCTGTCCCGCTTCAACACGAACGCGCACCTGGCTCGCGCGACTCTGGAGTCGATCTGCTACCAGAGCAGGGACGTTTCCGAGGCGATGGAGCAGGATTCCCAGGTGAGGCTGGAGGTTCTCAAGGTCGACGGCGGCGTGACCGCCAACGACCTGTGCATGCAACTTCAGGCCGATATTCTGGGAGTTCCGGTCAGCCGGCCGGTGGTGGCGGAGACGACTGCCCTCGGTGCGGCGTACGCGGCGGGCTTGGCGGTCGGGTTCTGGAAGGACACCGATGAGCTGCGGGCGAACTGGAACGAGTCCAAGCGCTGGGAACCGTCCTGGTCCCAGGCGCAGCGCACCGATGGATACGCCGGCTGGAAGAAGGCCGTCGACCGCACCCTGGACTGGGTGGATGTCAGCTGACACCCGGCCGCGGCCGAGGCCGGCCGTCCGATTTCGTCGTCGATCACTGAGAACTCTCTCCTCGAAGGGCACCATCTCGTGAGTACAACCGCAATGTCGCCGCAGAACCGGGCCGAGGCACTGGCCGCGATGGAGACCGAGAAGGAATTCGACATCCTCATCGTCGGTGGTGGCGTGGTCGGTGCCGGCGCGGCGCTGGACGCGGTCACCCGCGGGCTGTCGACGGCCATCGTCGAGGCCCGGGACTGGGCCAGTGGCACGTCCTCGCGCTCGAGCAAGCTCATCCACGGCGGACTGCGCTATCTGGAGATGCTCGACTTCGGACTGGTGCGAGAGGCCTTGCACGAGCGCGGCTTGCTCGTGCAGCACATCGCCCCGCACCTGATCCGGCCGGTGTCCTTCCTCTACCCGCTGACCCATCGCGGCTGGGAGCGCCCCTACGTCGGCGCCGGTGTCCTGCTCTACGACACGATGGGGACGGCGGGCGGGTCGAGTCGTGGCCTGCCGCACCACCGGCACTTCTCCAAGCGCCGGGCGCTGCGCGAGGCGCCGTGCCTCAAGAGCGACGCGCTCACCGGAGCGGTCCAGTACTGGGACGCTCAGGTCGACGACGCCCGGCACACCATGACCGTGGTGCGTACCGCCGTCGACTTCGGGGCTCGGGCGGCCAATCGCACACGCGTGCTGGGCTTCCTGCGGGAGGGCGAGCGCGTCGTGGGGGCCCGCGTCGTCGATCTGGAGACCGCCCACGAGTTCGACGTGCGGGCCAAGCAGGTCATCAACGCCACCGGCGTCTGGACCGACGAGACCCAGCGAATGGCCGACACCCGCGGGCAGTTCCACGTGCGCGCGTCCAAGGGCGTGCACCTCGTGGTGCCGCGCGACCGGCTGCAGTCCACCACCGGCATCATCCTGCGGACCGAGACCTCGGTGCTGTTCGTGATCCCGTGGGGCCGGCACTGGATCATCGGGACCACCGACACCGACTGGAACCTGGACCTGGCCCATCCCGCGGCCAGTGCCCGCGACATCGATTACCTGCTCGACCAGGTCAACTCGGTGCTGTCCTCACCGCTGTCGCGCGCCGACGTCGAAGGGGTCTACGCCGGCCTCCGGCCGCTGCTGTCCGGCGAATCCGAATCGACCTCGAAGCTGTCGCGTGAACATGTGGTCGGTCACCCGGTGCCCGGTCTGGTGGTGATCGCCGGCGGCAAGTACACGACGTACCGGGTCATGGGCAAGGACGCCGTGGACGAAGCCGTGCGGGGGATGGACGCCCGGGTGCCGGACTCGTGCACCGAGCGGATTCCGCTCGTCGGCGCGGGCGGTTTCGAAGGGATCCGGAACCAGAAGCACGCTTTGGCCGCATCGTCCGGTCTGCACGTGGCGCGCATCGAGCACCTGCTCGGCCGGTACGGTTCGCTCACCCACGACCTGTTGGAGCTGGTCGCGGCGGATCCAGCACTGGCCGAGCCGCTGCCCGGGGTGGACGACTACCTGCTCGCGGAGGTCGTCTACGCGGTGACCCACGAAGGGGCACGGCATCTGGACGATGTCCTGGCGCGTCGTACGCGTGCCTCCATCGAGGCCTGGGACCGTGGCGTGTCCGCCGCACCGGTGGTCGCCGCGCTGATGAAACCGCTGCTGGGGTGGGACGCAGCTCACGCCGATACCGAGGTCGACCACTACATCGCCCGGGTCGCCGCCGAACGGGAGTCCCAGGAACAACCCGACGATGCCACCGCCGACGCGGCCCGGCTCGGTGCGGCCGACATCGTCCCGGTCTGATCGGGTCAGCGATCGTCAACGGTCCGGGGCATCATCGCGCGCCCTGGATGAAGATCTGGTCATTAGCGCTTGTTGACAGGTCCGCCGCCCAGCGCTGGGCGTTGTTCGCCGAAGGTGTCCGATGCGTCCGTAGGCCACGATCGAGCGCACAACAATCGGGTGACAAAGGCTCATCCGGTTTCAGCGGCGTCACATTGGGCGGCTAACGTTCGCAATCGATCGGAGGCAGACCGCCTCTGCGAGACGAGAATACGAGGGAGACGGTCTTGCGTCATCTCAAGTCCTACAGCGGGACGGCCGTTATCGCGACCGCGATCGCGGCAGCGCTGTTGCTGAGTGCATGCGGGTCCAAGAAGGGCAGCAGCACCACCACCACCACGACCTCCGCGGGCGGCTCGGGCGCAAGCAGCTCCGCGCCGGCGGCGACCTACACCGCGTGCATGGTCACCGACACCGGCGGTATCGACGACAAGTCCTTCAACGCTGCCGCCTGGCAGGGCATGCAGGCCGCCCAATCAGCGGGCAAGGCCAAGGTCAGCTACGTCCAGTCCAAGACCGAGACCGACTACGCCACCAACATCAAGTCGCTGCAGACCCAGAAGTGCGACCTGATCGTCACGGTCGGTGGCCTGATGGGCAACGCGACCGTGGCCGCCGCCAAGGCCGCCCCGACCCAGCACTTCGTCGAGGTCGACTCGGCCGGTAACGGCACCAACCTGCAGGGGCTGCAGTTCAACACCGCCCAGGCCGGTTTCCTGTCCGGCTACCTGGCCGCCGGCTACTCCAAGTCGGGCAAGGTTGCCACCTACGGTGGTCTCAACATCCCGCCGGTGACCGTCTACATGGACGGCTTCCAGGAGGGCATTCAGTACTACAACACCCAGAAGGGCAAGAGCGTCAGCCTGCTCGGCTGGGACGAAACCTCCCAGAAGGGCAGCTTCGCCGGTTCGTTCACCGACCAGAACAAGGGTCAGCAGCTGGCGAACAACTTCATCGCCCAGGGTGCCGACGTCATCTTCCCGGTCGCGGGTGGTACCGGCCTCGGTAGCGCCGCGATCGCCAAGTCCGGCGGCAAGGCCGTCGTCATCTGGGTCGACACCGACGGTTTCGTCTCGGCTCCGCAGTACGGCTCGGTCTTCCTGACCACGGCCGAGAAGAACATCGCCCAGGCGGTGCAGAAGGCGGTCGAGGACGGCTCCGCCGGCACCTACGCCACGACCGACTACATCGGCACCTTGGCCAACCAGGGCGTCGGGCTGGCCGACTTCCACGACTTCGCCTCCAAGGTCAACTCGACTCTGCAGAGCGAACTGAAGACGGTCGCGGCGGACATCCAGTCCGGCAAGATCACCATCAAGTCGAAGTCGCAGCCGAAGTAAGCACCCCGCTGCTGCACGACATGGTTCGCCCGGGCGCTGCGCTGGTCTCCGGACCAGCGCAGCGCCCGTGCGTTCAGGGCCGATCCGAACGGCCCCGGGTGGGTTATGGTCCGGACTGGTCGCCGTTCCCGACTCGCTCACCGTCGGGGTGAACGTCCGCACGACAGGAAGAGCAACGATGAGACTCGAGCTGCAGGGGATCACCAAGCGATTCGGTTCGCTGGTCGCCAACGACTCGATCGACCTCACCGTCGAACCGGGCGAGATCCACGCCCTGCTCGGTGAGAACGGTGCCGGCAAGTCAACGCTGATGAACGTCCTCTACGGGCTCTACCAGCCCGACGACGGCAGCATCCTCATCGATGGTCAGAAGCGCTCGTTCAGCGGGCCGGGCGACGCCCTGGCGGCGGGAATCGGCATGGTCCACCAGCACTTCATGCTGGTACCGGTGTTCACCGTCGCCGAGAACGTCATGCTCGGGCACGAGTGGACGAACGGGCCCCTGGGCCGGTTGGACCGCAAGACCGCGCGCACCCGGGTGCGTGAACTGTCCGAGCAGTACGGCCTGGCCGTGGATCCCGACGCGGTGGTCGGGGAGCTGCCGGTCGGCGTCCAGCAGCGGGTCGAGATCCTCAAGGCGCTGCTCGGCGATGCCGGCGTCTTGATCCTGGACGAGCCGACCGCGGTGCTCACGCCTCAGGAGATCGATGAACTCATCCGGGTGATGAACGAGCTGCGGGCCGAGGGCAAGTCGATCGTGTTCATCACCCACAAGCTGCGCGAGGTGAAGGCCATCGCCGACCGCATCACCGTCATCCGGCGGGGTCGGGTGGTCGGCGAGGCGGCGCCCACGTCGGGCGAGAGCGAGCTGGCCAGTCTGATGGTCGGCCGCAGCGTCAACCTGGTGGTGGACAAGGCACCGTCCCAGCCGGGCGAGGTCGCCCTGAAGCTGACCGACCTGGTGGTGGCCGATGACCGCGGCACGGTCACCGTCGAGGGAATCAGCCTGAGCGTGCACCGGGGCGAGATCGTGGCCCTCGCCGGCGTGCAGGGCAACGGCCAGGAGGAGATCGTCGAGTCGCTGCTGGGGCTGCGGATTCCGCGATCGGGGCGGATCGAGCTCAACGGCGTCGACGTCGTGGGCCGTTCGGTGGACGAGATCCTCGACAGCGGAGTGGGCTACGTGCCCGAGGACCGGCAGCACGACGGGCTGGTGGGTCCGTTCACCGTCGCCGAGAACCTGGTGCTCGACCTGTACGACGATGCCCCTTTCTCGAAGGGGCTTTCGCTGAATCTCGGCCGGATCTCCGACAATGCCCGCCAGCGCGTCGAGGAGTTCGACATCCGGACCCAGGGCATCGACAGCCCGGCGGGGAGCCTGTCCGGCGGCAATCAGCAGAAACTGGTCATCGCGCGGGAGATGTCGCGCCCGCTGAAGCTGTTCATCGCCTCCCAACCCACCCGTGGTGTGGACGTCGGCGCCCAGGAATTCATCCACAAACGCATCGTCGCCGAACGCGACAACGCCACCGCCGTGGTGCTCGTCTCGACCGAACTCGATGAGGTCCTGGCGCTGGCCGACCGCATCGTCGTCCTGTACCGCGGGCGCATCATCGGCGAGCTCCCCAGCGGCGCATCGCGCGACGCGGTCGGCCTGATGATGGCCGGCGTACCGGCCGAACAGGCCGAGGCCGAGGCCGAGCACCACCCGTCGGTGCTGGCGGAGGTTGATCACAGGATCGACAGCGAGGATTCCGAATGACCGCCAGCCAGGCGCCGACCACCGCCGAGACCACACCCGGACCTGCCGCAACAGCGAGTGGTTCGGGACGTCGACGCGTGGACAGCTGGTTGCTGACCGGGCTCGCGATCGTGCTGGCCCTGCTCATCGGTGGCCTGATGATCGTGTTCTCCGACGACAAGGTCCGCTCCGATCTCGGCTACTTCTTCCAGCACCCCACCGACTTCTTCTCCGACGCCTGGTACACCCTGCGCGACGCCTACATCGCCTTGTTCGAAGGGGCGATCTTCGATCCGAACCAGACCGGCAGCGCCAGCGAGGTCTTCACGCCGATCATGGGCACGATCTACACGGCGACGCCGCTGATCCTGGCCGGCCTCGCCGTGGCGCTCGCCTTTCGTGCGGGATTGTTCAACATCGGTGGGGAAGGCCAAGTCATCGCGGGCGCCTTCGCCTCCGGCTGGGTCGGGCTCATCGTGCAGCTCCCGCCGGTTCTGCACCTGATCCTCGCCGTGATCGCCGGGATCGCCGGTGGCGCGTTCTGGGGCTTCATCGCCGGGTTCCTCAAGGCCCGTTCGGGGGCGCACGAGGTCATCACCACGATCATGCTCAACTACGTCGCGCGCTTCGGACTGTTGTTCCTGCTGGCGCGGCCCTCCATCGTGGCGCCGGCCGACCCGCAGTCGAGCAAGCCGATCCACGGCACCGCGCGGCTGCCCCATCTGTTCGGAGCGTCGCTGCGGGTCGACCTCGGCGTGCTGCTCGCGCTGGCGGCGGCGGCGTTCGTGGCCTGGCTGCTGGTGCGCAGCACGTTGGGCTTCCAGATGCGCGCCGTGGGCGCAAACCCCGCCGCGGCACGGACCGCGGGCATGAGCGTGGGCGGCGTCACGATGATCGCGATGTCCATCGCCGGCGGCCTGGCCGGACTTGCCGGGACGACGCTGGCTCTGGGTGGCGCGACGTCCTACTCGATCACGCCGAACATCTCCTCCAACATCGGCTTCGACGCCATCACCGTCGCCCTGCTCGGCCGGAGCCGGCCGTGGGGCGTGGTCGCCGCCGGGCTGCTCTTCGGTGCGCTACGGCAGGGCGGCGCGCAGATGCAGGCCACGCCGAGCGTGCAGGCCCCGATCGACATCATCACCGTCGTGCAGGCCCTCATTGTCATCTTCATCGCCGCCCCGAAGCTCGTGCAGGCGATCTTCCGCCTCAAGCGGCTCGGACGAGCATCGCTGGACACGGCCAGCACGAACCTCGCCGTGGCGGTCGACAACGCGCGCACGGCCCGGATCCCGCGGCATGTCTCGGCGGGTGCGCTGATCACCGTGCTGGGCGTGTTCTCCCTGTGGCTGCTGGGCTTTTCCAAGCGGGTCGGGCAGAAGTCGCTGCTGCAGTTCTCGTTACCGGGCGCCAAGTTCGATCTCGGTTCCTGGGGGCCGGGCGCTCGTCCGGTCGTGATTCTGCTGAGTCTGTTGGTGATCCTGGCCGGCGTGGCCCGGATCAGCCAGCGAATTCCCGCCAAGTGGTGCGCCGCGCTGGCGATCGTCGGTCTCGTCCTGGCCGTCATGTTCTGGTCCATCGCCGGGTCCGCGAGTGGGCTGAACGTGGTGTCGCTGCTGCAGGGGATGCTGTTCCCCGCGGCCATCCCCCTCATTCTCGGCGCCCTGGCCGGCGTGATCGGCGAGCGGTCCGGAGTCGTGAACGTCGCGATCGAGGGACAGCTGCTGCTGGGCGCCTTCGTCACGGCGGTCGTGGCCAGCGTTGCCGGTTCGATCTGGCTGGGGGTCCTCGGGGGCGTGTTGGCCGGGGTCGCGCTCGGCGCGGTCCTGGCCGCCCTGGCCATCAAGTACTTCGTCGACCAGGTGATCATCGGAGTGGTACTCAACGTCTTCGCGCTGGGCCTGACCAGCTTCCTGTTCAACAAGCTGCTCAGCCCGCACGCCTCGCAGTTCAACGAGCCGGGCTACTTCACGATCTACAAGGTCCCGGTGCTCGGCGACATCCCGGTGCTCGGCGCGGTGTTCTTCTCCGGAACGATCTTTCTCTACGCCACATATGTGCTGGTTGCCGCCGTCCACTTCGGGTTGTTCCACACTCGGTGGGGCTTGCGGTTGCGGTCGGTCGGTGAGCACCCCAAGGCGGCCGACACGGTCGGGATCAACGTGGCCAGAACGCGGTTCCGGGCCGTTCTGCTGGCCGGGGCGATCGCTGGGCTCGGTGGTGCCTTCCTCGTCATCGGCGCCGGGTCACTGGGCTCCTTCCAGTTGAACATGTCCTCCGGCAAGGGGTTCATCGCGTTGGCCGCGGTGATCTTCGGACGTTGGAGCCCGAAGGGTGCGGTGCTGGCGGCCCTGCTGTTCGGTTTCGCCGACCAGTTCCAGGCGTTGCTCGCCCAGGCCGGGGCACCGATCGATCCGAACCTGTTGTTGATGTTGCCGTACCTGGCCACGCTGCTCGCGGTTGCGGGTTTCGTCGGACGGGTACGCCCACCCGCGGCCGACGGCCAGCCCTACGTGACGGGTTGAGAATCATTCGACGCGACCAGGTGAAAGGGCCGAGCCATGTCTGAACAGTCCGGGGGCGCCGCGGCGCCCGAGATCGACTGGGAGGCACTGCGGCACGCGGCCCGGGCCGCTATGCACCTGGCCTACGCGCCGTACTCGAAATACCCGGTGGGTGCCGCCGCGCTGGTCGACGACGGGCGCATCGTGTCCGGCTGCAACGTGGAGAACGCCTCCTACGGGCTCACCCTGTGCGCCGAATGCGGTCTGGTGTCGACCCTGAACGCGACCGGCGGCGGCAAGCTGGTCGCCTTCGCCTGCGTCGACCGGCACGAACAGGTGCTGATGCCCTGCGGTCGCTGCCGCCAGTTGCTCTGGGAGTTCGCCGCGCCCGGCATGGTGCTCGACACCGCCGACGGCCCGGTACCGATGACCGACATCCTGCCGCTGGCCTTCGGGCGGCAGGACCTCAACAGCTAGCCCGGGCAGGGCGCCGACGACCCGCTCATCGACCGCGTGGGAAGGTAACCATCATGTCAGCGCAGAGCATCGAACCCTTCGACGCGGTCAGCGTCATCCGCGCCAAGCGTGACCGCGGACGGATCCCGGACGCTGAGATCGACTGGATCATCGACGCCTACACCCGCGGGGTGGTGGCCGAGGAGCAGATGGCCGCGTTGGCCATGGCCATCCTGCTCAACGGCATGGAACCGGCGGAACTGTCTCGCTGGACCGAGGCGATGATCGCCTCCGGCGAGCGGCTCGACCTGTCCGGGGTCAGCCGGGCCACGACCGACAAGCATTCCACCGGCGGCGTCGGGGACAAGATCACCCTGCCGCTGGCACCGTTGGTGGCTGCCCTCGGCGCGGCCGTGCCGCAGTTGTCAGGACGCGGGCTCGGGCACACCGGCGGCACGCTGGACAAGCTCGAAGCCATTCCCGGCTGGCGCGCCTCGGTCAGCAACGCCGACTTCGTCGCTCAGCTCAACGAGGTCGGCGCGGTGGTCTGCGCAGCCGGTGACGGGCTGGCTCCGGCGGACAAGAAGCTGTACGCCCTGCGCGATGTCACCGGCACCGTAGAGGCGATCCCGTTGATCGCCAGTTCGATCATGAGCAAGAAGATCGCCGAAGGGTCATCGGCTCTCGTCCTGGACGTCAAGGTCGGCACCGGAGCCTTCATGAAGACCGAGGCCGACGCGCGCGAACTGGCACGCACGATGGTCGCGCTCGGTACGGCGGCCGGGACGAACACCGTCGCGCTGCTGACCGACATGAACACGCCGCTCGGCCTGACCGCGGGCAACGCGCTGGAGGTGCGGGAGTCGGTCGAGGTACTGGCCGGTGGTGGCCCGAGCGACGTCATCGAACTGACAGTGGCGCTGGCCCGGCTGATGCTGGCCGGCGTCGGCATCACCGACGTCGATCCTCAGGATGCGCTGGACGACGGACGGGCCATGGATTCCTGGCGGGCCATGATCGCCGCCCAGGGCGGGGACCCGGACGCGCCGCTGCCGACCGCGCGACACACGCACGTCGTGACGGCCCCGGCCTCGGGGATGCTGACCCGCCTGGACGCCTATGCTGTCGGCGTCGCGGCCTGGCGGCTCGGAGCCGGCCGAGCTCGCAAGGAGGATCCGGTCTCGGCCGGTGCGGGCGTGGTCATGCACGCCAAACCGGGTGAGCCGGTGACGGCCGGCCAGCCGCTGCTGGAGTTGCACGCCGATGATCCCGAGCGATTCGAGCGCGCCCTGCAGGCCCTGCAGGGCGGCTATGACATCGGCTCGGCCGCCGACTTCACCGCCGACCCGTTGATCATCGACACCATCACCGCCTGAGCCCGGATGGACGATCCGCCGGTTTCGGCCCGAACGGTGTCCGTCGCGCCCGAACGGATCTCGACGTGGATCGACGGGTTCGCCGACCGGCACGGGGCCGTCCAGACCAGCGCCGATGAGAGTCGCGTCCTGCTGCTCGGTGCCGACGGTGACCGGGCCTGGCTCGAACTACCGTTCCCGCCGTGGGAGATTCCGGTCAGCCGGGTCCTCACCTCGCTGTCGGTCGAGGTCAACCGCGACCGTCGGGTCGGGGTGTTGCTGGTGCGCCGCGGGGGCTACGCGGCCGGGGTCTTTCACGGGGCCGAGCTGCTGAGTTCCAAGGTCGGATCGGGCTATGTGCAAGGCACGACCAAGGCCGGCGGCTGGTCTCAGCAACGCTACGCCCGCCGCCGCGACAACCAGGCTCGTGCCGCCTTCGGCCAAGCCGCTGACGTGGCGGCCCGGATTCTGGTCCCCGAGCAGGACCGGATCGAGGCGCTCGTCCTCGGCGGTGATCAGGTCGCGGTCACCGCCACCCTGTCCGATCCCCGGCTCGCCGCGCTCGCCGCGCTGGCCGAACGTCGCCCGCGGCCCCTGCTGGCGGTCGCCGATCCGCGGCTGAAAATACTGCAGGCGACGGCGAGTCAGTTCCGCGCCGTGCGCATCCGGTTGGATCCGTGACCGGTGTTGTGCGCGGCGGTTCGGGCCGCTGCCCTAGGCTGCTGTCATGCCTGTCGAACTGAACCGCGACACCATCCTGCGAGCCCCGAAGGTCTTGCTGCACGACCATCTCGACGGAGGCCTGCGGCCCCAGACGATCATCGACCTGGCCGCTGAGATCGGTTACGACAAGCTGCCCTCCACCGACGCGGCCGAGCTGGGTCGCTGGTTCGCCGAGGCGGCAGATTCCGGCTCCCTGGAACGGTATCTGGAGACTTTCGACCACACCGTCGCCGTGATGCAGACCGTAGGCGGCCTCAGGCGGGTCGCCAGCGAATGCGCGCAGGACCTCGCGGCCGACGGCGTTGTCTACGCCGAGGTTCGATGGGCCCCCGAGCAGCACGTCAGCGAGGGACTCACCCTGCCCCAGGTCGTCGATGCAGTTCTGGCCGGATTCGCCGACGGCGTCGCGGTCGCTGCCGAGCGGGGTTACACCATCCGGGTCGGGGCACTGGCCACAGCGATGCGGCACGCGGCCCGTTCGCGTGAGATCGCCGAGCTCGCGGTGGCCTACCGGGACCACGGCGTCGTCGGGTTCGACATCGCCGGAGCCGAAGCGGGCTTCCCGCCCACCCGGCATCTGGACGCCTTCGAGTACCTGCGCCGGGAGAATTACCACTTCACCATCCACGCCGGCGAGGCGTTCGGCCTACCCTCCATCTGGGAGGCCCTGCAGTGGTGCGGCGCGGACCGTCTCGGCCACGGCGTGCGGATCGTCGACGACATTGCGGTCACCGGCAGCACGCTGGACGAGCATGTCGATTCGGCCCGGCTCGGCCGACTCTCGCAGTACGTCCGGGACAAGCGCATCCCGCTGGAATTGTGTCCGTCCTCGAACGTGCAGACCGGGGCCGCTCCGTCGATCGCCGCGCACCCGATCGGTCTGCTCCGCCGGCTGCACTTCCGGGTCACGGTGAACACCGACAACCGCTTGATGAGCGACACGTCTATGACCAAGGAAATGCTTCTGCTCACCGAGGCGTTCGGCTACAGCTGGTCCGACCTTCAGTGGTTGACGGTGAACGCCATGAAGAGCGCGTTCATCGCCTTCGACGAACGGCTGGCGATCATCAACGCCCAGATCAAGCCGGGCTACGCCGACTTGCTCGCCTAACCGCGTTGAGGTTGCCCTTGTTGCTGGCCCATCCGCGTTGAGGTTGCCCTTGTTGCTGGCTCATCCGCGTTGAGGTTGCCCTTGTTGCTCGAGCACCTGAACAACGAGGGCAACCTCAACGAAAGTCGGCGGGCGGGGTCCGCGGCGGCAGCAGGGCTTCCAGTTGCTGGCCGATCGACAGCAGTCGCGCGTCTTCGCCGACACGCGCCATCAGCAGGACCCCGACCGGCAGACCGTCGATGAGCCCGGCCGGCAACGACAGGGACGGGCACCCGCTCACCGCTGCGGGCGAGGACGTCGGCAGGTGCCAGTCCTCGCCGTGACCGTAGGCGGTGTGCCAGGCCGGGCGGTTCATGACCGTCACCGCGACGTCGCACCCGTCGAGCAGACCGGCCATCGCCCGGGCGGCTTGCTCGTCAGCCTCGGCGCGCAAGCGCAGGTGCTCGGGCGAGCCCGCACCCGCGCTGACTGCCGCGAGAGCGAAGTTCTCGTCACCGAAAAGCGATAACTCGACCGGATCGGCTCGATCGAAGGCCAGCAGCTCGGGCCAGGTGCGCGGATGACGGCCCGGCCGCGAGCGAAGGTAGGCCGGTAGCTGCGTGGCGAACTCGCACAGCAGGGCGTCGAACTCGGCGGCCTCGAACGGCCCGGTCTGGGCCACCGACCGTGCGAACGTCCGGCTGCCCTGTGCCCGAAGCAGATCCGCTACCTGATCCAGTACCGCCCGGACTGCCGGTTCGTCGGCGAGCTCGTCCGGCGTCCAGACCGCCACCCGCAGGCCGTCGAGCTCGACGGGGGCTCTGTCGATCCGGCTAGTCACGTAGATCGGTCGGTCGGAGAGGACCTCGTACAACGTGCGGGCATCGGCGACCGAACGCGTGATCGGTCCGGCGATGTCCTGCGCGGACGAGATCGGCACGATGCCGTCACCGGGGACGGTGCCGCGACTCGGCTTGAAACCGACCACACCGCATAGGCCCGCCGGCGAGACGATGGAGCCGTCGGTCTCGGTACCGATCGCGACCGGACTGAGGGCGGCGGCTACGGCGACAGCCGAGCCCGACGATGATCCGGACGGGTTTCGCCCGACGTCGTAGGGGTTGTTGGCCTGTCCGCGAACGCCGCTCCACCCGCTGGTTCCGGAGGTGGTGCGGAAGTTGGCCCATTCGGACAGGTTGGTCGAGCCGAAGATGACGGCGCCGGCCGCTCGCAGTCGGGTGACCAGCCCGGCGTCGCGCACCGGTGGCGATCCGAGCAGCGCGCGCGAACCAGCCGTACCCGGAAGGCCGATCGCCTCGATGTTGTCCTTGACCAGCACGGGTATTCCGTCGAGCCGACCCAGGACGAGACCCCGGGCCCGGCGGTCGTCAGCCGCCTGAGCCGCCGCCCGCGCGCCCGTTTCGTCGAGCGCGAGGATCGCCCCCAACGCAGGGTCGAAGCGCACGATGCGGTCCAGGTAGTGCTCGAGCAGGCCGAGTGCCGAGACCGTGCCGGCGGCGAGCAGAGCTGCCAGCTCCTCGATCGTGTGGAGCGTGGGGACGGCGTCGTGCTGTGCGTCGGAGGCCACGGGGTCGCTGCTCGCCGCGGCGAGTCAGTCGGTCTCGTCGTCGGATTCGACGATCGTCTCGGTCGACGAACCTTCCCAGCGCAACCAGGTGTTGAGGCGGTTGGCCGCGCGCTCCCAGCTGTCGGCGATCACGTCGCCGAGAGCGGTCCATTCGGCCGCTCCCTCCTTGCCGCTGTAGGACGTCTCGCCCTCGACGAGCAGCGCGTACTCGCGGGTGTTGCCGAGCAGCGATCGCAACGCCCCGTCCTCGCAGCAGTCGGCGACCCGAGCGGCGATGTCGATGGTGTCGCCGAGTTCGGACACCACGACCGGGTCGGCGTCGCCGGCCGCCAGCTCGTACACGGCGTCGAAGTCGTAGTGGTCCGACTCGGCCGGCTCGAGGGCCGTCTTGCCCTTGCCGGCGAACGCCTCCCAGGCGGGGTGGTCGGCGAGGTCATGGTCCGGGTGCGCCTGCAGCCAGTCGGAGAGTTCGTCGGGGGTTCCGAGCAGGACGATTTTGGCACCGTCGCCGAGGAAGCCCTGCCACTGCTCGCCGTCGGTGTCCTCCCACGGCGGGGCGTAGAGGGTGACGCCTTGGTGGGCGTTCGAGGTCAGGCTGATGGCCACGATCGGCTCGGTGAAGGACGGCATGCCAGTGAACCTAGCCGAGAGGTGTCTGCATCAGACACCCATGGGGTGCCAAACCGTCTTCGTCTCGGTGAACACGCCGAGCCGGCTGATACCAGGGTCGCTGCCGGCGAGCACCGACCGATCGGTCGTCGCCGGAGCGTGGACGCGCTTGACGGTGTCGGCGGCGGACTCGGCCAACGCAATCCGGGCCGCGGGCTCGACCCCGGTCAGGTCCAGGCCGTTGACGTCGCGGTGGGCGGCCAGCCACGGTGCCAGCTCGGACACCGACCCGGTGAGCAAGTTGATGACTCCGCCGGGCAGGTCGGAGGTGGCCAGTGCCTCGGAGAGGGAAACCGCCGGCAGCGGACGATCGGCCGAGGCGATGACCACCACGGTGTTGCCCGTGGCGATCGCGGGTGCGACCACGGAGACGAAGCCGAGCAGGCTGCTGTTCTGGGGGGCGATCACCCCGATGACGCCGCTGGGTTCGGGCAGGGAGAAGTTGAAGTACGGCCCGGCGACCGGGTTGGCGCCGCCGGCGATCTGGGCGTACTTGTCCGTCCAGCCCGCGTACCAGACCCAGCGGTCGATCGCGGCGTCCACCTGCGCCTGGGCCGCGTCGGTGGAAATCCCTTCGGCGGCGACGACCTCGGCCGCGAACTGCGCTCGCCGACCCTCCATCATCTCCGCGATCCGGTACAGGATCTGGCCGCGGTTGTAGGCCGTCGCGCCCGACCAGCCACCGAAGGCCTTGCGGGCGGCGGTTACGGCGTCGCGGAGGTCCTTGCGGGAGGCCTGCGCGGCATGGGCCAGCAGCTCACCGTCGGGGCTGTGCACCGGGTAGGACCGGCCTGATTCCGAGCGCGGGAAGGCGCCTGCGATGTAGAGCTTGTACGTCTTGCGGACCGTCACGCGATCGCCGGCCGGCACGGCAGGGTTCGGGTCAGCGAGCGCGGCGGCAGTCTTGCGCGGCGCGGATTTCGCCTTTGCGGGCACGTCAGAACTCACTTTCCAGGTAGGCGGCCAACCCGTGCCGGCCGCCTTCGCGACCGAAACCGGACTCCTTGTAACCACCGAAGGGCGAGGCCGGGTCGAAGCGGTTGAAGGTGTTGGCCCACACCACGCCCGCGCGCAGCTTGCCGGCCATCCAGAGGATGCGCGAGCCCTTCTCCGTCCAGATGCCCGCGCTCAGGCCGTACGGGGTGTTGTTGGCCTTCTCGACCGCTTCGGCCGGTGTCCGGAAGGTCAGCACCGACAGGACGGGACCGAAGATCTCCTCCCGAGCGATCCGGCTCGCCTGGCTGACCCCGGTGAAGATCGTCGGGGGGAACCAGAAGCCGCGGTCGGGCAGCACGCACTCCGGTGACCAGCGCTGGGCTCCCTCGTCCACCCCGGCGTCGGCCAGCGCGCGCACGCGCGCCAACTGCGCCGCGGAGTTTATGGCGCCGATGTCGGTGTTCTTGTCCATCGGATCGCCCAGGCGCAGGGTCTGCAGTCGTTCCTGCAGGGCGGCGACCACCTCGTCGTGCACGGATTCCTGCACGAGCAGCCGGGAGCCCGCACAGCAGACGTGGCCCTGGTTGAAGAAGATCCCGTTGACGATGCCCTCGATCGCCTGGTCCAGCGGGGCGTCGTCGAAGATGATGTTCGCGGCCTTGCCGCCGAGTTCGAGCGAGACTCGCTTGCCCGAGGCGGCGACCGACTTCTGGATCATCTTGCCGACCGCGGTGGAGCCGGTGAAGGCGATCTTGTCGATGCCCGGGTGGTCGACGATGGCCTGACCGACAGACGGGCCGCCCGGCAGGATGTTGACCACGCCCGCGGGCAGGTCGCATTCGGCGATGATCTCGGCCAGCGTGATGGCCGTGAGGGGCGTCGTCTCTGCCGGCTTGAGGACGACCGTGTTGCCGGTGGCCAGCGCCGGTGCGATCTTCCAGGCGGCCATCAGCAGCGGGAAGTTCCAGGGGATCACCTGACCGGCGACGCCGATCGGTCGCGGGTTGGGACCGAAGCCGGCGTAGCCGAGCTTGTCGGCCCAGCCGGCGTAGTAGAAGAAGTGAGCGGCGGCGGTGGGGACGTCGACATCGCGGGACTCGCGGATCGGCTTGCCGTTGTCGAGGGTTTCCAGCACGGCCAGTTCGCGGGCGCGTTCCTGCATGGCGCGGGCGATGCGGAACAGGTACTTCGATCGCTCGGCGCCGGACATCGAGCCCCAGGGACCCTCGTAGGCGCGCCGGGCCGCGGCCACAGCGTCGTCCACGTCGGCGGCGGAGGCCTCGGCGATCTCGGCGAGCGGCTCCTCGGTGGCGGGGTTGATCGTCTTGACCGCCTCACCCCGGCCGTCGCGGAACCGGCCGTCGACGAAGATGCCGTAGGACGGCTTGAGCCGCCCGATGTCTCGGGACTCAGGCGCCGGCGCGTAGTCGAAAGCGTGCTCAACGGTGTTCATGGTTTCGGATTTCCCTCAGTCGATCGAGACATAGTCGCCACCGTCGTAGGCGCCCGTGCTGAGCTTGTGGCGCTGTTGCAGCAGGTCGTTGAGCAAGGTCGAGGCACCGAAGCGGAAGGTGTCCGGGGAGAGCCAGCGGTCGCCGGCGACCTCGTTGACCATCACCAGGTACCGAACGGCTTCCTTGGTGGTTCGGATGCCGCCGGCCAGTTTCACGCCGCGCACCTCCCCGGTGCGCGCGGCGAAGTCGCGGGCGGCCTGCAGCATCACGAGGGCGACCGGAGGCGTCGCGGCCGGAGTCACCTTGCCGGTCGAGGTCTTTATGAAGTCCCCACCCGCCAACAGGGCCAGCCACGACGCGCGGCGGACGGAGTCGAGTGTGACCAGCTCGCCGGTCTCCAGGATCACCTTCAGGTGCGCGGTGCCACAGGCCTGCTTGGTCGCGACGATCTCATCGAAGACCTGCAGGTACCGGCCGGACAGGAACGCCCCCCGGTCGATGACCATGTCGATCTCGCTGGCTCCGGCCGCGACCGCGTCCCGGACGTCGACGAGCTTGGTGGCCAGCGCCGCGCGGCCGGACGGGAAAGCCGTGGCGACCGAGGCGACGCCGACTCCGGTTCCGCGCAGAGCCTGCACC